>NZ_JBOCEG010000004.1:89355-99355 GCF_050586465.1 Rhodovulum sp. YNF3179 | reverse complement strand
ACGGGCTCGGGCGCGTTGAAGTTGTTGGCCTGTGCCGCGGAGGTGCCGGTGAAGTCGACGGTGGCCGTCCCGGTATCGCGATCCACGGTGATCCTGACCTTGATCACCTGTCCGGTATCGGTGGCGTATTCGTATTCTCCGTCCGAGAGCCGCCCGATCACGCGGGCGACCTCGGCGGCGGCGTTGTCCTGCACATGCGCCATGTAGGCCTGCACCACCGCGAGCCCGAATTGCCCGATCATCGCGCGCAGCTCGGCCGCGCCGCGGGCATTGGCCGCCACCTGGGCCTTCAGGTCGGCGATGTTCTGGCCCGGATCGCGGGCGGGGTAGGCATGATCGGTCAGGAGATCCCGGATCTCTGCCTCGCGGAAGCGCCCGGCCTCGACCAGCTTGAAATTGTCGATCAGCACGCCTTCCTCGTCCACAGTGGTGGCGAGCGGCGTCATCGAGCCGGGCGCCACGCCGCCCACATCCGCGTGGTGACCGCGCGAGGCGACCCAGAAGAGGATATCGTCCCCCGCATCGTCGAAGACCGGGGTGACCACGGTGATGTCCGGCAGGTGGGTGCCGCCGTTATAGGGCGCGTTGAGCGCGAAGACGTCGCCGGGGCGCACCTTGCCCGCGTTCAGCCGGATCACCGTCTCGACCGAGCGATCCATCGACCCGAGATGCACCGGCATGTGCGGGGCGTTGGCCACCAGCGCGCCCTCGGCGTCGAAGACCGCGCAAGAGAAGTCGAGCCGCTCCTTGATATTGACCGATCGCGCGGTCTTCTGCAGCGCCACGCCCATCTGCTCGGCGATGTTCATGAAGAGATTGTTGAACACTTCCAGCAGCACCGGGTCGGCCTCCGTGCCGACGGCGTCCGCGCGCTGCGCGGCCTCGACGCGGGTCATCAGCACGTGATCCCGGGCGGTGACCTCGGCCCGCCAGCCCGGCTCGACCACGATGGTCTGATTGGGCTCGATGATCAGCGCCGGGCCCGTGACGTGGCGGCCGGGCACCAGTGCCGCGCGGCGCACGACCTGGGCCTGGTGGGTCTCTCCGCCGGAGAAGATCGGCACCTCGGCATCCGCCTCGGCCGCGCCGTCCGCGAGATCGGCGCGCGTCTCCGGGTCGGCGGCGGCCTCCGCGGCCTGCCCCTCGATTTCGGCGGCCTCGACGACCAGCTTGGCGTCCGGGTCGGTGAAGCCGAACTCGGCCTCGTGGGCCGCTTCGAAGGCCGCGCGCGCGGCAGCCACATCCCCCGTCCAGGCGACGGGCAGCGCGGTGTCGGTCCCGGCATAGCGCAGATGCAGCCGTGGAATCAGCGTCACGGCGTCCCCCGGCACGCCCTGCGCCGCCAATTCGGCGCGCACGTCGCCGGACAGGCCGTCGAGCGCCGCCTCGACCTCGGGCGCGCCGTCCGCGCCGAGTTCCGTCTCGAGCCCGCTCTGGCGCGCCTCTGTCACCCGGGCGAGCCCGATACCGTAGGCCGACAGCAGCCCCGACAGCGGGTGAACCAGCACCTTGGTCATGCCGAGCGCATCGGCCACGAGGCACGCATGTTGCCCGCCCGCGCCGCCGAAGGCGTTGAGCAGGTAGCGTGTCACGTCGTAGCCGCGCTGGACGCTGATCTTCTTGATGGCGTTGGCCATGTTCTCGACGGCGATACGCAGGAAGCCCTCGGCGACCTGCTCGGGGGTCTTGCCTTCGGCCTCGGCGATCACGCCGAACTCCGCGGCCACGGCATCCCGATCGAGGGGCTGGTCCTGGTCCGGGCCGAAGATCGCCGGGAAATAATCCGGGTTGAGCTTGCCGAGCATCACGTTGGCGTCGGTCACCGTCAGCGGGCCGCCGCGGCGGTAACAGGCCGGGCCGGGATCGGCCCCGGCGCTGTCCGGCCCCACGCGGAAGCGCCCCGGATCGGCATGCAGGATCGAGCCGCCGCCGGCGGCGACGGTGTGCACGCGGAGCATGGGCGCACGCATGCGCACGCCCGCGACCTGGGTCTCGAAGGCGCGTTCGAAACTGCCGTCGAAATGGGCCACATCGGTGGAGGTGCCGCCCATGTCGAAGCCGATCACGCGATCCTCGCCGGCGATCTGGCCGGTCCGGGCCATGCCCACCACGCCGCCCGCCGGCCCCGACAGGATCGCGTCGCGCCCCTTGAAGCGGTCGGCCGCCGTCAGCCCGCCCGACGACATCATGAACTGCAGCGTCGGCCCCGGCCGGTCGGGGGGCGTGGCCCCCAGCGCATCCGCGACCGTCTCGACGTAACGCGACAGGATCGGGGTCAGGTAGGCGTCGACCACCGTGGTATCGCCACGCCCGACCAGCTTGATCAGCGGCGAGACATCGTGGCTGACCGAGACCTGCCCGAAGCCGGCCGCGCGCGCGGCCTCCGCCAGGTGTTGCTCGTGTTCGGGCGCGGTCCAGGCGTGCATCAGCACGATCGCGACCGCGTCGATCCCGTCGGCCTTCGCGCGGTCCAGCTCGGCCCGGGCCGCGTCGAGATCGAGCGCGCGTTCCACCGTGCCGTCGACCCGCAGCCTTTCGTCCACCTCGACGACCCGGTCATAAAGCATCTCGGGCAGAACGATTTCCTTGGCGAAGATGTCGGGACGATCCTGGTAGCCGATTCGCAACGCGTCCCGGAATCCCCGGGTGATCAGCAGCAATGTGCGGTCGCCCTTGCGCTCCAGCAGTGCATTGGTGGCCACCGTGGTCCCCATCCGCACCGTGCCGATCCGTTCGGGCGGGATCGCGCCGGGCGGAACGTCGAGGAAACGGCGGATGCCCTCGATGGCCGCGTCGTCATAGGCGCCGGGGTTCTCGGACAACAGCTTCAGTGCCGACAGGCCGCCGGCAGGATCGCGCCCGATCACGTCGGTGAACGTCCCGCCCCGGTCGACCCAGAAATCCCAGCGTCCCGTCGTGCCGTCGCCCATGTTCCACCCCTTCCACAGCATTCGCCGACAAATCGTTGACAAATTGTCAGCGTCTGGTCAAGCTTTCCGCAACCGGGCCAAGGGCGGCGGGTCCGGGACCGTCAAGACGCCGCCCGACAGACGACAGGGAACAAAGCAATGACCATCAGCCTATTCCGCAGCCTGCCCGGCGCCCTCGCGGCCGCCGCGCTTGCGCTGCCCGCCGCCGCCGCGAACTGGGACATGCCCACGCCCTATGGCGACAGCGTGTTCCACACCCAGAACATCCAGCAATTCGCCGAGGACGTGGCCGCCGCGACCGATGGCGGGCTGGAGATCACCGTGCACTCGGCCGGGTCGCTCTACGCGCATCCCGAGATCAAGGATTCCGTGCGCCGCGGCCTGGCGCCCATCGGCGAGGTGCTGATGTCCCGCCTGGCGAACGAGGATCCGGTCTTCGCGGTCGACTCGATTCCCTTCCTGGCCTCCAGCTACGAGGAGGGCCGCGCCCTGTGGGAGGCTTCGCGACCGCTGGTCGAGGAAAAGCTTGCCGCCCAGGGCCTGACGCTGCTCTTCGCGGTGCCGTGGCCGGGCCAGAGCATCTACACGCAGGATCCGATCGACTCGACCGAGGATCTGGAGGGCGCGTCGTTCCGTGCCTATAACGCCGCGACCGAGCGCCTGGCGCAGTTGATGGGGGCGGTTCCGACCCAGATCGAGACCGGCGACATTCCGACCGCCTTCGCCACCGGGCGGGTCGCCGCGATGATCACCTCGCCCTCGACCGGCGTCTCGTCGCAGGCCTGGGACTTCACCTCCCATTACACCGACACGCAGGCCTGGCTGCCCAAGAACATGGTCATCGTGAACACCGGCATGTTCGAGAGCCTGCCCGAGGCCCAGCAAGAGGCGATCCTGTCGGCCGCGGCCGAGGCGGAAACCCGCGGCTGGGACATGTCGGCCAAGGAAACCGCCGAGAAGATGGCGACGCTGGAAGAGAACGGCATGACCATCTCGGATCCGTCCGAAACGCTGTCGGGCCAGCTGGCCGAGATCGGCGAGACCATGACGCAGGAATGGCTCGAGGAGGCCGGCGCCGAGGGCCAGCAGGTCATCGAGGCCTACCAGTCCAGCATGTGACCGACCCGGCGGGGCCTGCGGGCCCCGCCCCGTCCCGCCCCTGACGCCGGAGGTCCGCCATGCGCCGGATGCTCGACCGACTCTATGACGCCGGGCTTTGGCTGGCCGCCGTCACCTTCGCCCTGATCGCCGTCCTGGTCCTGCTGCAGATCCTGGGCCGGCTGACCGACCGCGCGGCGCGGCTGGTGGAGCTGCCGCCGCCCGGGCTGACCATCCCCTCGCTCGCCGAGTTCGGCGCCTTCCTCTTCACCGGCGCGGTGTTCCTCGGACTGGCGGGGACATTGCAGGCGGGCAGTCACGTGCGGGTGAAACTCCTGATCCAGAACCTGCCCGAAACGGCCGCGCGATGGCTCGGGGTCGTGGTCGCCGCCGCCGCCGCGGCGCTCGCGGGGTTCGCCACCTGGTCCAGCGGCCTTCAGGCGATGGACAGCCTGAAGTTCGGCTCGGTGAGTTACGGGGTCATCCCGATCCCGCTGGCCATTCCGCAAGGGGTGATGACGGCGGGGCTCGCGCTCTTCTGCATTGCCCTCATCGACACCATGGTCACGCTCGCACGCGGCGGGCAGCCCGGCCACCAGGCCGCCGAAACCCGCACCGAGGAGCAGGACTGATGGAGATCGCAACGCTTGCGCCCCTTCTGATCGTGGTGCTGTTCGGCGCGCTTGCCGCCGGGCTCTGGGTCGGCTTCGCGCTGATCGCCGTCGGGCTGGTGGCCATGCTCGCCGCCGCGCCCGCGCCCGCCTCGCTCGTCTTCGCGACCAAGGTCTGGGGCGGCCTCAGCGTCTGGGACCTGACGGCGCTACCCATGTTCATCTGGATGGGCGAGATCCTCGTCCGGTCGCGCCTCTCCTCGGACATGTTCTCGGGGCTGGCGCCTTTCACCGCGCGGCTGCCCGGTCGTCTGCTGCACGTCAACGTGCTGGGCTGCGCGCTCTTCGCCGCCGTGTCGGGATCGTCCGCCGCCACCACGGCCACGATCGGGCGCATGTCGCTGCCGGAACTCAAGGCGCGCGGCTATGACGACCGCATGGCGATCGGGACGCTGGCGGGGTCGGGCACCTTCGGCTTCCTGATCCCTCCCTCGATCATCCTGATCGTCTACGGCGCGGCGACGGAACAATCCATCGCGCGTCTGTTCCTGGCGGGCGTCCTGCCGGGCCTGATGCTGGCCGGGCTCTTCGCGGGCTACATCATGCTCTGGTCGACGCTGAACCGCAGCCTCATGCCGGCGGCCGAACCGCCGGTCGACCGGCGCGAGGCGCTTGGCGCGGCCGCGCGGCTCTTGCCGGTGGTGGGGCTGATCGTGGCGGTGATCGGGTCGATCTATCTCGGCATCGCCAGCCCGACCGAGGCGGCCGTGATCGGCGTGACCGGCGCCCTGATCCTGGCGGCCGCGACGGGCGCGCTGTCCTGGGCCGGGCTGTTCGATTCGCTGCGCGCGGCGACCATCACCACCTGCATGATCGCCTTTATCCTGGCCGGCGCATCCTTCCTGACGGTCGCCATGGGCTATACCGGTATCCCGCGCGAGCTCGCCCGCGCGATCGGCGAGATGGGTCTCTCGCCCTACGCGCTGCTGGCAATGCTGACGGTGTTCTTCATCGTCATGGGCATGTTTCTCGACGGGATCTCCATCGTGGTGCTGACCGTGTCGATCATCCTGCCGATGGTGGTGGCCGCCGGCATCGACCCGATCTGGTTCGGCATCTTCCTGGTCCTCGTCGTGGAGATGAGCCAGATCACGCCACCGGTGGGCTTCAACCTTTTCGTGATCCAGACGATCACGGGGCGCGACATCTTCGCCGTCGCGCGCTACGCCGCGCCCTTCTTCTTGCTGCTTGTCCTGGCGGTGGCGATCCTGTCGCTCTTCCCCGAGATCGCGCTCTGGCTGCCCGGGACGATGCTGTCGCGATGACGGATGCACGGCGCCCCCGCCGCGTCGGGCCGGTCGTGAGCTCGGCGCATCTGGCCGCCTCGGGCCTGCCCGAGCTGTCGGAGGTCGAATACGCGCTCACCATGGCCAACCACGCCTTTCAGCGCTGGATCACCCGCTGCATGGACGCCGCCGGCGCGCCGGGCATGGCGCCGCTGGAGGTGCTGATCCTGCACCTGGTGAATCACCGGGACCGCGCCAAGACACTCGCCGATATCCGGCTGGTGCTGCATATCGAGGACGCGCACCTGGTCAGTTACGCGGTGCGCAAGCTGGCCGAGCGCAAGCTCGTCACCACCGCGCGCAAGGGAAAGGAAAAGACCGTCGAGATCACGGGCAAAGGCGCCGCGCTCTGCACCCGCTACGCCGAGGTGCGCGAGGCGCTGCTGGTCGAGCTTGCGCGCGAAACCGGTTTCTCCCCCGAGGAGATGTCCCGCCTGGCCGCGCTGCTCCGGGCGATCTCGGGCAGTTACGACCACGCCGCGCGGGCGGCGACGACGCTGTGAGCCTGCTCGCGCGCATGGCGGCACAGGGACGGTGGCTGCTGATCGGGGGGCTTGCCGCCGGTATCCTGCTGCCGGACCTGGCCGCGTGGATGGCCCCGGCAATCGTGCCGTTTCTCGCCGTCATGCTCTGTATCGCGGCCCTGCGCGAGGGGCCGCGCGCGGCGCTGCCCGGCCGGGCGGACGCACCGCGCGCGCTTGCCGTGGCACTTGTGCTGCAATGCGCCCTTCCGCTTTCGGTCGGCGCGGCTCTCTGGGCGGCGGGGCTTCTGTCCGCGCCGCTCGCGACGGGGGCCGTGCTCGCGCTCGCGGCCGCGCCGATCACCGGCACGCCGGGTCTTGCGGTAATGTCCGGGGCCGATGCCGGCGCGGCGCTCCGCCAGCTGACACTCGGCACGGCGCTCTTGCCGCTCACCGCCGCGCCGGTCTTCGCGCTGCTCCCGGTCTTCCCCGATCCCTGGGCCGTTGCCGCGGGCGCGTTGCGCCTGCTCGCCATCGTCGCCCTGGCGGCCGGCATCGCCGTGGCGCTGCGCGCGCGCTTCCCGGCGCTCAGGCGCCCCGAGGCCCGCCCGTCCCTGGACGGCATCATGGCCCTCGCCATGGCGATCGTCGTGATCGGCCTGATGTCCGCGGTCGGACCCGCGGCCACGGAGGCGCCGGGCCGCCTGCTGCTGGCCTTCGCCGTGGCGGCCGGGCTCTACCTCGTGCAGACGCTCGGCGCCTGGCATGCGGCCCGCGCCGCGATCCCGCGGCCCGAGGCGCTCGCGGTCACCATCGCCGCGGGCAACCGGAACCTCGCGCTGTTCCTGGCCGCGGTCCCGGCCGAGACGGCCGCGCCCCTCATGGTGTTCGTCGGCTGCTACCAGATCCCGATGTACCTGACGCCGCTCCTGCTGCCGAAACTCACGTCGCGCTCCAGTGCCCGCGGCCGGGGTGCCTAGGCCCAGGGACCGGCGGCGGAACCTTGCGCGGCACGCGCCATCTCGTGCAGGGCCGCGACCCTGCCCTCGGTGCGCGGATGGGTCGAGAACAGCGTGTCGTAGCGATGCGCGTGGAGCGGGTTGATGATGAACATGTGCGCCGAACCCGGATTGCGTTCGGCGCTGTTGTTGTCGATCCGAAGCGCAAGCCCCTGTATCCGCTGCAGCGCCGCGGCGAGCCAGAGCGGATTGCCGCAGATCTCCGCACCCACCCGGTCGGCCTCGTATTCCCGTGCGCGGCTGATCGCCATCTGCACGAGACCGGCGGCGAGGGGCGCCAGGATCATCATGGCGATGACGCCGACAAGCCCCAGCGGACTGTCGCGCCGCCCGCCGAAGAACAGCGCGAAATTCGCCAACATGCTGATCGCGCCCGCGAAACTTGCGGTGATCGTCATCACGAGCGTGTCGCGATTGCGGATATGGGCAAGCTCATGCGCCACGACGGCCGCGATCTCCTCGCGGTCGAGATGGCGCAGCAGGCCCGAGGTGACGGCCACCGCCGCACGGTCGGGGCTGCGCCCGGTGGCAAAGGCGTTCGGCTGGTCGCTATCGATCAGGTAGACCGCCGGCGCCGGCATGCCGGCATCCGCGGCCAGATCCGCCACCAGGCGGCGCAAGGCCTCGGCCCCGCCCCCTTCGGCCCGGCGCGCGCCGTGCATGCGCAGGACCATCCGGTCGGAATTCCACCAGGTCACGAGGTTCATCGCGGCAGCCACGACCAGCGCGATCACGGCGCCCGCCCCGCCGCCGAGCATCCATCCCACGCCCATGAAAAGCGCGGTCATGGCCGCCATCAGAACGGCCGTACGCATATATCCCGCCATCGCGTTTCCCTCCGCAGTGACAGCACGGAATATGGGGGGCGGCACGGGCGCAAACAAGCGCGTTGCCCGCGACGAGGTGGTCGTCACCTGGGACGGGGATATAGGCGCGCACCTTTTGGATATCCGCGGGGATCTTGTTGAGATGCTCAAACGAGCGAAGCCCGCCGAGGGGGCGGGCTTCGATGCAAATGCGTGTTCGCTCGAGTTGGTTGCGGGGAGAGGATTTGAACCTCTGACCTTCAGGTTATGAGCCTGACGAGCTACCGGACTGCTCCACCCCGCGCCATTTGTTTTGGTTTTGGCATCGTTTAGAGAGAATTTCTGTTCCTTTCTAGGTTTGGCGGTGACCTACTCTCCCACGTCTTGAGACGCAGTACCATCGGCGCTACGGCACTTAACGACCGAGTTCGGGATGGGATCGGGTGTTTTGCTCGCGCTATGACCACCAAACCGAGGAAGGAACAGGGACGAGACGCTTTCCATGTCTTTTGTTTGCTTTTGAGTTTTTGAAGCAAGCCTTGCTTCTACTGGATCAAATCAAGCCTATCGGGCCATTAGTACCGGTCAACTGAACGCATTGCTGCGCTTACATCTCCGGCCTATCGACGTGGTGGTCTTCCACGGCCCTCAAGGGAGACCTTGTTTCGAGGGGGGCTTCCCGCTTAGATGCCTTCAGCGGTTATCCTTTCCGATCATAGCTACCCTGCACTGCGGCTGGCGCCACAACAGGTCCACCAGTGGATCGTCCACCCCGGTCCTCTCGTACTAGGGGCAGCTCCTCTCAAGTCTCCTACACCCACGGCAGATAGGGACCGAACTGTCTCACGACGTTCTAAACCCAGCTCACGTACCTCTTTAAACGGCGAACAGCCGTACCCTTGGGACCTGCTCCAGCCCCAGGATGAGATGAGCCGACATCGAGGTGCCAAACACTGCCGTCGATATGGACTCTTGGGCAGTATCAGCCTGTTATCCCCGGCGTACCTTTTATCCGTTGAGCGATGGCCCTTCCACGCGGGACCACCGGATCACTATGGCCGTCTTTCGACTCTGCTCGACTTGTCAGTCTCGCAGTCAGGCTGGCTTCTGCCATTGCACTCAACGAGCGATTTCCGACCGCTCTGAGCCAACCTTCGCGCGCCTCCGTTACTCTTTGGGAGGCGACCGCCCCAGTCAAACTACCCGCCACACAGGGTCCCGGATCCGGGTTCACGGACCGCGGTTAGACATCAAGCGAACGAAGAGTGGTATCTCAAGGATGGCTCCGCAGGAGCTGGCGCCCCTGTTTCAAAGCCTACCACCTATCCTGCACATCGTTGGCCTGATGCCAGTGTGAAGCTGTAGTAAAGGTGCACGGGGTCTTTCCGTCTAACCGCGGGAAGCCTGCATCTTGACAGGCAATTCAATTTCGCTGAGTCGACGTTGGAGACAGCGGGGAAGTCGTTACGCCATTCGTGCAGGTCGGAACTTACCCGACAAGGAATTTCGCTACCTTAGGACCGTTATAGTTACGGCCGCCGTTTACCGGGGCTTCAATTCGGAGCTTGCACCCCTCCTTTTAACCTTCCGGCACCGGGCAGGCGTCAGACCCTATACGTCGTCTTGCGACTTCGCAGAGCCCTGTGTTTTTAGTAAACAGTCGCCACCCCCTGGTTTGTGCCCCCGGACACTGGTTGCCCAGCACCCGGGCCTCCTTCTCGCGAACTTA
>NZ_JBOCEG010000004.1:6855-84355 GCF_050586465.1 Rhodovulum sp. YNF3179 | reverse complement strand
GCGGCGGGCAACGCCCCCGCGGCATAGACCGGCCAGCGCGGCAGGCGGCGGCCAAGCGTGGTCACGCGTTCGGCGAAGCGCATGGGTTCACGCCTCCCGTGACGGCTTGAGCCGGTTTGGCCGGGCGCCTAGGATCACGCGGTGAGTATCGTGCCGCTTATCGAGTCGGGTCCCGTCGTCATGGCCCATGCCCTCGCCGCCCTTGCGGCGCTCGGGCTCGGACTCGTGCAGCTGGCGCAGTCCAAAGGCGGCCCACGTCACTGCGTTATCGGCTATGCATGGTCCGGCTTGATGATCGGCGTGGCCCTGACGAGTTTCTGGATCCACGATCTTCGCGTGATCGGCCCGTTCAGCCCGATCCACATCTTGTCCGTGGGAACCCTGGTGGGCCTGGCCCTGGCCCTGCTGGCCGCACGGCGTGGCAATATCCGCGCCCACCGTCACGGGATGCTCTGGCTGTTCTTCGCCGCGCTGATCGGGGCGGGCGCCTTCACGCTTCTGCCGGGTCGGGTGATGCATCTCATCGTCTTCGGTCAGTAGTGTTTCGTCAGGTCCATCCCGGCATAGAGCCCGGCGACCTCTTCGCCGTAGCCGTTGAACATCAGCGTCGGCTGTCGGCTGGAGAACAGTCCGCCGCCGATGCGCCGCTCCGTCGCCTGGCTCCAGCGGGGGTGGTCGACCTCGGGGTTGACGTTCGAATAGAAGCCGTATTCGCGGGGGTTCTGCATGTTCCAGGTGGTTGGCGGTTCTCGGTCGGTCAGGGTGATCCGCACGATCGACTTGATCGACTTGAAGCCGTATTTCCACGGCACGACCAGCCGGATCGGCGCGCCGTTCTGCTTCGGCATCGGATCGCCGTAAAGCCCGGTGGCGAGTATCGTCAGCGGGTGCATCGCCTCGTCGAGCCGCAGCCCTTCGCGATACGGCCAGTCGAGGATCGCCCGGCGCTGGCCCGGCATCTCCTCGGGACGCACGAGCGTCTCGAAGGCGACGTATTTCGCACCCGGACCGGGCTCCACCCGCCGCAGCAGGTCGGCCAGCGGAAAGCCGATCCAGGGGATGACCATCGACCAGGCCTCGACGCAGCGAAAGCGGTAGATCCGCTCTTCGAGGGTCACGCCGCCGAGGATGTCGTCCATGTCGTAGGTGCCGGGCTTGCCGACCATGCCGTCGATCTTGACCGGCCAGGGCTCTGTGGTCAGCTGGTGGGCATGTCGCGCCGGGTCGTCCTTGCCGGTGCCGAACTCGTAGAAATTGTTGTAGCTGGTGATGTCCTCGAGGCTGTTCGGCTCGGCCTGCGTGGAATAGGGGCTCTTCACATAGGACAGCTCGGCCCGCGCCGGCAGCCCGATGGCCCCCGCAAACGCCGCCCCGCCGGCCCCGGCAAGCAACGCGCGACGGTTCATCCACGCGGATTTCGGGGTCACGTCGGACGACTTCAGCGATGTGCGGAAGCGATAGGGCATGGCATCTCTCCTCGGATCTCTGCGTCCTAAACTAAGGCTTCGGCGCACGGGGTCCAAACACGGTCGCATCACATTCCCGCCGACCGGGCCGGGCGGGGTGCCGCATGGGACGCGGAAATTGAGCCGGATCAATGCAAACGCCGCGCAGGCCGCTAGGCTGCATCATCGTAACCAGGGCAGCACCGCCCGATTCCGCATGAGGGAGGAACCCCATATGAGGCATACCGTATGCGCGCTCGTCGCCGCCGGTCTGATTGCAACGCCCGCGCTCGGCCAGGAGGCGATCACCTACAGCACCGATACGTCGGTCGACGACGTGATCTTCGCCGTGGAAAGCGAAATTCTCGCCAAGGGACTGGTCATCGACCATGTCAGCCATGTGGGCGAGATGCTCGCGCGCACGAAAGAGGATGTCGGCGGCACCAAGGATCTCTACACCACGGCCGATGTCTTCGCCTTCTGCTCGGCGACGGTTTCGCGCGCCGCGATGGAGGCGGACCCGGCCAATATCCGCTATTGCCCCTACACCATCTTCGTTTACGAACGCGCGGACGATCCGGGCACGACCGTGGTGGGTTTCCAGGATTATCCCGACGGGGCCATGCAGCAGGTCGAGGACATGCTCGACGAGATCGTGACGGCCGCCATCGGCATGTGAGATCACGTCGCGTCACTTAGCCGTGATTTGAAAACGCGGGAAGGCCGGGCTTAGCGCGACGGCCTCCCCTGACAAGGGGAAAGGGTGACAGAAACCGGGTCATCCAGCATCCCCCGACGACCGTAGTCTCCCCCGATGCATGCGATGATGCATTGCCAAAAACGGGAGACTATACATGATCCGCAGAACCTTTATCGCGCTCGCCGCAGCCACCGCGATGACCGCCCCGGCCTTCGCCGACGGTCACGGCCACATGGGCAAGGACATCGTTGACACGGCCGTCGAGGCCGGAAGCTTCGAGACGCTTGTCGCGGCCGTCCAGGCGGCCGGCCTCGTCGAGACGCTGAAAGGCGAGGGTCCGTTCACCGTCTTCGCCCCGACCGACGACGCCTTCGCCGCGCTGCCCGAAGGCACCGTCGAGAGCCTGCTCGAGCCCGGGAACAAGGATCAGCTGACCGCGATCCTCACCTACCACGTGGTGCCGGGCAAGGTGATGTCCGGTGATCTGTCCGACGGCATGATGGCCGCGACGGTCGAAGGCAGCGAGGTCACCATCGGCACCGAAGGCGGCGTGACCGTCGACAACGCGAATGTCGTGACCGCCGACATCGAGGCGTCCAATGGCGTGATCCACGTCATCGACGCCGTGATCCTGCCGGGCGACAGCTGATTTCCACGGCGCATCCGGGGCGGCCCACCGCCCCGGATTTCCTTTTATTGATTGGAGACCAACCGACATGAACCGCCGCACTCTTCTGACCACCGCCGCAGCCGTTGCCACGGCCGGCCTGGTGTCTGCCTGCGCGCCGATGGCGAGCGAGCCGGACATCGTCGACATCGCCGCGTCGAACGACCAGTTTTCCACCCTCGTCGCCGCCGTCTCGGCGGCGGGGCTGGTGGACACGCTGAAAGGCGATGGTCCGTTCACCGTCTTCGCACCCACCAACGCCGCTTTCGAGGCGCTGCCCGACGGCACGGTCGAAACGCTGTTGAAACCCGAGAACAAGGACCAGCTCGTCAGCATCCTGACCTATCACGTGGTGCCGGGTGCGGTGACCTCGGACCAGCTCGCCGGGCAGGAACTGCGCGTCGACACCGTGCAGGGCCAGGCCGTGCATGTCGATGGCACCGACGGCGTCATGGTCGACGACGCCACGGTGACCCAGGCCGACATCATGGCCTCCAACGGCGTGATCCACGTCATCGACACGGTGCTGCTGCCGGACTAAGTCCCGCCGCCGCCTGAAATACGAAGCCCCGGCAGGCCACGCCTGCCGGGGCTTTTCTTGTCAGGGCCGCCGACCCGTCAGTGCACCACCGCGTCCTGCGGCGGCTCGCGACGCGAGTCCGAGACGCGGTCGCCGACGATCAGCCCGTCCTCGCGGGCGCTGACCGGCACGGTGTCGCCATCCTTGACGTCGCCGGCCAGGATCATCTCGGCCAGCGGATCCTGAAGATGCTTCTGGATCACGCGCTTGAGCGGCCGGGCGCCGAAGACGGGATCGTAGCCCTCGTCGGCGAGCCACTTGCGCGCCGTGTCGTCCAGCACCAGCGAGATGTCGCGGGTCGCCAGCCGCTTTTCCAGCAGCCGCAACTGGATCGTCACGATACCGTCCATGTCGTCGCGCGTGAGCCGGTCGAACACCACCATCTCGTCGAGCCGGTTCAGGAATTCGGGGCGGAAATGGGCGCGCACCGCATCCATGACGTCGCGCTTGGCCTGGCTGGCATCCGCGCCTTCCGGCAGCTGGCTTAGCGCCTGCGAGCCGAGGTTCGAGGTCAGCACGATCAGCGTTTGCTTGAAGTCGACCTTGCGCCCCTGCCCGTCGGTCAGCTGACCGTCGTCGAGCACCTGCAACAGCACGTTGAAGACGTCCGGGTGCGCCTTCTCGACCTCGTCGAACAGCACCACCTGGTAGGGCCGCCGGCGGACGGCCTCGGTCAGGACGCCGCCCTCGTCATAGCCGACATAGCCCGGGGGCGCCCCGATCAGCCGCGCGACCGAATGCTTCTCCATGAACTCGCTCATGTCGATGCGGACCATCGCGTTCTCGTCGTCGAAGAGGAAATCGGCGAGCGTCTTGGTCAGCTCGGTCTTGCCGACGCCGGTGGGTCCAAGGAACAGGAACGAGCCGAGCGGCCGGTTCGGGTCCTGCAGCCCGGCCCGCGCCCGGCGCACGGCGTTCGAGACCGCCGTCACCGCCTGGCGCTGGCCGATCACGCGGCGGCCCAGTTCTTCTTCCATGCGCAAGAGCTTTTCGCGCTCGCCCTCCAGCATCTTCGAGGTCGGAACACCGGTCCAGCGCTCCACGACCTGGGCGATCTGCTCGGGACGCACGGCTTCCTCGACCATGACGTCCTCGTCCTGGTGCTGCTCGGCCTCGGCCAGACGTTTCTCGAGATCGGGGATGATCCCGTAGCTGAGTTCGCCCGCACGGGCCAGGTTGCCCTCGCGCTTGGCCTGGTCGAGCTCGGCCCGCGACCGGTCCAGTTGCTCCTTCAACGCGCGGGCAGAGGCCAGCTTGTCGCGCTCGGCCTGCCACTGGGCGGTCATCTCGGCGCTCTGCTCCTGCAGGTCGGCGAGTTCCTTCTCGAGTTTCTGGAGCCGGTCGGCGGAGGCCGCGTCGGTCTCCTTCTTCAGCGCCTCGGCCTCGATCTGCAGCTGCAGGATCTGACGGTCGAGCTGGTCAAGCTCCTCGGGCTTGGAGTCGACCTCCATGCGCAGGCGGCTCGCCGCCTCGTCGACAAGGTCGATGGCCTTGTCGGGCAGGAAGCGGTCGGTAATGTAGCGGTTCGACAGCTGCGCGGCGGCCACCAGCGCCGAGTCCGAGATCCGCACGCCGTGGTGCAGCTCGTATTTCTCCTTGATGCCCCGCAGGATCGAGATGGTGTCGTCGACAGTCGGCTCGTCGATGAAGACCGGCTGGAAACGCCGCGCAAGCGCCGCGTCCTTCTCGACATGCTTGCGGTACTCGTCGAGCGTGGTCGCACCGATGCAGTGCAGCTCGCCCCGCGCCAGCGCCGGTTTGAGCAGGTTCGAGGCATCCATCGCCCCGTCCGCCTTGCCCGCGCCCACCAGGGTGTGCATCTCGTCGATGAAGAGAATGATCTCGCCGGACGCGGCGGTGATCTCGCTCAGGATCGCCTTCAGACGCTCCTCGAATTCGCCGCGGTACTTCGCACCTGCGATCAGCGCCCCCATGTCGAGCGCCATAAGCTTCTTGTTGCGCAGGCTTTCCGGCACGTCGCCATTGACGATCCGCAGCGCCATGCCCTCGGCGATGGCGGTCTTGCCGACGCCGGGATCGCCGATCAGGACCGGGTTGTTCTTCGTGCGCCGGCTCAGCACCTGCATGGCGCGCCGGATCTCCTCGTCGCGGCCGATGATCGGGTCGATCTTGCCGTCCGCGGCGGCCTCGGTCAGGTCGCGGGCATATTTCTTCAGCGCCTCGTAGCCTTCCTCGGCCGATGCGCTGTCGGCGGTCCGGCCCTTGCGCAGGTCGTTGATGGCCGTGTTCAGCCCCTGCGCCGTCACGTTGCCGGCCTCGAGCGCCTTCTTGGCCTCGGATCGCACGATGGCGAGCGCGGTCAGGATACGCTCCACCGGGACGAAGCTGTCGCCGGCCTTGGTGGCCAGCTTCTCGGCCTCGTCGAGCACGCGGGCGGTCTGGGTATCGACGTAGATCTGGTCGCCGGCGCCGCTCACCCTGGCAATCTTCGCGATCGCCGACTCGTTGGCCGCCCGGACGAGCTTGGCGTCGCCCCCGGCTTTCTGGATCAGGTTGCTTGCGAGGCCTTCCTCGTCATCCATCAGCGCCTTAAGCAAATGCTCGGGCATGACGCGCTGGTGGGTCTCGCGCATGGCGATCGTCTGGGCCGCCTGGACGAATCCGCGCGCGCGTTCCGTGAACTTCTCGAAGTTCATGTTCTCAACTCCTCTCGTAAGCGCTTGCGAGTATCCGGCGCCCGACATGCGGCACGCGCTTATGCAAGCCTCGGCATGTATTTGGGGAGCGGGCCGTCGGATGACAAGCCATCGGAGCGCGACACAACTTGCCGCAGCGCGGCGCCGGCGCTACACAGCGCCGACGCCTGAAAGGAGATATCCCCATGCCCGCCGCCGATGACCGCCTGATCGTCGCCCTCGACGTCCCGAACGCGCTCGAGGGCCTGCAGCTCTCCCAGAGGCTGGGCGACACGGTGTCGTTCTACAAGATCGGGCTTGGCATGCTGACGGGCGGTGGTCTCGCGCTGGCGCATGAGCTCAAGGCCGAACACGGCAAACGCATATTCCTCGACATGAAGCTCTTCGACATCCCGGCCACCGTCGAGGCCGCGGTGCGAGGCCTTGCAGCGTACGAGCTGGATTTCCTGACCGTTCATGGCGACCCGCATGTGGTGCGCGCCGCGGTGGCCGGCCGCGGCGACAAGCCGACGCGGATCCTGGCGGTGACGATCCTGACCTCGCTCGACCGCGCCGATCTCGATGCGGCGATGATCGTGCCCGGCGAGATCGCCGAGCTGGTGACCGAGCGCGCGCGCCGCGCGCTCGCGGCCGGGGCCGACGGGGTGATTGCCTCGCCGCAGGAAGCCGCCGCCATTCGGGCCCTGCCCGAGGCCACGGGCAAGCTGATCGTCACCCCGGGCGTGCGCCCCGCCGGCGCGGCCGCGGGCGACCAGAAACGGATCGCGACGCCGGCCGCGGCCATCGCCGCGGGGGCCGACCATATCGTCGTGGGCCGCCCGATCTGGCAGGCCGCCGACCCCCGCGCCGCCGCCGAGGCCGTGCGCGCCGAACTGCCCTGATCCCGCACCGTCCAAGTGGCCGAAATATCCCCGCCGGAGGCATGGACCGCCGCGCAGC
Source organism: Rhodovulum sp. YNF3179 (assembly GCF_050586465.1). NCBI lineage: Bacteria > Pseudomonadati > Pseudomonadota > Alphaproteobacteria > Rhodobacterales > Paracoccaceae > Rhodovulum > Rhodovulum sp. YNF3179. The sequence continues at coordinate 77,367 of NZ_JBOCEG010000004.1, read as the reverse complement.
GGCTCTGACCCCGGCGGCCTTTCCGGCGGCGGTCAGAGGGTCTAAACTGCCGCCACAACATCCCGGACGCCCGCGCATGCCAGCCCTTTGCCGCGACTGCATGGAAACCTTCGACGCCGGCCGGCGCTGCCCGGCCTGCCGGGGTCCGCGCGTCACGGCCCATGACGAGCTCTTCACGCTCTCCATCGCGCACATGGATTGCGACGCGTTCTATGCCGCGGTCGAGAAACGCGAGAACGCCGATCTCGCCGACAAGCCGGTGATCATCGGCGGGGGCAGGCGCGGCGTGGTCTCGACGGCCTGCTACATCGCGCGCATCCGGGGCGTGCGCTCTGCCATGCCGATGTTCAAGGCGCTGGAGCTGTGTCCGGACGCGGTGGTTCTGCGGCCGCGCATGGACCTTTATGCCGAGGTGAGCCGCGCCATCCGCGCGATGATGACCGACCTCACCCCGGCGGTGGAGCCGCTCTCGCTCGACGAGGCGTTCCTGGACCTGACCGGCACCGCGCGATTGCACGGGGCGCCGCCGGCGGTGCTTCTGGCGCGGATGGTGCGGCGGATGGAGGCCGAGCTCGGCGTTTCCGGCTCCATCGGGCTCAGCCACAACAAGTTCCTGGCCAAGCTCGCCTCCGATCTCGACAAGCCGCGCGGCTTCTCCGTGATCGGCACCGCCGAGACCGAGGATTTCTTGGCCGACAGGCCGGTCGGCATGATCTGGGGCGTCGGCGCGGCGGGACAGGCCGCGCTCGAGGCGCAGGGCATCCGCAGCTTCGCGGACCTCCGGCGCTGGGATCGCAAGGAGCTGCACGCCGCCTTCGGCAGCATGGGCGAGCGACTCTGGCACCTGGCGCGCGGGCAGGACAGCCGCCGGGTCTCGCCCAACGCGCCGGTCAAGAGCATCTCGAACGAGACCACCTTCGCCGAGGATATCGCCGATCGCGACCTGCTCGACGGCCACCTCTGGCGGCTGGCGGAAAAGGTGGCCGACCGGGCCAAGGCCAAGGCGCTCGGCGGCGCGGTGGTCACGCTGAAGCTCAAGCGCAGCGACCACCGCAGCCTGACCCGGCGCGTGACCCTGCGCGAACCGACCCAGATCGCCGACCGGATCTACCGGACCGCGCGCGGGCTGCTGGACCAGGTGACCGTGCCCGGGCCGTTCCGCCTGATCGGGGTCGGGCTCTCGTCGCTCCGCCCGGCGGCGGAGTCCGATCTGTCCCCGGACCTGCTGGATCCGGACGCCGCGCGCCGCGCCCGGGCCGAGCACGCGACCGACGCGATCCGGCGCCGCTTCGGAGACGGCGCGATCCTCAAGGGGCGGTCGCTGCGCTAGATCACTCGGCGGCGAGCGCCATGTCCGACGCCCGGCCAAGCGCGGTCACCTTTGCCACCACCTCGGTCATCAGGGCGCGGAAGCTCTCGAAATCGTCGCTGGGGCGCACCAGCGCCTCGTTCATGTAGAGCGACCGGTCGAGTTCGACCTGCACGACATGCTGGCGGCGCGAGGGGCGGCCGTAGCTCTGGACGATATAGGCACCGGCGAACGGGGCGTTGCGCGCGACGCGCAAGCCCGCCCCGGCAAAGATCGTCTCGACCTCCTCGATCACATGGGCGCCGCAGGCGGCGCCGAACCGGTCGCCCAGCACCACGTCGGGCCGCTTTGCCCCGCGCGGCGTCACACCCTCGAGCGCCTCGTGCGGCATCGAGTGGCAATCGACCAGGATCGCTTCGCCGAACCGGGCGTGGCTGTCCTGCAGGAGCTGGCGCAGCGCCGCGTGATAGGGCCTGTGATAGCGGTCGATCCGCGCCGTCGCCTCTTCGCGGGAAATCTTGCCGCGGTAGATCTGGCGCCCGTTGGAAACGACGCGGGGGATCACGCCCAGCCCGGAGGCAATGCGCGGATTGTGCACGGTCTGGCTGACGTCACGTATCACGGCGGGATCCAGCTCGTCGGCGCCGCGGTTCAGATCGACATAGGCGCGCGGCGCCGTGGCGGCGATCAGCGGGGCGCCGAAGTCGGGCGCGCGGTCGAAGAGGATATCGACGAAGGCATCCTCGGAGGACCGCACCGAGCGCTCCGTCAACTCCGTGGCCCGGAGGAAATCGCGCGGGTACTCCCGGCCGCTGTGCGGCGAGGAGAAGATCACGCTCGTGCTGTGGATCTCGGGGCGGATCAGGCGATAGGGCGTCTCGGGCATGCGCGGGTCCTTTCGCTTCTCGATATAGCCCTTTTCTGCGCCACTCCAAAACCCCTTGAACCCCGTTCCGACTCCGATTATAGAGCGCCGGACCAGCGTGGAGCCGGGCCCTCGCCCCTGGGCGGAACCCGGATCTTTTTCAGCGCGGATGGGCGCGTAGCTCAGCGGTAGAGCACTACGTTGACATCGTAGGGGTCACTGGTTCGAACCCAGTCGCGCCCACCATCGCGAAGACACGCGACGAAACGTAACCGAGGCGCACGCGCGCCGCGAGATGAGGAGAGGACCGATGAAGGTCAAGAACTCGCTCCGTTCGCTTAAGAACCGGCATCGCGACTGCCGCGTCGTGCGCCGCAAGGGCCGCGTCTACGTCATCAACAAGACGCAGCGACGGTTCAAGGCCCGCCAGGGCTGAGCGACACGGAATTCCGTCGGAATGAGCGCCGCCGGGCCCCGCGCCCGGCGGCTTTTCTTCGTGCCCGGTTCAGGGCCGCGTCATGCCCGCCAGCATCCGCACGAGCACCGCGCGGCTGAGATACCCGGTCACCTCGAGGCCCTGGGCACGCTGGTAGCGCCGGATCGCGGCACGGGTGCGGTCGTCGAAGGATCCGTCCACCTGCCCCGGGTCATGCCCCATCCGCGCCAGCTGCGTTTCGACCAGCATCCGGGTGATCGGGTTGAGCCCGAGGGCGCGCTCGCCCGCGCGCGCCGCCTCGAGGCGGCCCGCCTCCTCGCGGTCGCGTTCCAGAGCGCGAACCCGGTCGCGGGCAGCCTCCGCGAAGGCCCCCTCCGGATAGCGGTCGAGATAGTCGCGGTAGGCCGCGATGGTGTCCCTGTCGCGCGCCGCGTCCCAGGCGCGGCGTTCCGCTTTGGGGATACGCCCACGCCGTTCCGCCTCGATCTGGTCCAGGCGGTCGCGCGCGGTCTCGGCATAAAGCCCGTCCGGGTAGCGGTCGAGATAGCGCCGGAGACCGGCCTCGCCTGCGCCGCGGCCCGTCTCGTCCCAGAAGGCACGGTCGGCGCGTTCCGCCTCGCGCCGGCGTTCCTTCGCTTGCGCCTCCAGCGCGGCGGCGCGGGCGTCCGCCGCGTCGGCCAGCCGGGCGATCTGGGCCCGGGTCAGGTAGCCGGTGACCGGCAGGCCCCCGGCGTCCTGCCAATCGGCGATGGCGCTACGGGTGCCGCGCCCGAAAATCCCGTCGATGCCCCGCGTGTCGTAGCCGAGCAGCGAGAGATCCTGCTGGACGCGACGCCGGGCGTCGCGATCGAGGCCGAGCGCCTCTTCCACGGCGCGGGCCTCCCGCTCGGGCTCTTCCTGCAGATCGACGATCCTCTCGCGGGCGTCCGCGGCGAAGATCCCGTCCGGGTAGCGGTCGAGATATTGCTCCAGCGCCGCGACCGTATCGAGATCGAGCACGGCGTCCCAGTAGGCCTGCTCGAAAAGCTCGGCCAGCCCGGGACCGGGTCCCGCGCCCGATGACGGGACGAGTGCCGCCAGATCGGAAACGAAGCCCGCGCCGCGCACGCCGCGCGGGGCCTCGGCCAGCGCCTCGGCAAAGGTGACCCCGGGCCGGAGAAGCCCGTCCCGCAGCAGCCGGTCAAGATCGGCGGGACCGCCCGTGACCAGCAAGACGCCCTGCGGCACATCCAATGCCCCAAGGCCCGGGCGCAGCCCGGCGCCCATGTCAGGGGCGCGATCGTCCGTGCCCAGCAGCACGACGGCGCCGCCGGGCTTCCGGGCCGCCAGGCCAAGCAGGACGGAGACAGGCAGCCCGCCGGCCCCGAGCCCGGCCAGCCCCGGCGCGTCGGCATCCATCGGCAGGAACCAGCTTTCACCGGCACCGTGCGCGAAACGTCCGTTCAGCAGGATCACGACCCGCTCGGCCGTTTCCAGCCCGGTGACGAGGCGCGCCACCGCGCCGGGCATGGCCTCGGCCGAAAGATCGCGAAAGGCGGCTACCTGGAACCCGCGCTCCGCCAGCGCCTCGGCCGCGGCGACGCTTGCCTCTGCGCCGGTGACCCGCGGCATCTCGCGATAGTCCCGGTTGCCGATCACCAGGGCGATATCGGCCGCCAGCGCCGCCCCGGTCCAGACCAGTGCCAGAAGCGCGGCGATGACCGCGCGCGCCATCGCTTTCGGTGCCATGGATCCTCCGCGTCGCCGTTCAGTCGTAGCTGCGCTGGTCCTCGATGACCTTGCCGTCATTCGGCAGCGAGCCAGGGGCGCAGAGTATCACTTTCCCGCGCAGTTTGAGAGTCTCCTCCACGGCCTTCTCGAAAACCGACGGATCCGTCGCCTCGGTTTCGACCTGGACCGTCATGGTGTCCATCTCGCCGTCCCGTCCCGCGATGACCCGGGCCCGGGTCACGGCGTCGTGGCGGGCGACGAAATCGGCCACCTGTTCGGGCCGGACGAACATGCCCTTGATCTTTGTGGTCTGGTCCGCCCGGCCCATCCAGCCCTTGATCCGCGTGTTGGTGCGCCCGCAGGGCGAGACGCCGGGCAGGACGGCGGACAAATCGCCGGTGGCGAAACGGATCAGCGGATAGTCCGGGTTCAGCGTGGTCACCACGACCTCGCCGACCTCTCCCTCGGGGACGGGGTCGCCGGTGCCGGGCCGGACGATCTCGACGATGACGCCCTCGTCGACGATCAGGCCCTCCATCGCAGGGCTCTCATAGGCGATGTTGCCGAGGTCGGCCGTGGCATAGCATTGCAGGCAGGCGATCCCGCGGTCGGCGTATTCCTGCCGGAGCGAGGGGAAAAGCGCGCCCCCGCCCACCGCCGCCTTGGTGAGCCGCGACACGTCGAGGCCCAGCGCATCGGCCTTGTCGAGGATGACCTTCAGGTAATCCGGCGTGCCGGCATAGGCGGTGATCCCGATATCCGCCACCGCCCGGGCCTGCAACTCGGTCTGGCCGGTGCCGGCGGGGAAGACCGTCGCACCGACGGCGCGGGCGCCGTTCTCGAAGATCATCCCGGCCGGTACGAAATGGTAGGAAAAGCAGTTCTGCACCACATCGCCCTCGCCGATCCCGCAAGCATGGAGGAACCGGCCCATGCGCCACCAGTCATGGGTGGTGCGGCCCGGCTCGTAGATCGGACCCGGAGACTGGAAGACATGCTCCACCCCGGCGATGCCCCCGGGCACCAGCCCGCCGAAGGGCGGGGTCGCCCCCTGCGCGCTGCCGATCTCGGATTTCCGCAGCACCGGCAGGCCGGCCAACGCCCCGGGCGTGGTGATGGCGTCCGGGTCCACATCGGCCAGCAGCCCGGCCGGCCCCGCCGCGGCCCGGGCGCGCGCGATCTGGGCCGGCAGGGCCGTGGCCAGGGCGGCCTGCCGTTCATCGGCGCTGCGGGTTTCGAGAGCGTCGAAATGGCGTGTCATCGGCGAATCCCTTTCATGGCAGGCAGGAACCGGCTGCGGCAGATGTTCGCAGCATAACTGCATACAATAGTATACACGGTACAGGATGGTGTAGACTTCGCGCGCGCCCCGGGATTCCCGGGGGCATTTTCCGTGCGGGTGAGGAGGACCGAACCGTGACCTACAACATTGACGACAGGGTCGTCTTCCACCCTGACCTGGAGGTCATGGAGGTCGATTTCTCCGGGATCGACTTCCGGGATTCCATCGAGGTGAACCGTTTTTACGACCGGGTCGAAGAGCTCATCGCGGAGACCGGCGAAGAGGTCTGGTTCTTCCTCGTGAATTATTCCGGCTTGCGGATCGAGCCCGACGCCTGGGCCGCCTTCACCCATCGGGGAAAAATGGTGAATCTCGCCCATTCCCAGGGCACCGTCCGGTTCGACCCCAGCCCCGAGACGCGCGCCCAGATCGAGCGCGACGCCAAGACCGAGGCCTTCGATCCCAATCTGTTCGCCGATCGCGACGCCGCGTTGGCCCGCATCAGGAAGCTGCCCTCCAAGCGGCTTCACCACGCCGACCGCACCCCCACGCATCATCCGAGCGAATACGCGCGACGGGTCGACTTCATCGCCGCCGACGGGATCATGACCGTCGACTTCTCGGATTTCACCTTCGCCCATTCGGGCGATGTCCACGCCTTCTACGACCATCTCGAAAGTGCGCTCGACCGAACCGGCCGCAAGTGGTTCTTCCTGATCAACTACGAGAATTGCCGGATCAACCCCGAGGCCTGGGTGTCCTTCGCCACCCGCGGCAAGCGGCTCAACCTCGCGCATTCGCTGGGCTCGGTGCGGTACGCGCCCGGCTCCGAAACGGAAGAGTCGATCCGGATGCGGGCCGAAAGCCAGGAATTCGACCCCAACATCCGCAACACCCGTGCCGAGGCACTGGAACGTATCGCGGAAATGCGGCGCCAACGGGCCTGAGCCCGCGCACCGCCCCGCCGGGGCCGCCGCCACGCCGGGCATCAGCTGAGCCAGCGCTTGCGCCGGCGGTAGCTGCGCACGTCCCGGAACGAGCGCCGCCCCTCGTCGCCCACGCCGAGATAGAATTCCTTGACGTCGGGGTTCTCGCGCAGCTCGGCCGCGGGGCCGTCCATCACGACACGGCCGGATTCCAGGATGTAGCCGTAATGCGCGTAGCGCAGCGCGACGTTGGTGTTCTGCTCGGCCAGCAGGAAGCTCACGCCCTCGTTCTCGTTGACGGATTTCACGATCTCGAAAATCTGCTCCACGAGTTGCGGCGCCAGCCCCATCGAGGGCTCGTCCAGCAGGATCGTCTCGGGGCGGCTCATCAGCGCGCGGCCGATCGCGGTCATCTGCTGTTCACCGCCCGAGGTGTAGCCGGCCTGGCTCCTGCGGCGCTCCTTCAGGCGGGGAAAATAGCTGTAGACCATCTCGAGATCCTTCTCGATCTCGGCGCGCCCGTCCCTGCGGGTATAGGCACCGGTCAGGAGGTTCTCCTCGACGGTCAGGTGTTCGAAGCAATGGCGGCCTTCCATGACCTGGATGACGCCCTTCTTCACGAGGTCCGACGGATTCAGATCCTGCACCCGTTCGCCGCGATAGACGATCGTGCCCTTGGTCACCTCGCCCCGCTCGGACTGGAGGAGGTTGGACACCGCCTTGAGCGTGGTCGTCTTGCCGGCCCCGTTGCCGCCCAGCAGCGCGGTGATCCCGCCCTTGGGCACCGACAGGCTGACCCCTTTCAGCACGAGGATCACGTGATTGTAGATCACCTCGATGTTGTTCACCTCGAGCAGCGTCTCTTCGGTGTGTCCGGCGTCGAGCATCTGTTTCTTCCCTTCGCGGTCCCGCGGCTGCGGGCTGGACCATCTTGTCTCTGTGCGGGCGCGGCGGCCGGGCCGCCGCGCCCCGTGTCATCCCTGGCCCCGGATCACTGGCAGCGCAGGTCGAGGGCGTTTTCCTCGGCATAGGCCATGGAGTCGGCCTCGATCAGCGGCTCGATCACGTCGTCGTCGGACTTGATGAAGTCGGTGATCAGGTTCCATTCCTGGGCCTCGGCGTCCCACTGCTGGACCATCGCCTCGCCCGGACCGCCGTGATTGACGCAGCTCACCTCGAAGGCCGGGCCGAAGTCCGGCAGGCCCAGCTCGGCCATACGCTCCTCGGTGATCTTCAGGTTTTCCATGCCGTCGCGCATCATCGCGGGCGTGATCTCGGCGGTGCCGTGAATCTCCTGCGCGGTGCGCGCCGCTTCCGCGGCCAGCATCGCGGCGTAGAGCCCGCGCGAGTAGAGCACGGTGCCGACCTGGTCACCCGCGCCCGCAGCGAGACCCGCATCGACGACATATTGCTGGATGTCCTCGTAGATCGGGTAATCCATGCCGGTGCCGTGCATCGCCAGCGCCTTGTAGCCATGCGCGGCCTCGCCGGCCGGAATCACGTCGTTCTCGGAGCCGGCCCACCAGTTGCCGATGAAGTTCTCCATCGGGAAGCGGATATTGGCGGCTTCCTGGACGGCGACCTGGTTCATGACGCCCCAGCCCCACATGATGACGTAATCCGGACGCTCGCGGCGGATCTGGAGCCACTGCGACTTCTGCTCCTGGCCCGGATGGTCAACCGCGAGCGTGGTCAGTTCGTAACCGTGCTTCTCGCTCAGCTTCTCGAGCGTGCGGATCGGCTCCTTGCCATAGGCGGAGTTGTGGAAGACCAGCGCGATCTTCTTGCCGGAAATGTCGCCGTCATTGATGTCGAGCAGGTGCGTGATCGCGACCGATGCGCCGTCCCAGTAGTTGGCGGGATAGTTGAACACCCATTCGAACACCTCGCCATTGGCGGCCGATGTCCGGCCATAGCCCATGGTGTGCAACGGGATCTCGTCGGCAGAAACCTTCGGGATCAGCTGGTAGGTGATGCCGGTCGAGAGCGGCTGGTAGACGAGGCTTCCCAGACCCTTGGTCGACTCGTAGCATTCGACGCCCTTCTCGGTGTTGTAGGCCGTTTCGCATTCCGGCACCGAGATCTTCACGCCGCCGATGCCGCCGTCACGCTCGTTCAGAAGCGTCATGTAGTCCTCGTAGCCGTCGGCGAACGGGATACCGCCGGCGGCGTAAGGGCCGGTGCGGTAGCTCAGCGACGGGAAGACGAGCTCCGCCATCGCCGGGCCGGCGGCGATCGTCGCCGCGAGCGCCGCTGCTGCCAGTTTCTTGAAGTTCATGGTCTCTCCTCCCTTGGATATTGACCGTTGCAATGTCCGGTTACCCGGTTCTGCGCTTATGGGCCCCGCCCTAGTGTGGGAAGGGCCAGAGCCTGAGCTTTTCCTTCACCGTGCGCCAGAGCGCGGCGAGCCCGTGCGGCTCGGCGATGAGGAAGAAGACGATGAGCCCGCCGACGATCAGCAGCTCCAGATGTGCCGCGAGATCGGTCGGCCAGCCGAGACCGCCCACCAGCACGTTCTTCAGCAGCACCGGCAACAGCACCATGAAGGCGGCCCCCGCGAAGCTGCCGAAGATCGAGCCGAGCCCGCCGATGATGATCATGAAGAGCGCCAGGAAGGACTTCTGGATGCCGAAGGCCTCGCCGACCTCGACCGCGCCGAGATACACGGCGAAGAACAGGGCACCCGCGATTCCGACGAAGAAGGAAGAGACCGCGAAGGCCGACAGCTTGGCCCGCAGGGGGTTCACGCCGATGATCTCGGCCGCGATGTCCATGTCCCGGATCGCCATCCAGCTGCGGCCGATCGTGCCGCGGGTGAGGTTCCGCGCCACCCAGGCCAGCACCACCACGAAGAGCAGGCAGATCATGTACTGCGCCCAGGCCGATGTCTCGGGTCCGGTCACGGGCACGCCGAAGACGGTCCGCTCCGGGGCGCTGATCTGCCCGGAGGCGGAGTAGTTGTAGAACCACGGCACCCGGTTGAAGAGCCAGACCAGGAAGAACTGCGCCGCCAGCGTTGCCACGGCAAGATAGAACCCCTTGATCCGAAGCGAGGGCAGCCCGAACAGCACCCCCACGCCGGCGGTCACGAAACCGGCCAGGATCACCACGAAGACGATGTTGAGCTCGGGAAAGGCGGTCATCAGCTTGTAGCAGGCATAGGCGCCCACCGCCATGAACCCGCCGGTGCCCAGGCTGACCTGCCCGCAATACCCGGTCAGGATGTTGAGCCCGATCGCCGCGATCGCCCAGATCAGGAACGGCACCAGGACCGCGTTGGCCCAGTAGTCGTTGATGGCGAAGGGAATGACGAGCAGGCCCACCGCGATCACCGCGTAATAGCGGTATCGGTCGAACTTGATGGGGAAGGTTTGCGCGTCGTCCTGGTAGGACGTCTTGAAGTCGCCGGCCTCGCGGTAGAACATCTGCGCTTACCCCTCTGCGTTTGTCTTGTTGCCGTGGCGCGGCGCCGGGCCGGTCTCGGACAGCTTGCGATAGGCCACGATCCCGGTGACGAGCCCAGCGGCGGCGAGCAGCGCGGCGACGATCCATTGCGCGGTCGTCAGCCCCTCGGCGGTCACGGCGAGATAGCCGAAGGCCCAGAACCCGGACCAGGCGATCACGTTCACGATGGCGATCAGCTTGTTCATCGCTACACCCTCTCGATGATCTTCTCGCCGAACAGGCCCTGCGGCCGGAAGACGAGGAAGACGAGCGCCAGCACGTAGGCGAACCAGTTCTCGGTCGCGCCGCCGACCATCGGGCCGATCAGGAACTCGAAGAGCTTCTCGCCCACGCCGATGATCAGACCGCCCACGATGGCGCCCGGGATAGAGGTGAACCCGCCCAGCATCAGCACCGGCAGCGCCTTCAGCGCGATAAGCGAAAGCGAGAACTGCACGCCCGATTTCGTGCCCCACATGATGCCCGCGACCAGCGCGACGAACCCCGCGATCGACCAGACCAGAACCCAGATGAACCGCAGGCTGATCCCGACGCTGAGCGCCGCCTGGTGGTCGTCGGCCACCGCGCGCAGGGCCCGGCCATGCTTGGTATACTGGCTGAACAGCGTCAGCGAGATCACGAGGATCGCGGCGATCACGGTCGCGACGATATCAAGCCGGTCGATGAAGAACCCGTAGCCGAACCATTCGTAGGTGGTTTCGTCGATGGTCTCGGAAATGCCCTGCGGCAGGCCGACATCCAGCGTCTTGATGTCCGCGCCCCACATGATGTCCCCGAACCCTTCGAGGAAATAGGCCAGCCCGATCGTCGCCATGAAAAGGATGATCGGCTCCTGGTTTACGAGATGCTGCAGGATGTATTTCTCGACCAGAATCGCGAGCAGCACCATGACGGCCAGCGTCAGCAGGATCGCGAGGATCGCCGGCAGGTGCCATCCGAAATGGTGGATCTCGGTGCCGAAGATGGCGTTGATCAGGTGGGCGAAGGGCACCTGGCCTTCCTGGAAGCCCACCAGCGTCAGCGCCGCGAAGAGCGCCAGCACCCCCTGGCTGTAGTTGAAGATGCCGCTGGCCTTGAAGATCAGCACGAAGCCCAGCGCCACCAGCGAATAGAGCACGCCGGTCATCAGGCCGTTCAGCGTGACCTCCATCGCGAAGAGCAGTTGATCAGGCATGCGCGGCCTCCCTCGGCTTGGCGGGTTGCGGGTCAGTCATGGCTCACCCCCAGATAGGCATCGATGACCTCGGGGTTGTTGCGCACCTCGTCGGGCGTGCCGTCCCCGATCTTCTTGCCGTAATCCATCACGACGACCCGGTCGGCGATGTCCATCACCACGCCCATGTCGTGCTCGATCAGCGCGATGGTGGTGCCGAACTCGTCGTTCACGTCGAGGACGAAGCGGCACATGTCCTCCTTTTCCTCGACGTTCATGCCGGCCATCGGCTCGTCCAGAAGCAGCAGCTTCGGTTCCGCGGCCAGCGCCCGGCCCAGCTCCACGCGCTTCTGCAGCCCGTAGGGCAACCGGCCCACGGGCGTCTTGCGGATGTGCTGGATCTCGAGGAAATCGATGATCTTCTCGACCTTCTCGCGATGCTCGGTCTCCTCGCGCTGGGCCCGGCCCCACCAGAGCGCCTGCTCGAGGATGTTCGCGCGCATCAGCGTCATCCGGCCGGTCATGATGTTGTCGAGCGTGCTCATGCCCTTGAAGAGCGCGATGTTCTGGAAGGTCCGGGCGATGCCCAGCTCGGCCACCTCGTAGGGGCGCATCGCCGGGCGTTTCTCACCCCGGAACCAGACTTCGCCCTCCTGCGGGTGGTAGAAGCCGTTTATGACGTTGAGCATGGACGACTTTCCGGCCCCGTTCGGCCCGATGATCGCGCGGATCTCGCCCTCGCGGATATCGAAGGAGATGTCCTTGATCGCGACCACGCCGCCGAAACGCAGCGTGATGTTCTTCATTTCCATCATCACGCCGCCGATCTGGCGGCCGTCGGGGGTGATGTAGCCTTCGCCGGAATCAAGCACGGTATGGGCCTTTCATTCCTGGGACCGGGTGGGGCGCACGGCGCTGTCCGTCGAGACCGCTCATTCCGCCGCCACCTTCTGCGGTTTGACCGGGACCACCGCGGCGTCGCTGATTTTCAGCGTCGCCTTGATCTTGCCCTTGCGGCCGTCCTCGTAGGTCACCTCGGTTTCGGTGTAGACGCTGTCCGACCCGTCATAGAGCGCCTCGACGAGATCGTTGAATTTCTCGGCGATGATGTTGCGGCGAACCTTGCGGGTGCGGGTCAGTTCACCGTCGTCGGCATCGAGTTCCTTGTGCAGCACCAGGAACCGGTGCACTTGGCAGCCAGACAGCATCGGGTCCTCGGCGACGCTCTTGTTGGTCTCCTCGACGTGGCTCTGGATCATCTCCAGCACCTTCGGGTGCCCCGCCAGTTCCTGGTAGGACGCATAGGCGATGTTGTTCCGCTCGGCCCAGTTGCCGACGGCGGTCAGGTCGATGTTGATGAAGGCGGTGCACATCTCGCGATCCGCGCCGAAGACCACCGCTTCTAGAATGTTGGGATAGAACTTCAGCTTGTTCTCGACGTATTTCGGCGCGAACAGGCTGCCATCGGCCATCTTGCCCACGTCCTTGGCGCGGTCGATGATCCTCAGATGCCCGGTGCCTTCCTCGAAGAAGCCGGCGTCGCCCGTCGCGACCCAGCCTTCCGGGTCCTTGGTCTTGGCCGTCGATTCGGCGTTCTTGTAGTATTCGACGAAGGTGCCAGGCGAGCGGTAATAGACCTCGCCCGTGTCGTCGATCTTCACCTCGACGCCGGGGCTCGGCACGCCGACCGTGTCCGCGCGCACCTCGCCATCGGGCTGCTGGGTGATGAACACGCTGGCCTCGGTCTGCCCGTAAAGCTGCTTCAGGTTGATGCCGAGCGACCGGTAGAAGTCGAAGATCTCGGGCCCGATCGCCTCGCCCGCGGTGTAGCCGACGCGGATATTGGTCAGGCCCAGCGTGTTCTTGAGCGGCCCGTAGACCAGCAGGTCGCCCAGCCGGTACTTGAGGCGATCCGTGCCGGAGACCGGCTTGCCGTCGAGGATCGCCGGCCCGACCCGCCGCGCATGTTCCATGAAATGGTCGAACATCCGTTTCTTGAGCGCGCCGGCGTCTTCCATGCGGATCATGACGCTGGTCAGCATCGTCTCGAAGATGCGCGGCGGCGCGAAGAAGTAGGTCGGGCCGATCTCGCGCAGGTCCGTCATCATCGTCTCGGGACTCTCGGGGCAGTTCACGCAGAAGCCCGTCCAGTAAGCCTGCCCGATCGAGAAGATGAAATCGCCCACCCAGGCCATCGGCAGATAGGCCAGCACCGAGTCCTTTTCCGAGAGGTCGTCGAATTCCGACGAGGCGCGCGACGTTTCGATGATGTTCCGGTTCGACAGCACGACGCCCTTGGGCTTGCCCGTGGTGCCCGAGGTGTAGAGCATGACGCAGGTGTCGTCGTAGGCCTGCTTGGCCAGCCGCGCCTCGAGCTCATGCGCGAGCCGGGTCTGGGCGGCGCGGCCCTCGACCTGGATGTCGTGCAGCCAGTTGAGATGCGTGTGATCGTATTTCCGCATCCCGCGCTTGTCCTGGTACATCACGTGCTCGATGCAATGCACGCGGTCCTGCACCTCGATCACCTTGTCGACCTGCTCCTGGTCGCCGCAGACCACGAAGCGCGCGCCGCAATGCTCGAGCACGTAGGCCATCTCTTCGGCGACCGCGTCCTGGTAGAGCGGCACCGGGATCGCCCCCACCATCTGCGCCGCGACCATCGACCAGTAGAGCGCCGGGCGGTTCCGCCCGATGACGGCGATGTAGTCGCCCTCGTCCACCCCGAGCACGAGAAAGCCCAGCGCCAGCGCGCGGATCTCTTCCTCGGCCTCGGCCCAGCTCCAGCACTGCCAGATGCCGAATTCCTTTTCACGATAGGCGGGCCGTTGACCATACGCCGCCGCGTTGCGCGCCAGCAGACGCGGAATCGTGTCCAGCGCGCCGGTCGCCTCTTTCTGCGTCGCCAAGTTTTCTCCTCCCTGCACCGGGGTGTCCGGTGGTCGCGGTCCGGTCTTTGGCCGAATCCACGGATATCGTGACACCTTCGTGCTGGGCGTCAATTTTTTCCTGAGTTTTGCCCGATTGTTACGAATTGTAACCGGCGCCATGGGCCTTCCCCCCGGGGCCGTGAGGGTGCTAGCCATAGGCCGGGAGGATCACCGATGCAGATCGACGCGGACCGGACCGCCCGCCTGACCCAGGCGGGGCTGAACCTGATCCAGCAGGCCCTGACGATCTATGACGCGGAGCTGCGGCTGGCCGTTTGCAACCGCCGCTTCCAGGAGATGTTCGATCTGCCGGAATGGCTGGTCACGCCGGGGGCTCGTTTCGCCGACACGATCCGCTTCCTTGCCGAACGCGGCGATTACGGGGACGTGGGCCCGCTCGAGGACTTCGTCCGCTCGCGCGTCGAGACCGCCCGCGCCTTCGAACCGCATTACATGGAGCGCACGCGCGCCAACGGCCGCACCATCAGCGTCGAGGGCAGCCCGCTTCCGCAGGGCGGCTGGGTGACCGTCTATACCGACATCACCGCGATCAAGCGCCAGGAGACGCTCTTGCGGTCCCGCTCGGCAGAGCTGTCGGAGCGGCTCGTGGCCTATTCCGAGGAACTCGCCCGCACCAACCGCGAACTCGCCGCCACCATCAGCGCGCTGGAGGAAGCCAAGCGCGAACTGACCGAGATGGAAGCCCGCACGCGGCTGACCGCCGAGATGATGCCGGCCCATATCGCCCATCTCGACCTGAACGAACGCTACACCTATTCGAATCGCCGCCTGACCTACGTCATTCCGAACCGCCCGCAGGAGATCGTCGGCCTGACCGCGCGCGAGGCGCTGGGCGACACCGCCTATGCAGAGGTGAAACCCTATATCGACCGCGCCTATGCCGGGGAATCGAGCGTCTTCGAGTTCTCGCATCCCGACAGCGGGCGGCGCATCCGCGGCGCCTTTACCCCCGATCCCGGCAGCGCCGGCGGGGTGGGCGGGGTCTATATCCTGTCGATGGACGTCACCGAAGAGGCCCAGGCCCGCGCCGCGCTCAGCCAGACCCACAAGCGCGAGCTCGCCGCGCAGCTGACCAGCGGCCTGGCACATGACTTCTCGAACCTGCTGACGATCATCCTCGGGCTCCAGGGGCGGCTGGAGAAGCTCGACGGCCTGCCCGACCCGGCCCGCGAGATCGCGGCGACGACGCGGGCGGCGGCGTTGCGCGGCGGCCGCCTGCTCGACCGGCTGGCCGATATCTCGGGCCGGCGCGACATGCGCCCCGCGCCGACCGACCTGCCGGCCTTCCTGCGCGATATCCGCACGCTCGCCGCGCCCTCCCTGCCGCGAGCGGTGCGGCTGAGCGTCAGCGCCGAGGGTTTCGACCGGCCGGTCCTGATGGATCACGGCGCCCTGCAGGACTCACTTCTGAACCTGATCCTGAACGCCCGCGACGCGATCGGCGATGCGCCCGGCGAGATCACGGTCCACGCCGCCCCGGTGCGCGACACATGGGTTGATGTCGAGGTCACGGATACCGGCTGCGGCTTCAGCGACGAGGCGCTCGAACAGGCGCTCAACCCGTTCTACACCACCAAGGCCGGCGAGGGCTCGGGGCTCGGCCTGTCCATGGTCTACGACTCGACCAAGCTGGCCGGCGGCCAGGTGATGCTGGCCAACGCGGGGGGCGGGGGCGCCCGTGTCACGCTGCGCCTGCCGCTCCGCCCGGCGGCGGAGGCGCCCGCGCCACGGCTGGTCCTGCTGGTCGAGGACAATCCGGACCTGCGCGTCGAGACACGGGGCATGCTGCGCGAGCTGGGCCATACCGTGCTCGAGGCCGAAACCGCCGAGGAGGCCGAAACCCTGGCCGAGATCCCGGGCATCGACCTCGTGCTCACGGACATCACCCTGCCCGGCGGGCGCAGCGGGCTCGACCTTGCCGAAACCCTCCGGACGCGCGGCAACCCGACCGGCATCCTCATGATGACGGCGCTGCCGGTGCAGGATCCGCTTCGGGCCCGCGCCGAGTCGCGCTTCCCGCTGATCGCCAAACCCTTCGATGCGGCCGCGCTGGCCGCCTTCCTGAACGCGGAGCTCGCCGCATGACCGCCGCCGCCGCCGCACCGCTCGTGGCGATCCTCGACGACGAGCCGGAAATCCGCAGAATGCTCTCCGACGCGCTGGAGGAGGCGGGTTTTCGCACCGCGAGTTTCGCCCGCGCCACGCAATTCGAGGCCGCGCTGGCCCGTCTGGCGCCCGAGGTGTGCCTCGTGGACCTGGGCCTGCCCGACAAGGACGGCCTGGCGCTGGTGCATCGCCTGGCGCTCGAGTCCGGCGCCGCCGTCATCATCGTGTCCGGCCGCGCGCAGGTGCAGGACAAGGTGACGGGGCTCGAACTGGGCGCCGACGATTACGTCATCAAGCCCTTCGATCCGGCCGAAGTCGTGGCGCGGACCCGTGCCCTTCTTCGGCGCGGTCGCGCCGCCGACCGCGAGGCCCGGCGCGACACGGCGCGCTTCAACGGCTGGACCGCCCATTTCGACCGGTACCTGCTCGAGGACGAAACCGGCGCGGAGGTGCCGCTCAGCCATGCCGAAGGCGAGGTGCTGCGGCTCTTCCTCGACAGCCCCAAGCGGCTGATCTCGCGCGCGCAGATGCAAGAGGCGCTTGGCGGCGCGGCGGGCGAGAGCTTCGACCGCGCGATGGACGTGCGGGTGTCGCGCCTGCGCACGAAACTTGGCGAGGATCCGCGCAACCCACGGCTCATCAAGACGATCTACGGCGCGGGCTACATCTTTCTCGGCGAGGTGGACTGGGCGTGACCCTCAGCCGAGCCGGGCGGCCGCACCGGCCAGGACCCGGAGCCCCGTGACCAGGTCACCCTCGCCGGTGTCCTCGTCGAAGCTGTGACTGATCCCGCCGATCGAGGGCACGAACAGCATCCCTGCCGGCATCAGCCGGGCCACGCTTGCGGCATCGTGCAGCGCCCCCGATGGCATCCGCCGCCAGCGCCCGGGCACCTCCGCCTCGGCGGCGCCGGCGAAGGCCTCCTGAACGCCCGCATCCATCGCGACCGGGGGAAGCCCCAGCATCGGCCCGCTGCCGACCTCGAGTCCCCGGTCGGCGGCCGTCTCCTGGGCGGTCTCGCGGATGATCTCCTCCATCCGGTCGAGCCGGTCCGCATCCCCGTCACGCCACTGCATGGAAAAGGTGACCGCCCCCGGCACCACGGAAGCGGCGTTCGGATGCACCGAGACGTGACCGATGGTCCAGACGGTTTCCGGGGCCACCACGCCGGCCAGGCGCGCGTTCAGCGCCGTGGCGAAGGCCGCCAGCCCCTGCACGGCATCGCGGCGCAGATGCATCGGGGTGGTGCCGGCATGGTTCTGCTGCCCGGTGAAGGTGATGCGCATGTCGCGGATCCCGACGATGGAGGTGACGACGCCGATGGCCTCCGCCGCCTGGTCCAGAACCGGCCCCTGCTCGATATGCATCTCGAGGAAGGCGCTGAACCGGGCCGGGTCGAGGAAATCATCGGCCATGTCCGCCATGCGCCCGCGCGCCTCCGCAAAGCGCGTCCCGCCGGCATCGGTCAGGACATCCACCTCGTCCAGCGGTCGCACCCCTGCCCAGATCGAACTGCCGGTGGTCACGCCGAAGCGGCCTTCCTCGTCCTGGAAGGAGACGACCGATATCGCCGGTCCGCCCGACTCCAGGCTGGCCCGCGCCACCTCCAGCGCGCCGATCACGCCGAGCGCCCCGTCGAGCCAGCCGCCTTCGGGCTGGGTATCGCTGTGCGAGCCCAGGAGCAGCCCGCCACCGTCGGGATGCAGCCCGAAAAGATTGCCGACGGGGTCGAAATGCGGCGCCAGGCCTGCCGCGCGCATGCGATCGGCCAGCCACGCCCGCGCGGCGATGTCGGTCTCGGAATAGGCCGGGCGCACGACCCCGGTGCCCTCGGCCCCAATGGCACGGAGCGCGTGCAGGTCGGACAGGAATCTCTGGGGATCGACGGGGATCATGGGCGGCCTCCTCTGGCGGGTCCGCCGCAGTCTGGCAGGCGGCGGATCGCCCGTCAATTTATCATGATAAATTGACGGGCAACCCTGCCATCCTCGTCGCGCGCCGTCACTCGGCCGCGATCTCCTCGGCCTTTTCGACCCGCACGGCGGCGAACTTGAATTCCGGGATCTTGCCGTAAGGATCGAGCGCCGGGTTGGTCAGCACGTTGGCGGCCGCCTCGACGAAGGCGAAGGGCACGAAGACCATCTCGGGCGAGACGGCGCGGTCGGCCCGCGCCATCAGCCGGATCGATCCGCGGCGGGTCGTCAAGCGCACCATCCCCCCCGGCTCCACCCCGATCTTGCGCAGGGTCGCGGGATGCATGGAACAGTTGGCCTCGGGCTCGACCGCGTCGAGCACGCGCGCCCGCCGGGTCATCGACCCCGTGTGCCAATGCTCCAGCTGACGGCCGGTGGTCAGGATCATCGGGAACTCGGCATCCGGCACCTCGTCGGGCGCCACGACCGCCGCCGGCGCGAAGCGCGCCCGCCCCTCGGCCCGGGGGAACCCGTCGCCGAAGACGATCGCCTGGCCCGGATCCTCGGGCGAGAGGCTCGGATAGGTGACCGCGTTCTCGCGCGAAAGCCGGTCCCAGGTGATGTTGTCGAGCGACGGCATGACCTGCTTCATCTCGGCGAAGACCTCCGAGGGATGCTCGTAGTCCCAGTCGAGCCCCAGCCGCCGGGCCAGGTCCACGGTGATGCGCCAGTCCTCGCGCGCCGCGCCCGGGGGCGCGACCGCGGGCCGGCCCATCTGGACCTGCCGGTTCGTGTTGGTGACGGTGCCGGTCTTCTCGGCAAATGCCGAGGCCGGCAGGATCACGTCGGCGAAATTGGCGGTCTCGGTCAGGAAGATGTCCTGCACCACCAGATGCTCGAGCCGGGCCAGCGCCGCGCGGGCGTGATCGACATCCGGGTCCGACATGGCCGGGTTTTCCCCGAGGACATACATGCCGCGGATCCGGTCGTCATGAACCGCGTCCATGATCTCGACGACCGTCAGCCCCGGGTTCGGGTCGATCTCACTGCCCCAGAGGCTGCGGAAGGTGTCGCGCGCGGCGGCGTCGCTGACTTTCTGGTAGTCGGGCAGCACCATCGGGATCAGCCCGGCATCCGAGGCGCCCTGAACGTTGTTCTGCCCGCGCAGCGGGTGAAGCCCGGTGCCGGGGCGACCGACATGCCCCGTCATCAGCGCCAGCGCGATCAGGCAGCGGGAATTGTCCGTGCCGTGGATGTGCTGGGAGATTCCCATGCCCCAGAAAATCATGCCCGCCCGGGCCGTGGCGAAATCGCGCGCCACCTGGCGCAGCGTCTCGGCCGGGACACCGCAGAGCTCGGCCATCTTCTCGGGGGCGAAGTCCTGCAGATGAGCCTTCTCGGCCTCCCAGTTCTCGGTAAAGGCCTCGATATATTGCTGGTCGTAGAGTCCCTCTTCGACGATCACATGCATGATCGCGTTCAGCATCGCCACGTCCGTGCCCGGCTTGAACTGCACCCGGTGCGTGGCGAAGCGGCCCAGCCCGACGCCCCGCGGGTCCATGACGATCAGCTTGCCGCCGCGCTTGGCGAACTGCTTGAAATAGGTCGCCGCGACGGGGTGGTTCTCGATCGGGTTGGCCCCGATCACGATCGCCACGTCGGCGTTCTCTATCTCGTTGAAGGTCGCCGTGACCGCGCCGGAGCCGACGTTTTCCATCAGCGCCGCGACCGACGAGGCGTGGCAGAGCCGCGTGCAGTGATCGACGTTGTTGTGACCGAAGCCCTGGCGGATCAGCTTCTGGAACAGATACGCCTCTTCATTGGTGCACTTGGCACTGCCGAAGCCGGCCACCGCCGATCCGCCATGGGCGGCGCGCAGCCGCGCCAGCCCGCCGGCGGCGGCCTCCAGCGCCTCGTCCCAGCTGGCCTCGCGGAAATGGGCGGACCAGTCGGCCGGGTCCACGTTCAGGCCCTTGGGCGGCGCGTCGGCGCGCCGGATCAGCGGCCGGGTCAGGCGGTGCGGGTGATGGATGTAGTCGAAGCCGAACCGGCCCTTCACGCAGAGCCGGTTCTCGTTGGCCGGGCCGTCGACGCCGTCGACATACTTGATGCGGCCGTCCTTGACCTTCATCGACACCTGGCAGCCCACCCCGCAGAAGGGGCAGACCGACTGAACCTCCTCGTCGTAGTCGGCGCTGTCGCCGAGCTGCTCCGCGTCGAGGACCGTGGCCTCCATCAGCGCGCCGGTGGGACAGGCCTGGACACATTCCCCGCAGGCCACGCAGGTCGACTCGCCCATGGGATCGTCGAAATCGAAAACCGGGAAACTGTCGTGCCCGCGGCCGGCCATGCCGATCACGTCGTTGACCTGGACCTCGCGGCAGGCACGGACACAGAGATTGCACTGGATGCAGGCATCGAGGTTGACGCGCATCGCCACGTGGCTGTCGTCGAGCAGCGGCACGCGGTCGGGCTCCAGCGCCGGGAAACGGCTCTCGGCCACGCCCTGCAGGGCGGCCATCTCCCAGAGATGGGACGACCGGTCATGCGCCTCCTCGCGCGGCGGCTGATCGGCGAGCAGAAGCTCCATCACCAGCTTGCGGCTCTTCTCGGCGCGGTCGCTGCCGGTGGTGACGACCATGCCCTCGGCGGGCTGGCGAATGCAGGACGCCGCCAGCACCCGCTCGCCCTCGATCTCGACCATGCAGGCGCGGCAATTGCCGTCGGCGCGGTAGCCCGGCGCATCCTTGTGGCAGAGATGCGGGATGCGCGTGCCTTCGCGCTTGGCCACCTCCCAGATGGTTTCGCCCTCTGCGGCGGTGACCTCTCGACCGTCGAGCGTGAAGGTGATCCTGTCGGTCATCGCGCGGCTCCTTCTCGGTCCGGACGCTTCCGGACTTCGTTCTCAGGCCCCAGCTTAGATCATATCCGGACCCGCTCCAAAATGCGGATGCCGACCGGATGAAGCCCGTTTGCGCCAGATCGCCGGGACGGCCTTTCCTCCGCCCGCGGGGCTGGGTAAGGAAGGCGCAAGGAGGTGGGCATGGGCGAGATCATCCTGATCCGGCACGGGCAGGCGAATTCCGCGGCACAGGACGAGGAAAGCTATGACAGGCTGTCGGCGCTCGGCGCCGAGCAGGCTGCGTGGCTCGGGGACTGGCTGCGGGAAACGGAGCCGCGATTCGACGCGGTTCTGACCGGCAGCCTGCGCCGGCACCGCGAGACGCTGTCCGCGATGGGCGACGGGCTGGGCCCGCAGGCCGCCATCGACGACCGGCTCAACGAGATGGACTATTTCAACCTCGGCCGCGCGCTCCAGGAGACGCGCGGGGTGCCGATGCCGGGGCCCGAGGAGTTCGCCGCCCACGCCCCCCAGGTCATGGAGGCCTGGCACCGCGCCGAGATCATGGGCAACGAGACCTTTTCCGAGTTCGAGCTGCGGGTCACCGACGTGCTTCACGAGGCCGCGACGCCCGGTCGGCGGGTGCTCTGCGTGACCTCGGGCGGCGTGATCGGGATGATGGTGCGCAGCCTGCTCGGGCTCGACCCGCGGCGGCTCGCCCATTTGCTGCTGCCGATCCTGAACAGCTCCATCCACCGCGTGCACGTGACGGATCACGGCACCTTCCTGGCCGGGTTCAACGCGACCCCGCATCTGGACCCGCCGGACCGCGCCCATGCGCGCACCCATTTCTGAGGGAGAGAGCCGATGACACATCTCTGGGTCCGGGCCGAAAGCCGCCCGAGCGAACAGCGGGTCGGGCTGACCCCCGCGGGCGCGCGGGCGCTGATCGCCCGCAGATTCCGCGTCACGGTGGAACGCTCCGGCACGCGGGCGATCGGGCTCGCCGGCTATCACGACGCGGGCTGCGAGATCGCGCCCGAGGGCAGCTGGCCCGACGCGCCGGGCGACGCCATCGTGTTCGGCCTCAAGGAACTGCCCGATGACGGCACGCCGCTGCGCCATCGTCACGTCATGTTCGGGCATGCCTACAAGGGCCAGCCGGACGGGCCGCGCCTGCTGGCGCGGTTCAGGGCCGGGGGCGGCACGCTCTACGACCTGGAATACCTCGTCGACGGGGCCGGGCGGCGCGTCGCCGCCTTCGGCTACTGGGCGGGCTATGCCGGGGCGGCGGTCGGGCTGAAGGTCTGGGCCGCGCAGCAGGCCGGCACGCTGCAGGGACCTGCCCGGATCGGCGTCTACGACGGTCGCGATTCCCTTCTGGACGACCTGCGCGGCGACCTGGTCGCGGGCCTTTCCAACGGCGCCGAGGCACCCCGGGTCATCGTGATCGGCGCCCTGGGGCGGGTGGGCACCGGCGCCGGCGACCTGGCCGGGGCGCTCGGGCTTTCGGTGACGCGCTGGGACATGGCGGAGACGGCCCATGGCGGCCCCTTCCCCGAGATCCTGGACCACGAGATTTTCGTCAATTGCATCCTGGCCCGGCCCGGCGTGCCGGTCTTCGTGCCACGGGAGGCCATCACCGCGCCCCGCAGGCTGACGGTGATCGCGGATGTCTCCTGCGACCCGGGCAGCGCCTACAACCCGGTGCCGGTCTACGACCACGCGACCAGCTTCGACGACCCGGTGATCCGCGTCACCGCCGGCCCGCCGCCGCTCGACGTGACGGCCATCGACAACCTGCCCTCGCTGCTGCCGGTCGAGTCGTCCGAGGACTACGCGGCGCAGCTCTTGCCCTCGCTCGAACGCCTCGACAGGATCGGGGCCGGCGTCTGGGGCCGCGCGAAGGCGGCATTCGACGAACACAGCAGAGACATCTGAAAGGAGGCCGGCATGGCAAGGATTCACTGGTGCGGGACGGGACTGTCGGCGGTGCCGGGGCTGCGCCGCCTGATCGAGACGGGCCGGGACGTGACGGTCTGGAACCGGACGCCGGAAAAGGCGCGCGAGGCCGTGGGCGACCTGACCGACCGGATCGAGGCCTTCTCCAGGGACGCGCTCGCCGCACAGCTCTCGGCCGGCGACGTGGTCGTCTCGATGCTGCCGGCCGACTGGCACGTGCCGCTGGCGGAGCTCTGCCTCGAGACGGGCGCGCATTTCATCTCGTCGAGCTATATCGCGCCGGAGATGCGCGCGCTCGACGACAGGGCGCGCGCCGCCGGGCTCTGCCTGGTCAACGAGGTCGGGCTCGACCCCGGGATCGACCACGCCATGGCGCACTGGCTGGTCGCCGACTACAAGGCGAGCGATGCCTTTGACCCGGCCAACAGCGTCTCCTTCACCTCCTATTGCGGCGGCATCCCGAAGCATCCGAACCCGTTCCGCTACAAGTTCAGCTGGTCGCCGCTCGGCGTGCTGAAGGCGCTCAAGTCCCCGTCGCGCTCCATCGCCGGGGGCGCGGAGCTGAACGTGGACCGTCCCTGGGACGCGCTATCCAGCTTCACCGCGCCGCTGCCGGAGCCCGAGACCTTCGAGGTCTACCCCAACCGCGACTCGCTTCCCTTCATGAAGGACTACGGTTTCGGCGCGGACTGGACCGTCGAACAGTTCGTCCGCGGCACGCTTCGGCTCGGCGGCTGGTCGAATGCCTGGGCGGACGTCTTCCGCGAGATCGAGGCGATGGAGGACGGACCGGAGGCCGAGGCACGGCTGAAGGAGATGTCGGACCGCTTCTGGGCAGAGAACGCCTACGAGGAGGGAGAGCCCGACCGGGTGGTGCTCTTCGTCACGCTGAAGGCGGCGCGCGACGGCGTGGCCGTCTACCACAAGACCTACGCGATGGATGCCTGGGGCGACGAGAGTGGCAATGCCATGGCGCGGCTCGTCTCGATCCCGGTCTCGCTGGCGGTCGAGGCCGTCCTGGCCGGCGAGATCGCGCCCGGCGTCTCGGCGGTGCCGAGCGACCCCGAGCTGGTGGCGCGCTGGATGAAGATGGTGGGCCGGCTCGCCCAGCATCTCGAGGTGGTGGATCACCTGGCCGGCTGAGCGCCGGCCGCTTCGCGGCGGATCATGCCTCCGGCGGGGATATTTGGACCACCTGGAGGGCGGGGATCAGAGGATCCCCTCCTCCGCCTCCTCGACGGAGATGCCGAGCCGGTCGAGCCCGTCCTCGAGGTAATCCGACAAGAGCGGGACGCCCATGAGGTAGGATTCGGTCGGGCCGGTGGCCTCGACCTTGGCGGTCTGGATCGCCTCGGCGAGATCTTCCGGTTCGTAGGTCTCGCGGCCGATCCACATCACCGCCACGAGGCTCGCCTTCTCGTCGTCGTTGAGATCGGCGATGTACTGGCGCAGTTCGTCCTCGGTCGCGTCGCTCGGGCGGTTCTCGAGGATCGAGTCGGCATCGGCATCGTCGCCGGGCGAATCCCAACGGCCGACCTTGGCGTCGAGTTCGCGCGCGCGCACGATGACGCGGGCGACCTTTTCGGGACTGATTTCAAGCGCTTCGATCATGGCTGGTCCTCCTGCCGCATGGGGGCGGTTTTGCCTGCATTCTGGGGCCAAGCGCCGCCGGCCACAAGGGCCCGTGATCAGCGTTTCGCGCCGAACAGCCGGAAATAGAGCGGCGCCGGCAGGAACTGGCTGGCCCGGAAGATCCAGGAAAAGACGCGGGGGAAATTCGTCTGGAACCGCGTCGCCCTCATCGCGGCGACAACGTGGTCCGCGGCCGGTTCGGGATCCATGATGAAGGGCATCTCGAAATCGTTCTTGTCGGTCAGCCGCGTGCGGATGAAGCCGGGATTGACGAGGCTGACCTTGACGTTGCTGCGGTTGAGATCGGCGCGGATGTTCTCGGCCAGGTGCATCAGCCCGGCCTTGGAGGCCCCGTAGCCGATGGCGCCGGGCAACCCGCGGAACCCCGAGAGCGACCCGACGATCACCACGTGGCCCCGGTCCCGGGCGGCGAAGCCGGGCACCACGCGCCCCAGCACCCGGGCCGCGCCGGTCAGGTTCACGTCGAACATCGTCTCGACCTTGTCCGGATCCCAGTCGGCGGTTTTCATCGGCCAGTAGGCGCCGGCCAGCCAGACGATCCCGTCGATCTCGCCCGTCTCCGCCACGGCCGCGGCGACCGCGTCGCTGTCGGTGACGTCGAGCGGCACCACGCGCGCGGTGCCGGGCAGCTCCGCGGCCAGGGCCGCCAGCCTCTCGGCGTTGCGGGCCGACAGGATCAGCTCCGCCCCGTCGGCGGCGAGCCGTTCGGCCAGGGCGCGGCCCAGCCCCTCGCTCGCGCCGACGAGCCAATAGCGTTTCCCGGCGAGCGCGCTCAAGGCCTTGGCCTCATCGTGGCGACCAGTTCGGCCACCTTGATGCCGAACTTGCGGAACTGGCTGCGGTTCATGATCGCCCCGTTCTCCATCAGGTACATCCAGTCGGTCACGTCCAGGACATGGCCGCCGGCCTGTTCGGGCAGCCGGATGCGGTAGTCGAGACGCACGGTCGCGCCTTCCTGCCGGCCGCGGCCGGTGCCGATGATGTCGGGCGCTTCCGCGGCGATGGTTCCGTCATCGGCGACCCGCAGCGTCCAGCAGCGGTCCTGGGTGGTTCCGGTGTCGTAACGGAAAGCCTCGGTCATGGTTCCGCAATCCCCGTCCCAGCGCGCCTCCATGTCGGCTACGAATCGCGAGGTGACCTTGCCGAGCGGGCCGTAGATCAGGCCCTCCGACAGGATCGGGCCGTTCAGACGCTCGCGGATGTCGAAGGCCGGAGCCGTGCCGGCGTAGTCGGCAGGACGCTGGGCACGGAACCCGGCATAGCGCCGGGCCAGCCAGACCGCGGCCAGGGCAAGCGCGGCGCCGATCAGCAGACTGGCAAGGGAAAAACTCATGAATCCTCCTTCAGCGGCGTCGTGGCCAAGAGGCCGACCGCAACGAATTTCAGGGCGCAGGGCAGCGCGGCATAGAGCAGCGTCAGCGTCAGCAGCGCAGAGGGCGGGTTGTCGGTCCCGCTTTCGAAGCCGCTCGCCTCGAGGAGCGGCAGCAGGATGGCCGCGGCGAAGGCCAGCGTGAACTTGGTCACGAAGGACCAGAGCCCGAAGCCCTGGCCCGCCTCGGGGGCGACCCGGGCGAGGCGTCCGGCAAAGATCGCCGGCAGCAGCGTCATGTCGGCGCCAAGCGCGGCACCGGAGGCGAGGCAGACCAGCGCGAAGAGGGTCGTGTCGCCCGCGCCCAGGAAGACCGCCACGCCGAAGGCCGCGATCGACAGCAACATGCCCGCCATCAGCACGCGCTTGGCGCCGTGGCGTTCCGCCGCCCGCCCCCAGAGCGGGGCGGCCGCTGCGGCGGAGATGAAGAAGAGCAAAAGCAACGGTCCGTCCCAGCCGGGGGCCTGCAGGCGGGATTCGACGAAGAACAGGAAAAGCGTCGAGGTCACGGCGACCGGCGTCGCGTTGACCAGCGCCACGATCAGCAGACGCCGCGCGACCGGGTCCGACAGAACCGTCAGCATGCCGGTGCCGCCGACGGCGCCGGCCCGCGACCACTCGGGGCGCATCAGCCAGCCCGCGAGCAGCGCCAGCGCCGCGAAGCCCGCGGCGAAGGCCGCGAAGGGATGGCCGGTGAGCTGCATCGCGAGGTTGGGCGCAATGGCCGCGAGGCAGACCCCCAGCAGCGCGCCGGTCTCACGCCAGGCCGCGAGCCGCACATGGCCGCGATCCCCAAGCCGGGCGGCCGTCCGAACGCCCTGAGCGTAGAAGTTGATCGTCAGGAAGCTGAAGGCGGTGAAGAGCCCGGTCAGGCAGAGCCCGAACCAAAGCAGGGGCGCCACCGGCGGGGACATCGCGAAAAGCGCCAGCATAGAGATCGCCAAGAGCGCGACGCCAAGGCCGACGGCCAGCCCGCGACGCGCGGCCAGGCGTTCGGATATCCAGCCGAGCGCCGGGTCCTGCACCACGTCGATGAGCCGCAGCCCGAAAAGCACGGCGCCGAGCGCCGCCAGGCTGACCCCGTATTCGTCGACGTAGAATTTCGGCGCGTGGATATAAATCGGCAGCCCCGCCGCGGCGAGCACGCCGGCGAAGACCGAATAGGCTGGCAGGCGGGGCGCGGCCGCGCCGGTCACCGGGTCACCTCGTCGGCCGGCGGCGGCGGCACGCGGCGGAACGGCGCGCGCTTCCACCAGAGCTTGAGCGCCTGCCAGTGGATCAGCGCCAGCACCCGCCGCGAGCCGAACGGCCGGGCCAGGCACGCGCCGAGGATGCCGCGGTTTGTCAGCGGCACGCGCCGACCCGTCAGCGTGGCGAGCAACCCGCCATCGGGGGCATCGTAGTCGATCCAGATCCCGACCCGGTCGTCGCGAATGTCGAACCGAAAGCTGTAGCCGCCCGCCACCGGCTGGAACGGCGAGACATGGAAGACCTTGCGGGCGCTGAGCCGGTCCGTGGCCGCGATCGGGCGCAGGTCGTCGTGGTGACAAAGATAGGAATGACGCTGGCCGAAGGTGTTGTTGACCTCGGCCACGACGACACGCAGGCGGTCGGCGGCGTCGAGCACCAGCCAGAAGCTGACCGGGTTGAAGACATGCCCCAGCACCCGCGGCTGCGCCATGAGGAGGATACGGCCGTCGGCCACGCGGTCCAGGCCGTGGGCGGCGAGGACCTCGTGCAACCAGGACGCGCCCCGGCCCGCGCCGCGGTCGCCGCCGTGATCCACGTCGTGCAGCGCCATCAGGTTGCCGCGGTTCCGGCTGAACAGCCCCGGTCCGGCAGCCGTGTCCGAAAGGTCTGTCAGGACGTAATCCACCCGGTAGCGGAAGGCGTTTTCCACCGCCCCCTTGCGCCCGTGAAAGGTCTCGCCGCGGATATGATCCAGCGTTACGCCCAAGCGGCCTGCCTCCGCATCGCCTCGACGACATCGACGGCACTGGCGAGGCCATCCTCGTGGAAGCCGTTTTTCATGTAGGCGCCACAGAACCAGCTGCGGTTCTGCCCCTGCAGCGCCCGCAATTCGCCCTGCGCGCGCAGCGCCGCACGATCATAGACCGGGTGGTCGAAGCTGGTGACGTCGTGGACGAGGTCGTCGCGCAACTCACGCTGGGGGTTCAGCGTCACGAAGAGCGGGTCGTCTTTGGGAATCGGCTGCAGCGAGTTCATCCAGTAGGTCAGCGGAATCCGGTCGCCCCCGGTCGTTTCCTCGTCGGCCTTGTAGACCCAGGAGGCCCAGCAGCCCCGCCGCTCCGGCATGAAGCTTTCATCGGCATGGAGCACCGCCGTGTTGGGCTGGTAGCGGATCGCCCCGAGGGCCGCGCGTTCCTCGGGGGTTGCGTCGGCCAGCATGCCGAGCGTGACGTCGGAATGCGTGGCGAAGATCACCTCGTCGAACACTTCCTCGACACCGCCCCTGGCGCGCAGGGTCACGCCCGCAGGCCCGCGGCGCACCGACGCGACCGGCGCGTTGGTGCGGATCTCGGCGCCCCGGGCGCGGATGGCGGCCTCGAGCCGGCGCACGTATTCGATGGAACCGCCCTGCACGGTGTACCACTGACGCTGCCCCGTCGCCTGCAGAAGCGCGTGGTTCTCGAAGAACCGAACCAGCGCCTGGGCCGGAAACTCGGTCATCTTTTCGACCGGCGTCGACCAGATCGCCCCCGAGATCGGCAGGAAATAATAGTCGCGGAACCAGCGCCCCAGCCCCAGAACCTCGAAGAGTTCGCCGAGCGTCATGTCGGGGTCGCGCGCGGTCTCGACGGCCTTGCGATTGAACTTCATGATATCCAGAAGCATGTCGTAGTAGCCGGGCCGCAGCACGTTGCGCCGCTGCGCGAAGATGCTCGAGAAGCTGCGCATGGAATATTCCAGCCAGCCGCCGCGGATCGAGGCGCCGAAGCTCATGTTGCTCTCGGCCACCGGCACGTCGAGCTCGGCGAAGAGTTTCGTCAGCTTGGGGTAGTTCTGGTAGTTGAACACGATGAACCCGGTATCGACCGGCTGATCGCCGCGTTTGCCGGCCAGTTTCGTCCGGGCATGTCCGCCCAGGCGGTCCTCGGCCTCGAACAGGGTCACGCGGTTCTCGCCCGCCAGCATGTGCGCGGCCCCGAGGCCGGAGATGCCCGCCCCGATCACGGCGATGCGTTTCGGGGTGGCGGGTGGATGTTCGAATGGCATGGAGGCTCCGCTCGTGTCGTTTTTGCTTACTTGCTGTTTACGCTGCCTTACCGGGCGCAGATCACAAAATCTTTTTGCATTCGAAGGTGATCCAGTTCCCGACGCCGTGCGTAATCTGGGCATGTTCGACGCCGAGACCCTGGACAAACCGGATGCATCGCCTGTCCGACCCCTATATCGTAAGGGGAAGGACATCCCGCGAGACACGACAGGACAGGTATCGGTGACGGCCAGCGAGGAAAAGGACAGCCAGTGGATAGAATGCGTCATACGCATCAGGGAACAGGCGGATCAGGCGGCCTTCGCGGCCCTGTTCCGGCATTTCGCCCCGCGGGTGAAGGCGTTCCTGATGAAAGGTGGTGCGGACGAAGCCCTGGCCGAGGAATGCACGCAGGAGGTCATGGCGACCCTCTGGCACAAGGCGCATCTCTTCGATCCCGCACGGGCGAGCGTGGCGACCTGGGTCTTCACGATCGCGCGGAACCGGCGGATCGACGCGCTGCGCCGCCAGCGGCGCCCCGAGCCGGAGGACCTGCCCTGGGGGCCGGAACCCGAACCGGACCAGGCCGAGATCATGGGCCTGCAACAGGACACCGAACGGTTGGGCGAGGCGCTTGCCCAGCTGCCCGAGAAACAACGCAGCCTGATCGAGCGGGCCTATTTCGGCGAGTTGAGCCACAGCGAGATCGCCGCCGAAACCGGATTGCCGCTTGGCACGATCAAGTCGCGGATTAGATTGGCGCTGGACCGGCTGCGTCATGCAATGAACTGAGTTGAACGACGACGGATGAAGATGGACAAGATCACGCACCACCTCGATGACAGGCTGTTGATGGCCTATGCCGCGGGTACCCTGCCCGAGGGCTTCAACCTCGTGGTGGCGACCCACATCTCGCTTTGCGACGAGTGCCGCGCCCGGCTGGGCGAATTCGAAGCCGTCGGCGGTCAGGTGCTGGAATGGGGCGACACGGTCGCACTGGCCGATACGAGCCTGGAACAGACGCTTGCGCGGATCTGCGGTGACGCGCCCGCCGGGGACGACCGGAAGACCATGCCGCAGCGTTCCTCGGTGTTTCCGGCGCCGCTGCGCGACTACGTGGGCGGCGATGCCGACGCGGTGCACTGGCGCGCCGTCGGTGGCGGCGTCCGCCAGGCGATCCTGCCGACGTCGAACGAGGCCACCGTGCGGCTGCTGCACATCCCGGCCGGTGCGGCGGTCCCCGATCACGGCCACCGCGGGACAGAGCTGACGCTCGTCCTGCAGGGCGCCTTCCGCGACGAGGAAGATCGCTTCGCCCGCGGGGATATCGAGATCGCCGACGAAGAGGTGCAGCACACGCCCGTCGCAGAGGCGGGAGAGGACTGCATCTGCCTGGCCGCCACGGACGCGCCGCTGCGCTTCCGCGCGCTGATCCCGCGCCTGGCGCAACCGTTCCTGCGGATCTGAAGCGGGCCGGCGGGCGGTCAGTCCTCCGACCCCGTCGCCAGGCTCGCGGCAAGCTTTTCCCCGGGCGTCTCCGGCGCCAGCTCCTCGAAGTCGAAATTGTCGAGCCGCCGCGCGCGCTGCCCGGCCTTGCCGGCGGAAATCTTGATCTCCGAGATGTCTTTCTGCGCCAGCGCGAAATGCCGGTCGAGGTTCTCGACCCGGTCCCCGAGCCGTTCGACGTCCTTGTGGAGCAAGCCGAGTTCCCTGCGGATCGCACCGGCCTGCTCGCGCATTCGCGCATCCTTCAGCACCGCGCGCATCGTGTTTAGCGTCGCCATGCAGGTCGTGGGCGAGACGATCCAGACACGCTTGGCGAAGCCCTCGCGCACGAGATCGGCGAAATTCGCGTGCAGTTCGGCATAAACGGCTTCCGACGGCAGGAACATCAGCGCCCCATCGGCGGTTTCGCCGTCGATGATGTATTTCTCCGAGATCGCCCGGATATGCGCGCGCAACGCGGTGCGCATCTGGCGCGCGGCCTCCTGTACCTGGGCCTGGGTCTCGGCGGCGCGCAATGCCTCGTAGGCTTCCAGCGGGAACTTCGAGTCGATCACGATCGGGCCGGGCGGGTTCGGCAGGTGGATCAGGCAATCGGCGCGCTTGCCGTTCGCAAGCGTCACCTGGAAGCTGTAGGCATCCGAGGGCAGCGCCTTGGTCACGATGTCGTTCAGCTGGATCTCGCCGAAGGCGCCGCGCGTCTGCTTGTTGGACAGGATATCCTGAAGGCTGAGCACGTCGCCCGACAGTTTCTCGATATTGGCCTGGGCCTTGTCGATGGTTGCCAGCCGTTCCTGCAGCTCGGTGAGCGAGCGCGTGGTGCGCACCGCCGTTCCGTGCAGGGTCTCGCCCATCGATTTCTGCACTTCCTCGAGCCGCCGTTCCATCGTCTGGACCATCTGCGACTGCGCCAGCGACTGTGCCTCGGACACGTGGCGCAGGCCGCCCGACAACTGGTGCTGGCCGTCCGAGAGCGCGCGCACCTGTTCGCCCAGCTGGGCCATGTGCCGTCCCAGCGGCTCCGCGGCGCGTGCCGACCGCGATGCCGACCGAACGGCCAGAACGACGAGCAGCAGAAGCAGAAGCAGCACCGCGCCCAGCCCCAGCCCCGCCAGCACGAGCGGATCGTCGAGCGCATATGTGGTTCCGCCAATTTCCATCACGCGCGCCCGAACAGCTTCTCGATATCGGCGAGCTTGAGCTCGACATAGGTGGGACGGCCGTGATTGCACTGGCCGGAATGGGGCGTCGCCTCCATCTCGCGCAGCAGCGCGTTCATCTCCTCGGCCCCCATGCGCCGGCCCGATCGCACCGAGCCGTGACAGGCCATGCGCGACAGCACCGCCTCGATCCGCGCGCGCAACGCCTGGCTTTCGCCGAGATCGGCCAGCTCGTCCAGGATATCGCGCAGAAGGGCCCCGGCATCCACCTCGCCCAGCACCGCCGGGGTCTCGCGCACGGCGACCGCGCCGCCGCCGAAGGGCTCGACCACCAGGCCGAGCGTGGCCAGCTCGTCCGCCCGCGCCAGAAGCCGCGCGGCATCGTCATCCGACAGCTCCACGATCTCGGGGATCAGCAAGGCCTGCGCGGCGACACCGCGTTCGGCCATCTCGCGTTTCAGCCGTTCGTAGACGAGCCGCTCATGGGCCGCGTGCTGGTCGACGATCACGATCCCGTCGCCGGTCTGCGCGACGATGTAGTTCTCGTGCAGCTGCGCGCGCGCCGCGCCCAGCGGATGCGCCTCGGCATCCGGCGCCGGCGCCGCGTCGATGATCGCCTCGGTCCGCGCCGAGGGGCCGGTCCAGTCGGCGGCGGGCTCGGCAAGGCCGGGGGCGGCGGGGGCCTGCGCGGCCCAGGCGGCCGCACGCGCCGGGGCCGAGGGCCGGTCCATCTGGTAGACCCGCGCACCGCCCGCCTGCCCCTCGGGCCGGAAGGCCCCGAGCGCCGCGCCCGCCACCGTGGAGGACGCCCGGTGCCCGGCCTCCGCCAGGGCATGGCGCAGCGCCGAGACGATCAGGCCGCGTGCCACGCCGGGTTCGCGGAAGCGCACCTCGGCCTTTGCCGGATGCACGTTCACGTCGACACGCTCGGGCGGGCAGTCGAGGAAGAGCGCCGCCGCCGGATGCCGGTCGCGGCTCAGGAAATCCATGTAGGCGCCGCGCAGCGCGCCGATCAGCAGCTTGTCGCGCACGGGGCGGCCATTGACGAAGAGGAACTGCGCCACCGCCGAGCCGCGCGAATAGGTCGGCAGCGCCGCGAAACCGCTGAGCGCTAGGCCCTCGCGCTCGGCGTCGATCCGGAGGGCGTTCTCGACGAACTCGGCCCCGAGCACCCGCGACAGGCGCGCGGCCAGCGCGTCGAAGAGATCCCCGCTGCCGGCATCGGCGCGGAACGTGACGCGCCCCTCGCCGCCGCCGGATACGTCCGCCAGCGTGAACGCGACGCGCGGCTCGGCCATGGCAAGGCGCTTTACCACGTCCGTGATCGCCTGCATCTCGGCCCGGTCGGTCCGCAGGAACTTGAGCCGCGCGGGCGTGGCGAAGAAGAGATTGCGCAGTTCCACCACCGTGCCGCCCGACAGGGCCGCCGGCTTGACCGGCCCGACCCGCCCCCCGTCGACCGCGATGGTCGCGGCCTCCGCCGCGCCGGCGCTGCGCGAGGTGATCGTCAGCCGGCCCACGGCCCCGAGCGAGGGCAGCGCCTCGCCCCGGAACCCGAAGGAATGGATGTTCAGCAGGTCTGACCCGTCGATCTTGGAGGTCGCGTGCCGCGCCACGGCCAGCGGCAGATCGTCCGCGGCAATCCCGCAGCCGTCATCGGTGATCCGGATCAGCGTCTTGCCGCCATCGGCGATCTCGATCCGCACCCGCCGCGCCCCGGCATCCAGCGCGTTTTCCACCAGCTCCTTGACCGCCGAGGCCGGGCGCTCCACCACCTCGCCCGCGGCGATCCGGTTGATCGCCGCCTCGTTCAGCTGACGGATGACCGGTGGATTCGGGCTTATGTTGGGGTCGGTTGCGCGCATACCACAACCGATAGCATGCGATACGCCGATTCGACCACCGGAATGGTCATTGCGTCGCGCTTAGACCCTCGGGCTGCCCGACCACCACGAAATGCAATTCATCCGGCTGCAGAAGCCGGGCGGCGACACGCTTCACGTCGTCGAGGGTCACCGCGTTCATCCGGTCGTTGCGGGTCTCGATATAGGTGATCGGGCGCCCCGCGAACTGCATGCCCGCCAGGATGCGCGCGATCGCCCCGTTGCCGTCGAACCGCAGCGGGTAGGCACCCGTGATGTATTTCTTCGCGGCCTCCAGTTCGTCGGCGCTGACGCCGTTCTCAGCCACGTCGGCCCATTGTTCGCGGACGAGCTGCACGGCTTCGGCGATGCTCTCATTGGCCGACGCGACCTGCCCCATCACCAGCGCTGCGTGTTCCATCGGCGCAAGGAAGCTGTAGACCCCGTAGGTCAAACCGCGTTTCTCGCGCAGTTCGGTCATCAGCCGCGACTGGAATCCGCCGCCGCCAAGAATCTGGTTCATGATATGAGCGGCGAAAAAGTCCGGGTCGGTTTCGTCCATGCCCGCATGTCCGAAGACGGCGACGGACTGCGGGGTCTCGAAGGGCACGACCGTCGTGCCGCCCGCAAGCTGCACCGCGACCTCGTCGGGCATCGGCGCGCCTTCCGCCGGCAGGTCGCCGAGCAGCCGGTCGAGCAGCGGGCCAAGCGCCTCGGCGGTGATGTCGCCGACAACGCCGACATACAACCGGTCGCGGGCGATCGTGGCGGCATGGGCGGCCAGGATGTCGTCGCGCGTCAGCGCCGTGACGCTTTCCCGCGTGCCGTCCGGCGCATGCCCGTAGGGATGATCGCCGAAGGCCAGCCGGTCAAAGGTGCGGTTGGCGATCGTGCGCGGATCCTTTTCATCCGAGGCGATGGTCGAGAGCACCTGTCCCCGCACGCGTTCCAGCGCCTGCGGATCGAAGCGCGGCGCCACCAGCGCCTTGCGCAACAACTCCAGGGACTGCTCGCGGTTCTCGGTCAGGAATCGTGCCGACACGCTGACGGAATCCATCCCCGAGTTGAAGCTGAAGCGCGCGGCCAGGTCCTGCCGGGCCTTCAGGAAGCCCTGCGCGTCGAGATCACCGGCCCCCTCCTCGAGTAGCGCGGTCATCAGGTTGACCGCCCCGCGGCGATCCGGTGCATCGAGGCTGGTGCCGCCTTTGAAGCGCAGTTCCAGCGCGGTGAAGGGGATGGAATGGTCCTCGACCAGCCAGGCGGTGATCCCCCCGGGCGAGGTCACTTCCTGGATGTCGACGGCCGCGCGCGCGGGCAGCGATGCGCCGACAACGAGAACGAAGGCCGCGATCCAGCGCATCATCATTGGGTCACCTCCTGGTCGGAGCGCATGATCCACCCGGTCACCGAGGCTTGCCGGTCGAAGACATCCTCGGCGGCGGCCAGGATCTCGTCGGCGGTGATGGATTGCAGCACCTCGGGCCAGGACTGGACGTCCTCGACGGTCAGACCGATGCTGAGCGCCGCGCCGTAGCGGCGGGCCAGCGACTGAAGGTTGTCCTGCTCGTAGATGAGCGCAGCCCGCATCTGCCCCTTCACCCGTTCCAGCTGCTCGGGGTCCACGCCCTCCGCCAGGAACGCCTGCAGGACCCGGTCGAGCGCCGCCTCCGCCTCTTCAAGCGAGACGCCGTCGGCCGGCACCACATACATGCCGAAGCGCGTGGGGTCGTAGCTCGTCGGGTTGTAATAGGCAGAGGTCGCGATGGCGATCTGCGCGTCCAGTTGCAGCTTTTCCCCAAGCACCGAGGTCAGCCCGCTGCCGCCCAGAAGGTCGGCCAGGATCGAAAGCGCGGCGGCCCGGCGCTGATCGCCGCTGTTCCGTTCGGGCGCGAGGTAGTTGCGCATCACATAGGGCTGCGCGACACGCGGGTCGCTGTAGCGCACACGCCGCTCGGCCAGGTGCGGCGGCTCGGCCGGGCGCACGCGCGGCGGCAGGTCGCCCGACGGCGCGATGGGGCCGTAATGGGCCTCGGCAAGTGTCCGAACCTCGGCCGGGTCGACATCGCCGGCCACGACCAGCGTCGCGTTGTTGGGGGCATAATAGGTGCGGTAGAAATCCAGCGCCTTTTCACGATCGAGTTCGGCGATCTCGGACCGCCAGCCGATTACCGGCCGGCCATAGGGATGGTTGAGATAAAGCGCCGCGCGCTGCTGCTCGGCGAAAAGCGCGTTGGGCTCGTTCTCCACGCGCTGGTTGCGTTCCTCCAGGATGACGCCGCGTTCGGTATCGGCGTGCTCTTCGGTCAGGGCCAGGTCGCGCATGCGGTCGGCCTCGAGTTCCATCATCAGGCCCAGGCGATCCGCGGCAACCCGCTGGAAATAGCCGGTGAAATCCGGCGCGGTGAACGCGTTGTGAGAGCCGCCATTGGCCTTGACGATCGCGTCGAAATCGCCCGGCGCCAGCTCGTCCGTGCCCTTGAACATCAGGTGCTCGAGGTAATGCGCGACGCCCGACAGGCCCGCGGGCTCGTCCGCGGCGCCGACGCGATACCAGACCATGTGGACGACCACCGGGGCGCGGTGATCCTCGATCACGACGGCCGTCATGCCGTTGTCGAGTTCGAAGGTGGTCACGTTCTCGGCCGCCATGGCCGAGAACGGCAGCAGCGCCAGCAGGACGGCGGCAATCCGGGCAATCATTGGTGGCGTCTCCCGTTGAAGGCTTCGGGTAGAAGATAATCGCGCAACGGCGCGTTCAACACTGTCTGACGCGGATGTGAGCCGTCATTCCGCCGGTTCGGGCGGCGCGGCGGGCGTGCGCACCCCGGCGCGGCGGAACCGCTCCAGCTCGGCGTAGCGGTCGAGCGACATGCGCCGGTAGGCCTTGTAATAGACATTCACGTTGAAAAGCCGCTCCAGCAGCCGGCCATTGTTGTCGCGCCGCCATTCGAGGTCTTCGCGCGCCAGGACCGTGCGGATATCGGGGGCCACGCCGAAGCGGGTCGCGTAGCTGACCAGCCCGCGTTCCGAGGCCGGCACGCCGTCGCGGCCGAGAACCGCGGGGCTGCCGCCCAGCGCGGCGACCGCGTCGGCCTCGGGCGTGGCATCGGCGCGGTTCGGCCCGCCGGGATTCGGCGCGGGCAGGGCGGCGTAGTCTTCGGGCATCTCCAGCGGCTTGTTGGGCACGATGCCGAACTCGTCAGGAGTGTCGGAGCTGAGGTTCATCAGAACCGGCGTCCGGTCGCCGCAGGCCGCCAGCGTCACCAGCAACCCGAGCCCAAGAACCAGCCCCTTGCGCACAGCCCTCATGCGGTCCTCCATCGATCCCTAGGCCGCAGGTTTAACGCAACTTCCACGGCCCGTCACCCGTTCTTCTCGGTCACGCCGAAGACCGCAAGCCCTATCGCGCCACCGAAGATTCCGACGTCGGCCAGGTTGAAGGCGTAGGGGTTGTCGATCCCGCAGCAGGACATGTTCAGGAAATCGGCAACCGCCCCGTAGAGCACGCGGTCGAGCGCGTTTCCGACCGCGCCGCCGGCGATGGCCCCGGCCAGGGCGCGGTCCAGCGGCCGCACGAGACGGGCCCGCGCCCACCAGATCAGCCAGCCCGACACGGCCAGCGCCAGCAGCATGAAGCCCCAGCGCACCAACTCCGCGTCGTCGGCGAAAAGGCCGAAATTGACGCCCCGGTTCCAACCCATGCGGAAATTGAGAAATGGCGGCAGGACGTCGATCGCCAGCCGATGCTTAAGGTCCATCAGGTGCACGATGACCAGCTTCGACCCCTGGTCGAGCGCGAAGACCAGTGCCGCCATGCCCCAGAACCAGCGCATCCCCGTCTCCTCAGTGCCGGAAATGGCGCATGCCGGTGAAGACCATGGCGAGCCCGGCCTCGTCGGCGGCCGCGATCACCTCCTCGTCGCGCATCGACCCGCCCGGCTGGATCACCGCCGTCGCCCCCGCCTCTGCCGCGGTCAGCAGCCCGTCGGCGAAGGGAAAGAAGGCATCCGAGGCCACGACGGACCCGACCGTCGGCGGCACTTCCATGTCCAGGGCCTCGGACATGTCGCGGGACTTGCGCGCGGCGATGCGGGTGGAGTCGACCCGGCTCATCTGGCCGGCGCCGACGCCCACTGTGGCGCCGCCCTTCACGTAGACGATGGCGTTCGACTTCACGTGCTTGGCCACGCGCCACGCGAACAGCATGTCGGCCATCTCCGACTCGCTGGGCGCGCGCCGGGTCACGACCTTCAGCGCCGCCGGGTCGAGCCGCCCGGTATCCTTGTCCTGCACGAGCAGGCCGCCCGCGACCTGCCGGAAGGCGGTCATCGGCGCCCCCGGATCGGGCAGGCCGCCCGTTGTCAGCAGGCGCAGGTTCTTCTTGGCGGCGAAGACCTCGCGCGCGGCGGCGTCGGCCTCCGGCGCGATCACCACCTCGGTGAAGATGCGCGCGATCTCCTCGGCGGTCTCGCGGTCGAGCGGCGCGTTCAGCGCCACGATGCCGCCGAAGGCCGAGGTCCGGTCGCAGTCATAGGCGCGGCGGTAGGCGTCGACCAGCGTCTCACCCCGGGCGACGCCACAGGGGTTGGCGTGCTTGATGATCGCGCAGGCCGGCCCCTCCGCCGGGTCGAACTCGGCCACCAGCTCGAAGGCGGCGTCGGTGTCGTTGATGTTGTTGTAGCTGAGGGCCTTGCCCTGCAGCTGCGTCGCGGTCGCCACGCCGGGGCGCGCGCTGCCGTCGGTGTAGAAGGCTGCCGCCTGGTGCGGGTTCTCGCCATAGCGCAAGGCCTGCGCGAGCGTGCCGGCAAAGGCGCGGCGGCGCGGCGCCGTCTCGCCCAGCGCGCCGGCCATCCAGTTCGACACCGCCGCGTCATAGGCCGCGGTGCGGGCATAGGCGGTCTGTGCCAGCCGCTGCCGGAAGGCGTATCCCGTCGCCCCGTCATTGGCGCCCATCTCCTCGAGCAGGGCGTCGTAATCCTCGACATCCACGACGACGTTGACGAAGGCGTGGTTCTTGGCCGCGGCCCGGATCATGGCCGGGCCGCCGATGTCGATGTTCTCGACACAGGTCTCGTAATCCGCGCCCTGCGCGACCGTCTGCTCGAACGGGTAGAGATTGACCACCAGCAGGTCGATCGCCCCGATGCCGTGGGTCTCCATCGCGGCGAGGTGGGCATCGTCGTCGCGCAACGCCAGGAGCCCGCCATGGACCATCGGGTGCAGCGTCTTGACCCGGCCATCCATCATCTCGGGAAAGCCGGTGATCTCGGCGACGTCCTTGACCGCGAGCCCCGCCTCGCGGATCGCGCGGGCCGTGCCCCCGGTCGAGACCAGCTCCACCCCGCGCTCGGCGAGTGCGCGGGCCAGGTCGGTCAGCCCGGTCTTGTCGGAAACGGATAGCAGCGCGCGGCGGACGGGCACGAGATCGGTCATGTCTCTCCTCGGGGTCGGTTCGGGTCTCGGTTCAGTGGACCGGTTCCTCGTCCTCCGCAAGGTCTCGCAACCCCGTCGGGGTCTCTTGCGCCTTGGCCAGGGACCAGTCCACTTGCGTCGCATAGTCCATCACGACGGAAGAGAGAACGATCTGTTTTGTCGCGCGGGGCTTCAGCCGCCCTTTCTCGAGATAGACGCTGGTCTCGAGCGACAGGGTCGCCTTGCCGTCATGGCGGAAAACCCAGACCTCGCCCGACTTCAGCGTCAGCGAGACCGCCGCGCCGCCCATGTCGAGCGTGGCGTCCACCTCGGGATGCAGGTGAAAGCGGATGTCGAAGGGCACACCGCGCAAGGCGGTACGGTCGAGAAGATGCTCGAAGCGGATGCGCTCGCCCTCGCCGAAGGCGCCGAGCGTGTCGGCCCCGGCAAGGTGACGGCCATCGCGCCCCAACTCCAGCCACCGCCGATGGGTCAGGCCGTGGCTCTGCACGTAGCCGTCATGGCTCGCGATAAGCTCGAACGCCTCGGGCCCGCTCATCTGCTGCGTCTCGACGCGGCGCGGCCGGTCGACCAGCAGTTCGCGGTAGCGGTTGCCCGTCCAGCCCGTGGGTCCGAGCCGCGACGAGGAGTAGCCGTCGACCACGACCGTCGAATGCGAGGGCGTCGCCCGCCCCGCACGCCGCCAGGCTTCGCCGAAACTGCCGCCTGCCCCGCAGTTGACGATGAGCGGCCGGCGCCCCGAGGTCACCTCGAAGGCCAGCGTGGAGGCGTGACCGTCATGGGAGGCTTCCGTCACCGGGGGCGGCGCGGCATCCATGATCAGGCTCGTCCGGCCGGCCGAGAGCCGCACGAAGCCCATCGCCGGGCCGCTGCGCGGACGGGGTCGCACCCGGGCCTCGGCCAGCGCATGGTCCAGCCGCCCGGGCGCGCCGCGCCCGCCGCCATGGAAACGGGCCAGCCCGCCATCACTGTGGCGCAGGGCGCGCAGCGTCGGCGCGATGCGGGAGATTGCCTCGAGATGGGCGGGATCGGCCGGCCGGTCCGCAGCGTCCAGCACGGCCGCGGCCCAGCTGAGCAGTGTGAAAACCTCCAGCAGCTCCTCCGGGTTGCGGGTCGGCAGGCCGCCCTCGGAATCGATCGACCGCCGGCACTCGGCGCCCAGCGCCCGGACGCCGGGCTTGACCAGCCGCTCCATGCCCTCCAGCGCGAGCCCGGCGGAAACCAGCCCGGCCGCGGCCTCGAAACGGGGCAGGCCCGGGCGCGAACTCTTCCAGCGGCGGTTGAGAAAACGCGCCTGGCGCGCAAGCGCCCGGAAATAGGCCTCGCGCGCACCGGCGTCCTGCCCCGCCATCAGGAACAGCGCGTGGTTGATCCAGCGGATCAGCCGGCGCCCGGCCAGTTCGGGCGTCCAGCCCGGCCCGCGCCCGGTGCCGTAACGCGCGATCCAGTCGGCAAGCCAGGACTGCGCCAGCCGGCGCGCCCGGCTGTCGCCCACCGCGGCCAGGTCGTCGAGCCACGCAAAGCTGTGAACCGCCTCGCGGAAAGGTTGGTCGGGCGGCTCGATCTGCCAGATCGACGCGCCCGGCGCCTCGAAGAGATGGCCCTCGAACATCAGGTTGCCGGCCAGCAGCTGACGCCCCCGATGCGGGCTGCCGATGCTGCGGGGCTCGGGCTGCGAGACGAAGGCCGTTGCGCCGCGCGACAGACCGGAGAGCCGCGCATGAAGCCGGGTCATGCCCTGTGACCATCTCTGCGCCAGCCCCACCGACGGGGCCGCGGCTGCCTGTTGGGTCGCCGCCATGGATCGCCTTGCCTGCCCTGTTGTGTTCTTGGGCCGCAGGATAGCCCGGCGCGCCCACCCTGTCACCGGTCCGGCGTCGCGGCACCGTCGGGGCGTGTCAGCCCTGCACCAGGCAGGCGATGTAGAACCCGTCCATTCCGCCCTGCTCGGCCCAGAAATCCGGGCGCAGGCGCAGCGCGCCGCCGGGCGCGGCGGCCTCCGCCGGCAAGCCCAGCGCGGACGGGTCGAGCGGCCGCTGTTCCAGCGCCGGATGACGCGCCAGCGCGGCCGCGATCTGGTCCTCGCCCTCGGCGGGCAGGAGCGAACAGGTGCAATAGACGAGCCGCCCGCCCGGCGCGAGCCAGCCGGCGGCTCGGTCCAGCAGCCGTGCCTGCAGGTCGGTCAGCGCCGCGATATCGCGCGGTTTCCGGACATGGGGCAGATCGGGATGCCGGCGGATGGTGCCCGTCGCGGTACAGGGCGCATCCAGCAGGATCGCATCCGGCGCGTCCGCCGGCGCCCAGTCCAGCGCGTCGGCCACGACCGTTTCCGCGGCAAGCCCCGTCCGCGCAAGGTTTTCCGCAACCCTTTCCATGCGCGGCCCCGAGATGTCGAGCGCCGTCACCCGCGCGCCGGCCGCGGCCAGCTGCATCGTCTTGCCGCCCGGTGCCGCGCAGAGATCGAGGACGGCCTGCCCCGCCACCGCGCCGAGACACCGTGCCGGGATCGCCGCGGCGGCATCCTGGATCCACCAGCGGCCCTCGGCGTAGCCGGGCCATTCGGACACCTGCCCGCCAGCCGCGCGGCGCAGGCTGCCCGTGGCCAACCGCGCGGCCCCGAGCGCCTTGGCCAGCGCGTCGGTCTCAGCGGCCGGTTTCAGGGTCAGGTCAAGCGGCGCGCCGGCCTCGTGCGCGGCCTCGATCGACAGGACGGCGGGCTTGCCCCAGGCGGTGACGAGGGGCTTGCGCAGCCAGCCCGGCAACCGCTCGGGGCCCGCCTCCGCCCAGGGTCCGGCACCGGTCTCCACCGCCCGGCGCAGCACGGCGTTCGCCAGCTTGGCGAGCCGGCCGGTCTTGCGGTCCGCCCGCATCAGCCGCACGCCGGTATCGACGGCGGCATGGACCGGCACGTGATCGTGGAAGTGCTCGACCACCGCCAGGCGCAGGACGTTGCGCGCCTTGAGCGGCGGGGGCTTGGCCAGGTGCGGCGACAGCACCGCGTCGGCCCGCCCGAGGTTGCGCAGGACGGTCAGTGCCAGCCGCTGCGCGCGGGCACGATCGGCGGGCACGAGCGCGTCGAGGCCCGGCATGGCGTCGCTCAGCATCTGGCCCTCGGCGAGGACGGCCTGCAACAGCCTCAGCGCGGCGCGGCGGGGGGCAAGCCCGGTGGATGGTTTGCGATCCTTGTCGGTCATCGGCGAAGCCGTATATCAAGGGGGGAACCCGCACAAGAAAGCGCGTGACATGACCGACGAGACAGAAACGACAAGGCCCGACCTGCCACCCGCGGCGCGCCGCGCGCTCGAGGAAGCCGCCGCGCGCAAGAAAGCTGCCCAGGAGGCGGCGCTGCCGCCCGAGCTGGCCGGGCGCGACGGACCCGAGCCAACCCGTTACGGGGATTGGGAAAAGAAGGGCATCGCCATCGATTTCTGAGCCCGCACAGGGCTCAGCGCAGGTTCAGGTTGGCCATGTCGCCCTGGCCACGTTCGCCGATGAAACGGATGCGCTGCCCGTCGGTCTGCACGATCTGGCAGTCGTTCTCGAAACTGCGGTCGCCCGCCTGCATCTCGCGGCAGAAGTAATTCCCCTGCCAGGCCCAGCGGCCGGTCACGTCGCGGCCGAAGGCCGACCCGTCGATCCCGCCCTCGGGCGTCACGCGAAGATTGACGAAGAGCGCCGAAAGCGTGCGCCCCTCGACGATCGACAGGAATTCGGACTTGCTGGTGACGCGCTGCAACTCGGCTGCTGCAACGGTGGGCAGGGCGGCGGCGAGGGCCGCGGCAAAGAGCATCGGTCGGATCATGTCTGCGTCCTCCTGCCCCCTATACGACGCAGAGGGCGAAGCGGATCACAAACCGAGCACGTCGAGCATGTCGTATTCCCCGGGCTTCCGGTCCTGCCCCCAGAGCGCCGCCTTGACCGCGCCCCGGGCGAAAAGCCTGCGGTCGCTGGCGACGTGACGCAGGACGATGCGCTCGCCTTCGCCCGCGAAGATCACGTCATGCTCCCCGACGATGTCCCCGCCCCGTATCGCGTGGAAGCCGATGGCACCGTGCGCGCGTTCGCCGGTCAGGCCGTCGCGGGCGCGGTCGGCCACGTCGTCCAGCCGAACGCCACGACCCTCAGCCGCGGCCTCGCCCAGCATCAGCGCGGTGCCCGAGGGCGCGTCGACCTTGTGGCGGTGGTGGGACTCGACCACCTCGATGTCGAAATCGGCATCGAGCGCCGCCGCGACCTGCCGGGTGACCTGGACCAGAAGATTGACGCCCAGGCTCATATTGCCGGCGCGCACGATCACGGCGTGGCGGGCGGCGGCGGCGATTTTCGCCAGGTCGTCCTCTGACAGCCCGGTGGTCCCGATCACGTGGGTGCAGCGCGCCTGCGCGGCCAGCGCGGCATGGTCCACCGTGGCCGCCGGCGCCGTGAAGTCGATCACCGCGTGGGCATGCGCGATCACCTCGAGCGGGTCGTCACTGACCGTGACTCCCATGGCGGCGGCGCCGAGACAGTCCCCGAGATCCCGCCCGATCCAGTCATGGCCCGTGCGTTCGGTCACGCCGGCCAGGTGGGCGGCGGGATTTTCCCGAACCGTGTCGATCAGCATCCGCCCCATGCGGCCGGAGGCGCCCATGACGGCTATCCCGGTGGTCTCGCGCATCGCCTTCTCCTCTCGCGTCTGGCACGGGTGTATCCGCTTGCGCGCAGCTTGGCAAAGCCCCGGTTGCAGCAGCGGGCGGCTTCGCTTATGTGGGCGCGACGAGGTGACCCCATGAGCAAGAAATCCTTCAACAGCGGTGCCGGCCCGTCGCAACGCCAGCTGCGCGTCGGCGAACTGATCCGGCGCACGCTCTCGGACGTGCTGAACCAGGGCGACGTGCACGACCCGGACCTGAACCGGATGTCGATCACCGTCGGCGAGGTGCGCACTTCGCCCGATCTGCGCGTCGCGACGGTCTTCGTGCTGCCGCTGGGCGGCGAGGGGCGCGACGCCGCGATCGAGGCGCTGAACCGCAATCGCGGCGAACTCCGGCGCCAGCTGAACCGGTCGCTCACGCTGAAGCATTCGCCGGAGCTGCGCTTCGCCATCGACGAAACCTTCGACCGGATGGACGAGACCCGTCGCCTGCTGGAAAGCGACGAGGTGCAGCGCGACCTCGAAGACGGCGACGACGGCGCGGTCTGACAGGACAACGGGGACGGGCATGGGACGGAAACGCTCGAAGGGTCGCGACATTTCCGGCTGGCTGGTGGTGGACAAGCCCGCCGGCGTGACGTCGAGCGCGGTGGTCAACAAGGCGCGCTGGGCTTTCGGCGCGAAAAAGGCCGGCCACGCGGGAACGCTCGACCCGATGGCGACCGGGGTGCTCGCCATTGCCTTCGGCGAGGCGACGAAGACCGTGCCCTATGTGACCGACGCGCTGAAGGCCTATCGTTTCACCGTCCGGCTCGGGCAGGCCACGAACACCGACGACGCCGAGGGCGAAGTGATCGAGGCTTCCGACACCCGCCCGACCGATGACGAGATCCGCGCCGCGCTGGTGCGGTTCCGGGGTGAGATCATGCAGGTGCCGCCGGCCTTCTCGGCGGTCAAGATCGACGGGGAGCGCGCCTACAAACGCGCCCGCGCCGGCGAGGACGTGGCGCTTGCGGCCCGCCCGCTCTGGGTCGAGGAGCTGGAACTCGTCGACCGGCCGGACGCCGATCATGCCGTGCTCGAGAT
This sequence comes from Rhodovulum sp. YNF3179, assembly GCF_050586465.1. Classification (NCBI taxonomy): domain Bacteria; kingdom Pseudomonadati; phylum Pseudomonadota; class Alphaproteobacteria; order Rhodobacterales; family Paracoccaceae; genus Rhodovulum; species Rhodovulum sp. YNF3179. The sequence continues at coordinate 32,534 of NZ_JBOCEG010000004.1, read as the reverse complement.
GGTGTGCGGCAAGGGCGGCTACGTCCGCGCGATCGCGCGCGACCTCGGGGCGGCGCTGGGCTGTTGCGGCCACGTGGCCGCGCTGCGCCGGATCTGGTCCGGCCCGTTCGAGGCCGAGGACGGCATCGCCTTCGACCTGCTGGACGAACTGGCCAGGACACCGGAACTGGACGCGTATCTGCTGCCGCTCGAAACCGGGCTTGCCGATCTGCCGGAACTGCGCTGCACGCCCGAGGGCGCGGCGCGGCTCAGGAACGGCAACCCGGGCATGGTCCTGACGGCCGAGGCCGCGTATGGCGAAGAAGCCTGGGCAAGCTACGACGGCCACCCGGTCGCGATCGGGATCTACAAGGCGGGCGAGCTGCACCCCAGCCGGGTCTTCGCCCCGGGCGCATGATCGAACGCGCGCACCAGAAGGGCGACGCCCATTCCGTCGCCGTCTATTCCGACTGCGAACGCTACCGCTATGCGCTGACACGGGTCTGGGACCCTGATGGCACCCGGGCGCTCTTCGTGATGCTGAACCCCTCGACCGCGACCGAGGTTCAGAACGACCCCACGGTGGAGCGCTGCGAACGGCGGGCGCGGGCGCTCGGCTTCGGCGCGTTCCGGGTCTGCAACATCTTTGCCTGGCGCGAGACCGATCCTCGCAAGATGCGGGCGGCCGCCGATCCCGTCGGCCCCGGGAACGACGCCGCGATCCTCGAGGGGTGCGCCTGGGCCGACCGCATCGTCTGCGCCTGGGGCACGCACGGGGCGCATCTGGGGCGCGGCGCGGCGGTCGAGGCGCTGATGCGCCGCACCGGCCGGCCGCTTCATCACCTGGGCCTGACCAAGGACGGCCACCCGAAACACCCGCTCTATATCGGCTATGCCCGCCAGCCGGAGCGCTGGCGGAACGAAGGGGCCTGACAGGCGCGCCCGGATCGGTTGGAATGCAGCCTGCGAAGGCAGCGCGGGGCGTTGCTGCCGCCGGCGGCGCAGACGGGAAACGAGGAAGGAACGGCGATGCCGGTCATACCGGGCTTCACGCGGCGGCGAATCGATACCAACGGCATCACGCTCTCCGTGCAGGAGGCCGGAAACGGCGCGCCGCTCATCCTGCTGCACGGTTATCCGGAAACCGGAATGTGCTGGGGGAAGATCGCCGCGCGCCTGGCTGACCGGTTCCGGGTGCTCGTCCCCGACCTGCGGGGCTACGGCGAAAGCGACGCCCCCGACGACGACACGGCGCACAGCGTCTATTCCAAGCGCGAGATGGCCCGCGACATCGCCGGGCTCATCGACGCGGCCGGCCATGACCACGCCGCGGTGATCGGCCACGACCGCGGCGCGCGGGTGGCCTACCGGATGGCGCTCGACATGCCGGAAAAGGTCACCCGGCTCGGGCTGATCGAGATCGTCGCGACCGGCGATTTCTGGGAAGCCTGGAACGCCGAGATCGCGATGGCTGCCTATCACTGGACCTTCCTTGCCCAGCCCGCGCCGCTGCCCGAGCGCATGATCCGCGCCGATCCGACCGCCTATCTCGACTGGACGCTCTCCAGCTGGACCGCGGCGCAATCGCTCGATTGCTTTTCCGCCGCCGCGCTGGAAAGCTACCGGACACAGATGCGGGACCCCGCGCGGGTCGCGGCCATGTGCGCGGATTACCGCGCCGGCGCCACCACCGACCGGTGGCACGACGCGGCCGACCGCGCGGCGGGGCGTCGCATTCAGGCGCCGTTGCGCTATCTTTGGGCGGAGACGGGTTTCCCGGCCCGCACCGGGGATCCGCTGGCGCTGTGGCAAGCCTGGGCCGACCGCGTGACCGGTCGCCCCGTCGCGGGATGCGGGCATTTCGCGATGGAAGAGGCGCCCGACGCGGTGCTGGAAGCGTTCGCGGACTGGCGAACAGAAGAGGATGAGAGCGACGCATGACCAGCGAGCGCGACCGCGAAGAGGACCGTCTCTCCGGGCTGACCGACGAGATCGTGGCACTGCGCGTCGAGCTTGCGCGCCTCAACAGCCATCGTTTCATCCGCATCCAGAACTCGGCCTGGCGGTTGATCGGCATGCAGTTCGCGCGCGGACTCGCCTTCGGGCTGGGCTCGGTCGTCGGCGCGTCGCTGCTGGTCTCGGTCGTGGTCTTCCTGCTCTCGGAGATCGACTTCATCCCGATCATCGGCGACTGGGCCGCGCAGATCGCCCGCGAGGTCCAGCAACTCGAGCCGTGACTCCCCCCTTTTCTTCGCCGGGCTTTTCCCCTATACGGCCGCATCCGCCAGAGGGGCGGAGCCTCTCCACGGGCCTTGCTGGACGACATCCCGGCTTGCGCCATGAACACATGAAAGGAGACCCCGATGTCGATCACGACGGCTGAAAAGCAGGAACTGGTCAAGGAATTCGGCACCAAGGACGGCGACACCGGCTCGCCCGACGTCCAGGTCGCGATCCTGACCAAGCGCATCACGACGCTGACCGAGCACTTCAAGACCCACAAGAAGGACAAGCATTCCCGCCGTGGACTTCTGAAGCTGGTCGCCCAGCGCCGCAAGCTGCTCGACTATCTGCGCGGCAAGGACGAGGATCGCTACCGCGACCTGATCAAGCGCCTCGGCATCCGCCGCTGAGCGCCTGCGCGCACCGGACATCCGGAACGCCCGCGCCGCCTGGCGCGGGCGTTTTGCGTTGTGGCGGGCATTCGCGGCGCAGGTGGAACCCCGGCACCGTCGCGGGCCGGCAGATCACCGCCAAGAGGCGCGAACGCGGCGCCGTGATCCTGATCGCGGACGCGGCCCGCCGGCCCCGGCGGGGCAGATACGTGGCCTTTACCCGCCCGGTGCGAGTCCCGGCCGGCACGACCCGGGTTCGGCCTCCACGATGGCGAACGTCCAGGGGCTGAGCACCGTGTCCGGGTCCTCGAGCAAAACCTCCCCGACGGTCAGCGCCGACAGGGCCTTTTGCACCCCGTCCTCGTTGAGCGAGACATTCGCGCGGGAGATCAGGGAACTCAGCGTCCTGTTGGTGCTGTTCACCCCCCAGGAGCGGATCGCCATCTCGCCTCGCAGCTCGTTCTGGCTGGCCGCGACCGCTGCGGACAGCAGGCCGTCCAGCTCAAGGTTTCGCGTCCTCGAAACGATGTCCGCGGTCACCCGGACCCCGACGCCGACACGTTGCAGCCCGGCACCCGGATCCTCTGGCCGGCAGGGCTTGTTCGTGAAGGCGATCACGTATTTCTCGAGGCGATACTTTCCGCGACCGATCGAAGCCGACGATCCAAGGTAGCTCAGGCGCCCGTTCTCCTGCTGTTCGTAAAGCCTGGTCTCCGCCTGCACGATGGACAGCCGGTTCCGGATATCTTCCCGGCTACGGTCCGACCAGCATTCCCCGCCTTCGATGCAGCCGCCGTTTGCATCCCGCCAGTTCTGGACCGGCTCCACGAAAAGGGCATGATCGCCGCCCCGGGAAATCGGGAAGAAGCCTTTAGGCTGCACGCAGGCCGCCAGCAGCAGGGCCGTCAGGCCAAGAGGAAAGATCACTCTCATCACTCGCACTCACTCTCGTCGGGCCCGGCACATGTTCGGGCGTCTTCACCACAGGCGCGCGGATCGACACACAGCGGCAACCGCCGCGCCTGGCAGAAGCCTAGCAGGCCTGCACGCGGGCCGGTAGCGCCACATCCCGCTTTCCTCCGGCGCGCATTTCCTGTAAGCCGCGCGCATCTGAGACGTGAGGCCACGGCCCCCGGGCGCATACGTAGGATGAGGGGGCGGCGGCAATGGGGCCGCCAAGCAAACGGGAGAGCCGGAACGCCGGCCGCTTCCAGATAGGATACGCTAGATGTTCAAGACGACGAAACGTGAAATCGAATGGGGGCAGGATACGCTGACCCTCGAAACGGGCAAGATCGCCCGCCAGGCCGACGGCTGCGTGGTCGCCACCTATGGCGAAACCTCCGTGATGGCCGCCGTGACCTTCGCCAAGGAAGCGAAGGAAGGTCAGGATTTCTTCCCGCTGACCGTCCATTACCAGGAAAAATACTATGCCTCCGGCAAGATCCCCGGCGGCTTCTTCAAGCGCGAGGCGCGCCCGTCCGAGAAAGAGACGCTGACCGCCCGCCTGATCGACCGGCCGATCCGTCCGCTCTTCGTGGACGGCTTCAAGCACGAAGTGCTGGTCATGTGCACCGTGCTGAGCCACGACCTTGAAAACGACCCCGACATCGTGGCGATGATCGCGGCCTCGGCGGCGCTGACGCTGTCGGGCGTGCCGTTCCTCGGCCCGATCGCGGGCTGTCGCGTCGGCTTCGCCGATGGCGATTACGTGCTGAACCCGACCGTGGACGACATGGATCACCTGCGGTCCAACCCCGAGCAGCGTCTCGACCTGATCGTCGCCGGCACCAAGGACGCCGTGATGATGGTCGAGTCCGAGGCCTACGAGCTGTCCGAGGAAGAGATGCTGGGCGCCGTCCAGTTCGGCCACGAGCAGATGCAGCCGGTGATCGACATGATCGTCGACATGGCCGAAGACGCCGCGAACGAGCCGTTCGACTTCCAGCCGCCCGATTACAGCGCGCTCTACGACCGCGTGAAGGCGCTGGGCGAGGCGCCAATGCGCGCGGCCTTCGCGATCCAGGACAAGCAGGAACGCCAGACCGCCATTTCCGAGGCCCGCGCGGCCGTCAAGGCCGAGCTGACCGAGGACGAACTGGCCGACGCCAATCTCGGCGCGGCCTTCAAGAAGCTCGAATCCGCGATCCTGCGCGGCGACATCATCGAGGGCGGCGCCCGGATCGACGGGCGCGACAACCAGACCGTCCGCGCGATCGAGAGCGAGGTCGGCATGCTGCCGCGCACGCATGGCTCGGCGCTCTTCACCCGGGGCGAGACCCAGGCGCTGGTCGTCACCACGCTCGGCACCGGCGAGGACGAGCAGATCGTCGACGCGCTGCATGCCTCGTCGCGATCCAACTTCCTGCTGCACTACAACTTCCCGCCCTACTCGGTCGGCGAGGTTGGCCGCGTCGGCCCGCCGGGACGCCGCGAGATCGGCCATGGGAAGCTGGCATGGCGGGCGCTGCAAGCGGTGCTGCCGCCGACGACCGACTTCCCCTACACGATCCGCCTCGTCTCCGAGATTACCGAGTCGAACGGCTCGTCCTCCATGGCGACGGTCTGCGGCTCGTCGCTCAGCATGATGGATGCGGGCGTGCCGCTGAAGTCGGCGGTGGCCGGCGTGGCCATGGGCCTCATTCTCGAGGAAGACGGCCGCTTCGCCGTGCTGACCGACATCCTGGGCGACGAGGACCATCTCGGCGACATGGACTTCAAGGTCGCCGGCACCGAGGACGGCATCACCTCGCTGCAGATGGACATCAAGGTCGCGGGGATCACGCCCGAGATCATGCGCCAGGCGCTGGCGCAGGCCAAGGACGGCCGGATGCACATCCTGGGCGAGATGTCCAAGGCACTGTCCGAGGCGGGCGACTTCTCTGTCCATGCCCCGCGCATCGAGACCATGCAGGTCCCGACCGACAAGATCCGCGAAGTCATCGGTTCGGGCGGCAAGGTGATCCGCGAAATCGTCGAGGTGTCGGGCGCCAAGGTCGACATCAACGACGAGGGCATCATCAAGATCGCCTCGTCGGACGGCGAAGCCATCAAGAAGGCCCACGACATGATCCACGCGATCGTGGCCGAACCCGAAGTGGGCGAGATCTACACCGGCAAGGTCGTGAAGATCGTCGATTTCGGCGCCTTCGTGAACTTCTTCGGCAAGCGTGACGGGCTGGTCCATGTCAGCCAGATCGCCGACCGCCGGCTGAAGCATCCCTCCGACGCGCTCGAAGAGGGCCAGGAGGTCAAGGTCAAGCTGCTGGGCTTCGACGATCGCGGCAAGGTGCGCCTGTCGATGAAGGTCGTGGACCAGGAGACCGGCGAAGAGATCACCGAAGACGCGTAAGGCGCGCCACGCCGACACGAAAGAAAAAAGGCCCCGGAGCGTGATCTCCGGGGCCTTTCGCGTTCCGGGGATGCCGGGCTTACGCCGGCGCCTTGATCTTGCGGAGATAGGGGAAGACCTCTTCCACCTCGCCGAAGCGGTGCCTGGCATCCGCGGTCGAGACCGACAGCGCCACGATCATGTCGTCACCCTTGCGCCAGTCGGCCGGCGCGGCCAGGTCCTTGCCATCGGTGGCCTGGATCGCGTCGAGCGCCCGCAGGATCTCGTCGAAGTTGCGCCCGACCGACATCGGGTAGATCAGCATCAGCCGGATCTTCTTGTCCGGGCCGATGATGAAGGTCGTGCGCACGGTCGCGGTGTCGTTGGCGGTGCGCCCGTCGGGCAGGTAGGCCTCCGCCGGAAGCATGTCGTAGAGCTTGGCGATGTCCAGCCCGTCGTCGGCGATGATCGGGAAGGTCATGTCGGCCTTGCCGTAGCTCTCGACGTCGGCCTTCCATTTCAGGTGTTCGGCCACCGGATCGACGGAGATGCCGATCACCTTGGTGTTGCGCCTGGCGAATGCCTCGGAGAGGTTCGCGGCGGCGGCGAACTCGGTGGTGCAGACCGGCGTGAAGTCCTTGGGATGGCTGAACAGGACGGCGTAGCCATCGCCGATCCAGTCATGGAAATCAATGTTCCCCTCGGTGGTGTCCGCGGTGAAGTTCGGGGCGACGTCGTTGATACGCAGGGCCATGAAATCCTTCCTCTTGGGGCATGCGGGATGTGCGACTCGTGGGTCATAGGTATCCAGCGCTGCATCTGCATGAACCCCCCGCCTTGCGGAAACCGGGGCCCGGTGACAGAGTGTCGCGCGACCAGACCAGAAGGGGACGGACCATGCTCGAGAAACGGGACTTCTATATCGGCGGGGAATGGACGGCGCCGGCCGCAGGCAGCGATTTCGAGGTGATCGACCCCTCGACCGAAGATGCCTTCGCGGTGATCTCGCTCGGCGGCCAGGCCGATACCGACCGGGCCGTGGCCGCGGCGCGCGACGCCTTTCCCGGCTGGATGGAAACGCCGCCGGCCGACCGGATCGCTGTGCTGGAACGGCTCTACGACGTCTACAAGTCCCGGATGGACGAAATGGCCGCCGTCATCAGCCGCGAGATGGGCGCCCCGATCGACATGGCCAAGGCCCAGCAGGCACCGGCCGGGCTTGGCCATATCAAGAATTTCATCCGCGCCGCGCGCGACTTCGCGTTCGAGCGCCCGCTCGGCCCGCATGCGCCCGATGACCGCATCCTGATGGAACCCGTCGGCGTCTGCGGCCTGATCACGCCCTGGAACTGGCCGATGAACCAGGTCACGCTCAAGGTGATCGCGGCGATGGCGGCGGGCTGCACCATGGTCCTCAAGCCCTCCGAGATCGCGCCGCTCTCGTCGGCGCTCTTCGCCGAGATGGTCGACGCCGCCGGGTTCCCGCCCGGGGTCTTCAATCTGGTCAACGGCGACGGGCCCGGCGTGGGCACGCAGCTCTCGGCCCATCCGGATGTCGACATGATCTCCTTCACCGGCTCGACCCGCGCCGGGATCGCGATCTCGAAAACCGCGGCGGACACGCTGAAACGGGTCCACCTGGAACTGGGCGGCAAGGGCGCCAACCTGGTCTTCGCGGATGCCGATGAAAAGGCGGTCAAGCGCGGCACGCTGCATTGCTTCAACAATACCGGGCAAAGCTGCAACGCGCCGACCCGCATGCTGGTCGAGGCCAGCGCCTACGAACAGGCGGTGGAAACCGCGCGCGCGGTGGCCGAGAAGATGGCCGTCGGCCCCGCCGACGCCGAGGGTCGCCACATGGGCCCGGTGGTCAGCCAGGCCCAGTTCGACAAGGTGCAGGACCTGATCCAGAAGGGCATCGACGAGGGCGCGCGCCTGGTGGCCGGCGGCCCCGGCCGCCCCGAGGGGTTCAATCGCGGCTGGTTCGTCCGCCCCACGGTCTTTGCGGATGTCACCAACGACATGACCATCGCGCGCGAGGAGATCTTCGGCCCCGTGCTCTCGATCATGCCCTTCGAGACCGAGGAAGAGGCCATCGCCATCGCCAACGACACGCCCTACGGGCTGACCAACTACGTCCAGAGCGCGGACGCGGCCCGCCGCAACCGCGTGGCACGGCGGCTCCGGTCGGGCATGGTGGAAATGAACGGCCAGCCCCGCGGCGCCGGCAGCCCCTTCGGCGGCATGAAGGCCAGCGGCAACGGCCGCGAAGGCGGCGTCTGGGGCATCGAGGACTTCCTCGAGGTCAAGGCCGTCAGCGGCTGGGGCGGGGCGTGACCGCCCCCGTCCAAGTGGCCCAAATATCCCCCGCGCGGCGCGCATGAAATCCGGCGCCGCAGGCGCCGTCAGCCCCCGCCGCCAGAGAAGTCGTAGCGGAAATTGCAGTGACTCGCGCCGCCCAGGATGGTCTGGGTGCGGCTCAGCCGCGCCCCGGGATTGAACCCCTCGATCAGGGCGAAATCCCGGTTGCAGGACAGCACCGCGCCCAGCTCCTCGATCCCGAGCGCGCGGTAAAGCTCGGCATAGCGGCAGCGCGTGACGTTGAAGGACAGCGTCTCGTCGGTCTGCTCGAGAACCTCGATCTCCAACGCGTCGTCGCGCGTCCAATGCTGCAGCGTCTCGAGAAACGCCTCCGGCCCGTCACCGTACCGCTCCGACAGCGCCGCGCCCTGGTCCTGCGCGATCTTCACCACCGTGTCGCGCACCACCTCCAGCACCGCGTCCCGGCCGAAGCGATCGGCCAGCGCCTCGACGATCGGCGCGACGATCCGGGCCTCGGTCTCGCGGCGGGTCAGGACGCCAAGCGTCTCGGTCAGGCGGTCGGGGGGCGGGGGTGGGCTGTCATCCGTCATGGGGCCAGTCTAGGCGCCGGGCCTCAGAACGGGCAAGGGGCCGAGAAGCTCATGCCCACGCCGCCATCAGGATGGCGCAGCCGCAGGCTCTCGGCATGGAGCTGCAGCCGGTCGGCGGCCGTCAGCGCCGCGCCGCTGGCGTAGAGCGGATCGCCCAGGATCGGGTGGCCGATCTCCTTCATGTGGACGCGCAACTGGTGGCTGCGCCCGGTTTTCGGAAACAGCCGCAGCCGTGTCGCGTCCGCCTCGCGCCTGACCACGCGCCACGTGGTCTCGGCGGGCTTGCCGGCATCGAAATCGACCTTCTGGCGCGGGCGGTTCGGCCAGTCGACGATCAGCGGCAGCGCGACCGTGCCGGTTTTCTCGACCACATGCCCCCGGACCCGCGCCACGTAAACCTTGCGGACATGGCGCCGTTCGAACTGAAGCCCGAGATGGCGCTGTGCCGCGCGCGTCAGCGCGAAGACCATGACGCCGGAGGTATCGAGATCCAGCCGGTGCACCAGCAGCGCCTCGGGGAAGGCCGCCTGCACGCGGGCCAGCAGGCAGTCGGCCATGTGCGCCCCGCGTCCCGGCACCGACAGCAGCCCGGCCGGCTTGTCGACCAGCAGCAGGTGGCTGTCGCGGTGGATCACGTCGGGCGCGCCCGGTGGCGGATCGTAGACGAAATCGTTCATCGGCGCCCGGGATAGCATGGCGGAGGCCGGGGGAAACCCCCCCGGCGCCTCAATACTCGTCGAGATGCGGCAGGCCGTCGGCGCCGATCTCGTAATAATCGCCTTTCCAGCGCGTGAAGATGTGCTTCTCGAGCGTCAGCCCCGTGGGCGCCTCCAGCGCGCCGCCGGAGACCGAGATCCTGTCGTCGCCGTCCATCTCCCAGAACAGCGTCGCGCCGCAGCGGCTGCAGAACCCCCGCCGGGCGAAATCGCTCGACCGGTACCAGGCCAGGCCCGTCTCGGCGGTAAGCCGCATCCGGTCCCGCGGCACCTCCGTCGAGGCCCAGAAATGGCCCGAAACCTTGCGGCATTGGCCGCAATGGCAGGCGGTCACGGGTCGGGCCGGACCCTCGATCTCGAAGGCCACGGCCCCGCAAAGACAGCTCCCCGTCAGCATCTTCTCCTCCTCGATGCGGTTGCCGCTCCAGACTGCCCCAGCGCGGCCGCGATGCAAATTCATTTCGGCGGGCCATCGGGGGGTGTCTCGGCTATGCTGGCCGGGCCATGACCCGGAGGCGCGCCGCCATGAACCCGAACCGCCAGCTGATCGACCGCATCCAGGCCCTCGAGGAGGACCTGGAGCGGGAATTCGCCGCCCGGCGCCGCCAGTTCGCCTACCGGCTGGAGCGCGGCCGCGTGATCTTCGAGGACTCGGTACGACAAAGCCATCACGGCTTTCGCCGCGGGCTGCGCGACTACCTGCGCCATCCCAAGCCGCTGGTGGTCCTGACCGCCCCGCTGATCTACGGCCTGATCGTGCCGCTGGTCCTGCTGGATCTCTGCGTGACGGTCTACCAGCTGGTCTGCTTCCGGGTCTACCGCGTCCCGCGGGTCCGCCGCGGCGACTACATCGTCATCGACCGCCAGCATCTCGGCTATCTTAACGCGCTGGAAAAACTCAACTGCGCATATTGCGGCTATGCAACCGGCCTCATCGCCTATGTCCGCGAAATCGCCGCACGGACCGAACAGTTCTGGTGCCCGATCAAGCATGCCCGCCGGGTCGAGGGCATCCATTCCCGCTATCCAGGTTTCGCCGAATACGGCGATGCCGCGGCCTACCACCAGGAGCTGGAAGAGTTGCGCGCGGCGCTGCGGACCCGGCGCGACTGACCCGACCGGCAGGGTTCCGCTAGCGGCCCGGCTATCGGTTTTACATTGCCGATGCGCGGCGTTAGGCCCGGCGCCAATCGAGCAACACCGAAAAACATCAAGGAGTCACATGCTCAACCGACGTGTGCTGCTGCGCGGCGGGCTCGCCGCTGCGGCCTCTACCCTCTCGAGCCCGGCGCTGGCCGGGACCGACTACAAGCTCCATCTTCTGCGTGAACGCACCGGCGAGGTGTTTCACGGCGTCTATATCCGCGATACCTTCTTCGGCGGCCCGAAAGTCGACCCGGATGCCCTGCCGGAGATCGACTGGATCCTGCGCGACATCCTGACGGATGCCACCCGGCGGATGGATCCGGACCTGCTGTTGCTGGCGCTGCGCATCCAGGTTCGGACAGGCGGTGCGCCGCTCGTCGTCACATCGGCCTTCCGAACGGAGTCCACCAATGCGCGGGTCGGCGGCGCCCCGCAAAGCCGCCACATCACGGCCCAGGCGCTCGACATCAAGATCGCGGGCAAGAGCACGACCGACATCGCCGCCATTGCGCGGGAAGCCGGCGCCGGGGGCGTCGGGCGCTACCCGCGGCGGGGCTTCGTGCATGTCGATACCGGGATGCGACGCGACTGGGTCGGCTAAGCCGCGCTCAGGCCCACCAATCCGCGCTCTGCATCTCGCGCAGCCGCGACGCCGTGCGCTCGAACTCGAACGAGCCTTCGCCCTCGACGTAGAGCCGCTCGGGCACGGCCGCGGCCGAAGCCACCAGTCGCACCTTCGCCTCGTAGAGCGCATCGACCAGCGTCACGAAGCGCTTGGCCTCGTTGAAGTTCGACCGCGAGAGTTGCGGGATGCCGTGCAGGATCAGCACCCGGACCGCGCCCGCGATGGCAAGGAAATCGGCCGGCCCGTGCGCCTGGCCGCACAGGTCCCAGAAACTGGCCCAGCCGACGCCGTTGCGGAACGCGGGCAGCACCACCTCGCGGCCCTTCACCGGCAGGTGCAGCGGGTCCCCCGGACCGCCCGCGAACTCGTCCCAGATCGTGGCGAGGGCGCGCCGGGCACGTTCGTCGGCCGGCGTGAAATAGACCTGACCGCCGGCCAGCCGGTCCTGGCGATAGTCGTTCGGGCTGTGCAGGTGATGGATTTCCAGCCGTGCGTTCAGCATGTCGATGAAGGGCAGAAAGAGCTGCCGGTTCAGCCCGTCCTTGTAGAGATCCTCGGGCGGCCGGTTCGACGTTGTCACGACCGCCACCCCGGCCTCGAACAGCTTCTCGAAGAGACGGCCGACGATCATCGCGTCGGTGATGTCCGTGATCTGCATCTCGTCGAAGCAGAGCAGCCGCACGCGGTCGGCCACCTCGGCGGCCACGGGGGCGATGGCGTCGTCCGCACCGGTCTTGCGGATCTCGTGCAGGCGCGCATGGATCTCCTGCATGAAGGCGTGGAAATGGACCCGCCGCTTGGCCTCGACATGCGTCTCGTCGAAGAAGAGATCCATCAGCATCGACTTTCCGCGCCCGACGCCCCCCCAGATGTAGAGCCCCGTCGGCGCGTCGGCCGGTGCCTTGCGGAAAAGCCCCTTGAGAAAGCCGCCCCCGGAGGCCGCGCGCTGCGCCTCCAGCGTCTCGCGGATGGCCTCCAGCCGATGGAGCACGGCGATCTGCTCGGGATCGTAGCGCAGCCTGTCCGCCGCGACCCGGGCTTCGTAGACCTCTTCCAGCGTTTGCGGCATGGCACCCCTCGTTCGACCGGCGCGGACCATAACGGGCGCTTGCCGGAAGATCGACAAGAAAAGATCCGTCCCCCGGCAGGATGCCGGCGCGGCCGCCGCGGCCCTTGTCCGGCTGCCGCTGCGCGCGGCGCCGCGGGCGACGCGCCGGCCGGGCGCGGCGCGCCGGGGTTCAGGCGGTGTCTCGCAGGAAGGTACGGATCGCGCCCAGCACCGCCTTGGGATGCGTGTAGACGAGGCCGTGACCGGCCCCGGGGATCTCGGTCTGCACGGCCGCGGGATTGGCGGCGCCCAGCGTCGCCGCGTTGCCCGGCGGTATCACCGGATCGGCCGCGCCCCAGACGGCCAGCACGGGAACCCGCGCGGCGGCGAGGGCGCGGTGGCCGTCGGTCATGTCGGTGCCCAGCGTGTGGCGCTCGCTCGACAGCACGGCCTGGAGAAACCCGCGGAACCGCGTCATGCGCTCGAGGTTCCGTCCCATTTCCGGGATCACGCTGCCCGCCCCGACGGTCCGGGCCAGGCGCCTGCCGTAATACCCGCCCAGCACGGTGAAAAGCCAGTCGCCCAGGACCGGCACCCGGGCACAGAACCGGAGGAACCCGTCCGGCACATAGCGGAACCCCGCCGGGGCGATCAGGATCAGCCGCGCCACGCGCTCGGGGTGCTGCGCCGCCCAGTCCGCCGCGATCAGCCCGCCCATGGAATAGCCGACCAGCGTCACCGGGCGGGTGAAGCCCTCGGCCGCGATCAGTTCGTCGAGCTGCTGGGTGAACAGAGCCGGCGTCTGCCGGCCGAGCGGGCGCGCCGAGTAGCCCCGTCCGTAAAGATCGAAAGACAGCACCCGGAACCCGGCCCGCGTCAGCCCCGGGATCATCGCGTTCCAGACGAAGCTCGGGGTGGTGAGCCCGTGCACCAGGATCGCGGCCGGGCCGTTTTCCTCGCCGTGCCAGCGGTAATGGGTCGGCCCCCGCGAAAGATTGGCGAACCGGCCGGGCGCCGCGCGGCGGGTCCGGGCATTGACCGGCTTGCGGAGCAGCTCCACCAGCGCCCAGGCCCCCGCGGCGGCCAGGAAAAGGGCGATCAGCCCCGCCATGCGGCCAGCACGTAACGGCCGGTCATCAGGTCGAGATGCGCGCCGCCCCCGTTCTTGAACAGCGTGATCTCGCCGGCATCCTGCCGGGCGAAACCGCCGCCGGGCAGGTCGTAGTAATCGGCCTGGATATCGGCTTCGGAAATCGCGCCCGCGGCCAGCGGGATCTTCAGCTCGCCGATATGGCCGATGGTGGTGTCCCGGCTGTCCACGAAGATGCGCGCGCGCTGCAGCGCGGTATCGTCGGCCTCGCGCATGTCCGGGCGGAAGGCGCCGATCAGGTCCAGGTGCTGACCGGGCCGCAGCCACGCGCCGCGGATCACGGGCTCCTTCGCCATCGTGGCGCAGGTTATGATGTCGGCCTCGGCCACCGCGGCTTCGAGATCCGGCGCGACGGCGATCCCGACCCTGCCGGCGAACTCGGCCGCAACCGCCGCGGCGCCGGCGGGCGTGCGGTTCCAGACGGTGAACTCCGCGTCCGGGAAGGCGGCGGAATAGGCATCGACCAGCGACCGCGCGACGGTGCCCGCGCCGACGACGAGGATGCGCCGGCTGTCCGGCCGCGCCAGCCGGCGGGCCGCCAGCAGCGAATCGCCGGCCGTCTTCCACTTGGTGACGAGGTGGAAATCCACCACCGCCTCGAGTTCACCCGTGCCGTCGGCATAGAGGCACATGCCGCCGTTGATGGTGGGTTTGCCGGCGTCCGCGTTGCCCGGAAAGATCGTGGCGGATTTCACCGCGATCCCCATGCCGTCGATCCAGGCCGCGCGGTTCAGCAACGTGTCGTCGCCACGGTAGAGGAAGCCGTCGGTGATCTCGGCGCGCGGCATCTCGTGACCAGCCGCCAGCGCGTCGGTCAGTGCGATCCAGTCCATCCGGGCCTCGGCGTCGAAGCCGATGATTTCCACGCTCATGCCGCGTCCTCCTCTGTCAGCAGGCCATGGGCCACGAGTTCGGCCGCCCAGCCCGCGGCGCCCTCGAACCGGTGGGCCCGCCAGCCACGCGCCCGCGCCGCGGCGATGTTGTCGGCGCGATCGTCGGTGAACAAGAGCCGATCGGGCGCGATCCCGCAATCGGCCTCCACCATGGCGTAGATCTCCGGCTCAGGCTTGATCACGCCCATGTGGCCGGAAATGTAGCGCCGGTCGAATTCCGACAGGAAGTCATATTCCGTCTCGGCGATCTCGAAGCTGCCAATGCCGAAATTGGTCAGGGCGAAGACCGGCACGCCGCGGGCGCGCAGCGCCCGCAGCAGCCGCACGGACCGGTCGATGGCCGGGCGTGCCATCTCGAGCCAGCGATCATGCCACATGCGGATATGCTCTGCGAAGTCCGGATAGGCCGCGGCCGTGGCATAGATCGTCTCGCGGAAATCGGCGCCCCGGTCGACGGCGTCGTTCATGCCGTGCAGGTCCACCGTCGCGAAGAGCCGCTCGCGATCCTCGACCGGCATCACGGTGTCGTAGAAGCGCTCCGGCTGCCATTCGATCAACACGTTGCCGATGTCGAAGATCACCGCCTCGGGTCTGGGCATGCGCCGCTCCTCTGTCCGTTCCGGCCCGTTCTAGCCCGGTCGGCGCGGCTTGGAAACCGCGCTCAGCCCTGCGCGGCGGCCCGAAGCGCCCGGTCGAGCGCATCGAGGAACCGCGCGCGGTCCTGCTTGCCGAACCCCCGCCCGCCGCCCTGGCGGAACGGATCGGCGGCGCGCAGGTCGGCCATCAGGTCCCGCGTGGCGAGCAGGTTGCCGATATTCGCCTCGGTAAAGGGGCGCCCGTCATGCCCCAGCACCGCGGCGCCGGCGGCGATGCATTTCGCGGCCAGCGGGATGTCGGCCGTCACCACCACGTCGCCCGGCCCGGCCCGGTCCGCGATCCACATGTCGGCGACGTCCGGACCCTCGGGGACGTAGACCACCTCGACCAGCGGGTGCGGCGACGGCCGCAGCCCGCCATTGGCGACCAGAAACAGCGGAACGCCGTGCCGCTCGGCCACGCGCTCGGCCTCGGCCTTGACCGGGCAGGCGTCGGCATCGACGAAGACGCGGCTCAACGGCCGCTACCCGTAGAGCGCATCGGCGTGAAAGGCGACGTGATCCTCCATGAAGGAGGCGACGAAGAAATAGCTGTGATCATAGCCCGGCTGCATCCGGAACTGCGCGCCCTGCCGCCGCTCGGCGATGGCACCGGCAAGCGCCTCGGGCATCAGGCGGTCGAGGAACTGGTCATCGGTGCCCTGGTCGATCAGCATCGGCCCGTCGAACCCCTCGGTGCGCATCAGGAGCGTCGCGTCATGCGCCGCCCAGTCGGCTTCGTCGGCGCCCAGGTAGGCGGTGAACTGCTTGCGTCCCCAGTCCGACACGGTCGGATGCGCGATCGGCGCGAAGGCCGAGACGGAGCGGAACCGGCCCGGCAGCGACAGGGCCATGGTCAGCGCCCCGTGACCGCCCATGGAATGGCCGGTGATCGCCTGCGCGTCCTCGTCGAGCGGGAAATCGTTGAAGACCAGGCGCGGCAGTTCCCCGGTCACGTAGTCCCACATCCGGAAATGCGGGGCCCAGGGCGACTCGGTCGCGTTCACGTAGAACCCCGCCCCCTGGCCGAGATCGAAGGCATCGTCATCCGCGATCCCGTCGCCGCGCGGACTGGTGTCGGGAAAGACCAGCGCGATCCCGTGCTCGGCCGCCCAGCCCTGCGCACCGGCCTTTACCATGGCGTTCTCATGGGTGCAGGTCAGCCCCGAGAGATACCAGAGCACCGGCACCGGCCCGTCGCCGGCGGCCGGCGGCAGGTAGAGCCCGAAGGTCATGTCGCAGCCACAGACATCGGAGGGATGGGCATAGACCCCCTGCACCCCGCCGAAGGCCCGGTTTTCGGAGATGGTCTGCATGGCGCGTCCTCCCTGTTGTCGGGATCGGGGTAGCGCGCCGCCGCGGGTGGGGCAAGCCCGGAACCGCCTAGCCCAGGCCGCTGACCCAGCCGATCACCAGCGACAGGGTCAGGATGCTGGCGGCCGTCGAGATCAGGATCGTCGCCGAGACCCGCGTCGGCGCCACGCGGTAATGCTGGGCCAGCATGTAGACGTTGCCCGCCGTCGGCAGCGCGGCGGCGGCGATCATCACGCCGGCGGCGTAGGGCTCCACCGGGAAAAGCAGCAGCGCCGAGAGCGCCACCGCCCCCGGGTGCAGCACCAGCTTGGAGAAGGACAGCCAGGCCGCCACCTCGACCCGCTCGGCCGATTTCGAGGCCAGCGAGGCCCCGATGGCGAAGAGCGCCCCCGGTGTCGCGGCGGAGCCCAGCAATTCCACGAAGGCGTTGAGCGGTCCCGGTATGGGCAGCGCCAGCGCCGACCAGGCCAGCCCCAGGGTGATCGACACGATCATCGGGTTCTTGATCAGCCCCTGCCCGACCGTGCGCAGGATGCCCAGCGACATCCGCCCGTCCCGCGCCCCGGTGATCAGGATCACGATCAGGCTGCCGAAGACGATGAGATCGACGGCCAGCACCATCATCACCGGGCCGATCGCGCGATCGCCCAGCAGCAGCACCAGCATCGGGATGCCCAGGAAGCCGACATTCCCGATCACCGCGCACTGCGCCTCGACCGCGGCCTCCTCCACCCCCTTGCGCCGCAAGAGCGCCACCGCGGTGGCGAGCAGGTAGATCGCGGCGGTGGCCCAGAGATAGGCGGCGATGAAGATGCCGTCGAACACCTCGTCCAGCGAAAGATTGGCCGAGAAGCGGAACAGCATCGCCGACAGCGCGAAGTAAAAGACGAATTTCGTCAGCCAGGCGGTGGCCGCCTCGGTAAAGAAACCGGTCCGCCCGGCGCCGTAACCGACACCGATGATGGCAAAGAACGGCAGGGTCTCGAGGAAGATCGCCAGCATGGGCAGGCGCTTAGCATGCGCCGCCCCGGCCTGCCAGACCTGCCTAGCCGCCGCCGATCAGAACCCCGGCCGCGAAGACCAGCGCACCGCCCAGGACAACCTGGAAGGTCGCGCGCAGGAAGGGCGTTTCCATGAAGCGGTTCTGGATCCAGGCGATGGCCCAAAGCTCGATAAACACGACCACGATCGCGGTGATCGTCGCGGTCCAGAAGTCGGGGATCAGGTAGGGCAGCGCATGGCCGAGCCCGCCCACGGTCGTCATCACGCCCGAGGCGATACCGCGCTTGAGCGGGCTGCCGCGGCCCGACAGTTCCCCGTCGTCCGAAGCCGCCTCGGTGAAGCCCATCGAGATCCCGGCCCCGACCGAGGCCGCGAGCCCGACGAGGAAGGTCGTCCAGGTGTCCTGCGTGGCGAAGGCGGTGGCGAAGATCGGCGCCAGCGTCGAGACCGAGCCGTCCATGAGCCCTGCCAGGCCCGGCTGCACCCAGGTGAGGACGAACTGGCGCTTCGCGACGCGGCTTTCCTCGTCTTCGGCCTCGGCGCCGAGATGTTCCTCGGCCAGGCCCACGGCGGTTTCCTGGTGCCCGGCCTCGGCGGCGGCGAGATCACCGAGCAGCTTGCGCGTATCGGCGTCCTGCGTGCGTTGCGCGGCCTTGCGGTAGAAGGCCTCGGCGTCGCGCTCCATCATCGCGGCCTCGTCGCGGATCCGTTCCAGCCCGAGATTCTCGATCAGCCAGACCGGCCGGCGCGAATAGTATCCGGCGACGTGCTCGCGCCGGATCAGCGGGATCACGTCACCGAAGCGCTTCTTGTGCAGGTCGATCAGCCGCTGGCGATGGCCGTCCTCTTCCTCGGCCATGCCGTCGAAGATCTTCGCCGTGGCCGGGTAATCCTCGCGCAGCTTCTCGGCATAGCTCCGGTAGATGCGCGCGTCGTCCTCCTCCGACGAAATGGCCAGCGCCAGGACCTCTTGCTCGTCAAGGTCCGCGAAACGCCGCCGCGAGGATACGCCTGGGATCATGGGACACTCCATTTCTTTAGAACGATTCTAAACTAGCACCGGTGGCGCGATGTGCAAACCGACTCCGGCCAGGCTGCGACAATAGTGAACGGCTTGGTTCATTTTCGGCTTGATATCTGAACCGATCGGTTTATTTTAAAAAGTGAACCAACCAGTTCATTTTGGAGTGCCGCGATGACCCGTATCCTGACCGCCCTGTTCCTCGCGCTCGCTGCCGGTCCGGCCGCCGCCGGGGGGATCTTCTTCGATTTCCCGGTGCTGACCTGGCCCGAACCGGCCCCCGCCCCGGCAAGCCGGGACACCGCCGCCGACACCCTCGCCCCGGCCCCGTCGCGATGATCCGCGCCGGCGCGCTTGCAGCCCCGGAACTCGGCGGACTAAACTCCGCCGGGGGATGGGGAGACCACGCATGAGCACTGCCGCGGCCGAGATCAAGAAAGGCCGGAAATTCGACCAGGTGCTCGAGGGCGCGCGCATGATCTTCATGCGCGACGGCTTCGAGGGCGCCAGCGTCGACGATATCGCGCGCGCCGCCGGGGTCTCCAAGGCGACGCTCTACAGCTATTTCCCCGACAAGCGGCTGCTCTTCCTCGAGGTGGCCCGCATGGAATGCAACCGCCAGGCCGAGGAAGCGCTGGCCGTCATGGACACCGCGGCCCCGCCGGAGGTTTTCCTGCGCGAGGCCGGCGGACGCATCCTGACATTCTTCCTATCGGATTTCGGCCAGCAGATGTACCGCATCTGCGTCGCCGAGTCCGCGCGTTTCCCGGAACTCGGCTGTCGCTTCTACGACTCCGGCCCGGCGCTGCTGCGCGACCGCCTGACGACCTACCTCTCCGAGGCGGAGGCGCGGGGCGAATTGCGGATCCCCGATATGGACCTTGCCGCCAACCAGTTTGCCGAACTGTGCAAGAGCGACCTCTTCGTCCGGTCGATCTGCGGCGTCGCCGGCGAGATCACCCAGACCGACATAGGCCGCGTGGTCGACGGGGCGGTGGAGATGTTCCTCGCGCGCTACGGCACGGGCCGGGGGTAACGGGGCCGTCCGGCCGGCGGGGCGCTCAGCCCTTCTTTTTCCGCTCGGGCTTGATCCGGGCACGCAGCCCGGTGCCGCTGCGCTCGACCTCGAAATGGCCGGTCTTTTCAAGCAGGTCCGACAGCTTGGGGCTGCCATAGGTGCGCGGGTCGAAATCCGGGTTCGCCGCCACGACCTGTTGGCCAAGCCGGCCGAGCGCCACCCATTCGGCCTCTTCGTCGAGACTGCGGAGCGCCGCCGTCAGCAACGGCACCGCCTTCGAGGGCGGCTCCTTGCGGGCGCTTGTCCCGCCCCGCCCGGCGCCCCGGCCGGTTTCGGTCTCGCCCGCCTCCGACGCCAGCAGGTTCTCGACGAAGATGAACCGCTTGCACGCCTTGCGGAAGGCGTCCGGGGTCTTTTTCTGGCCGATCCCGTAGACGTCGAGCCCCTGTTCCCGGATGCGGCTGGCGAGCCGGGTGAAATCGCTGTCCGACGAGATCAGCACGAAGCCGTCGAAGCGGCCCGAATGCAGGATGTCCATCGCGTCGATGACCAGCGCGATGTCGCTGGCGTTCTTGCCCACGGTATTGGCCGGCGAATGGTGCGGCACCAACGCGTAATGCGCCAGGCGGTCAGACCAGCCCTTGAGCTGCCCGCTGGAGAAATCACCGTAAATCCGGCGGACACTCGCCTCGCCCAGGCTGGCGATCTCCTCGAAGATCGCCTCCGCCCATTGCGGCGAGGTGTTGTCGGCGTCGATCAGGACGGCGAGAAGCGGTGTGCTGTCTGTGCTGGCGGCCATGGGCCCTCCGCTGTCAAAGGTGGCGGTACATCACGAGCGCGTCGACATAGCCCCTGTCCGGATGGCGAAACGCGCCTGGCAGGCGTCCGACCACATCGAAACCGTAATCGGCCCAGATGGCAATGGCGCGGCTGTTGGTCTCGACCACGAAATTGAACTGCATCGCGCGGTAGCCGGTCGCCCGCGCGGTCTCGAGCGCGTGCTCCAGCATCGCCCGCGCCACGCCCCGCCCGCGCGCCGCAGGCGCGGTGACGAAGCCGGCATTGGCCACATGCGCCCCGCCACCGCCCTGGTTCGGCATCAGGTAATAGGTCCCCAGCACCGTGCCGTCCGCATCCTCGGCAAGATAGGTCCGGTGCGGCGCACCCAGCCACCAGGCGAGCGCCGCGTCGCGGGACAGGCCCGGATCGACCGCATAGGTGTCGCCGGCGCGCAGGACCGGTTCGAGAATGGACCAGGTCCGGTCGGCATCCGCCGCCGTCGCGGGCCGGATCGACAGGCCGGTCACCGGGTCAGTAGACGACGACCGACCGGATCGACTTGCCCGCGTGCATCAACTCGAAGCCCTCGTTGATCTCGTCGAGGCTCAGCGTGTGGGTGATCATCGGGTCGATCTCGATCTTGCCCTGCATGTACCAGTCCACGATCTTCGGCACGTCGGTGCGCCCGCGCGCCCCGCCGAAGGCCGTGCCTTTCCATGTCCGGCCCGTGACCAGCTGGAACGGCCGGGTGGAGATTTCCGCGCCCGCCGGCGCCACGCCGATGATGATCGACTCGCCCCACCCCTTGTGCGCGCATTCGAGAGCGGCGCGCATCACCTGCACGTTGCCCGTCGCGTCGAAGCTGTAATCGGCCCCGCCCTTGGTCAGGTCGACGAGGTAGGGCACAAGGTCGCCCTCGACCTCGCTCGGGTTCACGAAGTCGGTCATGCCGAAGCGTTCGGCCATCTCGCGCTTGGCCGGGTTCAGGTCCACGCCCACGATCTGGTCGGCCCCGATCAGCCGCAGCCCCTGGATGACGTTCAGCCCGATACCGCCCAGGCCGAAGACCACCGCGCGGCAGCCTGGCTCGGCCTTGGCGGTGTTGATCACGGCCCCCACGCCCGTGGTGACGCCACAGCCGATGTAGCAGACTTTTTCAAAAGGCGCCTCGGGGTGGATCTTGGCGACGGCGATCTCGGGCAGGACCGTGTAGTTGGAGAAGGTCGACGTGCCCATGTAGTGCAGGATCGGATCGCCATCGAGCGTCGAGAAGCGCGAGGTGCCGTCCGGCATCACGCCCTGCCCCTGGGTCGAGCGGATCGACTGGCAGAGATTGGTCTTGGGGTTGAGGCAGTATTCGCATTCCCGGCATTCCGGCGTGTAGAGCGGGATGACGTGGTCGCCCTTCTTCACGCTGGTCACCCCGGGCCCGGTGTCGACGACGACCCCGGCGCCCTCGTGACCGAGGATCGCGGGGAAAAGCCCCTCGGGGTCGGCACCCGACAGGGTGAAATCATCGGTGTGGCAGATGCCGGTGGCCTTGATCTCGACCAGGACTTCGCCCTCCCGCGGGCCGTCCAGGTTCACGTCCATGATCTCGAGCGGCTTTCCGGCTTCGGTGGCGACGGCGGCGCGGGTCTTCATCTTTGGCCTCCCTGGGCGACTGGCTCTGCCCGGGAGTCTGTTCCAAACCGCGCCGCGGTGCAACGCCGCCCTGCGCCGGACCGCGGCCATTTTGCGACGGATTGGCGCCGCCAGCGCGCCGATATCAGTCCTTTTCGATGCGATAGTCCTGGTGGCAGGCCTTGCAGGCGCCACCGATGCCGCCCATCGCGGCGCGAAGCCCGTCGAGATCCGTGACGTCACCGGCCCGCGCCGCGGCGACGGCGAGATCCTCGGACTTCGCGGTGAAATCGCCCCAGTTCTCCCAGATCTCCGGGCTGGCCTCGGAGACGTCCGACATCTCGCCCGACTCGAAGAGCGCCGGGATGCGCGCAGCTTCCGCCTCGAGCACCGCCGCCGCGGCCTGGGCGTCCGCCGCGTCGAAGGCGCGCTTGCCGGTCGCCATCCCGCCAAGGATCTTGGTATTGTCCGCGACGGTTTTCATGGCCTCCATCCGGGTTTTCACGTCGCCGCTGGCGCCCTCGTGGGCGGTGGCCGCGGCGCCGGCGCCGAGAAGGGCCAGAACGGCGAGGCTGCGGGTCAGGCTGATCATCGGGATCTCCTCTGTGGATTTTTCCTGCAGTTAAGCTGATGCACCCCCGCCGCCTGTCCCGCCAGAGCCGTTCACGTTTTCTTGAACGCGCGTCCCCGGCGTCAGCCAGGGCCGGAGCAGCGCAACCGGGTGAGCCCTGAGCGTCAGCCGGAGCGCCGCGTAATCCTCGACCACTTCCTCGCCCTCGCTCATCGCGGGCAGCGCAACCGCCGGTTCGGCGATGGCCTCGCCGTCGATGTCCCGCTCGAAAAGCGGCAGCGGCGCCGCGCCGCCGACAGCCTTCGCCGCCCAGAGCGCCGCGCGCCGCGAGAGCCCCATGTCGGCGAAGGCGTCGGCCTCGGCCAGCGCCGCCAGCATGTGCGGCGGCACGCCGGCACGACGCCAGACGTCCTCGACGCTGCGATAGCCGTTGCCACGCGCCGCCGGAATCCAGGCGGCCTCAGCCGCGCTCAGTGCGCGCACCTGGCGCAAGCCGAGGCGCAGCGCCAGCCCGCCCCGCCCGTCCGGCTCCATGACGTTGTCCCAGTAGGAATGGTTCACGCAGACCGGGCGCACCTCGACCCCGTGTTCGCGCGCATCGCGGACGATCTGCGCCGGCGCGTAGAACCCCATCGGCTGGCTGTTCAGCAGCGCGCAGGCGAAGATCCCCGGATGGTGGCACTTGAGCCAGGCCGACGCATAGACCAGGAGCGCGAAACTTGCCGCGTGGGATTCCGGGAAACCGTAGCTGCCGAAGCCCTCGATCTGGGAAAAGCACCGGTCCGCGAAGTCCCGGTCGTAGCCGTTCCCCAGCATCCCCCGGATGAAGCGGCCGCGAAACGCGCTGACATCGCCGTGTTTCTTGAAGGTCGCGAGGGAGCGGCGCAGCCTGTCGGCCTCGTCGGGGGTGAAGCCCGCCCCGATGATCGCGATCTGCATCGCCTGTTCCTGGAAGAGCGGCACCCCCAGCGTCTTGCCCAGGACATCCCCCAACGCGTCGGAAGGAAACTGCACCGCCTCCTCGCCGTTCCGGCGGCGGATGAAGGGATGCACCATGTCCCCCTGGATCGGGCCGGGACGGATGATCGCCACCTGGATCACGAGATCGTAGAAGGATCGCGGCCGCATCCGTGGCAGGAAATTCATCTGCGCGCGGCTCTCGACCTGGAAGACCCCGAGCGAATCCGCCTTGCAGAGCATCCGGTAGACCGCCGGATCCTCCTGCGGCAGCGTCGCCAGCGTATAGTCCGCGCCGTGATGCTGCGCGAGCAGGGCGAAGGCCTTGCGGATGCAGCTCAGCATCCCCAGCGCCAGCACGTCGACCTTCAGGATGCCGAGCGCGTCGATGTCGTCCTTGTCCCAGCAGATCACGGTGCGGTCCTCCATCGCCGCGTTCTCGATCGGCACCAGCGCGTCGAGCCGGCCGGCGGTGATGACGAAGCCGCCCACGTGCTGGCTGAGATGCCGGGGAAAACCCTGGATCTCGCCCACCAGCCGCAGCGTCTGCGCCAGCCGGCGATCCGACGGGTCGAGCCCGATTTCCCGGAGCCGCGCCGCGTCCAGCGCCCCCGGGCCGCCCCAGCCCCAGACCTGGCTCGAGAGCGCGGCGACCGTGTCCTCCGACAGCCCCATCGCGCGGCCCACCTCGCGGATGGCACGCTTGCCGCGGTAATGGATCACGGTCGCGCAGAGCCCGGCGCGATGACGGCCATAGCGCTCGTAGATGTGCTGGATCACCTCCTCGCGGCGCTCGTGCTCGAAATCCACGTCGATATCGGGCGGTTCGTCCCGGGCTTCCGAGACGAAGCGCTCGAAGACCATGGTGCCGATCTCGGGACTGACCGAGGTCACGCCCAGGCAGTAACAGACCACGGAATTCGCCGCCGACCCGCGCCCCTGGCAGAGGATTCCCCGCGACCGGGCGAAGGCCACCACGTCATGGACGGTCAGGAAATAGGGCGCGTAGCCGAGCTTGCCGATCAGGCGCAGCTCGTGCTCCATCAGCGCAACGACCTTCCCGGGCGCACCGTCGGGGTAACGCCAGGCGAGACCTTCGCGCGCCAGCCGCTCCAGCCGGGCCTGGGGCGACTCGCCCGGCGCCACCTCGGAGGGATATTCATAGGCGAGCTCGTCCAGGCTGAACCGGCAGCGCGCCGCAATGGCCCCGGCGCGCGCGACGGCCGCCGCGTGGCCACGGAAGATCCGCCGCATCTCCGGCGCGCTGCGCAGGCGCTGCTCGGCATTGGCCTGGGCGGCCCGGCCGAGCCGGTCCACCGTCACGCCCTCGCGGATGCAGGTCAGCACGTCCACCAGCTGCCGCCGCGCCGCGCGATGCATCACGGGGGCCGCCGAGGCGACGGTCGGCAGGCCGAGCCGCCGCGCCAGCCGGTCGAGCCGGCCGAAGCGCCGCGCATCCTGCCCGTCGTAGCGCGGCGCCATCACCAGCGCCACGGCGCCGGGAAAACGGCGCGCCAGCCGCCGGGCCGCGCGCAGCCATCCCCGCGCGGCCCGCGGCGCGGAGGTTTCCGGCGGGTGGAGCAGCATCTCCATCCCTGCACCCCGGTCCAGGAGATCGTCGAGCGCCAGGTCGCAGGCGCCCTTGGCCGCCCGGAGCCGCCCGGCGGAGAGCAAACGGCAAAGCCGCCCCCAGGCGGCGCGGTCACGCGGCAGGGCGGTCACGGCCATGCCGTCACGCAGCACCAGTTTCGCGCCCGGCACCAGCCGCGGCACGCAGACAAGATCGGCCGACGGGGCCTCCGGCGCCCCGGCCGGGCGGGGCGGACCGGCGACCAGGCCACCCGACTCCGCCGCCCGGCGCCCTTCCACGGCGCGGGCCAGTTCGCGCAGTGCCACATGCGCCCGCACCAGCCCCGCCACCGAGTTCTCATCCGCGATCGATATGGCGGGCAGCCCGAGAAGCCCCGCCTCGCGGGCGTATTCCTCCGGATGCGCGCCCCCCGTCAGGAAGGTGAAGTTCGAGGTGAGTCCCAGTTCGGCAAACGGCATGACTCCATTTTATTCACCTTTTGTTCTCATGTGGAGTCCGGTTCCGCCACAGGGCCGCTGCGCGGCGATTCCATGCCTCCGGCGGGGATATTTCCGCCACTTGGAAACATCCACCCTTCCAAGTGGTCCAAGTATCCTCGCGCGCGCAAGCGCGCGAAACAACCCGCCCGAACGGGCGGCCGGGGTCTTGGGGGGGGTGGGGGGGGGGAGGGGGGGGGGGGGAGGGGGGGAGGAAGTCCGCGACCCCCCAGGAATCGGTGTCGCCGTTCGAGGGCAAAACCCTGGTTCTCCCAT
>NZ_JBOCEG010000004.1:0-6845 GCF_050586465.1 Rhodovulum sp. YNF3179 | reverse complement strand
CCCCCCCCCCTTCCACTTTTTCCCCCCCCCCCTCCCCACACCCCCCCCCAACAACCCCCCCCCCCGAGTGGTTTTCTTTTTTTTTCCCCCCCCCCCCCCCCGCGATCGGGCTCGGGAAAATGGGGGCGGAATTCCGCGATCACCCGGGCATAGGTGTCGCGTTTGAAGGGCACGATCCGGGTCAGCACGTCATCGGGAGAGAGCCAGCACCAGCGCGAGAACTCGGGGTGCTCGGTCTCGATATCGATCAAGCGCTCGTCCCCGTTGAAGCGCATCAGGAACCAGCGCTGCTCCTGCCCGCGATACTTCCCGCCCCAGAGCCGGGGCACCAGATGCACCGGCAGATCGTAGGGAATCCAGTCCTCGGTCCAGGCCAGGATCTCGACCGCGTCGCGCGGGATGCCGGTCTCTTCCTCCAGCTCGCGCAGCGCCGCCTCGGCCGGGTCCTCGCCCTTTTCGATGCCGCCCTGGGGCATTTGCCAGGCATCGTAGTCCGAATCGATCCGCTGGCCGGCGAAGATGCCGCCCTCGGGGTTCATCACCATCACGCCCACGCAGGGGCGATAGGGTAGCGCGTCGATACTCGAGGCAGGCTTTTCAGGCATCCGGACCACCTGGCCGCGCCGGCCGGACGGGCCGGCGGCCCGCCCGGTCCGGCATGGTTCCCATCATTGCTGCAGCGCGTCGAGTGCACCCAGACCCTTGAGCAGGTCGAGCGCGTAGGAAAGCTGGTAGTCCTCGTCGCGGATCCGCGCCGCGGCCTCGGCCGCCTCGCGCTCTTCCTCGAGCTTCTGGCGCTCCTCCTCGCTCAGGCTGTCATTGTCCAGCCGGCCGCGCAGATTGGCCTCGGACCGGGTGCGGCGCTGCGCCTCGGCGTCGTCGTCGTCTTCGCGCGGCGGCTGCTGGGCCACGACGATGTCGGGCGAGACGCCGAGCGCCTGGATCGACCGCCCGGACGGCGTGTAGTAACGCGAGGTGGTGAGCCGCATCGCCCCGTCGCCCTTGAGCGGGATGATGGTCTGCACCGACCCCTTGCCGAAGCTCTTGGTCCCGACGACCACCGCCCGGCGGTGATCCTGCAGCGCCCCGGCGACGATTTCCGAGGCCGACGCGGACCCGCCATTGATCAGCACCACGATCGGCTTGCCGCCGGCCAGGTCGCCGTCGGTGGCGTTGTAACGCTCGCTGTCGGCGCTGTCGCGGCCGCGGGTCGAGACGATCTCGCCGGCATCGAGGAAGGCGTCGGAAACCTTGATCGCCTGGGTCAGCAGCCCGCCCGGGTTGTTGCGCAGGTCGAGCACGACGCCGTTGACGTTGTCCATGCCGCCGGCGTCCTCGACCATGTCTTGCAGGCCCTGCTCGAGGTTCGGGAAGGTCTGGTCGTTGAAGGTGGTGATCCGCAGCACGACGGTGTCGCCCTCGAGCCGGCTGCGCACCGCGGTGAGCGTGATCGTGTCGCGGACGATGGTCACGTCGAAGGGCTCGTCGATATCCTCGCGGACCACGGTGATGCTGATTTCCGAGCCGACCGGCCCGCGCATCAGCTCGACCGCCTCGTCGAGCGTCATGCCCAGGACCGATTCGCCGTCCACATGGGTGATGAAGTCGCCGGCCTCGATCCCGGCCTCGTCGGCCGGCGTGCCGTCGATCGGCGAGACCACCTTCACGAAGCCGTCTTCCTGCGTGACCTCGATGCCCAATCCGCCGAACTCGCCGCGGGTCTGGACCTGCATGTCGTCGAAATCCTTCGGCGGCAGGTAGCTCGAATGCGGATCGAGCGAGGTCAGCATCCCGTTGATCGCGGCCTCGATCAGGTCGGCCTCCTCCACCTCCTCGACATATTGCGCGCGGATGCGCTCGAAGATGTCGCCGAAGAGATCGAGTTGCTGGTAGACGGATTTGCTGGCGTCGGCTTCCTGGGCGATCAGCGGCGCGGCCACCTGCGAGGTGAGCACGATCCCGGCAAGCGTTCCGCCGAGCGCGGCCATGACGAATTTCTTCATCGCGTATCCTGTTCCTTGTTCAGCGTGAACCAGGTCTCGGGGTCCACCGGGTTCCCGTCGTGTCGGATCTCAATATAAAGCGTTTCCCGTTCTACGCCACCGGTGCCGCCGGGATCCGGCCGCAGCACCTCTTCCCCTGCCGGGCTGCCCCCGCCGAGCAGGCCGAGGGGCGCGCCTTCGGGCAGGATCTGGCCCTCTTCACCGTAGATCCTTGCGAGCCCCGCGAATACCAACAGATAACCGTCGCCGGGTTCAAGCACGATCACGTTTCCGTAGTCCAGCAGCGGCCCGGCATAAAGCAGCGTCACGGCCGCGGGGGCGGTCACCAGCGACAGCGGCGGCGCCGCGGCCACGAGCCCCGGGCGCCGGATGCCCGCCGCGTCGGCCTCGCCGAAGCGGCGCAGGACGCGCCCTGCCACGGGCAGCGGCAGCTTTCCCTTTCGGGCCGCGAACCCCGCCGGCATGGCGGCGCCGGAACGGTCCGGCAGGTTGGCGGCGAAGCCGTCCAGCGTGTCGGCGGCCTCGGCCAGCGCCCGGAGCCGGGCCGGGTCGGCATCGAACCGCACCGGCAGGTCGCGCCGCTCTGCGATGGCGGCCGAGAGCGCGCTGCGCGCCTCCTGCGCGCCGCGCAGTCCCGCCGACAGCGATTCCGCCGCGGCCGCGCGAACCTCGCGCAGGATACGGAGCCGCTCAAGCTCGGCGCCGAGCGCGGCGGCGCGCGCGTTCAACCCGGGCGTCACCTCCGAAAGGATCATCCCAGCCCGCGCCGTGCCGAGAGGTCCGGCCGGATGCACCATCAAAAGCGGTTCCGGGGTGCGCCCGATCGCCTGCAACGCCCCAAGGAGGCCGGACAACTCGTCCCGGCGCGCCGCGAATTCGAGCGCGATGGCACGTTCCTGAACGGCTGCGCGGCGCAGCCCCTCGCGAAGGGCCGCGAGCCCGTCCTCATAGGCGCGGACGGTGCGCGTCAGCGCCGCGACCCGGTCACCGGCTTCCCGCGCCTCGGCCAGCGCAAGCGCCGCCGCCTCGATCTGCTGGGCCGCGCGGCGGGCGGCGTGCCCCGGATCGGCCTGGGCCACGGCCGCGCCTGTCGCGGCGAGAAATGCCATGCAGGCCAGGAAACCGCCCAACCGCCTCATGTCACGATCAGGCTTTCCCCGGTCATCTCCGGCGGTTTCGGCAGGCCCATCAGCGCCAGGAGCGTCGGCGCCAGGTCCGCCAGCCGCCCGTCACGCAGCCGCGCCCCCGCCGGGCCACCCACAAGGATCACGGGCACCGGGTTGGTCGTGTGGGCGGTGTGCGGGCCGCCGGTCTCGGGGTCGGTCATCATCTCGCAATTGCCGTGATCGGCGGTGACGATCATCGCGCCCCCGGCCGCCTCGAGCGCATCGAGCGCCGCGCCGAGGCTCCGGTCCACCGCCGCACAGGCGGCCATGGCCGCGGCGAGGTCTCCGGTATGGCCGACCATGTCCGGGTTGGCGAAATTGACAACGATCAGGTCGTAGCCATCCCCGATCGCCTCCACGAGGTTCGCACCGACCTCGGGGGCGGCCATCTCGGGCTGCAGATCGTAGGTCGCCACCTTGGGCGATGGCGGCATGCAGCGATCCTCGCCCTCCTCGGGCTCTTCCTTGCCACCGTTCAGGAAGAAGGTGACATGGGGGTATTTCTCGGTCTCGGCCAGGCGGAACTGCCGGCGCCCGTGCCTGGCGACCCAGGCCCCGAGCGTGTTGACGATGTCGCGCTTGGGAAACACCGTGTCCATGTAGGCGTTGTGACCCTCGGAATACTCCACCATCCCCAGCATGGCCGACAGCGCGGGCCGCCGCCCGGTCTCGAATTCGGCGAAGCCCGGCGCGCCGATGGCGCGCAGGATCTCGCGGGCCCGGTCGGCGCGGAAATTGAGGCAGAAGAACCCGTCCCCGTCCCGAAAGCCGGGCGGGTCGGCGATGACGCTCGGCTCGATGAACTCGTCGGTCTCGCCCCGCTCATAGGCGGCGGCCACGGCCTGCTCGGCGCTCTCGCACTCTTCCCCGAGGCCGTTGACCATGGCGTGATAGGCCAGCGACACGCGATCCCAGCGATTGTCGCGATCCATCGCGTAGTAGCGTCCCATGACCGTCGCCACCGTCGCGCCCTCGGGCAGCCCGGCGACCAGTTCGGCGATGAACCCGTCGGCGGAGTCGGGCGCCACGTCGCGCCCGTCGGTCACGGCGTGGATCACGACCGGCACGCCGGCCCCGGCGATCACGCGCGCGGCGGCCAGGACGTGCCGGATATGGCCATGTACGCCGCCGTCGGAAATCACCCCCATGAGATGCGCGGTGCCCCCCGCGGCCTTCACCTTGTCGATGAAGGACAGGAGCGCCGGGCGCTCGAAGAAGCTGCCATCCTCGATGGCGAGATCGATCTGGCCAAGATCCATCGCCACGATGCGGCCGGCGCCGATATTGGTGTGCCCGACCTCGGAATTGCCCATCTGCCCGCGCGGCAGGCCCACGTCGGGGCCATGGGTGACCAGCGTCGCATGGGGGCATGCGGCCATGATCCGGTCGAAATGCGGCGTCTCGGCAAGCGCGGGCGCGTTCGCGTCGCGTTCGTCGCGCAGCCCCCAGCCATCGAGAATGCAAAGGACGACGGGCTTCGGTACGGTCATGGAAACTCCAGGGTCTGCCTTAACCGCCTTCTAGAACCCGCCCGGGCGCGGCGCAAGCTCAGGCGCGGTGATAGGGGCTGCCGGCCAGGATGGCCGCGGCCCTGTAGAGCTGTTCGGCGAGCATGACGCGGACCAGCATGTGCGGCCAGACCATCCTGCCGAGCGAGAGCGTCACGTCGGCGCGGGCCACAAGCTCCGGCGCGATGCCGTCGGCGCCGCCGATGACGAAGGCCGCGGCGCCCCACCCCTCGTCGCGCCAGCGGGCGAGCATGGCCGCGAAATCCGGGGACGACAGCGTCTTGCCGCGTTCGTCCAGCGCGCAGACCGCCGCGCCCTCCGGCAGGACCCGCGCGAGGAGCGCGGCCTCCGCGGCCGGGCCGCCCCCCTTGCGGTCCTCGACCTCGTGCAGCGTCAGCGGGCCAAGCCCGAGCGCCCTGCCCGTCCGGTCGAGCCGCGTCGCGTAGTCGTCGTAAAGGTCACGTTCCGGCCCCCGGCGGAGCCGGCCAACGGCGCAGACGTGAAGACGCATTCAGCCCCGGCCGGGTTGCGGCTGGGACATCCACATCTTCTCGATCTGGTAGAACTCGCGCACCTCGGGGCGGAAGATGTGCACGACCACGTCGCCGCAGTCGATCAGCACCCAGTCGCCCTGGTCCTTGCCCTCGCTGCGCGTGAGCAGGCCGAGGTCCTGCTTCAGCCGGTCCGACAGCTTCTCGGCGATGGAGACCACCTGCCGCGAGGACCGGCCCGATGCGATCACCATGTAATCGACCATCTCGGTCCGGCCGCGCAGGTCGATGGTGACCACGTCCTCGGCCTTGTCGTCTTCCAGCGAAGTGAGGATTTGCGCGAGCAGCTCCTTGCTCGCCGTCTCGTCCTGGGGCCTCACCGTCCCGGCCCCTGTGGCGGTCCCGTGTTCGACCGCTGATATGTGTTGCGACAGAACTCTGTCCTCCTATTGCAACCGCGCCGCCTTCGGTGTGGCCCCGACGCCGGGCCTGCGACAAATGTAGCAAAGCCCCCCCGCATTCTCAATGGAGCCGGGCGGAATTCCGCCCGGCATTTGCAAACCGCGCCGGGGCGCCTAGAAAGACGGCACGCCCAGGGAACAGCGCCATGCACCCCGTCACCGGGATTCTCCTCAAACTCTGCTCGGTCACCATCTTCGTGATCATGGCGAGCCTCATCAAGGCGACCGCCGATGCCGTGCCGCCGGGCCAGGCGGTGTTCTTCCGCGCGTTTTTCGCCCTTCCGGTAATCGTCGGATGGCTCGCGCTGCGCGGGGACCTGTCGCACGGGCTGCGCACGGCGAACCCGCTCGGCCATCTCTGGCGGGGGCTGGTCGGCACCAGCGCGATGGGGCTGATGTTCACCGGTCTCGGCCTTCTGCCGCTGCCCGAGGTCACCGCCATCGGCTACGCGGCCCCGCTGCTCGTCGTGATCTTCGCGGCGATGTTTCTCGGCGAAAGGGTGCGCCTCTTCCGGCTCTCGGCCGTGGCGCTGGGGCTCGCCGGCGTTCTGCTCGTGCTCTCGCCCCGCCTGACCGCGCTGGGCGATGACGCGGTGAGCCTGCGCGAGACGCTCGGCGCGGTCGTGGTGCTGGGCGCCGCGGTCTGCGCGGCGCTGGCGCAGGTTTTCGTGCGCAAGCTGGTCCGGACCGAGGCGACCGCCGCCATCGTCTTCTATTTCTCGGTCACTGCGGCCTGCCTGTCGCTGCTGACGCTGCCCTGGGGCTGGGCCTGGCCCGGCTGGGGACCGGTCGCGCTGCTGGTCCTGGCCGGGCTTCTCGGCGGGACCGGCCAGATCTTCCTGACCTCTGCCTACCGCTTCGCCGATGCCGGGGTGATCGCGCCCTTCGACTATGCCTCGATGCTGCTGGCGCTGGTGATCGGCTACGCGGTCTTCGACGAGGTGCCGACCCCGACCATGCTGGGCGGCGCCGCGCTGGTCATCACGGCCGGGATCCTGATCATCTGGCGCGAACGCGCGCTGGGGATCCGGCGTGGCAAGGCGCGCCGGGGCATGACGCCCCAGGGCTGAGGGCCCCTTCATCGTTCCGGAAATATCCTCGCCGAAGGCGAAAGCGGGGCCCGCGGATGCGGGCCGCGCCCGGGCCTCAGGCCCGCACCAGCGTCTCGTAGCTCTCAGCGATGTTGCGGGTTAGCGCCCCCACCCCGAAAACACAG
>NZ_JBOCEG010000003.1:264263-481578 GCF_050586465.1 Rhodovulum sp. YNF3179 | reverse complement strand
GGGGGGTTTTTTTGGGGGGGGGGGGGGGGGGGGGGGGGGGGGGGGGGGGGGGGGGGGGGGGGGGGGGGGGGGGGGGGGGGGGGGGGGGGGGGGGGGGGGTGGCTTCCCCCCCCCCCCACCCCCCGAGGATATTTCCGGAACGATGAAGGGGCACGGCATGGGCGGGGCGATCCGCATCACTCTCGGCCTGCAGGGCGGCGGTGCGCATGGCGCCTTCACCTGGGGGGTGCTGGACCGCCTGCTCGACGCCGAGGAGATCGAGATCGCCGGGATCTCGGCGACCTCGGCCGGGGCGCTCAACGGGGCCGCGCTCAAGGCCGGGCTGATCGAGGGCGGGCGCGCGGGGGCCCGGCGCAATCTCGACTGGCTCTGGCAGCAGGTGGGCGCGCTGCGCAACGAGGCCCTGGCCGGCTGGATGAGCGCCGCGAGCCCCGAGGCCGGGATCCTCTCGGACCTCGTGGAGCTTTCGCCCGGGTTCAACCTTGCCGACGGGGTCGCGCGCATGCTGAGCCCCTATGGCCTGCCGATGGACAACCCGCTGCGCCGGATCGTGCGGCGGTTCCACTGGGCCAGCGTCTGCGCCGATGACGGTCCGGCGCTTTATGTCTGCGCGACCAATGTGCGGACGGGCAAGATCCGCGTCTTCGAGGGGGATGAAATCTGCACCGACACGATCCTCGCCTCGGCCTGCCTGCCGACGCTGTTCCGCGCGGTCGAATGGGACGATCCGCGGACCGGGCGGCGGGAGGCGTTCTGGGATGGCGGCTACACCGGCAACCCCGCGCTTTTCCCGCTCTTCGACCCCGCCCTGCCCGACGACATCGTGGTGGTGAACATCAACCCGCTGCACCGCGAGCGCGTGCCGGTCACCGCGCGCGACATCCAGAACCGGATCAACGAGATCAGCTTCAACGCCGCGCTGCTGCGCGAACTGCGCGCCATCGCCTTCGCGAAACGCCTGATCGCCGAGGGCCGCGTGGAGCACGACGCCATGAAGGACGTGCGGCTTCACATGATCGCCGACGACGCGCTGATGACCCAGCTCTCCGTGGCGACGAAACTGGTTCCGACGCCGGTCGTGCTCCATCGTCTGAAGGCGGCCGGACGCGCGGCGGCCTCTGCCTTCCTGGATGCGCATGCGGCGGATCTCGGCCGGCGCGGATCGGTCGACCTGCCGGCCACCTTCGGCTGAGACCGTCACGAAAGCTTCACTTGGCGGCGACGCTCGTTTCCAATATTCATGAAATATGGAAACGATCGAATCGCAAGCCCGCAGCCTCGCCACGCTCGGCCATCCCGGCCGGCTGGGCGTGTTCCGCCTGCTCGCCCGACGCGCGCCGGGCGCGGTCCGCCCCGGCGAGATGGCCGAGGCGCTCGCGCTGAAGCCGAACACGCTCTCGGTCTATCTCTCGGCGCTGGCCGAGGCGGGTCTCGTCACGTCCGAGCGGCGCGGCAAGGCCATCTATTACCGGGTCGACATGGCCCGGGCGGGCGCCCTGATCGATTTCCTCGCCGCCGATTGCTGCCGGGGCCGCCCCGCGCTCTGTGCGCCCCGGACCGCCGCCGCCCTTGCCCCAGAGGAGACAGACCCCATGTCCGACCGCCGCCTGAACGTGCTGTTCATCTGTACCGGGAACTCCGCCCGGTCGATCTTCGCCGAATCGATCCTGCGGGCCGAGGCGGGCGACCGTTTCGTCGCCCATTCCGCCGGAACGCGTCCCTATTCCGAGCTCAATCCCTTCGCCGTCGAGATGCTCGAGGCCAAGGGTCACGACGTCTCGGCGCTGCGGGCGAAGAACGTCTCCGAGTTCCAGGGGGCCGAGGCGCCCCTGCTGGATTTCGTCTTCACGGTCTGCGACCAGGCCGCGAACGAGGAATGCCCGGCCTGGGAAGGCCAGCCCGTCACCGCGCATTGGGGCATGCCCGACCCGGTCAAGGCGACCGGCACGGATGC
Organism: Rhodovulum sp. YNF3179; assembly: GCF_050586465.1. NCBI lineage: Bacteria > Pseudomonadati > Pseudomonadota > Alphaproteobacteria > Rhodobacterales > Paracoccaceae > Rhodovulum > Rhodovulum sp. YNF3179. The sequence goes on along the minus strand of NZ_JBOCEG010000003.1, from coordinate 479,624 downwards.
CGAGAAGCGGCTGGCCTTCCAGCAGGCCTATGGCGCGCTGCGCAACCGGATCCGGGCCTTCGCGGCGCTGCCGCTGGAAACGCTGGACCGCGTGGCCCGGCAGAGCGCCGTCGACCGGATCGCCGCCGCCGGGAACGAGGAGACCACCGCATGACCACCTATGCCCTCAACGGGCTCGGCCGGATCGGGAAACTGGCGCTGCGCCCCCTGCTGGAACGCGGCGCGGAGATCGCCTGGATCAACGACGCCACGGGCGATCCGGAAATGCATGCCCACCTTCTGGAATTCGACACGGTGCACGGGCGCTGGCCCGCGGAATTCGCGCATGACGCCGAGAGCCTCAGCATCGACGGAACCCGCCTGCCCGTCCTGAACGCGCGGCGCATCGAGGACCTGCCGCTCGACGGCGTGGACGTGGTGATCGATTGCACCGGCGCCTTCAAGACCGAGGCGCGGCTCGCCCCCTATTTCGAGGCCGGGGTCAAGCGCGTCGTGGTGTCCGCCCCGGTGAAGGAAGACTCGGCCGCCAACCTGGTCTACGGCGTCAACCACGACATCTACGACCCGGCGCGGCACCGGATCGTCACCGCGGCGAGCTGCACCACCAACTGTCTGGCGCCGGTGGTGAAGGTGATACATGAGGGGATCGGCATCACCCACGGCTCGATGACCACGATCCACGACGTCACCAACACCCAGACGATCGTCGATCGGCCGGCCAAGGATCTGCGCCGGGCGCGCTCGGCGCTGAACAGCCTGATCCCCACCACCACCGGCAGCGCCACCGCCATCACGCTGATTTACCCGGAACTGACCGGGAAGCTGAACGGCCATGCGGTGCGGGTGCCGCTGCTGAATGCCTCGCTCACCGATTGCGTGTTCGAGGTCGCGCGCGAGACGACGGTCGCGGAGGTCAACGCGCTCTTCAAGGCCGCGGCCGAAGGCCCGCTGAAGGGCATTCTCGGCTACGAGGAACGGCCGCTCGTCTCGACCGACTACACCAACGATCCGCGCTCCTCGATCGTGGACGCCCCGTCGACCATGGTGGTGAACGGCACCCAGGTGAAGGTCTATGCCTGGTACGACAACGAGTGGGGCTATGCCCAACGCCTGGTGGACGTCGCGCTGATGGTCGGGGCGGCGCCGTGACCCGGCCCGACGGGCTCTCGGCCTATATCGCGGTCACGGCGGCCTACTGGGCCTTCATGCTGACCGACGGGGCGCTGCGCATGCTGGTGCTGCTGCACTTCCACACGCTGGGCTTCTCGCCGGTGCAGCTTGCCTATCTCTTCGTGCTCTACGAGATCGCCGGCGTGATCACCAACCTCTCGGCGGGCTGGATCGCGGCGCGTTTCGGGCTGACCTCGACACTTTACGCGGGTCTCGGGCTGCAGGTTCTCGCGCTGCTGGCGCTGGCGCGGCTCGACCCGGGCTGGGCGATGGGGCTCTCGGTCGCCTATGTGATGGTCGTCCAGGGCGCGTCGGGCGTGGCCAAGGATCTCGCCAAGATGTCGTCGAAATCGGCGGTGAAGCTGCTGGCGCCGAAAGAGGCCGGCGGGCTCTTCCGGTGGGTGGCATGGCTGACCGGCTCGAAGAACGCGGTCAAGGGGCTCGGCTTCCTGCTGGGGGCCGCGCTGCTGGCGGTGGCGGGCTTCGTGCCGGCGGTGCTCGGCATGGCGGCGGTTCTGGCGGTGATCCTGGTCGCCGTGCTGATCGGCATGCCGCGCGGCCTTCCGACGGGCCGCAAGGACGCCCGGATCCGCGAAGTCTTCTCGCGGAACCGGAACGTCAACTGGCTTTCGGCGGCGCGGGTCTTCCTGTTCGGTGCGCGCGACGTGTGGTTCGTCGTCGGCATCCCGGTCTATTTCTACGCCGTGCTGTCGGACGGGTCGGAGGCCGGGAACCGCGCCGCCTTCTTCACCATCGGCAGCTTCATGGCGGTCTGGATCATCCTCTACGGGGGGGTGCAGGCCTGGGCGCCGCGCTTGCTGCGCGCGGCCAGCCGCCCGCAGGCCGAGATCGTGCGCGAGGCGCGGCGCTGGGTCGGGGGGCTGACGGCGATCGTCGCGGCGCTGGCGGTCACGGTGGCCGCCGCCGGCGACCCGGCGCCGTGGTTGACCGTCACGCTGATCGCGGGCTTGCTGGCCTTCGGCGCGGTCTTCGCGGTGAATTCCTCGCTTCATTCCTACCTCATCCTCGCCTTCACCGAGGACAAGAGGGTGACGATGGATGTCGGCTTCTATTACATGGCCAACGCGACGGGGCGGCTGCTGGGCACCGTGCTGTCCGGCGCGAGCTACCAGCTGGCCGGGCTCGCGGGATGCCTGGGCACCGCCGCGACGATGGCCGCGCTGAGCTGGATCTGCGCGGGCGGGCTCGCGCGCGGCGGCACGGCGGCCGCGGCCCGCCAGGGGTAAGGGACGGATATGGGCGCTTTTGAACGCTACCTGACGGTCTGGGTCGGGCTGGCCATCGCCGCCGGCGTCGGGCTCGGCACGCTGTTTCCGGGACTTTTCGCGGCGCTGGCGGGGCTGGAGATCGCCCGCGTCAACCTCGTCGTCGCGGTGCTGATCTGGGTGATGATCTACCCGATGATGGTCCAGGTCGATTTCGGCGCGATCCGCGCGGTCGGGCGCCGGCCCAAGGGCCTTGCGCTGACGCTGGTCGTCAACTGGCTGATCAAGCCCTTTACCATGGCCGCGCTGGGGTGGCTGTTCTTCCGGGTGATCTGGGCCGATCTCGTCGCGCCCGAGGACGCGACGCAATACATCGCGGGGATGATCCTGCTGGGCGTCGCACCCTGCACGGCCATGGTGTTCGTCTGGTCGCAGCTGACCAAGGGCGATCCGAACTACACGCTGTTGCAGGTCTCGGTGAACGACGTCGTCATGGTCTTCGCCTTCGCCCCCATCGCGGCCTTCCTGCTCGGCGTGACCGAGGTGGCGGTGCCCTGGCAGACCCTGCTGTTGTCGGTCGTGCTCTACGTTGTTCTGCCGCTCGTGGCGGGGATCGTCACGCGCCGCAGGCTGGAGCGGCGCAGAGGCGGGGTCGAGGCCTTCCTCGGACGGGTCAAGCCTTGGTCGGTGATCGGGCTGGTCGCCACGGTGGTGCTGCTCTTCGGCTTCCAGGCGGGCAAGATCCTGGCCAACCCCTTCGCCATCGGGCTGATCGCGGTGCCGCTCCTGATCCAGACCTACGGCATCTTCGTGCTGGCCTATGCCGGCGCGCTGGCGCTGCGCCTGCCGCATCGCGTGGCCGCGCCCGCTTGCCTGATCGGCACGTCGAATTTCTTCGAACTGGCGGTGGCCGTGGCGATCTCGCTCTTCGGGCTCAATTCCGGCGCGGCGCTGGCGACGGTGGTGGGTGTGCTGGTCGAGGTGCCGGTCATGCTGTCGCTGGTGGCCGTGGCCAACCGGACGCGCCACTGGTTCCCGGAGGCCGACGCCCCCGCTAGCCGAGCGACGTGACCCAGAGGATCGTGGCGTCGTCGTCGCTGACGGAGATCACGTTGTGACCCATCGAGGCGTCGTAATAGGCGCTGTCGCCGCGGCGCATCTCGACGGGTTCGTAGAATTCCGTGTAAAGCCGGACCGCGCCGGTCAGGACGTAGAGGAATTCCTCGCCGTCATGGCGCACCCAGCCATCGAAATCGTCCATGCTTCGGGCGCGCACCCGCGCCCGGTAGGGCAGCATGCGCTTGCGCGTGAGCCCGGCGGCGAGCAGCTCGTGCTCGTAGGTGGGTGTCGGATGCGCCGCGCCCTCGCCCGAGCGCGTGACATCCATCCGACCCAGCACCTGCTGGCGGCGCGGCGGCTCGAAAAGCTGCGGCATCCCGATGCCGAGGCCTTCGGCCAGCTTGCGCATCGCCTCGTAGGTGGGCGACATCTGCCCGTTCTCGATCTTGGACAGCGTCGAGCGTGCGAGCCCGGCCGCCCGCGCCGCCTGTTCCAGCGTCCAGCCCCGGGCCTTGCGCAGCTCGCGCACGCGCGGGCCAAGCCGGAGCGGGGCGACTTGGGTCTCTGCGCCGCTTTCGCGGGCGAGGCGGATCAGGCTCGGTTCGGTATCGCTCATGGGCAGGTTCTAGTGCGCACCCTGCGGGCTTGCAACTCCGACCGGGGCGGCATAGCACCGGCGCCATGCTGACCGTCTCGCTCTTCGACGAGGGGCCGCCGCCCCCCTGCCCCGCGCCCTTCAACATGGCCGCCTATGTGCTTGCCCATGCGGCCGACCGGCCGGACAAGGTGGCCCTGTCGGTCGTCACCCCGCGCGGCGCCGAACGCTGGAGCTATGCCCGGCTCGAGGCCGCCGTGCGCGGCACGGCCACGGGCCTCCTGGAGATGGGCCTCGTACCCGGTGACCGGGTGCTGATGCGGCTCGGGAACACGGTGGAATTCCCGATCCTGTTCCTCGCGGCGCTGGCGGTTGACCTGGTGCCGGTGCCCACCTCCTCGCAGCTGACCGCGGCGGAGGTGGAAAAACTGCTGCCCGGGCTCGCGCCGGCGCTGATCGTCCAGGGCACCGGCGTGGCGGTGCCGGACGACACCCCCTGCCCGGTCCTGCCAGCGTCCCGGCTGCACGACATGCACGACAACCCGCCGGCGGACTACGCGATGGGTGATCCGGGCCGGCTCGGCTACATCATCTACACCTCCGGCACCTCGGGCCAGCCGCGCGCCGTGATGCATGCCCACCGCGCGATCTGGGCGCGCCGCATGATGTGGCAGGGCTGGTACGGCCTGACCGAGGACGACCGCCTGCTTCATGCCGGTGCCTTCAACTGGACCTACACGCTGGGCACGGGGCTGATGGATCCGTGGTCCGTGGGCGCCACGGCGCTGATCCCGGGGCCCGGCGCGGATCGCTACAGCCTGCCGCTGCTTCTGCGGCGCTACGGGGCCACGATCTTCGCCGCCGCCCCCGGGGTGATCCGCCAGATCGTGGAGACGGATGCCGACCTGCAAATCCCCGGCCTGCGCCACGCGCTTTCGGCCGGCGAAAAGCTGCCGCCGGCCGTCGCCATGGAATGGCAGGACCGCAGCGGCACCGGCATCTACGAGGCGCTCGGCATGTCCGAGTGTTCGACCTTCATCTCCGGCAGCCCGTCGAACCCGCCGGCGCAGGGCAGCTCGGGCCGCCCGCAGCCGGGCCGCCGCGTGGCGGTGCTGTCCGAAGAGACCTGCCAGCCCGTGCCCGTCGGCACGCCCGGCGTGCTGGCCGTCGCGAAGCGCGACCCGGGCCTCATGCTGGGCTATCGCGGCGCCGAGGCCGAGACGGCGGCGCGGTTCTCGGGCGAGTGGTTCCTGACCGGCGACACGGTCGCGATGGCGGCGGACGGCTCGGTAACCTATTTGGGCCGGGACGACGACATGATGAACGCCGGCGGCTTCCGCGTCTCGCCGCTCGAGGTGGAGGCGGCCCTGACCGCGCATCCGGCGATTTCCGAGGCCGCGGCCACGACGGTCGAGGTCAAGGCCGGCGCCGAGGTCATCGCGGGCTTCTACGCCGCCGAGACCGCGCTCGACACGGCCGACCTGGACGCCTGGTGCGCCGCGCGGCTGGCCCGGTACAAGTGCCCCCGGCTTTTCGTCCACCTCGACGCCCTGCCCAAGGGCGCCAACGGCAAGATCCGGCGCAAGGCTCTCCGAGAGGGCTGGAAAGGACACGGCACATGATCAAGCTCGACATCCTCTCCGACCCGATCTGCCCCTGGTGCTATATCGGCAAGAGCTGGCTGGACCGGGCGCTGGCGAAACATCCCGAGCACCCCTTCGCAATCGAATGGCACCCCTTCCAGCTGAACCCGGACATGCCCCGCGAAGGCATGGACCGCGCCGCCTATCTCGAGGCCAAGTTCGGCGGCAAGGATCGCGCGGCCGAGGTCTATGCCAAGATCGCCGAGGCCGCCGAGGCCGCCGGGCTGGAAATCGACTGGTCGACCATCACCCGCACGCCCAACACGCTCGACGCGCACCGGCTGATCCACTGGGCCGGAATCGAGGGCCGGCAGACACCGGTCGTATCGTTCCTGTTCCGGGCGTATTTCCGCGAGGGCCGCGATATCGGCGAGCCGGAGGTTCTGCTGTCCGTCGCGGACAAGGCCGGCATGGACGTGGAGATGACCCGCACCCTGCTGGAGGGCGATGCCGATCTCGACGAGATCCGCGCCCGCGATGACCATGCCCGCGCGCGGGGCGTGACCGGCGTGCCGACCTTCGTGGTGGCCAATACCCACGTGGTGCCGGGCGCACAGCCGCCCGAACTCTGGGAAAACGTCATCGCGGAACTGGCGGGAACGCCGGATGACTGAGCCCGCCTCCACCCGGGACGCCGCGGTCGCGGACCGCTCCCTCTCGTTCACGGAATTCGTGGCGCTGCTGGCGATGCTGTTTTCCACCATCGCGTTTTCCATCGACGCGATGCTGCCCGCGCTGACCGTGATCGGCGAGGAACTGACGCCCGAAGACGTCAACCGCGCGCAGCTGATCGTCACCATCTTCGTGCTGGGCATGGGGATCGGCACCTTCTTCACCGGCCCGCTCTCGGACGCCTATGGACGCAAGCCGGTGGTCGTGGCGGGCATCGCCGTCTATATCGTCGCCGCGCTGGTGGCCGCGACGGCGCCGTCGCTGGAAGTGCTGCTCGCGGCGCGCTTCGTCCAGGGGCTCGGCGCCTCGGCGCCGCGGGTCGTGACGCTGGCCATGGTGCGTGATCTCTTCGCGGGCCGGGCCATGGCGCGGGTCATGTCCTTCGTGATGATGGTGTTCATCCTGGTCCCCGCGGTCGCGCCATCCATCGGCGCGCTGATCATCGATGCCTTTTCCTGGCGCGCGGTGTTCCTGTCCTTCGTGGCTTTCGGGCTGATCTCTGGCAGCTGGCTGACGCTTCGCCAGCCGGAAACTCTGCCACCCGACCGGCGCCGCGCGCTGCGCCTGCCGGCGCTGCTGTCGGCGCTGGGCGAGGTCCTTGGCTCGCGCGTGGTGGTGACCTACACGGCCGCGCTGTCGCTGGGCTTCGGGCAGATGTTCGCCTTCCTGTCCTCCGCCCCGCAGATCTTTACCGAGGTGCTGGACCGCGGCGAGAGCTTTCCCTACTGGTTCGCGGGCGTCGCCGCCTTTGCCGGCACGGCCAGCGTGGTCAACGCGAAGCTGGTGATGCGGCTCGGGATGCGGAAGCTCGCCACCGCCGCCTTCATGATGCAGTTCGCGGTCTCGGGGGTGCTCTCGACGGCACTCTCGGCCGGGGCGCTGCCCTATGACTGGCTGTTTCCCGCCTTCTTCGCCTATATGTGCGTGGCGTTCTTCATGGTGGGGCTGACCTTCGGCAACCTGAACGCCCTGGCGCTGGAGCCGATGGGACACATCGCGGGCTTTGCAGCCGCGATCGTGGGGTCGGTCTCGACGATCCTGGCGGTGGCCATCGCGATCCCGATCGGCCTGGCCTATGACGGCACGCCGCTGCCGCTGACCGTCGGTGTCACGGTCTGTTCGGCGCTGGCGCTCGTCCTCATGCTGACAAACGCCAAGGAGGCCGAGGCCGAACCGGGCTGAGGCCTAGGCGGCCTTTTGCGCCGCCGCCTTCTCGGCCAGGTCGCGGGCGATGGCGAAGGCGCCCTTGATCTTGTCGCTGTCCTTGCGCCAGTCGCGGCGCAGCACGATCTTGTTGTCCTTCACCCGGGCCCGGCCATGCTGGGACTGGATGAACTCGACCAGCCCCTGCGGGTTCGCGAACTTGTCGTTGTGGAACTGCACCGTCGCACCCTTGGGGCCGCCGTCCAGCCGCGCGATGCCCGCGCGCTTGCACATCGCCTTGATCCGCACGATCAGCAGCAGCGTATTCACCTCCTTCGGCAGCGTGCCGAAACGGTCGATGAGTTCCGCCGCGAAACCTTCGAGTTCGACCTTCGTGGTCAGTTCCGACAGCCGCCGGTAGAGCCCAAGCCGCACGTCCAGGTCGGGGACGTAATCCTCGGGGATCAGGACCGGAACGCCGAGATTGATCTGCGGCGCCCACTGGTCGTCCACCTCCGAGATGCCCTCCATCTCGCCCGACTTGATCTTCGCGACAGCCTCTTCGAGCATCGACTGGTACAGCTCGAAGCCGACCTCGCGCATCTGGCCGGACTGTTCCTCGCCGATCAGGTTGCCCGCACCCCGGATGTCGAGATCCTGGCTGGCCAGCGTGAACCCCGCCCCGAGACTGTCGAGCGAGCCGAGGACGCGCAGCCGCTTTTCGGCCGTGGGCGTCAGCGGCGCGCGGGGCTTCGTCGTCAGATAGGCATAGGCCCGCGTCTTGGCGCGGCCGACGCGCCCCCGGATCTGGTAGAGCTGGGCGAGGCCGAACATGTCGGCGCGGTGCACGATCATGGTGTTGGCGGTCGGGATATCGAGCCCCGACTCCACGATCGTCGTGGCCAGCAGAACGTCGTATTTCCCGTCGTAGAAGGCGTTCATGCGATCGTCGAGCTCGCCCGCCGCCATCTGCCCGTGGGCCACGACATAGGAGACTTCGGGCACCTGCTCGGAGAGGAACTCCTCCATCTCGCCCAGGTCCCGCACCCGCGGCACGACGAAGAAGCTCTGCCCGCCGCGGTAATGCTCGCGCAGCAGCGCCTCGCGCACGGTGACCGCATCGAACTCGCTGACATAGGTCCGGATCGCCAGCCGGTCGACGGGCGGCGTGCCGATGATCGACAGCTCGCGCACGCCCGACAGCGACATCTGCAGCGTCCGCGGGATCGGCGTGGCCGTCAGGGTCAGCACGTGGATATCCGTGCGCAGGCTTTTCAGGCGTTCCTTGTGGGCGACGCCGAAATGCTGCTCTTCGTCGATGACCAGCAGGCCGAGGTTCTTGAACCTGACCGTCTTGGCGAGCAGCGCATGGGTGCCGATGGCGATGTCCACCGTGCCCTCGGCGATGCCCTTGCGGGTCTCGGCGGCCTCTTTCTGGCCGACGAAACGCGACAGCTGGCGCACATTCACGGGAAAGCCCCGGAAGCGCTCCGCGAAGCTGTTGTAATGCTGGCGCGCCAGCAGCGTCGTCGGCGCGATCACCGCCACCTGCACGCCGGACATGGCGGCCGCGAAAGCCGCGCGCATCGCCACCTCGGTCTTGCCGAAGCCCACGTCGCCGCAGATCAGCCGATCCATCGGGGCGCCCGATCCCATGTCCGCGAGCACCGCCTCGATCGCGGAGAGCTGGTCATCGGTTTCCTGGTAGGGGAAACGGGCCGAGAAGGCATCCCACATATCCGCGGGCGGTTCGAGGATCGGCGCCGTGCGCAGCGCACGCTCGGCCGCGACGCGGATCAGCTTGTCGGCCATCTCGCGGATGCGTTCCTTGAGCCGCGCCTTCTTGGCCTGCCACGCGCCGCCGCCAAGCTTGTCGAGCAACCCTTCCTCGTGTCCGTAGCGGCTGAGCAGCTCGACGTTTTCCACCGGCAGGTAAAGCCGGTCGCCGCCAGCATATTCGAGGGCCAGGCATTCATGGGGCGCGCCCATCGCCTCGAGCGTCTCGAGCCCGTTGTAGCGCCCCACCCCGTGATCGACATGGACCACCAGGTCGCCGGGGCTGAGGCTCTGGGTCTCGGTCAGGAAATTCTCGGCCCGGCGACGTTTCCGCGGGGCGCGGATCAGCCGGTCGCCCAGCACGTCCTGTTCCGAGATCACGGTCAGGCCCCGGGCCTCGAACCCCTCCTCCAGCGGCCAGACCGCGAGGAACAGCCCGCCCCGGCCCTCGGGGATGTCGCGGGCATGGGCGACCGGTGCCGCGTCGGCGATCTGCTGGTCCTCGAGAAGCCCCTGCAACCGCTCGCGCGCGCCCTCGGACCAGCTGGCGATCACCACCTGACCCGCTTGGCGCTTCGCGCGAACATGATCTGCCAGGGCGCCGAAAAGGCTCAGGTTTTCCTGCTGGCGCTCAGGTGCGAAACTGCGCCCGATCCGCCCGCCCGCATCGATGACGCCCGGCCCTGAGCCCTGCGGCAGAACGTGGAAGGCCATGACCCGGTGATCGGCCACGGCCGCGTCCCAGGCGGCCTCGTCGAGATAGAGCAGATCGGGTGGACAGGGCTTGTAGACGGTGTCGATGCGCGATTTCTGCCCCATCGCCTCGCGCCGGGCGTCGTACTGGTCCGCGATCGCCTCCCAGCGGGCGAGCCGCGCCGGGACGGACTGGTCGTCGAGGCAGACGGTGGCATCGGGCAGGTAGTCGAACAGGGTTTCCAGCCTCTCGTGGAAGAACGGAAGCCAGTGTTCCATCCCCTGGTGCTTGCGCCCGGCGCTCACGGCCTCGTAGAGCGGGTCGTCGGTGCCGGCGGCGCCGAACTCGATCCGGTAATTCTGGCGGAACCGGGTGATCGCGGCCTCGTCGAGGATGATCTCCGAGACCGGTGCCAGCTCCACCCGGTCGAGCTGGGCCGTGGTGCGCTGGCTGCCCGGATCGAAGCGCCGCGCGCCGTCGAGCACGTCGCCGAACAGATCGAGCCGCACCGGCCCCTCGCTGCCCGGCGGGTAGACGTCGATGATCCCGCCCCGGATCGCGTAGTCGCCCGGCTCCATCACCGTGGGGGCCTGCGAAAAGCCCATGCGGACCAAGAAGTTGCGCAATGCTGCTTCGTCGATCTGGCGGCCCACGGTCGCTGTGAAGCTGGACGCCTCCACCACCGCGCGGGCCGGCAGGCGCTGCATCGCGGCGTTGAGCGTGGTCAGCAAAACGAAGGGACCGGGCATCCCCTGCGCCAGCGCCGCCAGCGTGGCCATGCGCGCCGCCGAGATGTCCGGGTTCGGCGAGACCCGGTCATAGGGCAGGCAGTCCCAGGCCGGGAATTCCAGCACCGCGACGTCGGGGCTGAAGAACGCGAGCGCCTGGCGCGTGGCCGCCATGCGGCGGTCGTCGCGCGCGACATGCAGCACCGGCTGTCCCGTGCGCGCCATCTCTTGCAGGATGAGCCGCGCGTCGTAGCCCTCGGGCACGCCGCCGACCGTGATCTGTTCGCCTTGGGGGGTCATCTGGGACATCGGAGCCGAGCTAGGGATCGGGGCAGGATTGTCAACCGCCGAGAACCTGCGTGTTCATGTTGTGCCACATGCCCCAGAAGGCCGTGACGAAGATCGACAGCATCCCGATGACCTGGGTGGCCAGCCGGTGCCGCCGCAAGAGCTTGTAGAGCCATTCGCCCTCGGCCGCCGTGCCGCGGATGCGTCGGGCCATCCGCACCGACAGCAGCCCCACCAGGCCGAGCGGCGCGAGGATCAGAAAGACCGCCTGGCAGAACTCGACCCCGTAGCCGAAGCCGAGCGTCCCGAGACCGGCCAGCACGAAGGTCGCCAGCGCGACCAGCCAGGTGCCTGCCTCTTCGGAGATGTAGAGCAGCCGGTTGCACTGGACCCTGACCAGGATCTCGACGTCCTCCGCCGCGCGGCCGCCGTGCCGGCGGGCGCGGGTGATCAGGTCGAAGGGCACACCCATCACGAAATGGCTCGCGCTCGACCACAGCACCGCCAGCATGATCCAGTACCAGAGGTTGCTGAAGGACCGCATGTCGATCAGTTCGAATACGGTGAGATACCAGTCCAATGCGTGTCCTCATCCCGTTGTCCGGCGAGCTTAGCGCCCGTGGCGGGGGATTCCCATCACGTCGCGGGGTTTCGTCTTGCCGCAACGGGCGGGATCGTGCAACTCAGGATCGACCCGAGACAGGAGGAAAGCCCATGCGCCCCACCGCCGCGCCCTACCCGCTCGCCCGTTTCCGCCGCCTGCGCCGCACGCCCGCCCTGCGCGCGCTTGTCCAGGAGACGACGCTGTCCGCGGGCGACCTGATCTGGCCGATCTTCGTCCGCGACGGCGCCGACCTTGCCGAACCCGTACCGTCGATGCCCGGGGTCGAGCGGCGCTCGGTCGACCGCTGCGCGGCCGCGGCGCGCGAGGCGGCGGATCTCGGCATCCCGGTGATCGCGCTCTTTCCCTATACCGACCCCGCGCTCAAGACCCCGGACTGCGCCGAGGCCTGGAACCCCGACAACCTCGTGAACCGCGCCACCCGCGCGATAAAGGACGCGGTGCCCGAGGTGGCGGTGATGCTCGACGTGGCCCTCGACCCCTACAATGCCGACGGCCATGACGGGCTCGTGCGGGAGGGCGTGGTGCTGAACGACGAGACGCTGGACGCGCTGGAACGCCAGACCCTGGCCCAGGCCGCGGCCGGTGCCGATATACTCGGCCCGTCGGACATGATGGACGGCCGCATCCGGCGCATGCGCGACTCGCTCGAGCGCGAAGGGCACAAGGATACCGCCATCATGGCCTATTCGGCGAAATACGCCTCCGCCTTCTACGGCCCCTTCCGCGACGCGGTGGGCGCCTCGGGGGCGCTCAAGGGCGACAAGAAGACCTACCAGATGAATCCCGCCAACACCGACGAGGCATTGCGCCTGGTCGAGCGCGACCTGGCCGAGGGCGCCGACATGGTGATGGTCAAGCCGGGCATGCCCTATCTCGATATCTGCCGCCGCGTGAAGGACGCGTTCGGCGCACCGACCTTCGCCTACCAGGTCTCGGGGGAATACGCGATGATCCAGGCGGCGGCGCAGAACGGCTGGCTCGACGGCGAGGGCGCGATGATGGAAAGCCTCGGCGCGTTCAAGCGGGCCGGCTGCGACGGCATCCTGACCTATTTCGCGCCGCAGGCCGCCCGCCTGCTCGCCGAGGCCTGATCCACGCCCGGTGGGTGCGGCGGCGGCGTGGATATGCCCGCGCCGGCCGGTGACGCCGCTTGCTGATGACACTGCCCCGGCGATCGCCTATGATGCGCGCATAAAGCCCGGGCCAACCGGGGCAAGCTGAAAGGGCAAGACATGAGCAGGTATCACCGCAGGACATTCCTGGCCGGGCTGGGCGCCGCGACCGCGGTCGTGGCGGGCTGCGGCAACGGCACGCGCAGCGGCGCGGGCGACGTCATCGACATGCGCGTGGAGCGCGCGCTCAACCTGATGTATTCCGAGGTTCCGGGCAGCCGCGACCTGGCCGCGAAAGCCTCCGGCATGCTGGTCATGCCGCTGGTCACCAAGGCCGGCTTCGGGGTCGGCGGCGCCTATGGCGAGGGCGCGCTGCTGATCGACGGGGTGACCGTGGACTACTATTCCACCGCGCAGGCCACCTTCGGGCTGCAGATCGGCGCGCAGCAATTCGCGCACACGCTGTTCTTCATGACCCCGGACGCGCTGGCCGATTTCCGCGGCTCCGACGGCTGGGCCGTGGGCGGCGACGTGGAATACGCGGTGCCCGAGCGCGGCACCAGCCTCGGCATCGAGACCACCACCGAACTCGCCCCGGTCATCGCCGTGGTCTACGGCCAGTCCGGCCTGATCGTGGGCGCGACGCTCAAGGGCAACAAGTACACGCGCATCGTGCGCTGAGCCTGCGCGGCGCGGCCGTCCGGCCGCGCCGTCCTCAGCTTTCCAGAGCGCGCAGCCGGCGGATCAGGCTGGACGTATCCCAGCGCCCGCCGCCCAGCTTCTGGACATCCTTGTAGAACTGGTCGACCAGCGCCGTGACCGGCAGGCTCGCGCCGTTGTTGTCGGCCTCGCCGAGGCAGATGCCGAGATCCTTGCGCATCCAGTCCACCGCGAAGCCGAAATCGAACGTGTCGTCGATCATGGTCTCGTAGCGGTTGATCATCTGCCAGCTGCCGGCCGCCCCGCCGCCGATCACGTCGACCACCGCGCGCCCGTCGAGCCCCGCTTTCTCGGCGAAATGCAAGCCTTCGGCCAACCCCTGGACCAGCCCGGCGATGCAAATCTGGTTGACCATCTTGGTCATCTGTCCCGCGCCGCTTTCGCCGAGCCGCTTGCAGAGCTTGGCATAGGCGTCGATCACGGGTTCCGCGCGCCCGTAGGCGTCGGCGTCGCCGCCGCACATCACCACGAGCTGGGCATTCTCGGCGCCGGCCTGCCCGCCCGATATCGGCGCATCCACGAAGGCGATTCCCGCGTCCCCGGCCGTGGCGTAAAGCTCGCGCGTGACGTCGGCCGACACGGTCGTGTGATCGACCAGGACGCTGCCCGCCGCCATGCCGGCAAACGCCCCGTCGGGCCCGGTGCAGACCGCTCTCAGGTCATCGTCGTTTCCGACACAGGTCATGACGAAATCGGCGCCCCGCGCGGCCTCGGCCGGCGTCGGCGCATGCGCGCCGCCATGCGTTGCGGTCCAGTCCTCCGCCTTGGCGGCGGTGCGGTTGTAGACCGTGACATCGTGGCCGGCAGCCGCCAGATGCCCCGCCATCGGGTAGCCCATCACCCCGAGACCCAGAAAAGCGACATTCGCCATGCGTATCCTCCCTTGCGTTTGCGCCGTGCGGCGTTTCCAACTACCTAAACTGCTGACGCATCACCCTCAACTGGCGCGAGTCGCATGGCAAGAACCTTCCGCTGGCTTCTCCGGACCTTCCTGGCGCTGTCCGCGCTGGGGCTGGTCGCGGCCTTCCTCGTCTACTGGCTCGCCGGCCGGTCGCTGCCGGACTACGATGCGCGTCACGACGTGACCGGCGCCGAGGGCCGCATCGAGATCGTCCGCGACAACCACAACGTTCCCCACATCTTCGCCGGGACCGACGCGGACGTGTTCTTCGGGCTGGGCTTCGCGCATGCGCAGGACCGGCTCTGGCAGATGACCATGCTGCGCCGCACCGCGCAGGGCCGGCTCTCGGAGCTGTTCGGCAGCCGCACGGTCCGCACGGACGAGCTGCTGCGGCGCTTCGATCTCTACGGGCTGGCCCGGGATTCCGTGGCGGCGCAGGACGCCGAGACCCGCGCCGCGCTCGAGGCCTATGCCGCGGGCGTCAACGCCTGGATCCGGCGCGTCAACGACGAGGCGCTCGGCCGCGGCGCGCCGGAGTTCTTCCTGTTTTCGAACCGTATCGCCCCCTGGCAGCCCGCCGACAGCCTTGCGGTGCTGAAGATCATGGCGCTGCAACTCTCCGGCCACCTGAGCGAAGAGGTGCTGCGCGCCCGGGTCTCGCTGATGCTGGCCGACGCGCGCGTGGCCGACATCATGCCCGACGCGCCCGGCGAGGGGGTCGCGGCGCTCAGCGACTACGCCGCGCTGTTCCCCGGCCTGCCCCGCTATGCCGCCCTGCCGGAGGCGCCGCGCGATCCGCTCTCGCCGGTGCCGGAGCGCGGCTTTGCCGGGGCGTCCAACGCCTGGGCGGCCGCGCCCGAGCGCGCCGCGGCCGGCGGCACGCTGCTGGCCAACGATCCGCATCTCGGCCTGTCGGCGCCCTCGATCTGGTATCTCGCCCGGCTCGAGCTGTCCTCGGGCGGGGTGATCGGCGGGTCGATTCCCGGCATGCCGCTGATCCTGACCGGGCGCAGCGCCCGGCTCGGCTGGGGGCTGACCTCGTCCTACATGGACGACCAGGACGTGTTCATCGAGCGGCTCAACCCGGACAATCCGCAGGAATACCTCACGCCCGACGGCTACGTGCCCTTCGAGACCCGCAAGAGCCTGATCGAGGTCAAGGATGCCCCCGCGGTGCCGCTGACCCTGCGCTGGACGGAAAACGGCCCGGTCTTGCCCGGCAGCCATTACGACCTGGCCGCGGTGACACCCAAGGGTCATGTCGCGGCCATCGGCTGGACCGCGCTGGACGCCGCCGACACCTCGATGACCGCCGGCCTCAGGCTGATGCGGGCCGGCAGCGTCGCGGAAGCCCTGGAAGCCGGCGAACTTTTCGTCGCGCCCTCGCAGAACCTGACCATTGCCGATACCGACGGGGTGGCGATGCAGATGGTCGGCGCGATGCCCGGCCGCCTGCCCGGCCATCGCACCAGCGGCCGCCTGCCCGCCCCCGGCTGGCAGGAGGTGAACCGCTGGCAGGGCCGCCTGCCCTATGCCGTCAACCCGCGTTTCACCGATCCCGCCGGCGGGATCGTCGGGAACACCAACAACAAGGTGATCGACCGCGATTTCCCGCTGCATGTCAGTTTTGCCTGGGGCGACACCCAGCGTATCCAGCGCTGGCTGCGCCTGATGAAGAACCGCGAGGTTCACACCCGCGACAGCTTCATCGAGGGCCAGCTCGACACCGTGTCCTTCACCGCGCGCGCACTCCTGCCGCTGATCGCACGCGATCTCTGGTTCACGGGTGACCCCGCCCCGGCCGGGACGCCCGAACGCCGGCGCCAGCGCGCGCTCGACATGCTGGCCGACTGGAACGGCGAGATGAACGAGCACCTGCCCGAGCCGCTGATTTACGCCGCCTGGCTGCGCGAACTGCAGAACCGCCTCTCGCAGGACGAGCTGGGCCCGCTCGCCGCCGAGTTCACCCATCCCGACCCGGTTTTCATCGAGCGCGTGTTCCGCGACGTGGACGGCGCGGCCGCATGGTGCGACGTGGCCCAGTCCACCCGCCGCGAGACCTGCACCGATATCGCGCGCCTCGCCCTGGACGACGCGTTGATCTGGCTGGCCGAACGCTATGGCGAGAATGTCGAGAGCTGGCGCTGGGGCGATGCCCACCAGGCGCGCCATGATCACCAGGTGCTGGGCGAGCTGCCGCTCCTGAACTGGTTCGTCAACATCCGCCAGTCCACCAGCGGCGGCGACAACACGCTCTTGCGCGGGCTCACCGTGGGCCGCGGTCCCGATCCCTTTGCCAATGTGCACGGCGCAGGCTATCGCGGCGTCTACGACTTCGCCGATCCCGACAGTTCCGTCTTCGTGATCTCGACCGGGCAGTCGGGTCATTTCCTGTCCCGCCACTACGACGACCTGGGCGAGCTCTGGCGGCGGGGCGAATACATCCCGATGTCGCTCGACCCCGATCTCGCGCGGGCCGCGGCGGTCGGCATCACGGTGCTGCGCCCGCGCGACGGCTGAGACGGTTCAGAGTTTCTCGAAACGCCGCGCCTGGGTTTCGGTCCAGGTGACCGTCAGGTCGAGCCCGTCCTCGGTCTGCGCCTCGTCCTCGACCACCCCCTGCTGGTAGAGCCAGGCGCGTTTCCGGCCCTCGGAGAAGCCGAGATGCAGATGCGCGGTGCTGACCGGCTCGGCCAGCGCCGCGTCGACGGCATCCTGGAGCGCGCCGATCCCGTCGCCGGTCCAGGCCGAGGCTGCCAGCACCTGTGGGTCGCGCGCCGCCCGCGCCTCGAGCGCGGCGCGGTGGTCGGGGGCGACGCGGTCAATCTTGTTCCAGATCTCGATCATCCGGTCGGCCCGGTCGCGCGCCACGCCGAGATCGTCGAGGATCTCGCGAACATCGGCGGCCTGTTCGTCCGTTTCGGGATGCGAGATATCGCGCACATGCAGGATCAGGTCGGCGTCCAGAACCTCTTCGAGGGTCGCGCGGAAGGACGCGACGAGCTGCGTCGGCAGATCCGAGATGAAGCCCACCGTATCGCTCAGGATGACGTCGCGGCCGGACGGCAGGGTGATCGCCCGCATCGTGGGATCGAGCGTGGCGAAGAGCATGTCCTTGGCCATGACATCGGCGCCGGTCAAGCGGTTGAAGATCGTGGACTTCCCGGCATTCGTGTAGCCCACCAGGGCAACCACCGGATAAGGCACCTTGCGCCGGGCGGCGCGATGCAGGCCACGGGTCTTGGCCACCTTGTCAAGCTGCCGGCGAAGCCGCACGATCTGCTCGTCGATGGCGCGGCGGTCGGCCTCGATCTGCGTCTCGCCGGGGCCGCCCACGAACCCGAGACCGCCACGCTGGCGTTCGAGGTGGGTCCAGGCCCGGACGAGCCGGGTCCGCTGGTAGCTGAGCGCCGCCAGCTCGACCTGCAACACGCCCTCGCGGGTGCGGGCGCGGTCGGCGAAGATCTCGAGGATCAGCCCGGTGCGATCCAGCACCTTGACCTTCCATTCGCGTTCGAGATTGCGCTGCTGGACCGGCGTGACGGGGCCGTCGACCAGGACGAGCCCGATCTCGGCCGCCTCCAGCCGCGCGCCGAGCTCGGCGATCTTGCCCTTGCCGAACAGGTAGCCCGCCCGCGCCCGCGGCAGCGGGACGATTTCGCCGCCGACAAGCTCCACGTCGCCGAGCGCCTCGGCCAGCGCCAGCGCCTCTTCGAGCGCATAGGCCGGGTCGCGGCGCTCCGGCTCGTTCTGGATATCGGGGTGAAGGACGTAGGCGCGCACTTAGCCCCCGTCCGAGACGCGCGCCATCAGCTGTCCGCGTCCCCGTCGTAGAGATTGATCGGCTGCGCGGGCATCACGGTCGAGATCGCGTGCTTGTAGACGAGTTGCGATTGCCCGTCGCGGCGCAGAAGTACGCAGAAATTGTCGAACCAGGTGATGACACCCTGCAGCTTGACACCGTTGATCAGGAAAATCGTCACGGGAACCTTGGTCTTGCGAACGTGGTTCAGGAATGCGTCTTGCAAATTCTGTTTATCGGCGGCCATTCTTCGTTGCCTTTTTGTCTTGTCTGCCTTGGCGGCGGCAGCCCGTTGTTATGCATCGCGCCCAAATATGGATGGGAGCGAGCGGAATTTCCACCCGAATCATGGGGATTTCTCGGTCGAAACTGTCGCGCCGGGCGCTCTAGCGCCAGAAATCCGGGTTCAGCAACGCGATAATCACCAGCGTCTCCAGCCGGCCGAGAATCATTGCCCCGGACAGCATCAGCTTTGCCGCGTCGGTCAACGTTCCGTAAGACAGCGGCGTCTCGGCCGCGAAGGTCGCCACCGGCCCGGTGGTCGACAGCGCCGCGATCGAGAATGTCAGCGCGCTCTCGAAATCCAGCCCGGTCAGCGACAGCATGATCATCAGCAGCCCGACCGAGATCAGGAACAGCATGAAGAACACCCAGGCGATCTGCGCGCCCTCGCGGCGGATGCGGCGCGACTGCACCCCGGCGCCCCCCACCGACGAGGGATGGACCAGCTTTTCCATCTCGCGGATCCCGTGCTTGTAGAGCGCGTGCACCCGCAGCAGCTTCACCCCGCCGGCGGTGGTGGCGACCCCGCCCCCGGTCAGCGCCAGCCCCATCAGGATCAGCCCCGGTGTCTGCAGGCCGGACCAGTCGCGCGCGGCCACCCAGTCGAGGCTGGCATAGCCGTGCGTCGTCAGGAAGGACAGCACGGTGAACACCCCGCCCCAGAGCGCGTGCAGCCCCTCTATCACGCTCTCGTCCTCGTTCACCTCCAGCGCCCCGATCCAGTGGCGCAGGAACAGCACGGCCGGGATCAGCAGCACGATGGCGACGGCGAGCTGGAACTCGCGATCTGCCCGCAGCCGCGCCAGCGTGCCGAGCCGCAGGCCCTCGGAGAAGGTCGCGCGCGAGACGGCGAAGAACAGGAAGACGAAGATCAGCGCCTCCCCGGCGAGCCCGGCTTCGGCATTGGCCAGCCCCCCGACCGGGGAAAGCCCGCTGGTCGAGATCGTCGCCATCGCGTGGCAGAGCGCCACCAGCGCGCTTTCGCCGAGGATCAGCAGCCCGACCCAGAGCACGAGCGTCAACCCGCCATAGATCGGAACGAGCTTGACGGCAAAGCGGGTCAGCCGCTCGGTCGCGTCGGCCACGCGGATCTGCGCCCCGGCGCGCACCTGCTGGCTGGCCGGCCCGCGGGCGAAGACCTCGAAACCGCCGAGGTTCAGCGGCGCCATGATCGCGATCGCGCTCAGCCAGAACAGGAACCCGCCGAGCCAGGCGACGAGCCCCTTCCACAGGTGCAGCGTCGGCGCCAGCCGCCGCGGATCGTCGAAGGCGCTGGCCCCGGTCGTGGTCAGGCTGGCGACCATGTCGAAATAGAGATTGACGAAGCGCGCGTCGACCACGACCTGGGCCATCGGCAGCGCCAGCACCGCCGGCAGCGCGACGAAGCCAGCCACCAGCGCCAGCAGGTGGCTCCTGGCGGAATTCTTCGGATGATACCCCAGCGTGGCCAGCGCCATCATGCCGGTCAGGAACAGGCCCAGCGTGCCGTGATAGAAGAATGACCGCGCGATGTCGTAATCGCCGGCGACGGCGCCATGGATCGCGGGCACGTACATCGCCAGGAGCGCCACGCCCAGCAGGATGACGAACAGCGGAAGATCAAGCAGCGCGCGCATCGGCTCAGAAAAAATCGATCGAGACCTGGAGCAGCCGCTCGACCTCGGCCACGTCCGCGGCCATGGCGAACAGCGTGATGACGTCCCCCTCCTCGATCCGCATGCTGCCGGTCGGGCGCACGACCTTGCCCCGTTTCATCAGCGCGCCCACCAGCACGCCCTCGGGGAAGTCTATGTCGCGGATCTGCTGGCCGGCGATGGGCGAGGTCGACAGCACCTGCGCCTCGATGACCTCGGCCTCGGCGTCGCCGATGGAATAGATCGCGCGCACCCGCCCGTGGCGGATATGGCGCAGGATCGAACTGACCGTTGTGATCCGCGGGTTGATGAAGGCGTCGATGTCGAGCGGCTTCATCAGCGAAGTCAGCGACGGATCGTTGACGAGCGCGATGGCCAGCGGGCAACCCGCGGCCTTGGCCCGCACCGAGGCCAGCAGGTTCGTCTTGTCGTCGTCGGTCACCGCCAGGACCGCGTCCGCACGGGTCACGTTGGCCTCGTCGAGCAACTCCATGTCGAGCCCGTCGCCGTTCAGCACGATCGTCCGCTCCAGCGCGTCGGCCGCCCGTTCCGCGATGGCCCGGTTCTTCTCGATCACCTTGGCGCGGATACGTTCGGCGCGGGCCTCCAGCCGCTTGGCGACACTGAGCCCGACATTGCCGCCCCCGATGATGATCACGCGTTCCTGCTTTTTCGTGGACTTGCCGAAGATCTCGAGCGTGCGGTTCAGATCCTCCGTATGGGTGAAGACGTAGATCTGGTCGCCGGGGAAAAGCTGGTCTCCCGGATCGGGGGTAAAGAGCGTGTGGTCGCGGCGCACGCCCACCACGATGGCCCGCAGCGTCGAGAACAGCTCCGACAATTGGCGGAGCGGCGTGTGCAGCACCGGGCAGGTCTCGTCCAGCACCAGCCCGATCAGCTGCGCCTGGCCCTCGAGGAAGCTCTCGGTATCGAAGGTGGCCGGCGCGGACAGCCGCTGCAGGGCGGCCTCGGCCACCTCGCGCTCGGGGCTGATCACCACGTCGATCGGCAGGTGGTCGCGCCGGTAGAGATCCGAGTAGATCGCGTTCAGATAGCTCTGCGCGCGCAGTCGCGCGATCTTGCGCGGCACCGAGAAAACGGAATGGGCCACCTGGCAGGTGACCATGTTGACCTCGTCGGAATGGGTCGCGGCGATGATCATGTCCGCGTCGCGCGCACCGGCGCGGTCGAGGATGTCGGGATAGGAGGCGAAGCCGGTGATGCCCTGCACGTCCAGCGTGTCGGACGCGCGGCGCACCAGATCCGGGTTGCTGTCCACGACCGTGACATCGTTGCGTTCCGAGGACAGGTGGCGCGCGATCTGCCACCCGACCTGGCCGGCCCCACAGATGATGACCTTCATCACGGTCTCCCGAAAACGGTCCAGGCTCCCCTCTTGGCAGAGCCCGCGCGGGGGGTCAATTCCCCTTCAGATCAGGCCTCGTCGGTCTCGTGGTCCTGGATTCGCGCCACCCGCGCGCCCCCGCGGTTGGTGGTGACCACGTTGAGCGACTTGAGCTTGCGATGCAGCGCCGAGCGTTCCATCCCGACGAAACTGGCCGTCCGCGAGATATTGCCGCCGAAACGGTTGATCTGGGTCAGCAGGTATTCGCGCTCGAACAGTTCACGCGCCTCGCGCAGCGGCAGCGTCGCGATGGACCCGGACAGCGACAGGCCCGAGCCCGAACCCGCCTCGGCCTCGACCGTGGGCAACTCGCGCGCCTCGATCGGCCCGGTGCCGTCGCCCAGGATCAGGACGCGTTCAATCACGTTCTTCAGCTGGCGGACATTGCCCGGCCACGGCATGGTCTGGAGCAGCGCCTCGGCCTCGGAGGACAGCTCGCGTTTCGGCAGGCCCTGGCTGCGGTGGAACTCGTCGATGAAATGCGCCGCGAGCACGGGGATGTCTTCCAGCCGTTCCTCCAGCGCGGGCACCTCGATCGGGACGACGTTCAGGCGGTGATAGAGCTCCTCGCGGAAGCGCCCTGCCTGAATTTCAGCCATCAAGTCCCTGCTGGTGCTGGAAATAACGCGAATATCCACGCGCACCTTGTCGGCACCGCCGACACGCTGGAACTGTTGTTCGACCAGGACGCGCAGGATCTTGGACTGGGTGCCGGACGGCATGTCGGCCACCTCGTCGAAGAAGACCACGCCGCCATGGGCCTGCTCGAGCAGGCCCGGCTCCACGCCGCGCTCCGCCGTCTCGCGGCCGAAGAGCACCTCTTCCATGCGCTCGGGCTCGACCGAGGCACAGTTGATGCTCATGAAGGGCGCCCCGGCGCGGGTCGAGCCGGCATGGATGAAGCGCGCCGCAACCTCCTTGCCCGCGCCGGAGGGGCCGGACAGCATCACCCGTCCATTGGATTTCGTGACTTTCTCGAGCTGGGATTTCAGCCCTTTGAAGGCGGTGGAACCGCCGATCATCTCGGCCGTGGTCACGTCGCGGCGGCGCAGTTCCATGTTTTCGCGCCGCAGCTTGGCGGCTTCCATGGCGCGTGAAATGACGACGAGCAACTGGTCGATATTGAAGGGTTTCTCGATGAAGTCATAGGCGCCCTGCTTGATCGCGGCGACCGCGATCTCGATGTTGCCATGCCCCGAGATGATGACCACCGGCACATCGGGGTTGTCGCGCTTGACGGTCTTGAGGATATCGATCCCGTCCATCTTGCTGTCCTTCAGCCAGATGTCGAGCACGATCAGCGCCGGGGGCTCGGTGTTGATCTCGCGCATGCAGTCCTCGGAATTGGCGGCCAGCCGCGTGGCATAGCCCTCGTCGCCGAGAATGTCCGATATCAGTTCGCGGATATCCCGCTCGTCGTCCACAATAAGAATATCGCTCATGTTCTTTCCCTGCCGGCCCTCAGGCCACATGCCTCCCTGTCAGTCCCTTCTTGCGCGGCGTCGCGCGCGGCAGCGTCATCCGCGCCAGCGCGCCGCGGTGATCGGCGCCCTCGAAGACCGGTGCGTCCAGCAATTCGAGCGTGCCGCCGTGTTCCTCGACGATCTTCTTGACGATCGGCAGACCGAGCCCGGTGCCCTTCTCGCGCGTCGTCACATACGGCTCGAAGAGCCGCGAGCGATCCTCGGGCAGGCCGATGCCGTTATCGGCGATGGTGACCTCGATCCGCGACTCCGACTGGCGGACCGCGACGCGGATCTCCGGCTTGATATCGTCACCGACTTTTTCCTTATAGCTTTCAATGGCCTCGCCCGCGTTCTTAATAAGGTTTGTCAGCGCCTGCGAGATCATGGTCCGGTCGATATCCGCGGGCAGCGGCCCCTCGGGGCAGTCCAGGGTCAGCTCCACCTCCGGCATGCCCTCGCGCTGCAGGAAGACGGCATCGCGCACCAGCGCCGCCAGGTCATGCTCGTTCCGGTCGGGCTCGGGCATGCGGGCGAATTTCGAGAACTCGTCGACGATCCGGCGCAGGTCGTTGGTCTGGCGCACGATCACGTCGGTGTATTGTTCCAGCGCCGCCGCCTCGTCGCCGGCGAGCGGGCGAAACTTGCGCCGCAGCCGTTCGGCCGATAGCTGGATCGGCGTCAGCGGGTTCTTGATCTCGTGCGCGATGCGCCGGGCGACGTCGCCCCAGGCCGCCATCCGCTGCGCGCTGACCAGGTCGGTGACGTCGTCGAAGGCCACCACGTAGCCTTCCAGCCGGCCGGCGGTGTTGCGCCGCGTGGCGATCCGCACCAGCAGGCTCTCGAGCTTGCCGTCGCGCGAGACCTTGATCTCTTCCTGCGCCACCTCGCCCCCGCCCTGGCTGATCGTCTCGAAAAGGCCGGCGAATTCCGGCACGGCGGCACGCAGGGCCACGTCGCTGTCGCGCGCCTCGTCCAGCAGCAGCAGCCGCATGGCCGAGCGGTTCATGAAATCGAGCCGCCCCTCGGAATCGAGCCCGATGACCCCGGCGGTCACGCTCGAGAGCACGCTGTCGAAGAGACGCCGGCGCCGTTCGGTCTGGCGGTGGCTGTCGAGCAAGGCGTCCCGCTGCCCCTTGAGCTGGCGCGTCATCTGGTTGAAGAGCCGCCCCAGCATGGCGATCTCGTCGTCGCTGTCCGCGACCTTGACCTGCACGTCCAGGTCGCCCGCGCCGACGCGCTGGGCCGCGCTCGCCAGCCGGCCCACCGGGCGCGACAGCCGTTCGGCGAACCACAGCCCCAGCCAGATCGCGGCAAGGATGAGGATCACTGCAAAGCCGAGATACAACAGCCCGAATTCAAACAGCAATCTGCCACGCTCGTTTTCCAGTTGCTGGTAGAGCCGCACGGTCTCCTGGGTTTCATCCAGCAGGTTCAGGATCTGCCCGTCGACGTTGCGCGAGACATAGAGATACCGGTCCGCCCAACTGTCGAGCGCGATCAGCGCGCGGAACTCGTTGTTGTCCCAGTCGCGGATGATGACGGTTTCGCCGGCCTGGGCCCGGGAGATTTGCGCCGGGGCCGGCTCTTCGTAATCGAAGAGATAGCTTCGTTCGCCCCGCGCCCTGAGATCGCCGCCCCCGTCGATGACATAGGCCTCGCGCAGCCCGCGCTGGATTTGGGCCTGGCCCTGGGTCAGCAGCTGGCGCAGCTCGCCGTCCGACAGGAACTGGGTCCGCGCCTTGGCGCGGCCGAGAAAGCCCGCCAGCGCCTCGGCATCCTCGGTCAGGTCGTCGCGATGTTCTTGTTCATAGGCCTCGGCCGCGGCCAGCGAATTGCCGACCACCTGCCGCACCCGGTCCGAGAACCATCCCTCCAGCCCGAAATTCACCGTCAGCACGGCAAAGACCGCGACCAGCACGGTGGGAATCAGCGCGATGATCGCGAAGACGCCGGTCAGCCGCAGATGCAGGCGCGAGCCTGCGGACTTGGCGCGGCGGGCCGCGACCATGCGCGCGACCCGCTGCAGCACCAGCGCGGCGATGGCCAGCACATAGACGAGATCGGCCAGCAGGATCGCCCGCAGGCTGAAGGCACTGGCGCCGGGATCGAAGACATTGAGGATCAGGAAGGTCGCAACCGCGAGAACCGGCCCGAGACCCACCAGCCCCAGTGTCGCGGCGTTCTGGAAACGACGCTGCTTGCGCAGCCGGTTCAGACGCTCCCAGCTTACCCTGCCCGCGCGGCTGTTGCTCACGCCACCCTCTTGCCTTGCGTGCCGTCGAAGAGCCCGACCGGCGAGAGACGCCAATCGGCCACATAAGATGTTGCGAGATTACATCAATTTCCGGCGCCGAGTCACGCGAATATCGTGATCGGTGATTTTCTTGCGCAGCGTGTTCCGGTTGATGCCGAGCAGATCGGCGCATTTGGCCTGGTTGCCGCCGGTGGCGTCGAGCGCGATCTCGATCAGCGGGGTCTCCACCTCGCGCAGGACCCGCTGGTAGAGCCCCGGCGGCGGCAGCACCCCGCCATGCAGATCGAAATAGCGCCGCAGATGGGCCGCGACCGAGGCCGAGAGCTTGTCGCCCTCGCCTGCGCTGCCCACCGGCTCCATCGCGGGCTGGCCGGACAGGACGGCCTCGGCATCGGCGCGGGTGATCTCGTCCTCGGGGCTGGTGACGGCGAGCCGGCGGATCGTGTTCTCGAGCTGGCGGACATTGCCGGGCCAGCTGTAGGTCTTGAGCATTTCCATCGCATCGGCCGACAGGGTTTTCTGGCTGAAGCCGTCGCGCCCGATCCGAACCAGGAAGTGCTCGGTCAGGAGCGGGATGTCGTCGACCCGCTCGCGCAACGCCGGAACGGTCAGGGTCACGCCGCTCAACCGGTAGAACAGGTCCTCGCGGAACGCGCCGTCATCCATGCGCCGGGACAGGTCCTGCTGGGACGTCGCCATGACCCGCGGGCCGCTGTCGCCGAAACTGTCGAGCATCCGCACGATGCGCAGCTGGGCCTCGGCGTCGAAATCGCCCACCTCGTCGAAGAGGATCGATCCCGACTTGGCCTTTGCGATCACCGCCGAGGGGCCGTCGACACCGGCCAGGTCCTCGGCCGAGGCGACGACGAAGGGTTGCGTCCGCCGATCGCTGAAATCGTGAATCGCACGCGCAATCAATGATTTGCCGGTGCCGCTTTCACCGCTGATCAGTACCGGCAACTCGGCGTTCATCACCCGTGCGACCAGGCGGTAGAGCGCCTGCATCTGCGGCGTGCGGCCGACCAGCGGCAGCTCGTCCTGCTCGGCGTCGGCCCGTGTGCCCGGAACGGCGCGCGCCGGTGCCCGGCGCCGCGCCTGCAGCGCGCGCGCGGCGCGCTTCATCAGGTCCGGCAGGTCGAAGGGCTTGGGCAGGTAATCATAGGCCTCTGCCTCCTCGGCCTGGATCGCGGTCATGATCGTGTTCTGCGCCGAGATCACGATCACCGGCAGCTCGGGCCGGTCGGCCGAGATTTTCGGAAGCATTTCCAAGCCGTTGCCATCCGGCATGATGACGTCGGAGATCACCAGGTCGCCGCGCCCCTCGCCGACCCAGCGCATCAGCGTCGTCAGCGACGAGGTCGCGTGCACCTTGCACCCGGCGCGCGTCAGCGCCTGGGTCAGAACCGTGCGGATTGTGCGGTCGTCATCGGCGACCAGGACCGTGCCGTCCATCAGTGTTTCTCCTGGGTCATTCGGGGCGTTCCTCTTTCGGGGCGACGGGCAGCGAGACGCGGAACACGGTGCGGCCGGGCACCGAGTCGACCGCGATCCAGCCGTCATGTTCGGAGACGATCTTGGAGACCAGCGCCAGCCCGAGCCCGGTGCCGTTCTCGCGCCCGGAGACGAAGGGCTCGAAGATGTCGCCGGCGATCTCGGGCGGCAGGCCCGGCCCGTCATCGATGATCTCCACCTGGAGCGGCACCGCCCCGGCGCTGCCGTCGGGTTTGCGCAGCCGGAGGCTGAGCTCGTAGAAGGTGCGCAGCGTGATCGTCCCGCCCTCGGGGCCGGCGGCCTCGGCGGCGTTCTTCATCAGGTTCTGGACCACCTGCAGCAGCTGGTCGGTATCCCCCCAGGTCGGCGGCAGCGACGGGTCGTAATCCTCGCGGATCGTCATCTTGGCCGCGAAGCCGAGCGCGGCCGACTTATGCGCCCGGTCGAGAATGTCGTGGATGTTGACCGCCCGCCTCTCGGGTGCGCGCAGGTTGCCGAACTGTTCCACCTGGTCCAGCAGCCCCAGGATGCGCCGGGTCTCGGCCACGATCAGGTCGGTCATCTCGCGGTCTTCCGCGCCGATGTTCATCGACAGCAGCTGGGCCGCGCCGGTGATCCCGGCCAGCGGGTTCTTGATCTCGTGGGCCAGCATCTCGGCCATGCCGATCGCGGATTTCGCCGCGCTCTTGACGCCCATCGCCCGGCCCAGCCGGCCGGCGATCTCGCGCGGGGCGATCAGCAGCAGGACCGCGTCCGACCGATCGGAAAGCGGCGCCACCTGCATGTTGCAGACGGTGGGCGCACGGTCGCCGGTGCCGACGTCGACATCGTTCATGAACAGCGCGGAATGACCGTTGCGCACGCGGGCGAGGCTGTCCTCGATCGGGGCGTCAACCATCAGCCGGTCCCAGACCGGCGCCCCAATCAGACCCTTGGCCGAGGTGTTGAAGAACAGCTCGGCGGCCGGGTTCAGATCCTCGATCCGGTCATCGGCCCCGACAATCAGCGCCGGCACGGGCAGCGACGCCCAGATGGTTTCAGAGGACGGGCCGCTCATGCGGCCGCCTCGCACGGGGCGAGGGCATCGGCCAGCCGCCTGCGGGCCCGGTCCGGATCGCTTTCGGTGAGGATCGCGCGCCGGGTCGCGGCGTCGACACCGGCCCGGTCCATGTACCAGCCGAGATGCTTGCGCGCGACCCGCACCCCCAGGTCGCGGCCGTAAAAGGCCAGCATGTCCTCGTAATGCGCCGCGACCATGTCGCTGAAGGCCGCGCCTTCGGGCACGTCGGGCGCCGGCGTGCCGAAGAGATCGGCGGCGATACGGGCCAGAAGCCAGGGTCGTCCCTGCACGCCGCGCCCCACCATCACCCCCCGCGCACCGGAGCGCGCCAGCGCCTGCCGCGCGGTCTCGGCGGAGGTGATGTCGCCATTGGCGATGACCGGGACCGAGACGGCCTCGGTGACCGCGCGGATCGCGTCCCAGTCGGCCGCGCCCTTGTAGAACTGGCAGCGGGTGCGGCCGTGGATCGTGATCATCTGCACCCCGGCCCCCTGCGCCCAGGCGGCGATCTGCGGCGCGTTCAGCAGGTCGTCGTCCCAACCCAGCCGGGTCTTCAGCGTCACCGGCACCCGCACCGCGCGCACGACCGCCTCGATCAGGCGCAGCGCGTGGTCCGGGTCGCGCATCAGCGCCGAGCCCGAGAGCCCGCTGGTGACCTTCTTGGCCGGGCAGCCCATGTTGATGTCGATGATCCGGGCGCCGAGATCCTCGGCCATGCGGGCCGCCTCGGCCATCCAGTGCGCCTCGCGCCCGGCGATCTGCACGGCAGTCCGCCCGTCGCCGGCGTCAAGCTCGGCGCGCGCCCGCACGGAGGGTTTCGCCTCGACCATTTCCTGGCTTGCCACCATTTCCGATACCACCAACCCGGCGCCGAACCGCGCCACGAGCTTTCGAAACGGAAGATCGGTGATGCCGGCCATGGGTGCCAGAAAAACCGGCGGTGAGAGCGGGATATCTGCCACTTGAATGGTCAAATGCCTAATCCTTGTGCATTTATGCCAAATAGCTAGCGCAAACAGGCATGGAAGGCAATGCGACCGAGATGGACAGCCCCCGGATTCCCGCCTAGAGAACGCCCATGACCACGGGGCAGGACAGGACAGCGGCGCTGATCGTCGCCGCCGGACGCGGCATCCGCGCGGGCGGCGGGATTCCGAAACAGTATCGCGATCTCGGGGGCCGGCCGGTGCTGGCGCGGACGCTGGACGTGTTTCACGCCCATCCGGCCATCGACCGGATCCTCGTCGTGGCCAATCCCGACGACGCCGCCCATTTCGCCGGATGCATCGGTCACGGGGTCGAGACGGTGCCGGGCGGCGCGACCCGCGGCGGCTCTGTCCGCGCGGGGCTCGAGGCGCTCGCCGGCGACGGCGTCGCGCGGGTGCTGATCCATGACGCGGCCCGCCCGCTGCTGCCCCCGGCGGTGATCGACCGGGTCCTTGCCGCGCTGGACACCGCCCCCGCGGCGGCCCCCGCGCTGGCGGTCACGGATGCGCTCTGGCGCGGCACGGCGGGCGTCGTGACCGGCGTCGAGGATCGCGCCGGGCTTTACCGCGCACAGACGCCGCAAGGCTTCGACTTCGCGGCGATCCTGGCGGCTCACCGCGCGGATGACGGCAGCGCCGCGGACGACGTGGCCGTGGCCCGCGCCGCCGGGCTTGACGTGGCCATCGTCGCGGGGGATGAGGCCAACATGAAACTGACCACGGCGGCGGATTTCGACCGCGCCGCGGCACTGCTGGAGACGGATATGGACGTGCGCAGCGGCACCGGGTACGACGTGCACCGCTTCGGCCCGGGTGACTGGGTGACGCTCTGCGGCGTGGCGGTGCCCCATGACCGGGCGCTCCAGGGCCATTCCGACGCCGACGTCGCCATGCATGCGGTGACCGACGCGCTTTACGGGGCGCTGGCCGAGGGCGATATCGGCCAGCATTTCCCGCCGAGCGATCCGCAATGGAAGGGCGCGGCAAGCGACATCTTCCTGGCGCACGCGGTGGCACGGGTCGCGGCGCGCGGCTTTCGCATCGCCAATGTCGACTGCACCATCATCTGCGAGCGGCCGAAGATCGGTCCCCATGCCGGCGCCATGCGCGCGCGGCTGGCCGGGTTGCTCGGCATCGCGCCCGACCGCGTCAGCGTGAAGGCCACGACATCGGAACGGCTGGGCTTCACCGGCCGCGAGGAAGGGATCGCCGCCATGGCCGCGGCGACACTGGTCAGCACATGAACATGCCGCACCTCATCGCGACCTTCGGCTATGTCGGGCATCTCCGCCCGGCCTCGGGCACCTGGGGCTCGGCGGCGGCGATTCCCGCGGCCTGGGCCCTGCACCTTGCCGGGGGCTTTCCGCTGCTGGCCCTCGCCACGATCCTGGCGCTGGCGCTCGGCTGGTGGGCGACGACGGAATGGACCCGCGGCAAGACCGATCACGATCCTTCGGAGGTGGTCATCGACGAGGTGGTCGGCCAGTGGATCGCGCTCTTCCCCGTCTCGGCCGGCGCCTGGCATGTCGGCGCCGGGTTCACGGCGCTCTGGCCCGGCATTCTCGGGGCCTTCCTGCTCTTCCGTCTCTTCGACGTCTGGAAGCCGGGCCCCGTCGGCTGGGCCGACCGCCAGCCCAACGCCGCCGGGGTCATGCTGGACGACGTGGTGGCCGGCCTCTTCGCGGCGATCGGCGTGGCACTGGCCGCGGCGATCTCGCACGGGATGCTGATGTGACCCGCGCCCTGGCCGAGGACCTGCTGGCGACCTGCCGCGCCGCGGGCGTGACGCTCGCCACGGCCGAAAGCTGCACCGGCGGGCTGATCGCCGGGGCGATCACCGACATTCCCGGCAGCTCGGACGTGTTCGACCGCGGATTCGTGACCTATTCGAACGCCGCCAAGACAGAGATGCTGGGCGTTGCGCCGGCGACGCTGGACGCCCACGGCGCGGTTTCCGAGGCCACGGCGACGGAGATGGCCGCGGGCGCGCTGGCGCGGTCCGCGGCCGGGCTCGCCGTGTCGGTCACCGGCATCGCCGGGCCGGGCGGCGGCAGCCCCGGCAAGCCCGAGGGGCGCGTCTGCTTCGGCCTTGCCCGCACGGGCGCCGCGACCGTCGCCGAGACCGTGGATTTCGGTGCGCTCGGCCGCGACGCCGTGCGCCGCGCGACCGTCGAGCACGCGCTGCGCCTGCTGATCCGGGCGGCTCAGGCCGGCTGACGCAACAGCTCCGCCAGCGCCGCGACGTCGCCTGCCGTCACCGCCGACCAGAGCCGTTCGGCCCCCTCGGCGCCCAGCAGTGCCGCCCCCTTGGCGCGAAGCTTCGCCTGGCGGGTCTCCAGGCGCATCGGTGCCGCGAGATCATGCGCGGCCTCCAGCCGCTGCCCGTCGCTCAGCCACACCGACACGCGGGCGGCGGTCTCGGGCAGGGTCTCGTCCGTCTCGACCGTCACCTTGTCACGCAGCGCGACCAGCGCCGGGTCCGACGCGGCCCGGTCGCCGAAGGTGTCCAGCGCGCCGGTGTCCCGCCCGGCCAGGGCCATCGCCGCCGTCAGGCGATAGCTGAACTTGGCCTCGAGCCCGGTCCGTGGCGCGGGCTGGTTGCAGACCCGCAGCCACCGCGGATGCGTGGTGACCGTCACCGCCGCCACGCCACCGGGCGCCACCCCCTGCCCGGCGATCTCGCCAAGCGCCTCGAGCATGGCATGGGTGCCGTGGCAGCAGGCGTGGAACTTGTGGCTGATCCCGTCGAAAAGCCAATCCGTCCCGAGACCGGCCAGCCCGGCGGGATCGGCCGCCCCGGCATGGGTCGGGCCGAAGCCCTGTTCGCCTTCGATCCCCTCGGGCGTCGAGACGAACCCGGCCGCGGCCAGCAGCGCCGCCTCGGTCCCGCTCTGCGCCGCGATGCCGGCGTTATAGGGCTTGCCCATCGTGCCGAATTGCGACTTGAGCCCCGCCGCCCGCGTCGCGGCCAGCCCCAGCGCATGGGCCGCGCGGCCGGCATCCAGCCCGAGCAGACGCGCCGCGGCGGCGGCCGCGCCGAAGGTGCCGGCCGTCGCGGTCTGGTGAAACCCGGTCTGGTAATGCCCGCGCCCGAGCCAGACCCCCACCCGGACCGACGCCTCGACGCCGACCAGCGCCGCGTCCAGCAGGGCCGCGCCATCGGCGCCGGTTCTCTCGGCCAAGGCCAGGGCGGCGGGAATCACCGCGACGCTGGGGTGCCCGATATGGGCGAAGTGGGTGTCGTCGTAGTCGAGCGCGTGGCTGGTCGCCCCGTTGACCAGCGCCGCCGCCCGGACCGGCAGGCGCGGGCCGGCGCCGATCACGCTCGCCTCCGCGGCGCCGCCATCGGCCAGCGCCAGCCCGCGCGTGATCCGCGCCACGGGCTCGTCCCGGCCGGCGATGCCGCAGACCGCCCAGTCGAAGAGCGAAAGACGCATCATCGCGCGCGTCGGCCTAGGGATACCGTCCGCCGGCATCTCTGCCGCGAAGGCGCCAAGCCGCGCCGTCACCGGTGCGGCGTCGTCAGCTCTCGCGTCCATAGAGTGCCTCCGCCCGTTTCTCGAAAGCCGCCACGATGCGCTGCATCGCCTCGTTGAAGACGACGCCGATCAGCGCCTGCAAGGTGCGCGAGCGGAACTCGAAATCGACGAAGAAATCGACCTCGCAGCCGCCCCCGGGCTGCGGGGTGAAATGCCAGTGGTTGTTCAGGTACTTGAACGGACCGTCGAGATACTCGACGTCGATCATCGTCTGGTCCGGCCGCAGCGTGACGCGTGACCCGAACCGTTCGCGGAACACCCGGAACGAGATCACCAGGTCGGCATCGAGCACCTCGCCCTCGTCGAAGGGGTGTCGCCCGCGGATGCGCGCGGCCGCGCACCAAGGCAGGAACTCGGGGTAAGAGTTCACATCCGCCACCAGGTCGTACATCTGCTGCGCCGAATAGGGCAGGTTCCGTTTTTCCGCATGCGTCGGCATGGCGCTCGCCTGTTCTGTGTTCCGGCGGTATAACCGCGGCGCCGTTTTTCCTAGGATGGCATCGGGAATGCAAGGGGACATCATGGACCATTCCGATTACGTGATCGACGAGATGATCTCGGCCAAGTCGATCGCCGCGCGCGTCGAGGAACTGGCGCGCGAGATCCACGCGCATTTCGCGGACACCGACAAGCTGGTCGTGGTCGGGCTTCTGCGCGGGTCTTTCGTCTTCATCGCCGATCTCGTGCGCGAGCTTGACCTGCCGGTGGAGGTGGACTTCCTCGAGGCGTCCTCCTACGGCAACGCGATGGAAAGCTCGCGCGAGGTGCGGATCCTCAAGGATCTGCGCGGCGAGATCGGCGGGCGCGACGTGCTGGTGGTGGAGGACATCGTCGATACCGGCTTCACGCTCGCCCACGTGGTCAAGCTGCTCCGCTCGCGCGAGCCGAAACGGCTGGAGGTCTGCGCGCTGCTCGACAAGCCGTCGCGCCGCGAGGTCGAGATCAAGGCCACCTGGACCGGCTTCGAGATCCCCGACGCGTTCGTCGTCGGCTACGGGATCGATTACGCGCAGCGCAACCGTAACCTGCCGCATATCGGCAAGGTCCGGCGCAAGGCCTGAGCCGATGCAGCTGCGCTGGCTGCTCCGGGCCGCGAAATGGGTTCATCGCCCGCCATCCCCGCGGCATGTCGTGCTGGTGCTGGCCGTCGTCGCGGCCTGCCTGCTGCTGGCCGCGTTCGAGCTTGTCTTCGGCTGGCCGGACGCGCTGGTGCCGGGGCGGGCCCCGGGCGCCGCCCTGCCCCGGTTCTGAGCGCTCAGCCGGCGAGGCGATCCCGGTCCGCGGCCAGCCCTTCGATCAGGGCCTCGCGCACCGCCCGGATACGCGGCACGTCGGCCATGTCGGCATGGCTGGCCACCCAGAGATCCACGCTGATATCCGTGCCCCTGTCCGGGCTGCGGACGAGGCGCGGATCCGCATCCCCCACCACGCAGGGCAAGAGCACGCGGCCGATCCCCGCCGCCGCCATCTCGCAGGCGACGACGAAACTGTCGGACCGTGCCACGATCCGGTCGGGCGGCACCTCGTCGGCCATCCATTGCCCCGCGACGGAGCGCGACAGCGTGCCGCCGAGGCCGATCCACCCGGCCGCGGGGGGCAGCGCGCCCACGGGCTCGTAGGCGGCGAAACCCAGGCGGGCGGGTGCCGCGCCGCGCAGGCCCTTGGGCAGTCCGAGCGCCGGGCGCACCGTCACCTCGGCATCGAGCCGGGACAGGTCGAGATGGGCATTGGTGCAGACCAGGTCGACGAAGACCTCCGGCGCGCGCTTGCGGAAGCGGCCGATCAGCCGCGGCAGGACATACTGCATGATCGTGTCCGTCGAGGTCACGCGCACGCGCCCCCGGAGCGCCGAATCATGGCCGGACAGGACCCGCTCGACCCCGTGCACGGCCGACTGCACGGCGCGTGCGGCCTCGAGCAGCGGACGCGTCTCGGGCGAGACACGCGTGCCCCGCGCCGTCCGCTCGAACAGGGTTACGCCGTGGCGATCCTCGAAGCCCGCGATGCGGCGCAGGACGGTGGCGTGGTTCACGCCAAGCTGCTTGGCCGCGGCATTCACCGATCCGGCCTCGGCCACGGCAAGGACGTAGCGCAGGTCATCCCAGGAAGAGTTGTGATTCATCGCACAACTATATTGCGAAATCGCAGAGTTTTCAGCGAGAAATTCACAGGTAAACTCAAATTGCCGGTTCGACATATTTTCAGGAGTCTTCCATGAGCATTCTTCGCAGTTTCACCGCCGCCCTTCTCGGCCTGGGCGTCTTCGCGGGCCCGGCGCTCGCCGACGGGCATCTCGATGCGGCCGTCAAGGCCCGCAAGGCCCATATGCAGCTTTACGCCTTCAACCTCGGGCAGCTGGGCGGCATGGCCAAGGGTGAAATCGACTACGACGCCGCGGCCGCCGGAGCCGCCGCGGCCAACCTCGCCGATCTCGCGGCCATGAACCAGGCGCGCTACTGGCCCGAGGGCAGCGACAATTTCGCCATGGGCGAGGAGACCCGCACGCTTCCCGCGCTCTGGGACAATATCGACGACGTGATGAAGATCTCGGGCGATCTCGAGGAGGCAACGACCGCGCTGGCCTCCGCGGCCGGGCAGGACCTCGATTCGCTGCGCGCCGCGCTCGGCGACGTGGGCAAGGCCTGCGGGGCCTGCCACGAGGATTACCGCCAGTCCAACGACTGACGGATTTGTAAGACACGATCCGGGCAGGCGGTCCGCCGGGCCGCCTGTCCGCGTCTCTGAGGTCCCCCGATGGAACGCCTTTTTCTCTTTCTCCTGATCCTCGCGACGGCCGGGGCGCTGGGCTTCTGGCTGGTGACCCGGCCGGTGACCGCCGATCCCGACGCGCTGACCGGCCTGACCGGCGACGCCGCGCGCGGCGCGGCCGTCTTCCATGCCGGCGGCTGCGCCGGCTGTCACGCCGCCCCCGACGCCGAGGACGAGGCCCGGCTGGTGCTGGCCGGCGGACGTCGCTTCGAGTCGCCCTACGGCACCTTCGTCGCGCCCAACATCTCGCCCGACCCGGAACACGGCATCGGCGGCTGGGACACGCTGGACCTGGTCAACGCCATGCAGCACGGCGTCTCGCCCGGCGGCGCGCATTACTACCCGGCCTTTCCCTACACATCTTACGCGCGGGCCTCGGTCCGGGACGTCGTCGATCTGAAAGCTTATCTCGACACGCTGCCCGCCGATGCCACGCCCAACGCCCCGCACGAGATCGGCTTTCCCTTCAACATCCGCCGCAGTCTCGGCGCGTGGAAACGCCTCTTCGGCGACGACGGCTGGGTGGTCGCGGGCGACGGACTCTCGCCCGAGGCGCTGCGCGGGCGCTACCTGGCCGAGAGCCTCGGTCATTGCGGCGAGTGCCACACGCCGCGGGGCGCCCTGGGACAGCTCGACATGGCGGCCTGGCTCGGCGGGGCGGCGAACCCGGCCGGGGACGGGCGGATCCCCAATATCACGCCGGGCGGGCTCGACTGGTCCGAGGGCGATATCGCGGCCTATCTCGAGACCGGCTTCACCCCCGAATACGACGTGGTCGGCGGCGAGATGGCGGAGGTGGTCGAGAATCTCTCGCAGCTCCCGCGCGAGGATCTCGCGGCGATCGCGGCCTATCTCAAGGCCGTGCCGGCGGTGGAATGAGGCTTACGCGCCCTCGAGCTTCCTGAGCCGGGCCTCGCGCAGCCGCGCGAAATCCTCGCCCGCGTGGTAGGAGGACCGCGTCAGCGGCGTGGCCGAGACCATCAGGAACCCCTTGCCATAGGCGGCCTTCTCGTAGTTGGCGAATTCCTCGGGCGTCACGAACCGGTCGACGGCGTGATGCTTGGGCGTCGGCTGCAGGTACTGGCCGATGGTCAGGAAATCGACGTCCGCCGCGCGCATGTCGTCCATGACCTGGGTGACCTGCTGACGCTCTTCGCCGAGCCCCACCATGATCCCGGACTTGGTGAACATGCTCGGGTCGATCTCTTTCACCCGCTGCAGCAGGCGCAGGGAATGGAAATACCGCGCCCCGGGCCGCACGTCGGGATAGAGCCCGGGCACCGTTTCGAGGTTGTGGTTGAAGACGTCGGGTTTCGCCGCCACGACGGTTTCCAGGACCGACGGATCGCATTTCAGGAAATCGGGCGTCAGGATCTCGATCGTGGTGTCGGGCGACTTGCGCCGGATCGCGCGGATGGTCATCGCGAAATGCTCGGCGCCGCCATCCTCGAGGTCGTCGCGGTCGACGCTGGTGATCACCACGTGGTTCAGGCCCAGTTTCTGCACCGCATCGGCCACCCGCGCCGGCTCGAACACGTCCAGCGCGTCGGGACGGCCGGTGGCGATGTTGCAGAAGGTGCAGCCGCGGGTGCAGATCTCGCCCATGATCATCATGGTGGCGTGGCCCGCGCTCCAGCATTCGCCGACATTGGGGCAGCCGGCCTCTTCGCAGACGGTCACGAGCTTGTTCTCGCGCATGATGTCGCGGGTCTGCTTGTAACCCTCCGACGTCGGGGCCTTGACCCGGATCCAGTCGGGCTTGCGCGGCTGGGCGTTGTCGGGGCGATGCGCCTTCTCGGGGTGGCGCTGCTCGGGGATTTTCAGATCTCGCATGAAGCTCCTCTTTCCTGCCCGGAAAATAGTCCCTTTGGCGGAAAATGAAACGGGAAATTCCGGGAGACCGCCATGCGCCGCCCGCAAGGCCCGCGCCGGCATCGCTTGCAGACCCCGCGCCAGTGCCTAGGATAGCCGGGCACCAGCAGGGACCACGCCGATGGATATCGACGGATCCGCCGACCGGCGCGCCGCGCACCGGCTCGACCGGCTGCAGAGCTATCTGCGCCAGATCGTCTATGGCGGCAATGACGGCATCGTCACGACCTTCGCCATCGTCGCGGGCTTCGCCGGCGCCGGCGCCGAGGGCGCGGCCGAGATCGGCGCGCTGGCCGTGCTCGTCTTCGGGCTGGCCAATCTCTTCGCCGATGCCGTGTCAATGGGGCTGGGCGAGTTCCTCTCCGCCCGCTCGGAGCGCGATCTCTACATGGGGGAGCGGGCCCGCGAGCTCGAGGAGATCCGCAGCCAGCCCGAACAGGAGGCGCGCGAGGTGTTCGAGCAGCTGCGCCAGCGCGGCCTCTCGCGCGAGGATGCCGAGACCACGGCCGAGATCCTCGTGCGCAATCCCGAGATCATGGCCGACTGGATGATGAGCTACGAGATGGGCATGGCCGACCCGCGCGACGACACGCCGGCGGTCAACGGGCTCTTCACCTTCGTCTCCTTCGTGCTCTTCGGCGCGGTGCCGCTCATCCCCTATTTCCTGATGGAGCCCACGGGCGCGACCTTCCGGCTCTCGGTCGCCGCGACCTTCCTCGCGCTGGTCGCGCTCGGCCTGCTGCGCTGGAACGCCACCGGCGAGCGGCTGCGGCGCTGCGTGGGCGAGACGGTGCTGGTCGGCGGCACCTGCGCCGTCGTCGCGTTCGCCGTCGGCATGATCGTGGGCGGTGGCGGCTGATCAGTATACCGTCGCATACGATCTAGCCAGGCGCGTCGTTTCAGGATATAGAGCGCGCGAGATCGATTCATTTCCAGCGAGGGGCGTTCCAATGTCCAAGATCAAAGTCGAAAACCCGGTCGTCGAGCTCGACGGCGACGAGATGACCCGGATCATCTGGGATTTCATCAAGCAGAAGCTGATCCTGCCCTATCTCGACATCGACCTGCTCTACTACGACCTCGGCATCGAGGAACGCGACCGCACCGACGACCAGATCACCGTCGACGCGGCCGAGAAGATCAAGGAAGTGGGCGTCGGCGTGAAATGCGCCACCATCACCCCCGACGAGCAGCGCGTCGAGGAGTTCGGCCTCAAGCGCATGTATCGCAGCCCCAACGGCACGATCCGCAACATCCTGGGCGGCGTCGTGTTCCGCGCCCCGATCATCTGCAAGAACGTGCCCCGCCTCGTTCCGGGCTGGACCCAGCCGATCGTGATCGGCCGCCATGCCTTCGGCGACCAGTACCGCGCCACCGACATCAAGTTTCCCGGACCGGGCAAGCTGAGCCTGAAATTCGTCGGCGAGGACGGCGAGGTGATCGAGCGCGAGGTCTACGACGCGCCGTCGGCCGGCGTCTACATGGGCATGTACAACCTCGACGAGTCGATCCGCGACTTCGCCCGCGCCTCGATGAATTACGGCCTCAAGATGGGCTGGCCGGTCTATCTCTCGACCAAGAACACGATCCTCAAGGTCTATGACGGGCGCTTCAAGGACATCTTCCAGGAGATCTTCGACACGGAGTTCAAGGAGCAGTTCGAGAAGGCGGGCATCACCTACGAACACCGCCTGATCGACGACATGGTCGCCGCCGCGATGAAGTGGTCGGGCGGCTTCGTCTGGGCCTGCAAGAACTACGACGGCGACGTGCAGTCCGACACCGTGGCGCAGGGCTTCGGCTCGCTCGGGCTGATGACCAGCCAGCTGATGACGCCCGACGGCAAGATCATGGAGGCCGAGGCCGCCCACGGCACCGTCACCCGTCACTACCGCCAGCACCAGCGCGGCGAGGAAACCTCGACCAACTCGATCGCCTCGATCTACGCCTGGACCGGCGGGCTGAAGCATCGCGCCAAGCTCGACGGCAAC
The DNA here is from genome assembly GCF_050586465.1 of Rhodovulum sp. YNF3179. Taxonomy (NCBI): domain Bacteria; kingdom Pseudomonadati; phylum Pseudomonadota; class Alphaproteobacteria; order Rhodobacterales; family Paracoccaceae; genus Rhodovulum; species Rhodovulum sp. YNF3179. Next base: position 440,721 of record NZ_JBOCEG010000003.1, on the reverse strand, counting down.
GCCCGGCTGCAGGACTTCGCCGAGACGCTCGAACGCGTCGTGGTCGAGACGGTCGAATCGGGCCACATGACCAAGGATCTCGCGCTGCTGGTCGGGCCGGACCAGAAATGGCTGACGACCACCGGCTTCCTCGAGAAGGTGGACGAGAACCTGAACACGGCGCTGACCGGCTGATCCCGGCCCCGGCCTAGAGATCCCAGGGGGCCGCCCGCGGGCGGCCCCTTCCAGGTGCGGTCGCGCCCCGTCTGGACTTGACCGCCCACCGGGCCTAGGACGGCCCCATGACGACCCACCGGCCCGGAACCGAACCGCCCCGCCACACGCCCCTGCAGGACGCGCAGGGCATCGCCTTCGGCGTGCTGATGGTGGCGCTCTCGGTCACGCTGATGCAGCATCTGGGCTTCGTCACCGGGCAGACCGCGGGGCTTGCGCTGGTGGTCTCCTACGCCACCGGCTGGAGTTTCGGCGCGGTGTTCTTCGTGGTGAACCTGCCCTTCTACTGGCTGGCCCTGGCCCGGATCGGGGTCGGGTTCACGATCAAGACCTTTCTCGCCGTGGGGCTCCTGTCGCTGCTCGCGGGCTGGCTGCCCTCCGTCTTCGAGATCGGCGCCCTCGCGCCGCTGCCCGGCGCGCTGCTGGTCGGCGCCACCGCGGGCGCGGGGCTGCTGGCGCTCTTCCGGCATGGCGCCAGCCTCGGCGGCGTCGGGGTGCTGGCCGTCTACCTGCAGGACAGGACCGGGTTCCGGGCGGGCTGGACCCAGCTGATCGTCGACGCCGCCGTCTTCGGCCTCGCCTTCCTGGTCCTCGATCCGGTCCCGGTGCTCTGGTCGCTGCTCGGCGCCGTGGTGCTGAACCTGATCATCGCCATCAATCATCGCCGCGACCACTACGTCGCCTTCTGACTGGCGCCCGCGCCTGCCCCGCGCTAGGAGGGGCTAGGACATCCCGGATTCTTGCGGAGACTCTCATGCAGCAGGCCTATCTCATCCTGGTGATCGCCGTCCTGTTCGAGACGCTCGGGACCGCCTCGCTCCAGGCGAGCCAGCAATTCACCCGGCTCCTGCCCTCGCTCGGCGTTGTGATCGGCTTCGGCGCCGCGTTCTACTGCTTTACCCTGGTGCTCAAGGTGCTGCCGCTGGGCGTGACCTACGCGATCTGGTCGGGCCTCGGCATCTGCCTGACCGCGCTGATCGGCTGGGCGATGTTTCGCCAGTCGGTGGACCTGGCGGCATTGATCGGAATGGGGCTGATCGTCGCCGGGATCGTGGTGATCAACGTGTTTTCGTCGACCGCCACGCACTGAGCCTCTCCAGGTGGCGGAAATATCCCCGCCGGAGGCATGTCTCGCCGCGCAGCGGCGGCGGCCGGCTCAATCCGCCTCGACGATCACCAGTTCGCGCACCGATGCATCGCGGGCATGCGACAGCGCCTCCTGGTAACGCGCCGACTCATAGCAGGCGACCGCATCCTCGAAGCTCGGAAAGCGCGCCACCACGTTGCGCGGCCGGTCGGGGCCTTCCATCTGGCGATACCGCCCCCCGCGCGCGAGGAACTCGCCGCCATGCGCGGCGATGGCCTCGGTCGCGATGGCCGCGTAGCGCCCATAGGCGTCGGGGTCGGTCACCTTCACATGCGCGATCCAGAACGCCGCCATCTCAGCCCCCGATCACGGCTTCGGCCGCCTTGATCGCCGCCGCGGCATTGCCCGCGTCCGGGCCGCCGCCCTGGGCCATGTCGGGCCGGCCGCCGCCACCCTTGCCGCCCAGGACCGGCGTCGCCGCGCGCACCAGGTCCACCGCCGAGATCCGGTCGGTCAGGTCACCGGTCACGCCGGCCGCCACCGCGGCCTTGCCGTCGGTATCGGCGATCAGCAGGATCGCGCCCGTGCCGATCCGCGCCTTGTGCTCGTCGATCAGCGCCGGCAGATCCTTGCCCGACACGCCCGAGAGCACCTGGGCCAGGAACGGCACCCCGCCCACGTCGCGCGGGTCCGGCGCGGCGCCCTGCCCCGGCCCGCCGGCCATGGCCAGCTCGCGGCGGAGCTGCGCGACCTCGTTCTGCAGCGCGCGCCGCTCGTCCATCAGGGTCTTCACGCGATCCGGCACCTCGTCGGGCTGGGCCTTCAGCGCCAGCGCGACCGCGTTCATGCGGGCGTCCTGCGCGCTCAGATGGCGGACCGCGTCCTCGCCGGTGAGCGCCTCGACCCGGCGCACGCCGGCGCTCGACGCGCTGTCGGAGAGCAGCACGAAGACCCCGATATCGCCGGTGCGCCGCACATGGGTGCCGCCGCAGAGCTCGATCGAGTAGGTCTCGCCGTCGGCACCCTTGCCCGAATTGGTCTGCCGCCCCATCGAGACGACGCGCACCTCGTCGCCGTATTTCTCGCCGAACAGCGCCTGGGCGCCCAGCTCGCGCGCCTCGTCGGGCGTCATGATCCGGGTCTCGACCGCCGCGTTCTGGCGGATCAGCGCGTTCACCTCGGCCTCGACCTCGGTGATCTCGGCATCCGACAGCGCGCGCGTGTGGCTGAAATCGAAGCGCAGGCGGTCCGGCGCGTTGAGCGACCCGCGCTGCGCGACATGCGCGCCGAGATGGCGGCGCAGGGCCTCGTGCAGCAGGTGGGTGGCCGAGTGATTGGCACGGATCGCGCCGCGGCGGGCGTGGTCCACCTCGAGCTGGGCCGCCGTCCCCGGCAGGATCTCGCCCTCGGTCACCTCGGCGAAATGGATGAAGACGCCGGCGCTCTTCTTGGTGTCGATGATCCGCGCGGTCCCGCCGTCGGTCCGAAGCGTGCCGGTATCGCCCACCTGGCCGCCGGCCTCGGCGTAGAACGGCGTCTGGTTCAGCACCACCTGGACGCTCTCGCCCTTGGCGGCTTTGCCGGCCCGGTCGCCATCCACGACCACGGCGAGGATCTGGCCCTCGGCCGCCTCGGTGTCGTAGCCGAGGAACTCGGTCGCGCCATGCTCTTCGGCGAGGTCGTACCAGATCGCGGCGTCCGCGGTCTCGCCCGAGCCGGCCCAGCTGGCGCGGGCCTTGGCCTTCTGCTCGGCCATGGCCGCGTCGAACCCCTCGGTATCCACGACGCGGCCGCGCTCGCGCAGCGCGTCCTGCGTCAGGTCCAGCGGGAAGCCGTAGGTGTCGTAGAGCTTGAACGCCGCCGCGCCCGGCAGCGGGCGGCCCTCGCCCAGCTTGCCCAGCTCGTCGTCGAGCAGCCGCAACCCGCGGTCCAGCGTCTGCTTGAAGCGCGTCTCCTCGAGGCGCAGCGTCTCCTCGATCAGCGGGCGGGCGCGGGTCAGCTCCGGGTAATGGGCGCCCATCTTGCCGACCAGCGCGCCGACCAGGCGGTGCATCAGCGGGTCGGCCGCGCCCAGCTGATGGGCGTGGCGCATGGCGCGGCGCATGATCCGGCGCAGCACGTAGCCGCGACCCTCGTTCGACGGCATCACCCCGTCGGCGATCAGGAAGGCGGTGGATCGCAGGTGATCCGCGATCACGCGGTGATGCACCTTGCCCGGCCCGTCGGGGTCGGCCGAGGTGGCGTTGGCACTGGCCTCGATCAGCGCGCGCATGAGATCGGTGTCGTAGTTGTCGTGCTTGCCCTGCAGGAGCGCGCCGATCCGTTCGAGTCCCATGCCGGTATCGATCGAGGGATGCGGCAGCGTCTCGCGCCGCCCGTCCTCGAACTGCTCGAACTGCATGAAGACGAGGTTCCAGATCTCGATGAAGCGGTCGCCATCCTCCTCGGGGCTGCCCGGCGGGCCACCCGGGATGCCGGGGCCGTGATCGTAGAAGATCTCCGTGCAGGGGCCGCAGGGTCCCGTGGCACCCATCGACCAGAAATTGTCCGATGTCGGGATGCGGATGATGCGTTCGTCCGGCAGGCCGGCGTATTTCTTCCAGATATCGGCCGCCTCGTCATCGGTGTGGTAAATGGTGACGAGCAGCCGATCCTTGTCGATGCCGAATTCCTTCGTGACGAGATCCCAGGCATAGGGGATCGCGGCCTCCTTGAAGTAATCTCCGAAGGAGAAGTTGCCGAGCATCTCGAAGAAGGTGTGGTGACGCGCGGTGTAGCCGACATTGTCCAGGTCGTTGTGCTTGCCGCCCGCGCGGACGCATTTCTGCGAGGTGGCCGCGCGGTTGTAGTCGCGATGCTCGACCCCGGTGAACACGTTCTTGAACTGCACCATGCCGGCATTCGTGAACATCAGCGTCGGGTCGTTGCGCGGCACCAGCGGCGAGCTGTCCACGATCTCGTGGCCGTTCTTGGCGAAGTAGTCGAGGAAGGTCGAACGGATGTCGTTCAGACTGGCCATGTTGCGCGGTCCTTGGCTCCAGTGATCCGGGTCGGTTTCGGGGTGTATCCCGCCGCCGGGCGGCTGTCCAGCGATCGGGCGCGGCGCATGGAAAAAGGGCCGTGCCCGGCGGCACGGCCCTGTCACGATCCCGGTCGGCGGCGCGCGCCGCGGTCAGGCCTCGACGAGGTCGTCCCCGCCCGCCGCACCGCCCGGCGCGTCGAGCCCGTGGGCCGCACGGATCTTGTCCTCGATCTCGGCGGCGATCTCGGGGTTTTCCTTGAGGAAGGTCTTCGCGTTCTCGCGCCCCTGGCCGATGCGTTCGTCGCCATAGGAGAACCAGGAGCCCGACTTCTCGACGATGCCGGCCTTCACGCCCATGTCGACGAGTTCGCCGGTCTTCGAGATTCCCTCGCCATACATGATGTCGAACTCGACCTGCTTGAAGGGCGGCGCGACCTTGTTCTTGACCACCTTCACGCGGGTGGTGTTGCCCACCACCTCGTCGCGGTCCTTGATCGCCCCGATCCGGCGGATATCCATCCGCACGGAGGCGTAGAATTTCAGCGCGTTGCCGCCGGTCGTCGTCTCGGGCGAGCCGAACATCACGCCGATCTTCATGCGGATCTGGTTGATGAAGATCACCGTGCATTTCGAGCGCGCGATGGAGCCGGTCAGCTTGCGCATCGCCTGGCTCATCAGCCGGGCCTGCACGCCCACGCTGGAGTCGCCCATGTCGCCCTCGAGCTCGGATTTCGGGGTCAGCGCGGCGACCGAATCGACCACCACCATGTTGACCGCGCCCGAACGCACCAGCGTGTCGGTGATCTCCAGCGCCTGCTCGCCCGTGTCGGGCTGCGAGATCAGCAGCTCGTCGAGATTGACGCCGAGTTTCTTGGCGTATTGCGGATCGAGCGCGTGTTCCGCGTCAACGAAGGCGCAGACGCCGCCCTGTTTCTGCTCTTCGGCGACGGCGTGCAGCGTCAGCGTCGTCTTGCCCGAGGATTCGGGGCCGTAGATTTCCACGATCCGGCCCTTCGGAATGCCGCCAATGCCGAGCGCGATGTCGAGCCCGATCGACCCGGTCGAGGTCGCCGCGATCTCGGCGACCGGATTATCGGCGCCGAGGCGCATGATAGAGCCCTTGCCGAACTGCCGCTCGATTTGGCTGAGCGCCGAATCCAGCGCCTTCTGCTTGTCCATGTCGCGCTTTCCGTCCAACTCGAGTACGTTCTGGGATGCCATGTCTCGGACCTCTTATTTCACATCGCCGCAATTGCAGCAATGACTGCACGTGTTCGCCTCTTGTTCTCATGCACTATGAGATCAAAAAGGGAACAAATCAATGAAAATTTGCGTCGTCCCAGCTTTTTCCGAAAGCGGTTAAAGAGTAGTTTACGCAAGTGACGCGGCGACGGTCCCGCCGCCCCCGGAGTATGCGTGATGTTGGTTTTCTGGACCCAGCGGCTGGTTTTCCTGGCGACGCCCAAGACGGGCACAGTGGCTCTCGAGGGGGCACTGGCCCCGGACGCGGCCATGGTGTTCCGCGATCCGCCCGAGATGAAGCACATGCCCTACCGGGTGTACGAAAGCTTCCTGAAACCGCGCCTCGACCGGATGGGCGGGATCGGCCTCGAGACGATCGCGGTGATGCGCGAGCCGCTCGACTGGCTCGGCAGCTGGTACCGCTACCGCGCCCGGCCCGCGCTGCGCGGCCACCCGAACAGCACGGCCGACATGAGTTTCGACGATTTCGTCGCCGGCTACCTCGCCACGCCGCGCCCGGGATTCGCCGATGTGGGCTGCCAGTCGGACTTCGTGGCCGATGCCACCGGGCAGGTCGCGGTCGACTACCTTCTGCCCTACGAGGATCCGGCCGCGGTCACCGGCTTCTTCGCCCGCCGGCTGGGCCGCGCCGTGGCACCGCGGCGGCTGAACGTCTCGCCCGAGATGGCGCTGCCGCTCTCGCCCCGGCTGGCGGCGGCCTTCCGCCACCACGCGGCACGGGACCTGCGCCTGCACGCGCGGGTCCGCGCCGGCGAGATGGCCGATCCCTGAGCCCGGTCAGACCAGCTGGGCCTGGACCGTCGCCGTCAGCTCCTGCAGCGAGAAGGGCTTGGGCAGGAAGACGGCGTTGGGAATGCGCCCGTCCCCGTCGGGGATCGCGTCCTCGGCATAGCCCGAGACGAAGACGACGCGCACATCGGGGCGGATCTCGAGCGCCTTGCGCACCCAGCTGGGCCCGTCGAGCCCGGGCATCACGACGTCGGTGACGAAGACGTCGATCTCGAGCCCATCGTCGGAAAGCAGCTCCAGCGCCTCCTCGCCGCTCTCGGCCTCGATCACGCTGTAGCCGCGGCTGCGCAGGGCGCGCGACGCGAAGGCGCGCACCGGGGCCTCGTCCTCGACGAGCAGAATGGCCCCCTCGCCCTGCGGCGGCGGGCCGGTCCTGGCCGGGCGCTCCGCCGGGGCGGCGCGGCGCAGCGGCAGATCATGCGCCGGGAACATCAGCGTGAACACGCTGCCCATGCCCGGGGTCGAGTCGACGAAGATGAAGCCGCCGGTCTGCTTGACGATCCCGTAAGCCGTCGACAGCCCGAGGCCGGTGCCCTCGCCTGTGCGCTTGGTGGTGTAGAAGGGCTCGAACACCTTCGGCAGGCGATCGGGGGGGATGCCGGCGCCGTCGTCGGTGACGCTGACCACCACGTAGCGGCCCTGCGGAATCCGGACGCGGTCGCGCACCCGGTCCTCGGACAGCAGCTCGTTGCGGGTCTCGATCCGGATCGTGCCGCCGTGGGGCATGGCGTCGCGCGCGTTGACGATCAGGTTCATGATGACCTGCTCGAGCTGGCGCTTGTCGCCGCGGATCGGCTTCAGATCCGGGTCATGGGACAGCGTCAGCTCGATCCGCTCGCCGACCAGGCGGTTCAGCAGGTGGGTCAGGTCGGCCAGGGTATCGCGCAGGTCCATCACCTCCGGCTGCAAGGTCTGCTTGCGCGAGAAGGCCAGCAGCTGGCTGACGAGGCTGGCCGCGCGATTGGCGTTCTGGTTGATCTGCACGAGGTCGGCATAATCCGGATCCTCGGCGTCATGGCGCAGCAACAACAGGTCGCAATGTCCTGAAATTGCCGTCAAAAGATTGTTGAAGTCATGCGCCACGCCACCCGCGAGCTGCCCGATCGCCTGCATCTTCTGGCTTTGGACAAACTGCGCCTCGAGGGTCTTCAGCTCGGTCGCGTCGTTCAGCACGGCGACGAGGAAGACCTCGCCGTCCTCGAGGATCCGGTTCAGCGTGATCTGCAGGTAGACCTCCGATTCCGAACGGGCCGCCTGCAGAACCTCGGGCTTGCGCAGCCCCCGACCCTCGGCCGCCTCGGCGATCCAGTCGTTCACCGACCGGCCGAGCCCGCTCACGAGGCTCTCGAGACGGACCGCGCCGTTCATCGAATGACAGAGCAGTTCGCGCGCGATCCGGTTCGCCATCAGGACCGTGCCCCTGGCGTCGAGCTTGAGCAGCGCCACCGGCAGTTCGTCGAAGAAGCGCCGGGTGGAGGCCCCGGTCATCTCCTCGGGATCGCAGGGCGTGAGACAGATCTCGCGTCGGGCACCGCGCCCGCGCACCTCGCTGACCCGGACGCTGACCGGACCGGACGCCGTGGCCAGGTCGTGCACGCCGTCCGGGCGCAGGGGCAGGTCCGCGAACAGGCGGTCCAGATGCGCCGCCCGGCCGCCGACCATGCGGCGCAGGGTTTCGTTCAGGTAGAGAATGCCGCCATCCGGGTCCGCGGTCAGAAGCGGCAGCGCCTGCGGGCTGTCCGGGTCGGGCTTGGAACTTTCGCGCGGCAAGACTCGCCAGAGACAGCCCTCCGCCCCGAGCCTGCGCACGGTGATATGAAGGTGCCCATCGGTCGCGACGACCTCCTCGACGGCCTGGCCGTGACGCAGCGCGGCCTGCCGCAGCCGCACGACCAGCGACCCCGCATCCGGCAGCCGAACCGCCAGCAGGTCGGCCAGCATGGCCGCGCCGCCGGGATCCGGGAACCGCCGGGCGGCAGCGGTGTTGCGAAAGGTCACGCGCCCCGTCGCGTCCGACAGGAAGATCGGCGCCGGGTCGTTGCGCAGGAAGGTCGTGATGACCGCCCAGTCCCCGGTCCGCCGGCGCCGGCGGAGCAGGTCGGCCAGCGCGACGAAGGCCGCCGAGGCGCCCATCACGCCGCCCGCCGAAAGCAACACCAGCTGCGCGGGTCCCACGGGGGCAAGCAGCGCCCCGGCGAGGCAGAGCGCGGCCCCGAGGCCGAGATAGAGCACCCGGCGCGGCGTGGTCGCGTCCCGCACCGGGACCGGGATGGGCAGATCCGCGGACTGGGTCACCGCGTCCTCCTTCCGTTACCGTCCGGCGCATTTGGGACAAACCGGGTTAAGAGGAGCTTAAGCGCACTCTAAAGGCGATTATGAGACATTTTCTTCGCGCTGCAAGAGTGCGATGTAGAATCCGTCGCCCCCGTCCAGCGGCGTGAGACGCCGTTCCGAGACCAGGCGCCAGCCCCGGTGCCGGGCGCGAAACCCGGCGATCTGGGCCCCGTTCTCCGGCGCGAGCAGCGAACAGGTCGTGTAGGCCAGGTGCCCGCCCGCGGCGACCAGCGGCGCGGCCCGGTCGAGAATCCCGGCCTGCGTCCGGCAGAGCGCCTCCAGCCCGCCGGGGTCGAGCCGCCACTTGGCCTCGGGGCTGCGCCGCCAGGCGCCGCTGCCGGAACAGGGCGCGTCGCAAAGCACCAGATCGTAGGCGCCCCCTGCCGCCACCTCCCCGCTGTCGAGGCAGGTGATCACGGCACCGGCCCGCGCCGCGCGCGCCGGCAGGTCGCGCATCCGGCGCGGGTCCGCGTCATGGGCGAAGACCGTGGCGCGGGGCGCCTGTGACGCCATCGCCAGGGCCTTGCCGCCACCCCCCGCGCAGTAGTCGAGGACCCGCGGCGCATCGGCCAGCGGCAGCATCTCCACCACCGCCTGCGACGCCGCGTCCTGCAATTCGACCAGCCCGTCGCGATAGGCGGCCGCGTTCTGGATTTTCCGCGGATTCTCCGTCACTTCCAGGGCGGTCTTCGCCAGCGCGTGCGGCCGCGTTCCGATGCCATCGGCGGCCAGCGCGGCGCGGGCCGCCTCGCGCGTCGTCCTGGCGCTGTTCACGCGCAGGAAGACCGGTGCGCGATCCCGTAACGCGGACATGACCGGTTCGAAGGCGTCGCCGAGCGCGGCCTCCAGCTCCGGCGCCAGCCAGTCCGGACAGTCGAGGACGATGTTGCGCTCCATCTCGACCGCCCGGTCGAGACGCGCGATCTCCGCCGCCGTCAGGGGCGGCGGCGCATGGCCGCTGCCCGAGAAGATCCCGGGGCAATCGGCGCCCGCCTCGCGCAGCTGGCCGATCAACAACCCGCGGCCCGTCATCGCGCCACCAAGCGCGGCGTGAGAGCGCTTGCGGCGCAGGCTGGCGAAGACATGGTCACGGACCGCCGCGCGATCGCCCGAGCCCGCAAAACGGCTCGCGCGGGCCCAGTTCGTCAGCGCCTGTTCGGCGGGCGTGCCGCTCAGCACGCGGTCGAGAATCTCGATCGCGGCGGCAACCCGCGCGCCCGGCGTCATCGGGACCGCCCCCGACCCATCGCATCAGCTTTTGACGGCAAGGCGTTGATAAAAAAGCAGGAAAACAATCGGCTCAGGCCTCGTCGACGAATCGATAGCCGCCGTTGGCCCGCTCCACATGGCCGAAGGCGGGACGCAGGATATGCCCGCCCGAGAAACGGATGCCATCGGTCGCCAGCATGTCGAGCAGCCGCTTGCGCGAGGCGCGCGCGGTGTCGGCATCGACGTCGAAGACCACGCCGACATCCGGATCCGCCAGTTGCAGCGCCTGGGCATGGACGATGTCGGCGGCATGCACGAAGCTCTCGTCGCCGACGTCCAGCCGGAACCCGCTGTGGCCCGGCGTGTGACCGGGCAAGGGCAGCGCGGTCATCCCAGGCGCGATCTCGCCGGCATCCGTGACCGTTCGGATACGCCCCTCATAGGCGGCCAGCACCGCCGCGGCCAGCTGCTGCCAGCCCGACAGGGTCTCGTCCCCCGCGAAGCGCGCCGCGTCGGACCAGAACGCGATCTCGGCGGCGGGGATCACCATTTCCGCGTTCGGGAAAACGGGTTGGCCGTCGGGGGTTACCGTGCCGGCGATGTGATCGGGGTGCAGATGCGTGAGAAAGATCAGGTCGACCTCTTCCGGGGCGGTTCCGGCCTCGGCCAGCGCCTCCGGCAGATGTCCGGCCGTTGGTCCGAACAGGTCGCGCGGCCCCGAATCCACCAGGATCGTCTGGCCGGGGCGCCGGATCAGGACCGCGTTGAAATTGGTCCGGATCGCCTCTTCGCCGGCGGCGTCGAGCAGCGCATCGATATGGGCCGGATCGGTGCCCGGGAAGATCTCGCGGTCGAACTCCAACGTGCCGTCGGTCAGCACGATCAGGTCGGCATCGCCAAGTTTGCGGCTCAGGATCTGGGCCATGTGATAATCCTCCTCGGGTCAGGGTCCTGTCGCCGGGCGCGTGCGGGCGCTTGGCCGCCGACGTCACGGGCCCGGTCATGGAACGGCGTTCGGGCGCCATCCCCGTGCGGCGCATTGTGCCCATACGGGTTAGCGCCCGCCGCCGTTCACGGTCAAGTCCTTCCACACTCGCGCCCCGGCCTACGTGCCCTGCCCGGCCCGCGCGCCAGGTGCCGGGCGGTCATGGGCGTGACGGTCTCGCAACCCGGCCGCCAGCAACGCCGGCAGCGCGGCGGCGACCAGGAACATCGCCCGCGGGCCGGCCATGTCCGACATCACCCCGGCGACCGCGGGGCCGAGAACGCTGCCGGCCGCCATGGCCAGGAGCGCCGCCGTGAAGCTCAGCGACGGCAGCCCGGGATAGAGCCGCTCGGACCAGAAGGCGAGAACGGCGCTCGTCATCATGACGTGGACCCCCTGCAGCCCCGCCGAGGGGATCAGCCCGGCCCAGTGCCCCGGCGCAAGCGCGACGAGCGCCAGCGAGCCGGCCCCCGCCAGCATCAGCGCGCGCAGAAGACCTGGCAGGCCGAGCCGCGCCTTGAGGCGGCCCGTCATCAGGCCCGAGAAGCCGCAGAGACCGTAAAGGATGAAGATCAGGGCCGGCACCGCGTCGACGGGCACGCCCGGCAGGCCGCCCGCCGCAACCGCGCGGTCGGCCGCGAAGGACACGTAGATCGCCGAGGTGGTGCCGTAGACGAAGCCGATCCCGAAGAGCGGCGCCGCCACGGGCTGCACGAGACCGCGCCAGGCCCGCGGCATCGCCTCCGGCGCCCGGTCGAGATCGCGCAGCGCCCGGACATTCACCCAGAGCGCCAGCGCGCTCGCCCCCGCGAACAGCGCCCAGCACATCCGCCAGGACAAGCCGAGGCCCACCATGCCAAGCGCCGCCAGGCCCGCGCCCGCGACGCCTATGCTCGTTCCGCTGCTGATGGTCGACAGCGCCGCCGGCCGCCACCAGTCGGGAACCGTCCGGTGGACCGCGTCGTTGAACGGCGTCCAGGCGAAGCCCGCGCTCGCCGTGGCGAGGAAGACACCACCGGCCAGAACCGGCGCGTTCGGCGCGAGCGCCACCGCCAGGAGTCCCGCCGTCGCCACGACGAGCCCCGCGACGACCGGCAGTTCCGGCCCCCGCCGCGCCAGCAGCGCCTGCGCGACCAGGAGCCCGATGAAGAAGCCGAGAAAGCCGAGCCCCGAGATCAGGCCGATATCCGCGCTCGACAAGGCGAACGCGGCGCGGAATTCCGGAACGAACAGGCCAAAGCCCATGCGCGCCGGCCCGAAACTGATGGCCGTGGCGGCGAAACCCGCGGCAGAGAGCGCCCAGAACCGCGTCATGGTCCGACCTCCTTCCTTCCCCGGCGGAATGCGTCCGGAGCCGGTGGTGTTCCTGCCGCGGCCCGCTCGCGGGCACGCCCATTCACGGACAAGTGACCGCGGCGCTGGGGGGCTTTCGCCCCAGTGTCGCTATCGGACGCGTATGCGGCGCTGCAGCGACGGCAGTGCAGCATGACATGTGCGACGCGGCGACGACGCGGGGCGGTCCCGCGGCGCGAAAGGGCATCTCATGATTCAAGTCCTGTCCGGGGTCTGGGCCCTCCTGATCGGAATCGTGTTCATCATGCTGGGCAACGGCATGCATTTCACCCTGATCGGCCTGCGCGGCGATATCGAGGGATTCTCGGCCGCGGCGCTCGCGGTGGTCACCTCGGGCTATTTCATGGGCTTTCTCTCGGGCGCACGGCTCACGCCGCTTCTGATCCAGCGGGTCGGACATGTGCGGGTCTTCGCGGCGCTGGGCAGTTTCATGTCCGCCGGGCTGCTGTCCTTTCCGCTGCTTGCCGAGCCCTGGGCCTGGACGGTGCTGCGCGTGCTGATCGGGTTCTGCATGTCCGGCATCTACGTCACGGCCGAAAGCTGGCTGAACAATGCCGCTACCAACGAGACCCGCGGCAAGGTCCTGGCGGCCTACATGATCGCGCAGACCCTGGGGATCATCGGCGCGCAGGGCCTTCTGACGCTGGGCGATGCGGGCACGTCGGTGCTCTTCATCGGGGCCTCGATCCTGGTCTCCGTCTCCTTCGCGCCGATCCTGCTCTCGGCCACCCCGGTTCCGGCCGCCGAGGTGACGCGGCCCATGCCGCTGCGCGATCTCTTCGCGGGCTCGCCGCTCGGCACGGTGGGGATCTTCCTGCTGGGCAGCGTCTACGCGACGCAATCGGGCATGGGCGCGGTCTTCGGCACCCAGATCGGGATGACCACGGCCGAGATCGCGCTCTTCGTCGCCATGCTTTTCGCCGGGGCGCTCGCGCTTCAGTACCCGGTGGGCTGGCTGTCGGACCGCATGGACCGGCGCAAGCTGATTTTCGGCGCGGCCACCCTCGGCGCGACTTCCTGCGCGGTGGGCTGGATGACCGGCGGCGGTCTCTGGGCGCTGATGGCGGCCGCCTTCTTCGCCGGGGGCGTGACCACGCCGCTTTACGCGCTGTTCCTGGCCTATACCAACGACTTCCTGTCGGCCGAGGACATGCCGGCCGCGTCCGGTGGGCTGGTCTTTACCTTCGGGCTCGGCGCCATCGTGGGCCCGATGATCACGGGCTGGGCGATGCAGGGGCTGGGGCCCTTCGCCTTCTGGCTGGTGCTTGGCACGACCTTTGCCGCCATCGCGCTCTATGCTCTCTACCGCATGACCCAGCGCGCGATCGTGCCGGTCGACGAGACCGAGAGCTACGTGGGCGTCCTGCCGACCGCCTCGCCGGTGACGGTGGAGGTGGCCGGCGTCTGGGCCGCGGAACAGGCCGAGGCCGAGCGCGAGGCCGAGGAGACGCCGTGACATCCCGCGCCCCGGCCCGTCACGGACCCGGGGGCGCGGATGAAGATCGCCCCCTAAAGACCCGCTTTAAGAGCGATAATTCGGCGACTCCCGCGTGATCTGCACGTCGTGGACATGGCTTTCCTTCAGCCCCGCGCCGGTGATCCGCACGAAGTTGCAGCCGCCGCGCATCTCGTCGATGGTGGCCGAACCGGTATAGCCCATCGCCGCGCGCAGGCCGCCCACGAGCTGGTGGACCACCGCGCCGGCCGAGCCCTTGTAGGGCACCTGCCCCTCGATCCCCTCGGGCACCAGCTTGTCGCTGGCCGCGTCCTTCTGGAAATAGCGGTCGGCCGAGCCGCGCGCCATCGCGCCGAGGCTGCCCATGCCCCGATACGACTTGAAGCTGCGGCCCTGGTAGAGGATCACCTCGCCCGGGCTCTCGTCGGTGCCGGCGATCATGCTGCCCACCATCGCGCAATGGGCCCCCGCGGCGATCGCCTTGGCGAAATCGCCCGAGAACTTGATGCCGCCATCGGCGATGATCGGCGTGCCGCTCTCGGCGGCGGCGCGGGCGCAATCCATGATGGCCGTCAGCTGCGGCATGCCGACCCCGGCCACGACCCGCGTCGTGCAGATCGATCCCGGGCCGATGCCGACCTTGATCCCGTCCGCGCCCGCGTCGATCAGCGCGCGCGTGGCCTCGGCGGTGGCCACGTTGCCGGCAATGACCTGCGCGGCGTTGGACAGCTTCTTGATGCGTTCCACGGCCCTGGCGACGCCTTCGGAATGGCCGTGGGCGGTGTCGACCACGATCAGGTCGCAGCCGGCGTCGATCAGCGCCTCGGACCGTTCGAAGCCGGCATCGCCGACGGTGGTCGCCGCGGCCACGCGCAGCCGGCCCAACTCGTCCTTGCAGGCCGCCGGGTTCAGCACCGCCTTCTCGATATCCTTGATCGTCAGCAGTCCGGTCAGCCGGCCCTGCTTGTCGGCGACCAGCAGCTTCTCGATCCGGCGTTCGTGCATCATCGCCTTTGCCGCGGCGAGATCCGCCGGTTCCTCGAGCATGGCGAGGTTCTCGGAGGTCATCATCGCGCTGACCGGCGTCCGGTCATCCTCGGCGAAGCGCATGTCGCGGTTGGTGACGATGCCCAGCACGTGGCCCTCGGCGTCCACCACCGGGAAGCCGGTGATCTTGTAACGCTCCTGCAGGGCCTTGGCGTCGGCCAGCGTCTGGTCGGGGCGCAGCGTGACCGGGTTGTAGACCACCCCCGACTCGAACCGCTTCACCCGCCGCACCTCGCGGGCCTGATCCTCGATGTTGAGATTTCGGTGAATCACCCCGATGCCGCCCGCCTGCGCCATGGTGATCGCCATCGGACCCTCGGTGACGGTGTCCATGGCCGAGGACAGGAGCGGGATGTTCATCCGGATGGACCTGGTAACCAGGGTGCGCGTATCCGCCTCGTTGGGCAGCACGCTGGATGCACCGGGAACCAGCAGCACGTCGTCGAAGGTGAGCGCCTCGCGAATCTCCATTGGGAGTCTCCTTGGGGAGTTTCGTTTGGCGCTTCCCTATCTCACGGGGACGGGGGAAAGGAAAGCCGCAATTTCCGCGCGGGCTCAGGCGGTCGCCGCATTGGTCTTGGCCGCGAGCTGGCCCTTGGCCCACATCTGCATCACCTTCCAGGCGATGGGCGGCACGACCAGCGTCGCCGCCACGAGCACGCCGGCCGCGATCAGCCGGAAGGGCTGGGCCGCGACGTAGCCGGCCATCAGCGCCATCAGGCCGGCGGTGGCGGCAAGCGGAAAGGTGAACGCCCCCCAGAACGGGCTGAAGCCCGCCTCGGTCAGCCAGCGAACGCGAATCGCAAGCAGCAAGAGCAGCGCCACCGCGGCCCAGGCGAGCCCGGTCGCGAGCCCGCCCTGCCCCAGCATCAGCGAGACGGTGCCGAGCAGCGCCACCGGGGCCAGGTGGATCGCGAGCAGCGGGCGCAGCGGCGCCGGCACCCCGCGCAGCGTGAACTGGCGCAGGCTCTCGGCCCAGATCGCTATGGCCAGCGCCCCGGTGCCCCAGAGGATCGCCTGCGCCAACCCGTGCAGGCCGAGCGGCACGGCCGGCACCGCGGCGACGATGAAGCCGACGAAGCTGAGGTGGAAGACGGGGGTGACCACCCGCTGCTCGGCCGGCCCGGTGGCCAGGACATAGAGGATCAGCGCCACCAGCCCCGCATGCGCCGCCAGGCCGGCATAGAGCACCGCGGTCGCGGCGCCCGCGCCGTAGGGAACCAGGACGGCCGCCAGCAGGTAGAGCGAGAGCATCATGGTCGACAGCCCCGCCCGGCCCGGCAGGATCCGCAGATCCTCGGCCACGACGGCGGGGCGGCGGACGGCCTTGGCGCCATAGGCCAGAACCGCGAACAGGAAAAGCAGGGTCACCGCGCCGAGAATCGCCTCGCCGACCGCGGCCGGCACGTCGAAGACCGGCACCGCGCGGCGCCAGGCGAGCCCCAGCGCGAGAAGGCCGAAGATCGGCGGAAAGATCGCGGGCGGTGTCCGCCGCCAGAGCCCGGGGGTCGCCTGCATGTGTCCTGCTCCGTTCCGTGCGTCGTCTGCGTGCGCCGCGATCCTGACCCGCCCTGCCGCGGAACGGGAGGCGCCGCAGCGTCGCACCGCCCGTCAGTCGTCGTCGGGCGCCGTGTCCGCCGGGCCGCGATACCCGGTCGCGACCACGAATTTCTCAGAGGAATCCTGCCGGCTGGCCGGCGGCTTGACGTTGGCGACCTTGGCGAAGCGCTTTTTCAGAAGCGCCTGCAACTCCGACTCGGCGCCCCCCGCGAGCACCTTCGCGACGAAGGTGCCACCCTCTTCGAGCACGTCGAAGGCGAATGCCGCGGCCGCCTCGCACAGCGCCACGATGCGCAGATGATCGGTCTGCTTGTGGCCGGAGGACGCCGCGGCCATGTCCGACATCACCACGTCCGCGGGGCCGCCCAGCCAGGCCTTGACCTTCTCGTCGGCGCCGTCCTCGAGGAAATCGAGCACGTGAAGCTCGGCCCCCGGGATCGGCTCGACCTCCTGCAGGTCGATGCCGATGACGCGGCCGACCGCCTTGCCCGTCTTCTCGCCGAGCGCGTTCACGCTCCGGACGGCGACCTGGCTCCAGCCGCCGGGCGCGCAGCCCAGGTCGACGACCCGCGCGCCGGGCACGAGGAAGCGATACTTGTCGTCCAGCTCGAGGATCTTGTAGGCGGCACGGCCGCGATAGCCCTCTTTCCGGGCGCGCTGGACGTAAGGATCGTTCAGCTGCCGTTCCAGCCAGCGCGTGGACGAGGATTTACGCCCGCGGGCCGTCTTCACCCGCACGCGCAATTCGCGCTGCCCGCGCCCCGAGGTCTTGCCGGATCGCGCCATGTTCAGAACGCCCCGCTTTCCAGAACGCCGTCGGCGTTCATCTGGGCATAGAGCAGGCCCTCGCGAAGCCCGCGGTCGGCCACCGACAGCCGGTCCGTCGGCCAGGCACGCAGCAGCGCCTGCAGGATCGCCGCGCCCGACATGATCAGCGAATGGCGGTCGCGCCCGATCCGCGGGTCGAGCCGCCGGCCCACCGGGCCGAGCGCGAGGTAATCGCGGATTACCGCGTCGATCTGGTCGGAAGTCATGCGCAGCCCGTCCACCTTGTTCCGGTCATAGCGTTTCAGCCCCAGGTGACTCGCCGCCACGGTGGTCACGGTGCCGCTGGTGCCGATGATCTGGAAGCCATCACGCGCCTGGTCGGCGGCATCGTGATAGGGCGAGAAGGCCGCCAGCTTTTCCTCGAAATAGCAGGACATCAGCGCGAAACGCGCCGCGTCGTCCTCGACGTCGTCGAACTGATCCTTGAGCGTCGCCACCCCGAGCGGGACCGAGATCCAGTCCACCACCTTGGCCGCCGGGAAGGGCGAGTCGGTGCGGTCGAACCCGGTATGCAGCCGCATCAGCGCGCGCTGTCGGTCCAGCGGGGCAACCGCCGAGAGATCGATCCAGACCAGTTCGGTCGACCCGCCGCCGATATCGACTACCAGCAACTGCTCGGTGCGGGTTGACACCAGCGGCGCGCAGCTGACCACGGCAAGCCGCGCCTCTTCCTCGGCCTCGATGACCTGCAGCTCGAGACCGGTCTCGCGCTTTACCAGGTTCAGGAAATCGCGGCCGTTGCGCGCGCGCCGGCACGCCTCGGTCGCGACGAGCCGCATGCGGCGCACGTCGTGTTTCCGCAGCTTGCGCTGACAGATGCGCAATGCTCCCACCGCCCGCCCGATCGACGCGCGCGAGAGCCGGCCATGCGCCTCCAGCCCGTGGCCCAGCTGCACCGATTTGGAAAAGCTGTCGACCACGTGGAACTGGCTGCCCTTCGGCTGAGCGATGAGCATGCGGCAGCTGTTGGTGCCGAGATCCAGCGCGGCATATAGCTCCGCCGGATCCGGCCTGTCGGGCGCGGGGCGCTCTACCGGTTTCGGGAACGCGCCCGCATGTGCGGGGCGCTTAGGCGCCATGTCATGGTGCCTCCAATTCGTGTTGCCTTGAAGTTACTCTTTGCGTGCGTCCTGTTCAAGCGCCGTCGGCTTGTCGTTTCCAAGGGCCGCATTGTCGAAATCCGTCGCGGCACCCGGCGCGGAGGCTCCTAGAAGACACCGAAACGCAACGAGGAATCGGATATGCCCGACGTCACCATCGTCTACTGGCGCGACATCCCGGCCCAGGTCATCGTCGGCAAGGGCCGTCGCGGCGCCAAGCATCCGCTGCCCGAACGCTTCGAGCAGGCCATTGACAGATGCGCGATGAAGGTAGGCGCGCGGGACGCGGATGCCTATCTGGAGGAATGGCGCAAGGCGCCGCCCTACTCTGTCGAGGGTGACCCACAGGAGGTCGCAAAAACCGAAGCCGCGCGGATCGAGGCCGAGTACGACAGCGAACGAGTGAAGGCACTGATCACCAATGACGGGTGGGCCGAGGCCCAGAACTGAAGGAGACGCGCCATGGCGCTGCTGAATTTCCGCTCCAGGTCCGAGACGGCCCCGCCCCCGGTCAAGCCCGAGGTCGAGGCGTTCCTGCAGGACTACTCGATCGAGGTGATGCCCCGGACCGCCGAGAAGGTCGAGGATTTCCGCGCCCTTCTGCCGGCCGGCACCCGCGTCTACATCGCCCATATCGAGGGCACGCCGATCGACGACATGGTCGCCACCGCCCGCCGGCTGAACGCCGAGGGCTACACGGTGATGCCGCATTTCCCGGCCCGCATCATCAAGGACAAGGCCACGCTCGGGGACTGGATCGCGCGCTACCAGGGCGAGGCCGACGTCCGCCAGGCGCTGGTGCTCGCCGGGGGTGTTTCAAGCCCGCATGGCGACTTTCACTCCTCAATGCAACTCCTTGAAACCGGGCTCTTCGATGCCGCCGGCTTCGAGAGGCTGCACGTCGCCGGCCACCCCGAGGGCAACCGGGACATCGACCCCGAGGGCGGCAACCGCGTCGTGGACGAGGCGCTGCGCTGGAAGCAGGCCTTCAGCGCCCACACCGCCGCCGAGATGGCCATCGTGACCCAGTTCGCCTTCGAGTCCGGGCCGGTGATCGCCTGGGCCGACCGGCTGCGCGCGGCCGGGATCACCCTGCCGATCCATATCGGCGTGGCCGGCCCGGCCAAGTTGCAGACGCTGATCAAGTTCTCGATCGCCTGCGGGGTGGGCGCGTCGCTGCGCGTGCTGCAGCGCCGCGCCAAGGACGTCACCAAGCTGCTGATGCCGTTCGAGCCGGACGAGTTCGTGGGCGCGCTGGCCGCGCACAAGGCCGCCAACCCGGACTTCAACATCACCAATGTGCACTTCTTCCCGCTTGGCGGGATCAAGGCCAACGCGACCTGGGCGATCGAGCATGGCGGCACCGCCGCCGTGCCGGCCGACGCCAAGACATAAGGACAGGGACATGACCCGCACCGTCGTCGAATCGAAGACCAAATCCGTCACCATCGGCTTTGACGAGCCGTTCTGCGTGATCGGTGAACGCATCAACCCGACCGGCCGCAAGAAGCTGGCCGCCGAGCTGGAGGCCGGCGATTTCTCCACCGTCGAGAAGGACGCGCTGGAACAGGCCGCCTGCGGGGCGATGGTGCTCGATGTGAACGCGGGCGTGGTCTACAACTCCAACCCCAACCCGAACGAGACCGAGCCGCCGCTCATGACCAAGATGATCGAGCTGGTGCAGGGGCTGGTGGACATCCCGCTCTGCATCGACAGCTCGGTGCCGGCGGCGCTCGAGGCGGGGCTGGCGGCGGCCCATGGCCGGCCGCTCCTGAACTCGGTGACCGGCGAGGAGGAGCGGCTCGAGGCGATCCTGCCGCTCGTCAAGAAATACGACGTGCCCGTGGTGGCGATCTCGAACGACGACACCGGGATCTCGGAAGATCCGGACGTGCGCTTCGCCGTGGCCAAGAAGATCGTGGAACGCGCCGCCGATTTCGGCATCCCGGCCCATGACATCGTCGTCGATCCGCTGGTGATGCCGGTCGGCGCGATGGCGACGGCGGGGCGGCAGGTCTTCACCCTGGTCCGCCGCCTGCGCGAGGAGTTGGGCGTCAACACCACCTGCGGCGCGTCCAACATCTCCTTCGGTCTGCCCAACCGGCACGGGATCAACGCGGCCTTCCTGCCGATGGCGATCGGCGCGGGCATGACCAGCGCGATCATGAACCCGGTCCGCCCCGTCGAGATGGAGGCGATCCGCGCGGCCAACTTCCTGATGGCCAATGATCCCAACGGGGGCGCGTGGATCAAGTTCTCGCGCGTTCTCGACCAGGTGAAGGAAGGCAAGGACTTCGCCGAGGCCTCGCGGGAAAGCGCCGCCGCCGCTGCCGGCCAGCGTGGCGGGCGGCGCGGCGGACGCCGGCGCAGCGCCTGACGCGACAGGGCCAGCCCCGGCGGGCCATTCGCCGGGGCGGCCACGGCCAGCGACCAAGGACACACATGGCACAGGATCCCCTCGTCGTCTTCACCCCGTCCGGCAAGCGCGGCCGCGTGGCACCGGGCACGACGGTTCTGGCCGCCGCGCGCCAGCTCGGCGTCGATCTCGACTCGGTCTGCGGCGGGCGCGGGATCTGCTCCAAATGCCAGGTCGCCCCGGCCTATGGCGAATTCTCCAAGCACGGCGTCACCGTGGCCGGGGACGCGCTCTCGCCCTGGAACACGGTCGAGGAGCGCTACGACAGCAAGCGTGGCCTGAAGGAGGGCCGCCGGCTCGGCTGCCAGGCCCAGATCGTCAAGGACGTCGTGATCGACGTGCCCCCCGAGAGCCAGGTCCACAAGCAGGTGGTGCGCAAGGCCGCGACCGCCCGCGACATCGTCATGGACCCGGCCACCAAGCTCTACTACGTCGAGGTCGAAGAGCCGGACATGCACGAGCCCTCGGGCGACCTGGAACGGCTGGCGCGGGCGCTGCATGACCAGTGGGGCCTCGCCGACGTGACCGCCGACCTGCACATCCTCCGCGAAGTGCAGCCGGTGCTCCGCAAGGGAGGCTGGAAGGTCACCGTGGCCGTCCATCGCGGCACCCATGACCATCGCCCCCGCATAATGGAAATCTGGCCCGGCTTCCACGAGGGCGGCATCTACGGGCTCGCCATAGACCTGGGCTCCACCACCGTCGCGGCCCATCTCTGCGATCTCGCGGACGGCCGCGTGCTGGCCTCGGCGGGCGTGATGAACCCGCAGATCCGGTTCGGCGAGGACCTGATGAGCCGGGTCAGCTACGCCATGATGAACCCCGGCGGCGATCGGGAAATGACGACAGCCGTCCGCGACGCGATCAACCGGCTGACGGTCGAGATCGCCGAGGAAGCCGGGATCGCCCCCGCGCTGATCATGGAGGCGACTTTCGTCTGCAACCCGGTGATGCATCACCTGCTGCTTGGAATCGACCCGGTGGAGCTGGGCCAGGCGCCCTTCGCGCTGGCCACGGCGGATTCGCTGACGCTGAACGCGCGCGAGATGGACCTCACCGCCATGAACGACGCGGCGCGGGTCTTCGTGCTGCCCTGCATCGCCGGTCATGTGGGCGCCGATGCCGCCGCCGTGGCGCTCTCGGAAGAGCCGCACAAATCCGAGGATCTGGTGCTGATCGTCGACGTGGGCACGAATGCCGAGATCCTGCTCGGCAACCGCGAGCGGGTCCTGGCCTGCTCGTCGCCCACGGGCCCGGCCTTCGAGGGCGCGCAGATCAGTGCCGGGCAGCGTGCCGCGCCCGGGGCGATCGAGCGGGTCGAGATCGACCCGGCGACGAAAACGCCGCGGTTCAAGGTGATCGGCTCGGATCTCTGGTCCGACGACCCGGCCTTCCCGGAGGCCACCGCCGCGACCGGGATCACCGGCATCTGCGGCTCGGGAATCATCGAGGCCGTGGCCGAGATGCGGATGGCCGGGCTGCTCGACCCCTCGGGCCTGATCGGCTCGGCGGCGCAGACCGGCACCGATCGGTGCGTCGCCGACGGGCGCACCCATGCCTATGTGCTGCATGACGGCCGCGCCGAGGGCGGGCCGTTGATCTCGGTCACGCAGGGCGACATCCGCGCGATCCAGCTGGCGAAATCCGCGCTTTATGCGGGCGCGCGGCTGCTGATGGACGAGCTTGGGGTCGACGCGGTCGACCGCGTGGTTCTGGCCGGCGCCTTCGGCGCGCATATCAGCCCGAAACACGCCATGGTTCTCGGCATGATCCCCGATGCCCCGCTCGACAAGGTCAGCTCCGCCGGGAACGCCGCCGGGACCGGCGCGCGCATCGCGCTCTGCAACGTCACCGCACGGGCCGAGATCGAACAGATCGTGCGCCGGATCCACAAGGTGGAGACCGCCGTCGAGCCCCGCTTCCAGGAACACTTCGTCGCCGCCAACGCGATCCCGCACGCCACCGCCCCCTTCCCGCATCTCTCGGCGGCGGTGCCCCTGCCGCGTGTCGGCTTCAACACCGGCGCGGGGGATGACGGCGCCGAGGGCGGGCGCCGGCGCCGCCGGCGGCGCGCCTGACGCCGCCCTTGGGTCGACCCCCGGCCGCCGGACACCGCCCCGCCGGGCCGCGCCGCGTCCCGGCTGGCGCGCGGCGCGTATTCCCGTCTTGACCTCTGCCACGGCTTCGCCTAGCTCTTTTCCACCCGAGCGGGTGTAGCTCAATGGTAGAGCAGCAGCTTCCCAAGCTGACGACGAGGGTTCGATTCCCTTCACCCGCTCCAGCCTTCCCGACGCGCAGAAGAAAACGGCCTCCACCCGGCAGGTGAAGGCCGTTCCGTTCGCTCCGCGAGGGGATCAGGACGATCCGTCCCGCATCTGGTCGTAGTTGAACGGATCGATCTCGTGCACCTCGCCCGGGCCATAGGGCAGGTCGTAATACTGGTCTCCCGGCGCCCAGCCGTACTTGTAGTACCCGTAATGGGGATAGGCGTAGTTGCCGGTTCCGAAACCGCCGCTCACGTCGACCACCGTGGCCGCGATCCGGCCGTCACGGATCAGCATGTCGCTGACATAGCCGTAGTCGAGCGGTACGCCGTCCGTGCCGCGCAGCCGCGCGTAGTCGCCGACGAGTTCCGTGGCCCGCCAGGCACGGCCCTCGATCTCCGCGTCGTCGAGGCCGGGCTGGATCGCGTCGCCGAGGCGGCTGCCCGGCAGGCCCGACACCTCGAAGGCATCGTAGTCGGAAACCGTGTCCTCGGTGATCGGCACCGTCACCACGTCCTCGGCATGATCGACGGTCACCTCGTCCCAGGGCACGCCTACGTGATGGTCGCCGAGATCCCAGACACCGCCGATTTCCGCGATGATCGAGATCACTCGCGCATCGGGGCCGAAGATCACGTCCTCGACCTCGCCCAGGTCTTCGCCACCGGCGCTGCGGACCCTGGTGCCGATCAGGCGGTCGACGCTCCAGCCGCCGCCGGCATAGATGTTTTCATAAGTCCATCCCGCCATCGGGATGATCTCTCCCTTGTCGACCTGCGTCTGCGCCGCCGCGACGCCCGGAAGGGTCAGCGCACAGGCCAGCGCGGTCGTCGTCAGCGTTTTCATGATCCGTCCTCCTCAAAGCATCGTTTCGTTCCATGCGAGGCCTCGGCAGGGAAACGCGCCGGGCCCGGCCGGGTTCCGGATTGCATGCGCGCGGGCCACGGGGTAGTGGAGCCGGGATGACGCTGGCTTACCGCACCCCCCTGCCCCCGGAAACGCTCGCCGCCCATGGCGTGCCGGCCGACTGGCGCTACGGCATGGCCGACCGCGTCCGGTTTCGCGAACTCGACGTGCTCGACCACGTCAACAACGCGGTCTACCTGACCTGGTTCGAAACCGTCCGTGTCGCCTATGTGCGGGACTACGGGATCTCGCACTACCGTGCCGAAGATCCCAAGATGGTGCTGCGTGCCACGGGCGCCGAGTTCCATGCGCCGCTGCATCTCGACGACGAGTATATCGTCACGGCCCGCAGCACGCGCATGCGGCGCAGCAGTTTCCAGATGGCTTACGGTGTCTTCTCGGGCGGGCGGATGGCCGCGAGCGGGCACGCCGTGATCGTGATGCTCGAGGACGACCTGCGCACGCGCCGCGAGATCCCCGACGCGATCCGGCAGACACTGGCCGCGCGGGACGGCGCCGTGCAGGAGTGACCGCTCAGCCGCGGTGCCGCGCGAGGTAGGCGAGAAGGTTCCGCGTGGAGCCGTCGCGCCCCTCGGCCGTCTCGGTGCCGGCGACGACCGGCGCAAGGCTCTTGGCAAGCTCCTTGCCGAGTTCGACGCCCCACTGGTCGAAGCTGTTGATCCCCAGGATCACCCCCTCGACGAAGACGCGATGCTCGTAGAGCGCGATGATCTGGCCCAGCACATAGGGCGTCAGCATCGGGTAGAGCAACGTGGTGGAGGGCCGGTTGCCCGGGAAAACCCGGTGGCGCGCCTGGCGCTCCAGCTCCGCGCCGGCATATCCCGCGCTTTCCATCAACGCGCGCGCCGCGTCGAGCGACCGCCCGCGCATCAGCGCCTCCGACTGGGCCAGGCAATTTGCCAGCAGCAGCTGGTGATGGCCGGCCAGGTCGGGCTCGTGGCCCGCGGCGCCGGCCATGAATTCGCACGGCACGACGCGCGTGCCCTGGTGAATGAGCTGGTAGAAGGCATGCTGCCCGTTCGTGCCCGGCGCGCCCCAGACGATCGGCCCCGACTGGCGATCGAGCGCCGCACCGTCCATCGCCACGGACTTGCCGTTGCTCTCCATCTCGAGCTGCTGGAGATAGGCCGGCAGCAGTTCCAGCCGTTGTTCGTAGGGCAGCACCGCGCGGGTCGCGTGACCGCAGAGCTGGTTGTGCCAGATGCCGGTCAGGGCCAGCAGCATCGGCAGGTTTCCGGACGGCGGGGCCTCCTGGAAATGCCGGTCCATGGCGCGTCCGCCGTCGAGGAAGGCGCGGAAATTCTCGGGGCCCACCGCCAGCATCAGGCTCAGCCCGATCGGCCCCCAGACCGAGTAGCGCCCCCCGACCCAGTCGGCGAACCCGAACACGCGCTCGGGCGGAATGCCGAAGGCGGCGGTGCGGTCCGGCGCGCTGGACAGCGCCACGAAATGACCGGGCGCCTTGTCCGCCCCGACCCGGGCCGCGAGACGTTCGCGCGCCGTCTCCGCGTTGGTCATCGTCTCAATGGTGGTGAAGGTCTTGGACGCCACGATGAACAGCGTCGCGGTCAGCTGCACCCGGTCCAGCACGTCGTGGATATGCGCCCCGTCCACGTTGGAGACGAAATGCACCTCCGGCCCGTCGCAATAGGGCGCCAGCGCCCGCGTGGCCATCGCCGGCCCCAGGTCCGACCCGCCGATCCCGATATTCACCACGTGGCTGAAGCGCCCGCCGCCCGGCGGCGCGATATGGCCCGCGCGCACGCCCTCGGCGAAGGCGGTCATCCGCCCGAGCGTCTCGCGCAGCTCCGGCATGACGTCCGCGCCGTCCACCGTGATCGCGGCGTCGGGGTTGCGCAGCGCGGTGTGGAGCACCGCGCGCCCCTCCGTTTCGTTGATCCGCGCGCCCGCGAACATCGCCGCGCGCCGCCCGGCGACGTCCGCCTCCTCGGCCAGCTGCAGCAGCGCCGCGCGGGTCTCGGCGTCGATGGCGGTCTTGGAATAGTCGAAGAGCAGCCCGTCGGCCTCGGCCGCGAACCCCGTGGCGCGGGCCGGATCGGCGTCGAACAGCGACAGGATACTGCGCCCGGCCGCCCTGTCCCTGAGCGTGTGAAGCGTCTTCCAGGCGGTCATGGCACTACTCCGCGTAATGAACGGTCGCATCCGGCAGAACGCAGCGGATCGGGGCCTCGGCCACCGGCCCGGCCTGCGCCGCCCTCTCGAGCGCCGCGCGTTTCTCGGCGCCCGCGATCAGCAGGTGGACATGCATCGCGCCCTTCAGCACGGGCGCGGTCAGCGTGATCCGCGGCTCCGTCGCGCCGGGCGCCCGCATCGCCAGGAGCGGCGGCGCCTCCGGCGCGAGCGCCTCCTCCAGCCGGTCTGCGCCCGGAAAGAGCGAGGCGGTGTGCATGTCCGCGCCCATGCCGAGCAGGCAGACCGACAGCGGCAACGCCGCCGCCACCCCGGCGGACAGCTCCGCCAGCCGCTCTTCCGGCGTCTCGGCCTGCGCATAGAGCGGCACGAGACGCGCGGCGGCGGCCCGGCCCGTCAGCAGGCGCTCGCGCAGCAGCCGCGTGTTGGAGCGCGGCGAATCCTCGGGCACCCAGCGTTCGTCGGTCAGCAGAACCGAAACACCGGCCCAGTCCAGATCGGCCGCCGACAGCACGTCGAAGACCGGTCCCGGCGTGGTGCCGCCGGGCACCGCCAGCGTGGCCTGGCCCCGGCTCATCAGCGCGCTGTTCAGGTCGCCCGCGATACGCTGGGCCACGTCGACCATCATCATCTCGCGGTCGGGATATTCGATCAGTTCCATCTCTAGCCCTCGATCTCGCGCCAGCGGCGCCCGTCGCGGTGCAACAGCATCAGCGCGTCCTCGGGCCCGGCGCCCCCGGGATCATACGGCAAGGGGCGATCCCCGCGCGACTCCCAGCCGGCGATCACGGGATCCGTCCAGGCCCAGGCGGCCTCGACCTCGTCGCCGCGCATGAACAGCGTCTGGTTGCCCCGGATCACGTCCATGATCAGGCGTTCATAGGCATCCGGCATGTCGGCGGCATGCTCGCCGAGCGCCTCGGCGAAGCTCATGTCCAGCGGCACCTCGACCAGGCGCATGCCACCCGGCCCCGGCTCCTTGATGGTCACACGCATGGTCATGCCCTCGTCCGGCTGCAGACGGATCGCAAGCACGTTGCCGCGCCGCTTGCCATCCTCGCCGAAGATCGAATGAGGCGGGTCCTTGAAGACCACCGCGATTTCCGAGACCCGCGCGCGCAGGCGCTTGCCCGTCCGCATGTAGAAGGGTGTGCCGGCCCATCGCCAGTTCGAGACATGCACCTTCATCGCGACGAAGCTCTCGGTGGTGCTGTCGGGGTTTTCCGCCGCCTCCAGGTAGCCGGGCTCGTCGTCGCGGCCGCGATACTGGCCGCGCACGATGTCGCCCGGCGCCACCGGGTCGAGCGCGCGGATGACCTTGAGCTTCTCGTCGCGCACCGCGTCGGGTTCGAAGCGGCTCGGCGGTTCCATCGCGATCAGGCAAAGCAGTTGCATCAGGTGATTCTGCACCATGTCCCGCATCGCGCCGGACTTGTCGTAATAGGCGCCCCGTCCCTCGACGCCGACGGTCTCGGCCACGGTGATCTGGACATGGTCGACATACTGCGCGTTCCAGAGCGGCTCGAAGAGCACGTTGGCGAAGCGGACCGCCATGAGGTTCTGGACCGTCTCCTTCCCGAGATAGTGGTCGATCCGGTAGATCTGGTGCTCGTCGAAGGAATGCGCCAGCGTCGCGTTGAGTTCGCGCGCCGAGGCGAGGTCGTGGCCAAAGGGCTTCTCGACCACGATCCGCGCGTCGGGCGTCGCGATTCCGTGGCCGTGAAGCCGCTCGGCGATGCCCCCGAACAGCGACGGGCTGACGGAGAAGTAGAAGGCATG
Organism: Rhodovulum sp. YNF3179; assembly: GCF_050586465.1. Taxonomy (NCBI): domain Bacteria; kingdom Pseudomonadati; phylum Pseudomonadota; class Alphaproteobacteria; order Rhodobacterales; family Paracoccaceae; genus Rhodovulum; species Rhodovulum sp. YNF3179. Next base: position 412,938 of record NZ_JBOCEG010000003.1, on the reverse strand, counting down.
GATGGTGTCGGGCCGCACCATCGCGGCGAGCGTGTCCCATCCCTCGGTGCCGGTCGCGTCGACCGCCACGTAGCGCACCATGGCCAGGAAGGCCTCGATCGTCTCGGCGTCGCGCTTGTCGGGCGCGACGAAGGTCTCGATCGCCTCGCGGACGAACTGGCGATAGCCAGCGTCGTCCTGCGCGGTCCGCGCCGCGCCGATCACATGCGCGTCCCTGGGCATCTGGCCGTCCCAGAAGCGCCGGTAGAGGCCGGGCAGGATCTTCCGCCGGGCCAGGTCCCCGGTGCCCCCGAAGATGACGAGGTCGAAGGGATCGACGGGAATGACTCGCGAGACCATCCTGCACTCCGCTTGTGTTAGCGCTAACAAGCGCATCCCTACCGCCGTTCCCGCGCCATGTCCAGTCCGCGCCCAGCATAGGCCCCCGCCCCCCGGTCCCACAACCGCCGCGACGGGGTCGCGCCAGGCCGCTTCCGTTTCCAGCCCGTCTCGGGTAGCCCTGAGCCATGCGTGTCGCTGTGCCGCCTTTCCCATGCGCCTGAGCGCCGATCCGCGTGCCGGATGGGCGGCGCTGGCCTTTACCATCGCGGTCTGGGCCAGCTATCTCGTCGCCGCGCGCGCCGCCGTCACGACCAGCTTCACACCCGTCGAGCTGGGGCTGATGCGCTTCTTGCCGGGTGCGGTGCTCTTCGCGCCGCTGCTCTGGCGGCGCGGGCTCCGGCCCGGCGGGGCGCGCTGGCGCGACGTGGGGCTGATCGCGGGCTTCGGCGGTGTCCTGTTCGTGCTGCTGCTGACATCCGGGCTGCGCTTCGCGCCGGTGGCCGACAGCGTGATCTTCACCCCCGCGATGCTGCCGGTTTTCGTCGCGGGCCTCGCGCGGCTGATCGACGGGGACCGGATCACGGGCCGCCGCCTTGCCGGGCTCGGGCTGATCCTGGCCGGGGCGATGGCTGTCGGCGGCTGGGAGGCGCTCGCCCGCGGCGGCGGCGCCTGGCGGGGCCACCTGCTGTTTCTCGGGGCATCGTTTTCCTGGGCGGTCTACACGCTGGCCTATCGCCGCTCGGGGCTGGGCGCGACCGACAGCGCGGCCATCATGTGCTTCTGGACGTCGCTCGCCTTCCTGCCGCTGGCGCTGATCACCGGCGTGGATTTCCTGCGCGGGGGCTGGGGCCCGCTGGCCCTGCACGGCACCTTGCAGGGGCTCTTTTCCGGGTTTCTCGCCACGCTCAGCTTCTTCGTCGCGATCACCCGGCTCGGCCCCGGCACGGTCGCGCCCTTCGCCGCGCTGGTGCCCGGGCTCGCCGCGCTGGGGGCCTGGGCGATCCTGGACGAGCCCGTCGGCGCGGTGAAACTTGCCGGGCTGGCGGTGGTCTCGCTGGGGGTGGCGCTGGCCTCGGGGGCGCTAGCGCCGCGCCGACAGCGCCTCTGACAGCATCTCCTGCAGCACGTCGCCATCGACCTCCTCTGCCACGAAGGCCGCGCCGATGTCGCGGGCCAGCACGAAGCGCAGACGCCCGCCCCGCACCTTCTTGTCCTGCATCATGAGCTGGATCAGCCCGGCGGTATCGGGCAGCTCGCCCGGGATATCGGCGATGTCGGTGAGCATGCCCATCTGGCCAAGATGCGCCCGCACGCGGCTCGGCGCCTCCTGCGCGCAGAGCCCGAGCCGCGCCGAGAACTCGAAGGCCAGCGCGCAGCCGACCGCCACCGCCTCGCCATGCAGCAGCCGGTCGGAATAGCCGGTCGCGGCTTCCAGCGCATGGCCGAAGGTATGGCCCAGGTTCAGCAATGCGCGGTCGCCCTGCTCGGTCTCGTCGCGCACCACGATATCGGCCTTCATCTCGACCGACCGCCGCACCGCATGCGCCCGCGCAACCGCGTCGCCGCGGGCCAGCGCGGGGCCGTTTTCCTCAAGCCAGGCAAAGAAGGACGCGTCGCCGAGAAGCCCGTACTTCACGACCTCCCCGTATCCCGCGCGAAAATCGCGATCGGTCAGGGTATCGAGAACACCGGTATCCGCCAGCACCAGCGCCGGCTGGTGGAAGGCGCCCACGAGGTTCTTGCCGTGCTCGGAATTGATCCCCGTCTTGCCCCCGACCGAGCTGTCGACCTGCGCCAGCAACGAGGTCGGCACCTGCACGAACCGCACCCCGCGCCGAGTGACCGCCGCGGCGAAGCCCGCCAGATCGCCGATCACGCCCCCGCCGAGCGCGATCACCAGATCGCCCCGCTCGATCTGCTTTTCCAGCAGCCAGTCGACCGCGCGGCGCAGCCAGTCCCAGGACTTGGTGGCCTCGCCGGGGGGCAGCGCCAGCGACACGGAATCGATCCCGGCCGCGCCGAGCCCCTGCTCGAACGTCGCGAGATGGATCTCGGCCACGGTCTCGTCGGTCAGGATGGCGGCCTTCTGCCCTTGCAGAAGCGGCGCAATCTCGGCCCCGGCGCGCGCCAGCAGGCCCGGCCCGATCCGCACGTCATAGGCCCGGTCGCCAAGCGGCACATGAACGGTCTCGATGGTCATGTCACTCTTTCTCTTCCAGAAGTCCGGCCGGATCGGCGGCCAGCGCCGCGACGACCTTTTCGGCCATCTGCTGCACCGACAGCCCGCGTTCGGCCTCGACCACGATCCCGGCCTCGGCGTAGAAGGGCGCACGCGCTTCGAGCAGCGATTTCAGCTTAGCATAGGGATCGGGCACGCGCAGCAGGGGCCGCGTGGTCTTGTGGCGCACCCGCGACCAGAGCAGATCGAGATCCGCCTTGAGCCAGAGCGCCACGCCCTTTTCGCCGATCAGCCTCCGGTTCGTCTCGGACAGGAAGGCGCCGCCGCCGGTCGACAGGATCGCGGGCGGGCCGTCCAGCAGCCGCGTCAGAACCTGCGTTTCCTTTTCCCGGAAAAACGGCTCGCCGTAGCGCTCGAAGATCTCGGCCACGCTCATGTTCGCGGCGCGCTCGATCTCGTGGTCGGAATCCTTGAACGCCACGCCAAGCGCGCGCGCCACCGCCGTCCCCACGGCGGTCTTGCCGGACCCCATCATGCCCACCAGCGCGACGGTCCGGGTCAGTTGGCGGGCGTGTCTCGGCATGGTCCTGCTTATCCTCTTCCGATTACGGCCCGTTGGCATGGAGCCGCAAAAAATGGCATATATACTGACGAGCGCAATGGCCACCGTTTCGGACCAATCACCGGGCCGGCGGCACACACAACGATAAAAGAGGCAGTGATGGGGCGGGTTCTGAAACTGGTTTTCTTCCTGATCGTCATAGGGTTCGTGGCGCTCGTGGGATTCGCGTATCTCGGCGACATGGCCCCCGACCGCCAGGAGGTGAACGAGCCGGTGACGCTCGATGTGGATTAGGGGTGTCATCGCCGGGCTGGCGCTGGCTGGCGCGGCGCCCGCCGCGGCGCAGGACGCGCCGCTCTCGGCGATCGACTGGCTGTCGGACACGGTGCGCGCGCGCCCGGTGATCGCCCCCGCGCCGCCGGACGTGGCCGATTCCGCCGCCGTCGAGGAAGTGACCACCACGCCGCTCGGCGCCGTGCGCAAGGACGCGGTCGGCCTGTTGCCACCCACGGTGACGGGGCTGCCCGCCGGGCTCTGGTCCGCGTCCGAAAGCGCCACCCTCGAGAGCCTGATCGCGCGCCAGCGCCCGGACGCGCTGCCGGCGATTCTCGACATGCTCTATCGCCTGATGCTGGCCGAGGCCGACCCGCCCGCCGGCGCCGGCGAGGAGGCCCGGCTCCTGCTGGCGCGGCTCGACAAGCTGCTGGACCTTGGCGCGCTCGACCAGGCGCAGGCGCTGCTGGAACGCGCCGGGCCGACCGAGCCCGAGTTCTTTCGCCGATGGTTCGACGTCAGCCTGCTGACAGGGCACGAAGAACGGGCCTGCGCCACGATGCGCGCCACCCCGGACATCGCCCCGACCCTGCCGGCGCGGGTCTTCTGCCTGGCGCGCGGCGGCGACTGGAACGCCGCGGTATTGACGCTCGAGACCGGCGAGACGCTCGGCCGGATATCGGAAGGCGAGGCCGCGCTCCTGGCGCGCTTTCTCGACCCGGATCTGTTCGAGGGGATGCCCGCCCCGCCATCGCCCGAGCGCATGACGCCGCTGGTCTTCCGCATCCGCGAGGCCATCGCCCTGCCGCGCCCGCCGGGCCCGCTGCCGCTGGCCTTCGCCCAGGCGGACCTGTCCCCCGTCGCCGGGTGGAAGACGCAGCTCGAAGCGGCCGAACGGCTGGCACGCAGCCAGGCGATTCCGCCCAGCCAGCTCTTCGCCCTCTACACCGAGCGGCGCCCGGCGGCCTCGGGGGGAATCTGGGACCGGGTCGCGGCGGTTCAGGCGCTCGACGTGGCGCTGCTGGCCTTCGACCGGGCGGCGGTCGCCCGCCACCTGCCCGAGGCCCTGGCCGCCATGCAGGCGGTCGGACTCGAGGTGCCCTTCGCGCGCATGTACGGCGAACGGCTCGAGCGCATGCGCCTCGACGGGTCCACGGGCGACATGGCCTTCCGGGTCGCGCTGCTCTCGGACGGGTACGAACGCGCAGCGGCGGCCCATGACGGCGGCGGTCCCGAAGAGGCGTTCCTGCGCGGGATCGCGCGCGGCGCGCTCTCCGGCGTGACGCCGACGGGGCGGCTGGGCACGGCCATCGCCGACGGCTTCACCCGCCCGCTTCCGTCGGGGATCCTCAAGGGCCTGCTGCAGGAAGGCCGTCTGGGCGAGGCCGTGTTGCGCGCCATGCTGCGCGTGGAGGATGGCGCCCATGCCGACCCGCGCGACATCCAGGCGACGCTCGCGCTCTTCCGGCAGGTGGGGCTCGAGGACCTGGCGCGGCGCACCGCGCTGCAGCTCATGCTTCTCGACCGGCGGGGGTGACGGGTGGCGGACTGGATCGGCACTTTCCTCGAGGCACAACGCGCCGAGCTTGATGCCGCGGACAACACGATCCTGGCCTATGCCCGCGACCTGGGCCATTTCCGCGACTGGCTCGCGGCGGCGGGGCGGGATCTGGCCACGGCCGACCGTGACGCCGTCGAATCCTACCTGATCGAGCTCGAGACGCTCGGCATGGCCCGATCGACGCGGGCGCGGCGCCTGTCGGCGATCCGCCAGCTTTACCGCTTCGCCTATGACGAGGGCTGGCGCGGCGACAACCCGGCGATCCAGATCAAGGGGCCCGGCAAGGCACGGCGCCTGCCCAAGACGCTCGGCGAGGCCGAGGTCGACCGGCTGCTGGCGGCCGCGCGCGACACCGGCCGGACGCCGCCCGACCGCCTGCGAAACACCTGCCTGGTGGAGCTGCTCTATGCCACCGGGATGCGCGTCTCCGAGCTGGTCTCGCTGCCGGTGAGCGCGGCGCGGGGCGATCCGCGGATGCTGCTGGTGCGCGGCAAGGGCGGGCGCGAGCGGATGGTCCCGCTTTCCGATCCTGCCCGCGCGGCGCTCGCGGCCTGGCTCGAAACCCGCGACGCCGCCGAGGATGCCGCGCGGGCCAACGGCCGGCCGGCGTCGCGCTTTCTCTTCCCGTCCAGCGGCAAGGCCGGGCATCTGACGCGGCATCGCTTTCATGGCCTCATCAAGGAAATCGCGGTCGCCGCCGGGGTCAGCCCCGCCAAGGTGACCCCGCACACGCTGCGCCACGCCTTCGCGACCCATCTGCTGGCCGGCGGTGCGGATCTGCGGGCGATCCAGACCATGCTCGGCCATGCCGATGTTTCGACCACGGAGATCTACACGCATGTGCTGGACGAGCGGCTGAAGGCGCTGGTGCTGGAAAAGCACCCGCTCTCGGCCGGCGACTAGCCGGCGACCCGGAACCGCCAGCCCTTGAAGCGCCGCCCCTTCGCCCCCATAAGGGTCTGAACGTCCCTCATAACAGCCAAGCCATGGATCCCACGCCAGACGCCGTGTCCACGACCGCCACCGCCTTCGATATCGCCCTGTTCGGCACCGCCGGCGCAATTCTCTGCCTGTTGCTGCTCTCGGGGTTCTTCTCGGGCTCGGAAACAGCCCTGACGGCGGCCAGCCGCGGCAAGCTGCGCGCGCAGGCCGACCGCGGCTCGGCCGGCGCGCTCAAGGCGCTGGTCATCACCCAGGACAGCGAACGGCTGATCGGGGCGGTTCTGCTCGGCAACAACCTCGTCAACATCCTGGCCGCCTCGCTGGCGACCAGCCTGTTCACCCGGCTCTTCGGGGATTCGGGCGTGGCGCTCGCCACGCTGGTGATGACGCTGCTCGTGCTCGTCTTCGCCGAGGTGCTGCCCAAGACCTATGCCATCACCAACGCCGAAACCGCGGCGGCCAAGGTCTCGCCGGTGATCCAGGTGGTCATCCTGCTCTTCTCGCCCGTGGTGACCGCGGTGCGCTGGTTCGTACGCCAGCTTCTGCGGCTGTTCGGGGTGCAGACCGACCCCGACAGCCTCGTGCTTTCGGCGCGCGAGGAAATCGCCGGGGCCATCGCGCTCGGCCACTCCGAGGGCGTGATGGAAAAGGAGGACCGCGACCGCCTGCTCGGCGCGCTGGACCTGTCCGACCGCACCGTGGAGGAGATCATGCTGCACCGCTCGTCGATCGAGATGATCGACGCGGATGCCGATTCCGAGCAGATCCTCTCGCAATGCCTCGACTCGCCCCATACCCGGCTGCCGGTCTTCAAGGATCAGCCCGAGAATATCGTCGGCGTGGTTCATGCCAAGGATCTGCTGCGGGCGGTCGACAAGTTGATGCGCGGCCCCGAGGCCAGCGAGACGAAGCTGCAGAATTTCCGCGTGCTCGACGTGGCGATGGAGCCCTATTTCGTGCCCGAGACCACGACGCTCGACGACCAGATGCGCGAGTTCCTGCGCCGCAAGACGCATTTCGCCCTGGTCGTGGACGAATACGGCGCCCTGCGCGGGCTGATCACGCTTGAGGACATCCTCGAGGAGATCGTCGGCGAGATCACCGACGAGTTCGACGTCGATGCCGAGCATCCCCTGCGCGAGACCGAGGACGGCCAGTGCATCGTCGAGGGCGGCATGACGATCCGCGACCTGAACCGGGCGACCGACTGGAACCTGCCCGACGAGGAGGCCAACACCATCGCGGGGCTGGTGATCCACGAGGCGCAGATGATCCCGAGCACGGGCCAGGTCTTCAGCTTCCACGGGTTCCGCTTCGAGGTGCTGTCGCGCAAGGACAACCGGATCACCAAGCTCAAGATCGGGCGGCTCTGAGCGGCCCCGTCCCCGAAAAGGGAATTTTAACGACGCCGTGGCAGTCTGCAGGACGGTCCGGGGTCCTCCCGGTGCCCGGGCCGTTACTTCCTCCCTGTCGACTGGCCGCGCCCTCGGGCGCGGCTTTTTTTTCGTGGCCTGCGGGTGACGCATGGCAAAATTCGGCTGTTGACCCCTGCGACCAACTGCCGTAGCGTTCCCATCAATGACGATGTCGGCCAGTCCGGCAGGGAGAAAGCACAATGGAAAAAGGGCCCTTCGGGACCCTTTTTTCTTTGTGTGCGGCCGGTCGGCGCGTTCGGGCCGATGCGGCGAATTCCTCCTGACACCCCCGCCCGGCCATGCTAGGACACAGGGGGATGTGACACGACAAGCAACGGATCAGTGATGTTCAGATCAGCCGCGCCCCTCGCCGCGTTTCTCGCGATGACGCTCGCCTCCGCCGCGCCGGCCCAGGACACCGGCACCGCCGACGGCGACCTCTCCCTCGGATCGGAACAGGGCTCGCAACCCGGCGAAACCTATGTCGCCGCCACCCATGGCGACTGGGAGGTGCGCTGCGTCCGCACCGACGGGGAAAACGATCCCTGCCAGATGAACCAGGTCGTCGCGGATCCCGAGGGCAACCCCGTGGCCGAGGTCTCGATCTTCGACGTGCCGCCGGGGCGCCAGGCCGCTGCGGGCGCGACCATCGTGACGCCGCTCGGCACGCTGCTGACGGCGCAGCTCTCGCTTTCCATCGACGAGAACCAGCCCAAGCGCTACCCGTTTTCCTGGTGCGTCCAGCAGGGCTGCTTCGCCCGGATCGGCTTCACCGCGGCCGAGCTCGACGCGCTCAAGCGCGGCGTGAAGGCCGACATGGCCATCGCCTCGTTCCAGGCGCCGGACCAGCCCGTGCGGCTCGAGGTGTCGCTCTCCGGATTCACCGCGGCCTTCGACGATATTTCCCGCTGATCCCCCTCAGACGGACCTGAGCGCCAGCACGGCGTTCAGGCCGCCGAAAGCGAAGGCGTTGGACAGCACCGCCGTCACCGTCGCCTCGCGCGCGGTGTTCGGAACCACGTCCAGCGTGCATTCCGGGTCGGATTCCTCGTAGCCGATCGTGGGCGCGATCACCCCGTCCCGCAGCGCCATGATGCAGGCCAGCAGTTCCACCGCGCCGGTGCCGCCGATCAGGTGGCCATGCATCGACTTGGTCGACGAGATCATCAGCCGGTCGGCATGGGCGCCGAACACCTCGGCCACCGCGGCGCATTCGGTCTTGTCGTTGGCCGCGGTGCCCGTCCCGTGGGCGTTGATGTAGCCGATATCCTCGGGCGACAGCGCGGCATCGGCCAACGCCCCCCGCATGGCGCGCGCCGCGCCCTGCTTGGAGGGCATCACGATGTCGGACGCGTCCGAGGTCATGGCGAAGCCCACCACCTCCGCCAGGATGTCGGCGCCGCGTTTCTTCGCGTGTTCGTATTCCTCGAAGACGAAGACCGCCGCGCCCTCGCCCTGGACCATGCCGTTGCGGTTGGCACTGAAGGGACGGCAGGCGTCGCGCGACATCACGCGCAGACCTTCCCAGGCCTTCACCCCGCCGAAGCACAGCATGGACTCGGTCCCGCCGGTGATCATCACCGGGCTCGCCCCGGTCCGTACCATCTGGAAGGCCTGGCCCATCGCGTGGTTCGACGAGGCGCAGGCGGTCGCCACCGTGAAGCTCGGCCCCATCAGGTTATGGGTCATCGAGATATGGCTGGCGGCCGCGTTGTTCATCAGTTTCGGCACCACGAAGGGATGGACGCGGTTCTTGCCCTCCTCGTAGACCGAGCGGTAATTCTCGTCGAGCGTGGTCATGCCCCCGCCCGAGGTGCCCAGCACAACGCCCGAGCGCAGCGCCAGGTCACCGTCGAAGCGCAGGCCCGACTGGCGGATCGCTTCGTCCGCCGCCAGCAGCGCGAATTGCGTGAAACGGTCGTAGAGCGCGATTTGCTGGCGGTTGAAATGGTCCTCGGGAACATAGCCCCGCACCTGCCCCCCGATCCGTATGGCGAGGCGCTCGACGTCGCGGATGTCGAGTTCGCCGATGCCAAGGGTGCCGGCGCGCATGGCGGCACAGGTGTCGGCGGCGCTATGGCCCAGGGCGTTGATCGTGCCCTGCCCCGTGATAACGACCCGCTTCATCCGCCGGCCGCGCGCTCCTGCTCGGCCACGAGCTTTTCGACGGCGCCGATGATGGCGGCGACGTTCGAGATGTCGAAATCGCTTTCCGAGGGATCGTTGGCGTTGAAGGGCACCTGGATGTCGAAAGCTTCCTCGATCGCGAAGATCGACTCCACCAGGCCGAGCGAGTCGATGCCCAGCTCCTCGAGCGTCGCCTCGGGCTTCACGTCTTCCTTATCGAGGACGGCCTGCTCGGCGATGATTTCCCTGACCTTTTCGGCGACGCTTGACGACATCTCAACTCCCCCGAACGACTGCATCTGACTTAGTCGCTTTGCGGTCCTTTTGAAACCCGTTTCTGAAGCGCGGCGACCTGCTTCATCAGGCGTGGCAGACGCCGGATCGCCTTGTAGCTCTCGATGCTCTGGTCCATTTTCATCGCCGGGTAGCCCAGCAGGACACGGCCGCTCGGCACGCTGGACAGGATGCCGCTGCCACCGCCGGCGATCACGTCGTCGCCGATCTCGAGATGATCGCCCACGCCGACCTGCCCGGCGAAGACGACCCGGTCGCCGATGACGGTCGAGCCCGCGATACCGGTCTGCCCGCAGAGCAGGCAATCCTCGCCGATCCGCACGTTGTGGCCGATCTGCACGAGGTTGTCGATCTTCGTGCCGTTGCCGATCACCGTGTCGCTGAGCGTGCCGCGATCGATGGCGACGTTGGCGCCCACCTCGACGTCGTCGCCGATCCGCACCGCGCCGAGCGAGTCGATGCGCACATACTTGCCCTGTCGCGCCGCCCCGCGCTGGCCCAGCGTCTTGCGCACCTGTTCCACCGCGCCTTCCTCGGGGGTGACGAAGGAAAACCCGTCGCCGCCGATCACCGCGCCCGGCTGCGCGATGAACCGCGCCCCGATGGTCACGCGCGCGCCGATGCGCGCGCCGGAATGGATCAGCGCGTCCGGCCCGATCCGGGCCCCGGCGCCGATGCTGACATGCGAGACGAGCCGCGCATGCGCGCCGAGCACCGCGTCCGGTCCGACCCAGCAAAAGGGTCCGATGGCGGCGCCCGCGGCGATATCGGCGGAGGGATCGACGACCGCGCTCGGGTGGATGCCGTCGGCGATCTGCAGGTCGGGCGAGAACATCCGGGTGACGCCGGCCATGGCAAACCGCGGCCGGTCGACGAAAATCGCGGCCTCCAGCCCCATGGCCTGCCAGTCCGCCCCCGCCCAGAGCACCGCCGCACGGGCGCCGCCCGCGACCAGCGCCTCGGCGTATTTCGGCTCCATCGCCATGGCGATGCTGTCGGGCCCGGCCCGCGCGGGCTCGGCCGCGCCGGTCACGGTCAGCGCGCCGTCGCCCTCGTGCCGTGCCCCGAGCGCCTCGGCGATCTGGCGGATGCTGTGAGCCATGAACGTCCTCCGGTCTGGCAGACAAGGCGGCCGCGCGCCGCGCGGCCGCCCGAAACCCTGCCGGAAGGCTTAGCTTTGAATGGCGCGGAGCGCCACCCCGGCGCGGCTGAGAGCGTCGAAGATGCGCCCGTCACGGCCATAGATGTCGGCCCGGTAATTGACGCCGCCTTTCGGATCGACCCAGGCGGTGCGGTAGGTCAGGTGCACCGGCACCGGCGACTGCAGATCGATCTGGGTCTCGCGGCCGCTGTCGAGCGCACGGTGAAAGACGCCTTTCGGATCGGGGGTTTGCGGCGCGAGCAGGTGGTAGGCCAGCTCGAACGGCCGCTGGACGCGGACGCAGCCATGGCTGAAGGCGCGCACGTTCCGCCCGAACAGCGATTTCTGCGGGGTGTCGTGCAGGTAGATGTTGTAGCGGTTGGGAAACATGAACTTCACCAGCCCCAGCGCGTTCGACGGCGACGGCGGCTGCTTCATGTCGAAGGGAAAGTTCCGCTCGTTGAACTGGGTGAAATCGACGTTCTGGCGGTTCACGACCCGGCCGCGCGCATCGATCAACCGGAGATGCCCGACCGCGTTGGGATTCCGCTTGAGCTGCGGCAGGTATTCCTGCGTCGCGATGGAACGCGGCACGTTCCAGGTCGGGTTGATCACCATGTGTTCCATCACGTCCGAGAATTCCGGCGTGCGCAGGTCAGAGCGGGTCCGGCCCACGACCACGCGGGTCTCGAAGCTGACCTTGCCGTCATCGACGACATAGCCATGAAAATCCGCCTGGTTGACGAGGATATGCCGCGCCCCGAGCGGCTTGTTGAGCCAGCGCTCGCGCTCGAGCCCCACGATGACCTGCTGCAGACGCGTCCGCGCCTGGGTATTGATCGCGGCCAGGGTGTTGTCGCCGGCCACGCCGTCCTCGGCCAGCCCGTGCTGGCGCTGGAAGCGCTGCACCGCCTGCTGAAGCGCGGCGTCGTAGCCGGCCGCGGCGGAGCGGTCCATGTACCCCATCCGGATCAGCCTGTCGCGCAGCGCGATGACCTGTGGGCCGCTGTCGCCCGGCTCGAGCTTTCCGGCGCGCACCGGCGCGCCCCAGCCGCCCCGCCCGACAAGGCGTTCCAGCCGGCGCTTTTCCTTGAGCAGGCGCACATAGCCCTGGCTCTGCGGCGGCAGCGCGCGCATATAGGCCGCCGGCGACGATTGCGAAAACGCGCGGATCTGCGCGAGGCGGTCGCGGCGCGGCGGATCGAGCACGAGCCCGGCATCCACCGACCCCGGATCGAGAACGCCGGACTGGATATCCTCGGCATACCGCAGGAAAAGCCGGCTGATCTCGACCTCGACGCGCCCGCGATCCGCGGCGCTCCGCACCCCGGCGAGCAGCTCGCGCAGGGCCGCCGGACGGTAGCGGTCCGCGGGCAGGCCGTGATCCCCGGCCGCCTCGAGCGCGGCGACGAGGGCGGTGCGGCGCTTGGCGTCGTCACGCCCGGTCCAAAGCGCCTCGTACTCCGTCTCGCGGTAAAAGGCCGACAGGGCCCGATCCTCCGCGGCGGTCTCGGCCACCGCCTGCTTGAACGCGGTGATCTGAGCCAGCGCCCCCTGCGGCGTGGCCACCAGAAGCGCCAGCAGCATCAACGCCGCCGGCAGGCGCAGGCCGAAAGTCAGCGTCTTTCCGTCATCAGTCATCGTATCCGATCCAAATCTCTGTCCGCGGCACAGGCATATCCTTAGCAGAATGCTACGGTTTCCCCATCGCCTGTCCACTCACGTTTAAGCCAATGGCCTGCCCTGTCGCGCGTTTACAACGCCCTGCGGAAAACGCGATACCCTCCCCCGAACCGGTGAAGTTGAGCGAAACTTTGCCGATTTTGCCCCCGCCCGCATATTCTCGACGTGCCTGGCTTGGCGCGGCGGGGGGTCTTGTGCGATAAAACCAGCGTCTGGGGGGACATTTCGCGAAGCTGCATCAAGCAGCGAGCAAAAACGGGACAGGCACGACTCATGGCAGCTGACAATTCCGCGACGTTGACCAGGCGCGCGCTTCTGGGCGCCTTTGCCGCAACCGCCGCCACCGCGGCACCCTACTACGCCAACGCGGCCGGCTTCCTGCGCGGCGGCGGCGACATCCGGCGGCTCCGCATGCATTCCCAGCGCACGGGCGAAACGCTCGAGACCATCTACTGGATCGAGGGCGAGTACATTCGCGAGGCGCTGCGCGAGATCAACTACTTCATGCGTGACTGGCGGACCGACGGCGTCACGAGCATCGACAACCGCGCCATCGACATCATGGCCGCGGCGCACGGCCTGCTCGAGGTTGACGAACCCTACATGCTGCTTTCGGGCTACCGCTCGCCGCAGACCAACGCGATGCTGCGCCGCCGGTCCAGCGGCGTCGCGAAGAACTCGCTGCATCTCAAGGGCCAGGCGGCCGACCTGCGGCTCAACTCGCGCTCGGTCAGCCAGATGGCCCGCGCCGCCGAGGCCTGCCGGGCCGGCGGCGTCGGGCGCTACTCGCGCTCGAACTTCGTGCATATGGATTGCGGCACGGTGCGCAGCTGGGGCCGGTAGGCCCCTGCCCCATTCCCCGCTGCCCCGACGCGCCCGCCCTGACCGGCGGGCGTTTCCCGTTCAGGACCGGATCGTGCCGTCGCCCTCGACGAGATACTTGAAGCTGGTGAGCTGCTCGGCCCCGACCGGGCCGCGGGCATGCATCTTTCCGGTGGCGATGCCGATCTCGGCCCCCATGCCGAACTCGCCCCCGTCGGCGAACTGGGTCGAGGCGTTGCGCATCAGGATCGCGCTGTCGAGCCGGGCGAAGAAGCGATCCGCCGTCGCGTCGTTCTCGGTGATGATCGCATCCGTGTGCTGAGAGCCGAACCGCCGGATATGGGCGATCGCCCCGTCGACGCCGTCCACCGCCCGCGCCGCGATGATCATGTCGAGATACTCGCGGCCGTAATCCTCGTCACCCGCGGGCACGGTGCCGGCGACGGCCCGGAGCGTCTCGTCGGCCCGCACCTCGACCCCGGCGGCGACGAGATCCTCCAGGAAGGGCGCACCGTGCGCGTCGAAGAACGCCCGGTCCACCAGGACGCATTCCGCGGCCCCGCAGATGCCGGTGCGCCGGGTCTTGGCGTTCAGGATCACGCGGCGCGCCTTGTCGATGTCGGCGTCCCGATCGACGTAGATGTGGCAGATCCCTTCGAGATGGGCGAAGACCGGCACCCGCGCCTCGCGCTGCACCAGCCCGACAAGCCCCTTGCCGCCGCGCGGCACGATCACGTCGATGAACGCGGTGGCCTTCAGCATTTCGCTGACCGCCGCCCGGTCGCGCGTCGGCACCAGCTGGATCGCCGTCCCGGGCAGGCCCGCGGCGGCGAGGCCTTCGATCAGGCATTCATGGATCAGCCCGGCGCTGTGGAAGCTTTCCGATCCGCCACGCAGGATCACGGCGTTCCCGGCCTTGAGGCAAAGCGCCCCGGCATCCGCCGTGACGTTCGGACGGCTTTCATAGATCACGCCGACCACGCCGAGCGGCGTGCGCACGCGCCGGATATGCAGCCCCGACGGCATGTCCCATTCGGCCATGACCCGGCCCACCGGATCCTCCTGCGCCGCCACGGCGCGCAGCCCGGCGACGATGCCGGCGATCCGATCCTCGTCGAGCATCAGCCGATCCATCATCGCGGGGCTGAGCCCCTTGTCCCGGCCGAACGCCAGGTCGCGCTGGTTGGCCGCGACGATATCGGCGCGGCGGCGCCATACCGCGTCGGCCGCCGCCTCGAGCGCCCGGCGCTTCTGCTCGGCGCCGGCATAGGCCAGGTCCGCCGCGGCCGCGCGCGCAGCGGTCCCGATATCGCGCATCAGCGCGGGAATGTTCTGCGTGTCCGTCATAGCACCATGTCGTCCCTGTGGATCAGCGCCGCCCGCCCCGGATAGCCCAGCACGGCCTCGATCTCGCCGCTCTGGCGGCCGGCGATCAGCCGGGCTTCCTCGGCGGTGTAGCGCACCAGCCCCTTGCCCAGAGTCTCGCCCGAAGGGCCGAGGATCGCAACCGGCTCGCCCCGGCCGAACGTGCCGACGACCCGCGTCACGCCGGCGGGCAGCAACGACTTGCCGCGGCCGAGCGCCCCGGCCGCGCCGGCATCGACCGCGAGCGCGCCGCGGGTCTTCATGCCGGCGATCCAGTGTTTGCGCGCGGCCCCCGGGTCGCCTTGCGGGCTGAACCATGTGCAGGGCACGGCGCCGGCCGCCAGCCTGGCCAGCGGGTTCGCCACCGAGCCCTCGGTAATCGCCATGGCGCAACCGGCGCCCGTGGCGGTCTTGGCCGCCATCAGCTTGGTCTTCATGCCGCCCCGCGACAGGTCCGATCCGGCGTCGCCGGCCATCGCCTCGATCTCGGGCGTGATCTCGTCGATCACGTCGAACCGCCGCGCCGCGGGATCGGTCCTGGGATTGCCGGAATAGAACCCGTCCACGTCGGAGAGCAGCACCAGCGCGTCGGCCCCGCACATCAGCGCGACCTGCGCGGCCAGCCTGTCGTTGTCGCCGAAGCGGATCTCGTCGGTCGCGACGGTGTCGTTCTCGTTGACGATGGGCACCGCGCCGAAGCCGAGCAGCGTGCCGATGGTCGCGCGCGAGTTCAGATAGCGCCGCCGATCCGCGCTGTCCTCCAGCGTGACGAGAACCTGCGCGGTGGTCAGGCCATGGGGCGCGAGCGCCTCTTCATAGGCGCGGGCGAGCCGGATCTGACCGACCGCCGCGGCGGCCTGGCTCTGTTCGAGCGCGAGCGCGCCATCCCCGAGCTCCAGCACCCCGCGGCCGAGCGCGATCGAGCCCGAGGAGACCAGCACGACGTCCTGCCCGCGAGCCTTCGCCGCGGCCACGTCGGCGGCGAGCCCGGCCAGCCATTCGGTCCGGAGCGCGCCGCTTGCCCGGTCGACCAGCAGCGCCGAGCCGATCTTGACCACGATGCGCTTCGCCGCGTCGAGCGGCCTCAGGGTCGCCACGGCGTCTCCTCCTCCCCGGCGGCGGCCTCGGCGCCGCGGGCGCGGTCGATCTCGGCCTTGAGGGCGCGCAGAACCTCGGTCACGCCCTCGCCGCTGACACCCGAGAGCATCATGACCGGCTCGCCATGGGCCGCTTCCAGCGCGGCGCGCCGGGCGTCGCGCTCGGCGTCGTCCAGAGCGTCGATCTTGTTGAGCGCGGTCACCCGCGGCTTGTCGGACAGGCCATGGGCATAGGCGTCGAGCTCGTGGACGATGGTGGCGTAATCCTCGGCCACCGTCTCGGAGGTCGCGTCCACCAGGTGCAGGAGCACCGCGCAGCGCTCGACATGGCCGAGGAAGCGGTCACCGATCCCCTTGCCCTCATGCGCGCCCTCGATCAGCCCCGGGATATCGGCCATCACGAATTCGGCGTTGTCCACGCCGACCACGCCGAGGTTCGGATGCAGCGTCGTGAAGGGATAATCCGCGATCTTCGGCCGCGCGTTCGAGGTCGCCGCGAGAAAGGTCGACTTGCCCGCATTGGGCAGCCCCACGAGCCCCGCATCCGCGATCAGCTTCAGGCGCAGCCAGATCACGCGTTCCACCCCGGGCTGGCCCGGGTTGGCGTGGCGCGGCGCCTGGTTGGTCGAGGTCTTGAAATGCAGGTTGCCGAAGCCGCCGTTGCCGCCGCGGGCCAGCCGCACGCGCTGGCCCACCTCGGTCAGGTCCGCGATCACGGTCTCCTCGTCCTCGTCGAGGATCTCGGTGCCCACGGGCACGCGCAGCACGATATCGCCGCCGTCGCGCCCGGTGCGCTGTTTGCCCATGCCCGGACGGCCGTTCTCGGCGAAGAAATGCTGCTGGTAGCGGAAATCGATCAGGGTGTTGAGCCCCGTCACCGCCTCGGCCCAGACGTCGCCGCCATCGCCCCCGTCGCCGCCGTCGGGGCCGCCGAACTCGATGTATTTCTCACGCCGGAAACTGACGCAGCCATTGCCGCCGGAACCGGAACGGATCGTCACCTTGGCGAGGTCGAGGAACTTCATGGGAATCTTGTCCTTTGCCGTTCCTCCCTATCGCAAAAGGGACGGACGGGCTCAATCGAGTTTACGCAGGTAGGTCCAGGTGGGCACGGTCGCGCCCCGGGCCACGGAATAGGCTTCGGCATCGCCGAGATACTCGAACCCCGCCCGCGTCAGCACCCGGGCCGAGGGCGCGTTTTCCTGGAAGACGGAGGCGAAATAGGTCTTGTTGCCCAGCGGGTTGGCGCGGATCAGCGCCTGCACGGCCTCCGACGCGTAGCCCGCGTTCCAGAACGCCGGCGCCACCCA
Source organism: Rhodovulum sp. YNF3179 (assembly GCF_050586465.1). NCBI lineage: Bacteria > Pseudomonadati > Pseudomonadota > Alphaproteobacteria > Rhodobacterales > Paracoccaceae > Rhodovulum > Rhodovulum sp. YNF3179. The sequence continues at coordinate 395,846 of NZ_JBOCEG010000003.1, read as the reverse complement.
GTAGCCGATCTCGGACTGGTCGCGGTCGAGTTCCTTGAGGGAGATGATCCCCAGCACCTCGGACTGGCCGTCGGCGCTGCCGTCCATGGCCCAGACATGCTCGTCCCGGGCGTCGGCCATCGCGCGCGCGATGAAGGCCTCGGTCGCGCCGGGCGGCAGCGGGTGCGGAACCGTCGTGGTCATCTCGGCCACGCGCCGGTCGCCGGCATAGAAGGTGATGAGCCCTTCGTCGGATTTCCTGAGCGGGCGCAGGGTAATGCGCTCCGCCTCGACCACGGGTTGAACGACCATCTGCTCGATTTTCACCAATACTACCTCCCTAACTTATGGCGCGGCCTCCCCGCGCGCGCCATTCCGGTTTTCTCGCCCGCGCCCCCGAGATGGCGACGGCTGCCCCGTCGCGCAAGCGTCCTGTCACGCAACCGGGACGGATCGTGACCGCTTAGACGGCGATCATGACTTTCCGGTTAAGAAATGGAAAAGGGGACCGGCCGGTGCCGATCCCCTTGAAACTCTTGCGACTCTCAGGTCCGGCTTACTCGGCGGCCTCCGCTTCGGGAAGCACGGATACGAAGGTACGGCCCTTGAACCCCTTGCGGAAGGTCACACGCCCCTCGTCGATCGCGTAGATGGTGTGATCCTTGCCCATGCCGACACCCTCGCCCGGCCACCACTTGGTGCCGCGCTGGCGCAGGATGATGTTGCCCGGAATCACTTCCTGGCCACCGAATTTCTTGACCCCGAGACGGCGTCCGGCGGAGTCGCGACCGTTACGGGACGAACCGCCTGCTTTCTTGTGTGCCATTGGTCGTTACTCCTTCTCTGCGGCCAGGGTCTTCGCCTGCGCGACCCAGTCCGGCTTGATTTTCACGGTCTCGACCGCGGCGATGTCGTCGTCGCTCATGGCCGCGAGCTGCGCGTAGGTGGTGATGCCGGCCTCGGCCAGCTTCTTGACGGCGGCCGGGCCGACGCCGGTGATCGCCGACAGGTCGTCCGCGGCGGCGGGCTTCGCCTCGGCCTTGGCGGGCGCGGCCTTGGCGGCGGCCTTCTTCGGCGCGGCCGTCTTCTTGGCCGGTGCAGCGGCCTCGACCGCGGCGCCCGACACCGAGCCGGCCCCGATCGCGGCCTTCACGCCGCTCTTGTCGGCGCCCGACGCGAGAATGTCGGTCACCCGCAGGAGCGTCAGCTGCTGGCGATGACCGCGGGTGCGCTGCGAGCCGTGCTTGCGGCGGCGCTTGACGAAGTGGATGACCTTGTCGCCCTTGATCTGGTCGATGACCTCGGCCTGCACAGCCGCGCCGTCGACGAGGGGCGTGCCCATCGTCACCTTGTCACCGCCGACCATCAGGACCTCGTTGAACTGAACGGTCTCGCCGGCATCGGCGGCCAGCTTCTCGACCCGGAGCACGTCGCCGCTCTGGACCTTGTATTGCTTGCCGCCGGTTTTCATCACCGCGAACATCTGCGTCTTCCTTTTCCTTGCCGCGCCCTGCGGCCCCCGTTCGGGTGTTCGTCGCGGGTTGTCCCGCGCCTCGGGCTGCGCGCCCCTTGCGGGCGGTTGTCAAAACAGGACCACGCGGCAGCCAGGGCCCCGCGTGGAGGCCGCTGTATCGGTCAATCCGGCCCTATTGTCAAGCGCTGCGCACGGGGCCGGTTCAGATCTTCTGGCCGGACATGAAGCGCGCCACCGACGCGCCCAGCCGGCGCGAGATCGCGGTGAACATGGTGTCGAAAGCTTCGAAAAGCGCCCGGTTGTAGCGCCGGCCGACTTCGCTTTCGGAGAAGGCGATATAGGCGTCGAGTTCCCCGCCCGTCAGCGGACGGTAGGCCAGCGCAAGGTAGGAATAGATCCACTCCTCGGTATCGCGGCGGATCTCGGGTTCCTGCGACCAGACATCGGCCAGCATTTCCTCCTCGCTCATGGCGTAGGGAAAAGCGTCGCCTTCGTTCAGCGCGACGTAGAAGGCGTAGTTGGCGTTGAGCGCCCCGACCACGTTCGATTCGACCAGGTCGTTGGCGTCCACGAAGGCGCGCAGCCGCCCGATGCGCGGGCCGTCGGCCGCGATCAGTTCCTCCAGCAGCGCCTTGCTCTCGTCCTCCACCTCCGGGTCGAGCAGCGCGCTGCGCGCGCTGACCTCCAGCGTGATGACCCGCTCGCCGAGGTCGGACTCGAAGAAATCCAGCGCCTTCTCGACGGTGGCGGGTTCCAGCCGGCCGGCGAAATCGGTGACGAAGATCTCGCGCATCGCGTCGGTCGCGTAGATGCCCGAGACCGTGGCCTCCCAGGCCGCGCCGCCCGAGCCGGGGAAGAACTGCGTCTCCAGCTCCCCGGCGTAATCGAGGCCCTCGGCGCGCATCACCTCGAGCACGTCGCTCATGCCGAGCGCCTCGAGCAGCCGCCGCTCCTCGGGCGTGGGGGTCGCCGCCATGGCCGGGGTCCAGACCAGAAGAAGAAGCGCAAACAGGAATCGGTGTGCCATGTGTCAGCCGTCCGGAGGAAACCGGGGCCGCGTCCGCCCCCGCATGACGACGAGTCCTAGCACCGGGTGGCCCGGAATCCAATCACCCTCGCCCGCGGCCGCGCACGCCGCATGCGGGGGGTTGCACGCGCGGTGTCATAGGGTTATCTCAGCCCCGCGACCGCGCAGAACGCGCTTGCGGAGAGGTGCCGGAGTGGTCGAACGGGGCGGTCTCGAAAACCGTTGAGCCTTCACGGGCTCCCAGGGTTCGAATCCCTGTCTCTCCGCCACTTTCCTTTCCGCTGCCCGTGTTGCCCGGCGATCTTGTCGCCAACCCTCCCCAGAAAGGACAGCGTTCCTGCCCGAACCCGGTTTCCGAGCTCGAGAATTCCCAGAGCCCGGAATTCCCGCTAGGTCAGGGTCATGGATATCGTTCTCGTCACCACGGTCATCGCGTCGCTGTTCCTCGTGATCGGGGCGGCCGAGCCGCTGGCCGCGCGGCTGCGGCTGCCCTACAGCGTGATCCTGGCCGTGATCGGCGTACTGATCGGTACCGCCGCCATCTTCTTCCTGCGGACAGACCTGACCGATGCGCTGAACCCGGTGGCCGAGGCGATCCTGGGCCTGCCGATCCGGTCCAACATCTTCCTCTACGTCTTTCTCCCGACGCTGCTGTTCCAGGCGACGCTGGGCATGAACCTGCGCCGGATGCTGGACGACTGGGTGCCGATCCTCGTGCTGGCCGTCGTGGCCGTGGTGGTCGCGACGCTCGGCGTGGGCTACGCCCTCTCCTGGGCCAGCGCACTGCCGCTCGCGGCCTGCCTGCTGATCGGCGCGATCGTGTCCACGACCGATCCCTCCGCGGTGGTCAGCATCTTCCGAGCCATCTCGGCCCCGCGCCGGCTGGCGCGGATCATCGAGGGCGAGAGCCTGCTGAACGACGCCGCCGCCATCGCGCTGTTCGGCCTGTTCATGGGCTTCGTGATGCTGGGCGTCCCCGATCCCAGCCTCGGGGACGCGCTGGCGCGTTTCCCGCTGTTGATCGCGGGGGGCGCGTTCACGGGCTGGCTGGCGGCCCGGGTCGCGGTCCGGGTCATGGCGCTTTTCAGCCGGTTCGAGCTGGCGCAGATCTCGATCTCGGTCGCGCTGCCCTACCTGGCCTATATCGGCGCGGAGCAGAGCATCGGCGCCTCGGGCGTGATCGCCGTGGTCGCCGCCGGGCTGACGATGAACCTCACCGGGCCGGGGCGGCTGCCGCCGCAGGCCTGGGCCAACCTGCGCGAGCTGTGGGATGTGCTGGCGCATTGGGCCGGGGCGCTGATCTTCATCCTCGCGGCGCTGCTGATCCCGCGGCTTCTGGAAGAGGTGCGGGCCGAGGACTTCATGCTGGTCGGCGTGGTGATCCTGGCCGCGATCGCGGCGCGGTCGGTCATCCTGTTCGGGCTGCTGCCCCTCCTGACGGCGTTGCGGCTCTCGCCGGCGGTGGAGCGTCCCTACCGGGTCGCGATCCTCTGGGGCGGGCTGCGGGGCGCCGTGACGCTGGCGCTGGCGCTCGCCGTGACCGAAAGCTTCCGGGTCCCTGACGGGATCCAGCGCGTGGTCGGCATCCTCGCCACGGGCTTCACGCTGTTCACGCTGATCGTGCAAGGCACCACCCTGCGCTGGATGATCGGCCGGCTCGGTCTCGACCGGCTCTCCCCCATCGACGAGGCGCTGTCGCGCCAGGTCGTCGCCGTGGCGCTTCAGACCGTGCGCGAGGACGTGGCGCGCACGACCGAGAACTACGAGCTGAACCACGACACGGTGCGATCCGAGGCCAAGCGTTTCGGCGCGCGTCTCGACGACGCGGTGAAATCGGCCGAGGACAGCGCCGACATCCTCGACCGCGACCGCGTCACGCTGGGCCTGATCGCGCTGGCCGGACATGAGCGCGACACCATCCTCGCGCGGGTGCGGGAACGCACGATCTCGTCACGCATGGCCGACCAGATGCTTTCCGACGCCGATCGCCTGATCGAGGGCGCGCGCAGCGCCGGGCGCAGCGGGTATCAGCGCGCGGCCCGGCGCACCGTCGCCTTCGGCCCGCGGTTCCGGGCCGCGGTGATCCTGCACAATCGCTTCGGCCTGTCCTTTCCCCTCGCCCGGATCACCGCCGACCGGTTCGAGCATCTCCTGTCGCAACGGCTCATCCTGCGCGATCTCGGCGGTTTCATTGACGGGCGGATCCGCCGCATCCATGGCCGCCGCGTGGCGGAGCTGCTGCACGATCTGCTGTCGCGGCGCATCGAGGCCGTGGAAACCGCGCTGGAAGGGCTGCAACTCCAGTATCCGGGCTACGCCGAGAAACTGGAACGCCGCTTCATCCGCCGTACCGCGTTGCGGCTGGAGGAACGCGAATACACCGCCATGCGCGAAGACGGGCTCGTCGGCGCCGAGGTCTACACGGCGCTGATGCAGGAGATCGGCCGCCGGCGCGCCGCCGCCGAGAAACGCCCGCACCTGGACATCGCGCTCCGACGCACGGAACTCGTGCGGCAGTTCCCGCTTTTCGCGGATCTCGAGGAGGCCGCGCTGAAGCGGCTGGCCCGGGTCCTGACGACCCGCCATGCCAATCCCGGCGAAATCCTCCTGCGCAAGGACAGCGCCGCGAAAAGCGTGTTCTTCATCGCCTCGGGTGCCGTGGAAGTGGAGACCGCCGGCCAGACATGGCGGCTGGGGCGCGGCGAAATGTTCGGCCAGATGGCCATTCTCATGAAGAAGGCGCGCCGCACCGAGGTCCGGGCCATCGCGCCCTCGACGCTTCTTGAACTGGGCGAAGAGCGCTTCCGCCGCCTGCTGAAACGCAGCAAGGCGCTGCAGGACGCCGTGCGCGCCAGCGCGGAGAAGCGCGGGATCGCGCCGGGGGACCTGTTCCCGCCGGAGGAGGCATCGCGGAAACGCCGGGATCGCGGGATGCCATGAGGCCGCTGCGCGGGGCCGTCGAGCCGGGCGGCGCGGCGGCCCCGGCGTCGGCCGATGCCGTCTTGCGCGTCCCGCCGCCCGCCATCCATCCTGCCCACCCGCCCCTTCGCCCCGGCGGCGGGTGCCGGGGCCGGCTTGTTCTCTCCACGGCGTCAGGATACGCCTCGGGTATGACAACGCCCCGTCGCCCCCCGGGCCACCCGGCCCCGACCGCCCGGCTGAACCGCGCCGGGGGGTATCCGCGCGCGGTCGCGAAGGTCACGACGACGGCCGGGCGGGCGCTGATCCATCAGCCCATGCAGCATCCTCTTGACGGTGCGGTGGCCGGTGACCGGAATGAACCGGCGGCCATCGCCCGCTATCCCTGAGGCGCTCCCATGTTCGAGATCCTGACCGACCGCACCTATCGCCACCTGTTCCTGGCCCAGGTGGTGGCGCTGCTCGGCACCGGGCTGGCCACGGTGGCGCTGGGGCTGCTGGCCTATGACCTCGCCGGCGACGGGGCGGCGATGGTGCTGGGCACGGTCTTCACGATCAAGATGGTGGCCTATGTCGGCATCGCGCCCATCGCCGGCGCCTTCGCCGACCGGGTGAACCGGCGCGTGCTGCTGGTGACGCTGGACGTGGTGCGGGCCGCGGCGACGCTCTGCCTGCCCTTCGTGACGGAGGTCTGGCAGGTCTACGTGCTGATCTTCCTGCTGCAATCGGCATCGGCCGCCTTCACGCCCACCTTCCAGGCGACCATTCCCGACGTTCTGCCCGAAGAGGCGCGCTATACCCGCGCGCTGTCGCTCTCGCGGCTGGCCTACGACCTCGAGAACATCGCCAGCCCCACTCTGGCCGCACTGCTGCTGGCGGTGATGAGCTACAACTCCCTGTTCCTCGGTACCGTGGCCGGCTTCGCGGCCTCGGCGCTGCTGGTGGTCTCGGTCCTGCTGCCAAGCCCGGAACCCGCGGAACCGCGCGGCATCTACGACCGCACGACCCGCGGCATCCGCATCTATCTCGCCACGCCGCGGCTGCGCGGGCTGCTCGCGCTGAACCTCGGCGCCTCGGCCGCCGGCGCGATGGTGCTGGTCAACACGGTGGTGATGGTGCGCGGCACGCTCGGCCTGTCGGAAAGCGCACTGGCCTGGACCATGTTCGCCTTCGGCGCGGGCTCTATGCTCGCGGCGCTGATCCTGCCGCGCATCCTCGACCATCTGCGCGACCGGCCCGTCATGCTCGCGGGCGGGGGTGTCATGATCCTCTCGCTGCTGGGGCTGGCGGCGTCGATCCTGGCCGTCGGCCTTGCCTGGCCGGTCCTGCTGGGGACCTGGCTGCTAACCGGCCTGGGCTACGCGGCAGTCCTGACGCCGTCGGGCCGGCTCCTGCGCCGCTCGGCCCATCCTGCGGACCGGCCCGCCGTCTTCGCGGCGCAGTTCGCGCTGAGCCACGCCTGCTGGCTGGCGAGCTATCCGCTGGCGGGCTGGCTGATGACCGCGGCCGGCGCCGTTCCGGCGCTGCTGGGACTGGCGACGCTCGCCACGGGCGGGTTGTTGGCGGCGCTTGCCCTCTGGCCCGCGGCCGACCCGGAGGCGCCCCTGCACCGGCATGACGACCTGCCGTCGGACCATCCCCACATCGCCGGGGGGCGCGCGCACCGGCACGGCTACGTGATCGACGATCTGCATCCCCGTTGGCCGCACTGAAAGCGGCGCGGCATGACATGGATCGGGGATGACGTGCTTGCATTGGCACGGGCTCGCTGCATGCCCGCGTAACACGCGGCCCAGCCCCGGACATTGCACCTGCGCCTAGCGCGGCGCGACGTGGCGGATGACCTCGAAGGCCGGTGAAAACGGGCCGCCCTCTTCCTCGCAGGCCAGGAAGGTGTGCCCGGCCGCCAGCTTGACCGACCCGCTGGCGTAATAGCTCGCGCCGTAGTGGTCGCTCCCCTGGGCCGAGGCGCCCGCGAAGTGAATGTCGCCGTCCACGACGAAACTGACATTCGAGCCGCTGAAGCCCGCAGGCACCTGCATCCGGCCGGCCGACATGATCGTGGTCCGCTCTTCGGGATCGCAGACATTGCCCGAGGCCCCGACACGGGCCTGGGAATGGGCCGAGACCGCGCCGCTGCTGTCGGTATTCGTCGTCATGATGAAACTCGCCGTGATCGCGGCGCCGCGACCGAAATGCAGCTTGCAATCGGTTATGATGGCGACGTTTTTCAGCCCGTCCGCGCCGTTGCTGTCGTCGAGCGTCAGCTCGCCGCTCTTTCCGCCGCCACCGCCGCCGCCGTTGCCGCCGCCGCCCCCGTTGTCCTTGTCCTTGCCGCCGCCCTTGCCATTGCCGTTGCCGTTGCCGTTGTTGCCGCTGTCGTCGGCCGCGTCTTCTTGGTCACCGGCGGGATCGCTGCCACCGCCGCCCCCGCTACAGGAGACGTTGTAGGTCAGGCCCTCGGGGATCGAGGTCAGGCTTTCGAACTCGGCTTCGGTCAGGCTGACCACGTCGCCGAGACGAAGCCCGGCCGTATCGACCACCGCCTCCAGCGGCGTGAGATCGGCGTGATCGGTCATGTCGCCGAAGATCGCGTCCTTTTCCGGCGTCATGTCGTCGCCGGCCGCGACGAAGGCGCCCGACGCGCGCGACACCATGGCGGGGATGTCCGGCATCAGGATATTCGCCTCGAACTTCGCGGCATCGGACCCCGGGTTGGCCCCGTCGGTGCACTTGCCGTTGCAATCCGCGAGATCCGGCATCCCGACCCCGGCGCCCGGCTCGAACTCGGTGCGCTGGGGCATCCAGACACGTTCCTTGCTGTAGAGGCAGAATTCGCTGCCGACATATTGCGAGGAGGTGGTATCGAGCTGCCCCTGCGCGTAGATCCCGTCCGACCCCGAGCACCCCGACAGCGGCAGCACCGCCGCGACGCCCGTCACCTGCATGTTCCAGGCGATCTTTTCCACCTGCCCGCGCGTGGCCAGCGAGGCCAGGCGCAACATGAAGGTGCGCACCGAATTGCCCACCGACTCGTCGCGGTGCAGCGTCACCGAGACCGCGTTGACCGGTCCGGCGGCGTTCACGCTGTTGCTCGCGGGCTCGTAATGCACCAGCCGCACGTCCTGGTCCGCATCGGCGATGAGCTGACCGAAGACCGATTGCGGCATGTTGAGCGCGATGGCATCGATCGCGGTCTGGCGAACCGTCGACAGGTCATCCCCCCGCGCCAGGCTGACCACGCCCGCATGCGCCGCCACGTCGGCCGTCTGCTGGATCTGCTGCTGGTTGCGCCAGGCATTGGTCCCGTCGACGGCGAAGCCCGCCATCAGGAAGCAGAGCATCATCCAGAACAGCGCGAAGACCGTCCCGGCACCGGACTCGTCGCGGCGCAGACGCGCGAGCGCCCGCGGGACAGGGTGCACCCACACCGGCCACGTCTTTACCTGGTTTCCTGCCTCTGACATCGACTGCCTTTTTACTGGTCCGCAACGGCCTGACGCTGCCTCAACGCCTCGGGCTCAGGGTTTCGCAAGTCTTAAGGGCGGAAGTTTGGCGGAGATGTGGATCAAAACCGGCGGTTTCCGGACAGAACCGCGCCGCGCGGTTGCCCCGTCATGCGGTGTCGGGCAGGATCGGCGGGCCAGCGACGGGAATCCCATGGACCGGACCGAAAGCTTCCTGCTGACCGATCTCTACCAGCTTGCCATGATGGAGGCCTATCTGGCCAACGGGCAGACCGACACGGCGGTCTTCGAGTTCTTTGTGCGCAAGCTGCCCGACCGGCACGGGTTCTTCCTTGCCGCGGGACTCGAACAGGTGCTTGCCTTCCTCGAGGAGCTGCATGTGCCCGAGGACGACCTGGCCTGGCTGGGCGAAAGCGGGCGCTTCGGCGCCGCGTTCCTCGACCATCTCGCCGGGTTCCGCTTCACCGGCGATGTCGAGGCCATGCCCGAGGGCACGGCCTTCTTTCCAGATGCGCCGATCCTCCGTATCACGGCCCCCCTGCCCGAGGCGCAGTATGTCGAGACCCGGATCATCAATATCCTGCATTACCAGTCGCTCGTGGCCTCCAAGGCCGCGCGCATGAGGCTGGCGGCCGGCGGGGCGCGGCTGATCGATTTCGGCCTGCGCCGCGCCCACGGGGCCGAGGCCGGTCTCTTCGCCGCGCGCGCCGCCTATATCGGCGGCTTCGACGGGACCGCCACCGTCGCCGCCGCGCGGCGCTACGGCGTGCCCGTCTACGGGACCATGGCGCATTCCTTCGTCCAGGCGCAGGACACCGAGGACGCTGCCTTCACGCGCTTCGCCCATGCCCGGCCCGAGGGGCTGGTTCTGCTGATCGACACCTACGATACCGAGGCGGCGGCGCGGAAGGTCGCCGCGCTGGCGCCCCGGCTGCGTGCCGAGGGGATCGAGGTGCAGGCGGTGCGGCTGGACAGCGGCGATCTCGGCGCGCTGGCGACATCGGTGCGCGCGATCCTCGACGGGGCGGGCGAGACGGAAATCGGCATCATCGCTTCGGGCGGGCTCGACGAGGATCGCATCGCGGGGCTGGTCGCCGCCGGCGCCCCGATCGACGGCTACGGCGTCGGCTCCAGCCTGACGACCTGCTCGGATGCGCCGGTGCTCGACTGCGCCTACAAGCTGCAGGAATACGCGGGGTTGGCGCGGCGCAAGCTGTCGGCCGGCAAATCGACATGGCCCGGCCGCAAGCAGGTCTGGCGCAGCCATGACCCGGCCGGGACGATGGCCGGCGACGTGCTCAGCACGGCAGAGGACTGGCAACCCGGCGCGCCCCTTCTCCGGCCCGTGATGCGCGGCGGGACCCGCTGCGCCCCGGCCGAGTATCTGGGCGCGATCCGCCATCGCGCGGCCGCCGAGATGGACCGCCTGCCCGCACGCCTGCGGCGGATGGATGCGCCGGCCGATTACACCGTCGAGGTCGCGACGCCCCTGCGCGACCTGGCCGAGGCGGTGATCCACCGCATGGAAGCGGCCGAGGGTCGCAAGCTGCGCTGAGCCCCTGCCCGCAAGGCGTCGTGGCCCGTCATGCGGGCCACGCCATTCTTTCATCCCCTGTCGGCATCCCCGGCCCGTGCGCCGGGTGGGCCGCGATCAGCTCGGCGTCAGGCAGGCCGGTATCGCGACCAGCTCGAAGATCAGCCGAACCGTCGCCTCGACCTCTTCCTCGGTATCCGCGGCGGCGAGCTGTTCGGCACAGTATTGCCGGAGCCCGGGATCCTCGATCGAGGCAATCAGCGACAGCATGCCGGCCTTCCCGACCGGTGTCGCCTTCTGGGCCTGGGTGACACGGACATTCATGCCGCGACCTCCGCCGCCATCTTCGGCTCGACATGATCCGCGCCGACGAACACGTCGTGATGGATGCCCGCGAAGTTACGCACACGCTGGATGCGCTCGTCGGTACAATCCAGCAGGGCGGCAAGCGCCTTGACCTTGCCCATCTGCTTTGGCGTGCCGATGTAGTCGTAGGGCGCATTGTCCGATCTCTTTAACAGGCGATCGACCAGGGGATCGGTCACGGTCACGATATCCTCGATCCCCGAATTCTTCGCGAATTCCAGCGCACCAATCATCAGTTCGCAGGTTGCGTAGGAGACGGAGTTGCGCGCCGTGCCACGGCCCAGGCGTTCCGTATCCACGCAGAACCGGGTCGATTCCCAGAGGGTGGCACTGCGGATCGGCGGTTCACCGTCGAGCAGGTCGGAAAACACATCCGCCAGCATGTGCGGACCCGTCGTCTGCAAGGCCCGCACGCAAGAGACGACATGCCCCTCGTCGTCCACACCGATCACATAGGCAGGGTCAAGGTCATCGAACTTGTCGATTTCCTTTCCATCGCGGACATCCACTTCCCAGCCCAGACGATCCTGGAAAACACGCGCCCGAAGGCGAAACATCTCGTCGAGGAGCTGCGTGTGCTTGTCCCGGTTCAGGGCATCAACGACAATAATCATAGCATTTCCCTTCTTGTTTTGAGCGTCCCTGTGCCACGAAGACTACCGCCGTCCGAAAACGGGACTATTGGGGAAATCCCTTATGGGCTTTCCCGTAACCTTGCAGCTAGGTTTCAAACGCTCTTGAAATCCGAGATTGTCAGGTGATGGCGCAGGCAGGCGTGCCGCCCCGGCAGGCCGTTCCAAAGCCGGAGAGAATCCGAAGTCAGGCGGGGAAAATCAGCCCGAGGCCGATGGCACGTCCGATCGCCTGGGATGTCGTGAGCGCGCAGAGTTTCTCGCGGCTCGACCTCAGGTGGACTTCGACAGTGCGGTGAGAGATCGACAGGATGTCACCCACATCCTGCTGCGATTTTCCGGCCGCAATCCATTGCAATATCTCAAGTTCCCGCGTCGAAAGCGCGGGGTAGCGCAGCAACTGGACGAGGGAATCCGACTGCATCACGTTGTCGTGGATATGCACCGCCACGGACTGAAGCTCACTCAGGAATCGTTTCTTGAGCCGTGCCCATTCGTCAACCTTGCAGTCCCGCGTAACGCTGAACATTCCGATGTCACCATAGGGGCCTCTCACCGGAATGGTGAGACCGCGGTCGGAGATTCCGAACTCGCGCGCGTTGCGGAAAACCGACTGGAAGCGTTCGTTGCGTTCGAGGCGCTGCCAGTCCACGGGTGCGATGCTCCGGCCAGCCTCGTGCAAAGTGGGATCGATACGGTGGAACCCCTTTCGGGCATAGTGCAATTTCCACTCGTCGGGGTAGTTCACGTAGCCGTGGACGGCATCGCCGATACCGCTCTGCCCGGCATATGCGGCGTAATCCAGTTCGAACCGTTCGCAGACCTGATCGAGAAAGCGAGTGTAGTCCTCGTTGGAGCCGCGCGCCATGCTGAGATCGATCAGGTCCATCTGTCGCAGTCACCCACTTTCATCCCGTCCCTTTGCCTCGCTGCACGCGTTTCGCTGGCCCCGAGGAAAGAGCTCTTGAACTGCTCGAATTCTGCTTCACTCCAAGCAGGTACCGATCCAGGACACATCCGTACTTTCAATCGAAAGCCACATCCTAGACGCAAGTACAGGTTATCACAGAAAACTGGTCAGAACACCAATCTCTAATCGTTGTTATCGCCCGATGGCCTCCGGCCGCCGGATCGCGCGGGCGAGGCTGAGCAGCGCGCGGCGATGCTCGGCGGGCAGGCTCAGGAAGGCGGTGGCGAGTTCGCGGGCCTCGGTTTCCATCTCTGCGGCCGGGTCCGCATGGCGGGCGACGCCCCTGTCACCGGCATGGGCGAAAAAATAGGAAATCGGAACGTCGAGGCTTTGCGCGATCTTCCAGAGTTTGGAGGCGCTGACGCGGTTCCGGCCCGTCTCGTATTTCTGAATCTGCTGGAACCTGACGCCGATCTCGTCGCCCAGATCGCGTTGCGTCATGCCAAGTTCGCGCCGCCGCCTGCGAATTCGGGTGCCGACCAAGAGATCGATTTCCGTCATGCCAGTCCTCGTAGAATCGCCCAAATCAATGCCGGCATAAAAGCGCAAAATGCAACCTATGCGCAAGTGATTTAACCCTACCTACACCGAAACGGAGAACCCGGGGCGCGCGGCTCAGGCCCGGAAGGCGGAGGCAAGCCCGCGGGCGGCGGCCCCGAAAACGGTCACGTCACCACCCACGGCGACGAAGCGGGCGCCTGTGGAGATATGGCGTTCCGCGCGGGCCGGATCGAAGGCGATGATGCCGGCCGCCTTGCCGCTGGCCGCGATCCGCGCCAGCGCATCCTCCGCGACGCGGTCGAGTTCCGCGGGGCTCACCGGCCCTGCCCGGCCCAGGTCGGCGCCGAGATCCGCCGGACCGACGAAAACGCCGTCCACGCCCTCGACGGCGCAGATCGCATCGAGGTTGTCGATCGCGGCGCGGCTCTCGGCCTGGACGATGGTGCAGATCTGGGCATTGGCGGTTTCGACGTAATCGGCGGCGGCGTTGTAGCCCGAGGCCCGCGCCAGCGCCGCCCCCACCCCGCGCCGCCCCTCGGGCGGGTAGCGCAGCATCGCCACCACGTCGGCCGCCTGCGCGGCCGTATCGACCATCGGGATCAGGAAGCTCTGCACGCCGAGATCCAGCATCTGTTTCACGACCCAGTCCTGCCCCACCGGCGGGCGCACCACCGGCGTGGCCGGGCTGCCGTTCATCGCCTGGAGCTGGGCCAGAAGCGTCGGGATCGTGTTGGGCCCGTGTTCGGCGTCGAGCAGCAGCCAGTCGAACCCGGCATGGGCCGAGATCTCCGTCGCGACCGGGCTGGCCATGGCCTGCCAGAACCCGATCTGCGTCCGTCCCGCGGCAAGCGCCTGTTTCAGCGGGTTCACGGGGGCGGGCATGGGCGTCTCCTCAACTGCCGGCGCCGGTCGCGGCGCGGTACCACTCGACGATCTTCCGGCGCTCGGCCGCCTCGATATAGGAGACATTGGCCGGCGGCATGGCGTGGGTCAGCCCCGCCTGCAGGTAGATATCCTTCGCATATCGCGCGATCTGGGCTTCGGTTTCAAGGCGCACGTCCTTGGGCGCCCAGCGGATGCCGTCCCAGAAAGGTTCGGCCGCGTGGCACATGGAACAGCGCCCGAGCACGATGTCATGAACCTCGTCGAAGCCCGCCGCGGCGACGAACCGTTCCTGGCGGGGCGTCAGCGTCGCCGTGCCGTCCTCGGCGGTGGCGCGCATCGGTGCGGTCGAGAGCCACATGACCAGGATGAACAGGATCGCGGTGGCCAGCCAGGTCCAGGTCGGGTTTCCGGCCCGGGCGTGGATCGTGTTGAAGTAGTGCCGGATGGTCACCCCCATCAGGAAGACGAGGCTCGCGATGATCCAGTTATACTCGGTGGCGAAGGCCAGCGGGTAATGATTGGACAGCATCAGGAAAAGAACCGGCAGCGTCAGGTAGTTGTTGTGGGTGGACCGCTGCTTGGCGATCTTGCCGTATTTTGGATCCGGGCTGCGGCCCGCCTTGAGATCGGCGACGACGATTTTCTGGTTGGGAATGATGATCATGAAGACGTTGGCCGACATGATCGTCGCGGTGAAGGCCCCCAGGTGTAGCAGCGCCGCGCGGCCCGTGAACACCTGCGTGTAGCCCCAGGACATCGCCACCAGCACCAGGAAGAGCGCCCCCATCAACACCGTCTGGTTGGCGTCCACGAAGACCCGGCAGAGGGTGTTGTAGGCCAGCCATCCCAGCGCGAGGGAGGCCAGCGAGATCAGGATGCCCTGCCAGGGCGCGATATCGGCGACGTTCGGATCCACAAGGTAGAGATCGGCGCCGAGATAGTAGATCAGCACCAGCATCGCGAAGCCCGAGAGCCAGGTCGCGTAGCTTTCCCATTTGAACCAGGTCAGGTGCTCAGGCAGCCGTTCGGGCGCCACGAGGTATTTCTGGATGTGGTAGAACCCCCCGCCATGCACCTGCCATTCCTCGCCATGCGCCCCGGCCGGCAGGTCGGGCGCCTTGCGAAGACCGAGGTCCAGCGCGATGAAATAAAAGGAGGATCCGATCCAGGCGATCGCGGTGATGACATGGACCCAGCGCACCGCGAAGGCCAGCCAGTCTCCCATGACGGCAAGTTCGAACATGATGACCTCGTATTGCTCCGGCCCGAGAGTGACCGGATGCGTGCCTTCCGTGAAGCCGAACAATCAACCAAGCACTTTCAAAGATACCAGAACAATCCTAAGCTCCGCGCCCATGTCCTATGTCAACAACGTGCGCATGTTCCTGCGGGTCTACGAACTCGGATCGATGTCGGCGGCCGCGCGCGACCAGCGGGTGTCGCCGGCCGTCGCCTCGAGCCGCATCGCGGAGTTGGAAAAGCATCTCGGCGTGCGCCTCTTCAACCGCACGACCCGCACGCTCAAGCCCACCGAACACGGGCGGATCTTCTATGACGGGGCGCTCAAGGTGATCGAGGCGATCGAGGCCGCCGAGGCCGCGGTCGCGGATGTCGCCCACAACCCGCGCGGCTCGATCTTCGTGGCCGCGCCGCTGGGCGTCGGGCGGCGCTTCATCGCGCCGCACGTGCCGGCGTTCAAGGACGAGTATCCGGAGATCGACGTCCGGCTGCGGCTGTCGGATCGCAAGGTCGACATCACCGCCGAGGGGCTCGACGTGGCCTTCACGCTCGGCCAGCTGGAGGATTCGAACCTGAAGGTGCGGGTGATCGCGGACTGTCCCCGCATCCTCTGCGCGGCGCCCGCCTATATCGCGCGCCGCGGCATGCCGGCCAACGGCCGCGCACTGGTGACCGACAAGCATGACTGCCTGCTCCTGCGCTTCCCCGGACAGCCGGAATTCCAGTGGCTGCTCTCGACCCCGGACGGGCCGATCCGCTTCGAGGTCTCGGGACCCTACGAGTCGGATGACGGCGACGTGCTGACGATGTGGGCGCTCGAGGGGCGCGGCATCGTCAACAAGCCGGTCTTCGAGGTCGCCGAACACCTGGCCTCGGGCGCACTGGTGCCGGTGGCCGAGGACACGCCGCCCGTTCCGGTGCAGCTGGCCTGTCTCTACCCCCACAGGCGCCTGCAGGACACCAAGATACGCGTCTTCATAGATTTCATGATCGCGCGCTGCCGCGAGGCGTTGCGCGCCAAGGAAGCGCTGGCTCAGCTGCCGCGATAGGTGGAATAGCCGAAGGGCGAGACCAGCAGCGGCACGTGGTAATGGCTGTCGGCCTCGCCGATGCCGAAGCGGATCGGCACCAGGTCGAGGAAGCGCGGCGTTCCGCTGTCGGTGCCCTGCGCGTCGAGATAGGCGCCCACGTCGAATTCCAGCTCGTAGGTGCCGATGGCGAACTCCGCCGCGGGCAGGATCGGGCTGTCGGTGCGCCCGTCGGCATTGGTCCGCATCGCGCGGATCTGCGTCCGCCCCTGCCCGTTTAGCCGGTAGAGCGTGACCGTCATGCCCGCCGCCGGGCGCCCCGTCGCCGTATCCAGAACATGGGTCGTCAGGAAACCGGTATCGCCGCTCATCTCGCGCTCCTGTCTGTTTGCGCCATCATGCGCCCTGCCCCGGTTTCGGGGAACCGGGCGGGAAACTGAAGTGCTTATGGAAAATTTTGAAAACATGGGACGGCTTTCTCGATTATGAACGATCTCAGGCGTCGCCGGAAGAGCGGCGGACCAAGCCAGGGAGACCCGATTGAAACGCTACCCGCGCGACATGCAGGGCTACGGCGCCACGCCCCCCGACGCGCAATGGCCGGGGGGCGCCCGGATCGCCGTCCAGATCGTGGTCAATTTCGAGGAAGGCGGCGAGAACTGCATCCTGCATGGTGACCCGGCGTCGGAGGCGTTCCTGTCCGAGATCGTCGGCGCGGCCGCCTGGCCCGGCCAGCGGCACTGGAACATGGAATCGATCTACGAATACGGCGCCCGGGCCGGCTTCTGGCGCCTGCACCGGCTCTTCACCGGACGCGGGATCCCGGTCACCGTCTTCGGGGTGGCCACCGCCCTTGCCCGCGCCCCCGCCCAGCTCGAGGCGATGCAGGAGGCCGGCTGGGAGATCGCCAGCCATGGGCTCAAGTGGATCGAGCACAAGGACATGCCCGAGGAGGAGGAGCGCGCGCAGATCCGCGCCGCGATCCGCCTGCACGCCGAGGTGACGGGCGCCCCGCCGCGCGGCTGGTACACCGGGCGCTGTTCCGTGAACACCCTTCGCCTGGCCGCCGAGGAAGGCGCGTTCGACTACATCGCCGACAGCTATGCCGACGACCTGCCCTACCGGGTCCGGGTCGCAGACCGCGATCAGCTGATCGTGCCCTACACGCTCGATGCCAACGACATGCGGTTTGCCACGCCGCAAGGCTTCAACGCGGGCGACCAGTTCTTCGCCTATCTGCGCGACAGTTTCGACGCGCTCTATGCCGAGGGCGCGGCCGGCCGGCCAAAGATGCTGTCCATCGGGCTTCACTGCCGGTTGGCCGGGCGCCCGGGCCGGATCATGGCGCTGCAGCGGTTTCTCGACCACGCGCTGGCGCATGACGACGTGTGGTTCGCACGCCGCATCGACATCGCGGAACACTGGCAGGCCACCCATCCCGCCCCGGCGCGGGCGACCCGCCCCTCCGAGATGGATCGCGCCGCCTTCGTCGCGGCCTTCGGCGGCGTGTTCGAGCATTCGCCCTGGATCGCCGACCGCGCCCATGCGCTGGAACTGGGCCCGGCCCATGACAGCGCGGCCGGGGTGCACAACGCGCTGGCCCGCGTCTTCCGCAGCGCCAGCCCCAAGGAGCGGCTCGGCGTGCTGACCGCGCATCCGGACCTTGCCGGCAAGCTCGCCGCGGCCCGGCGTCTGACGGCCGAGTCCACCGCCGAGCAGGCCTCGGCCGGGCTCGATGCGCTGACCGACACCGAACGCGCGAGCTTCGAGCGCCTGAACACCGCCTATGTCGAGAAATTCGGCTTTCCCTTCATCATCGCGGTGCGCGACCACGACAAGACCTCGATCCTCGCCGCCTTCGAGCGCCGGATCGCCAACGACCGCGAGACCGAGTTCGCGGAGGCCTGCCGGCAGGTGGAACGCATCGCCCGGCTGCGGCTGTCCGAAAAGCTTCCGGAATGAGCCGCGAGATCGCCATCGCGCCGCTGACCGCGGAGGCCTTCGCGCCCTTCGGAGAGGTCATCGCGCCCGAGGGCCCGCCGGACGCGATGATCAATGCCGGCATGTGCGCGCGCTATACCGATCGCGCGACGCTCGACTTCGCACCGGAGGGCCGCGCCGGGATCAGCCTCTTCCACGGCCAGCCGTACGCGCTGCCGCTGACGCTGGCACTGATGGAACGCCATCCGCTGGGCAGCCAGGCCTTCCTGCCGCTCTCGGCCGATCCCTTCCTGGTGATCGTGGCCCCCGACGCGGAGGGCCACCCGGGCCGGCCACTGGCCTTTCGCACGGCGCCCGGCCAGGGCGTCAACTATCGCCGGGGCACCTGGCACGGTGTGCTGACCCCGGTCGGGCGCCCCGCCCTTTTCGCCGTGGTCGACTATATCGGTCCCGGCGCCAATCTCGAGGAACACCGCTTCGAGGTTCCCTACACGGTCGGGACGGCCGTGGATGCCAAGGCGTTCGCAGAAACGCCGGACACATAGCCAACACTCACGGGAGGAACGAGACATGGCCGACAGCTCCATAGGAACGCCGGAGCAACTCCGCGATCCGAATTATACCCCGCCGCTCGTCAAGGCGGTGCCGCTGGGGATCCAGCACGTGCTGGCGATGTTCGTCTCGAACGTCACGCCGGCGATCATCGTCGCCGGCGCCGCCGGGTTCGGCTTCGGCTCCAACTCGCCGGATTTCCCGGAAATGCTCTACCTGATCCAGATGTCGATGCTGTTCGCCGGCGTCGCCACGCTGATCCAGACCATCGGGGTCGGCCCGGCGGGCGCGCGGCTGCCCATCGTGCAGGGCACCAGCTTCGCCTTCATCCCGATCATGATCCCGCTGGTCGCGGGCAAGGGCGTGGACGCGCTGGCCGCGCTCTTCGGCGGCGTGATCATCGGCGGTATTTTCCATGCGCTGATCGGCACCTTCATCGGGCGTATCCGCTTCGCGCTGCCGCCCCTGGTGACCGGGCTGGTGGTGACGATGATCGGGCTCGCGCTGGTCAAGGTCGGCATCGAGTACGCCGCGGGCGGCGTCCCGGCCAAGCAGTTCGACAACCCCGAATACGGCAGCCTCCTGAACTGGTCGGCCGCCTTCGTGGTGATCGTCGTCACGCTCGGGCTCAAGTTCTTCGCCCGCGGCATGCTGTCGGTCTCTGCCGTGCTGGTGGGCATCCTCGCGGGCTATGCCTACGCGCTCGTCATGGGCATCCAGAGCGTCGAGGGCATCAGCCAGAGCTGGACCTTCGCCAAGAGCTTCGCGCTGCCGGACCCGTTCCGCTACGGCTTCGAGTTCTCGCTGGCGGCGGTCATCGGCTTTTCGCTGATGGCCTTCGTCTCGGCGGTCGAAACGGTGGGCGACGTGTCGGGGATCACCAAGGGCGGCGCCAACCGCGAGGCCACCGACGAGGAGATCCGCGGCGCGACCTTCGCCGACGGGATCGGCACGGCGATCGCCGGGATCTTCGGCGGCATGCCCAACACCTCGTTCAGCCAGAATGTCGGGCTGATCGCCATGACCGGCGTGATGAGCCGCCACGTCGTGACCATCGGGGCGCTTTTCCTGATCGTCTGCGGGCTCGTGCCCAAGGTCGGCGCGCTGATCCGCACCGTGCCGATCGAGGTGCTGGGCGGCGGCGTGATCGTGATGTTCGGCATGGTCGTGGCGGCCGGCGTCTCGATGCTGGCCGACGTGACCTGGAACCGCCGCAACATGGTGATCTTCGCGGTCGCGCTCTCCATCGGGCTGGGGCTGCAACTCGAGGTGATGAACCTTGCACCCGGCGATCCGAACGCGCTGCAGTTCCTGCCGGACACGCTGCGGGTGCTGGCGGCCTCGGGCATCCTGCCGGCCGCGCTGATCGCCATCGTGCTGAACCTGATCCTGCCGGATACCCTGCCCGGCGAGGCCACCGAGGAGGTCTCCGGCGGCTGGGCCGGCAAGGGCGTCGACCGCTGACCTGACCGCACGACAAAAAAAGGCCCCCGCCGCGGCGGGGGCCCTTCCTCCTCCTCCCCGAGGATTCTGTCAGCCGAACATATCCGAGGTGATGCCGTCGTACCAGCCGATGCTTTCCTCGTAGGTCGCCTTGCGCAGTGCCGCATCCTCGCCGGTCTGGCTGATGAAGCCGTCGGTCTTGGCGATCTTCTCATCCGTCGCCTCGTAGCTCGCGCCGACCTTGACGCCGTCATCGGTGTCGATCAGCGACCAGCAGGTGTTGGCGAACTTGGCCGGGAACATGCGGCTGTCGGTCAGCGCGGCGCGCACCGCCATCGCGGCGACCTTGGCCTGGCTGTTGGCCGAGAAGCCGGATTTCGGCATGTCGCCCTGGTCCGTGGCGTCGCCCAGGATATGGATGTTCTCGTCCATGCGGCTGGCCATCGTGTGCGGCACGACCGGGGCCCAGTTGCCGTCGGTCAGGCCGGCCTCGGCACAGATGCGCCCGGCTTTCTGCGCCGGAATGACGTTGCAGGCGTCGACCTTTTCCACGACCCCGTCGATGACGATTTCCATGGCGGCCGGCCGCACCTCGACATTCTCGCCGCCGAAATCCGGGCCGATGCGCTCGACCATGCCGGGATAATGCTTGTTCCAGCCCTCCTCGAAGAGCGCCTGTTTCGAGAACTTGGCCTTGGGGTCGGCCACAAGGATCCGCGCGGTCGGGTTAATCTGCTGCAGCAGATGGGCCACCATCGAGATCCGCTCATAGGGTCCCGGCGGGCAGCGATAGGGGTTGGGCGGGGCCACCATGCCGAAGACGCCGCCCTCGGGCATCGCCTCGATCTGGGCCTTGAGAAGCTGGGTCTGGCTGCCGGCCTTGTAGGCATGCGGCATCGCGTTCTGCTCGGCCACGGACCAGCCCGGCACCGAGCCCTCGACGAAATCGATGCCCGGCGAGAGGATCAGCCTGTCATAGGGCAGCGCGCCCCCGCCGGCGAGCTCCACCGTCCGGGCGTCCCTGTCGACGCCGGTCGCCCAGTCATGCACCACGTTGATGCCGTACTCCGCCGCCAGCGTTCCATAGCTGTGACCGATCGAGGCGAAGTCGCGGAAGCCGCCGATATAGAGGTTCGAGAAGAAGCAGGTATAGTAGCTGCGCGAGGGTTCGATCAGCGTCACGTCGATGGCGCCGTCGCTGTCCTTGGCGATGTAGCGCGCCGCCGTGGCGCCGCCGGCGCCGCCCCCGACCACCACCACGCGCGGCCGGGCCTGGCCGAGAACTTGCGGCGCGGCCAGCATGGCCGAAGCGGCCGCCGACGCGCCGAGGAAGCTGCGTCTGTTGAGTTTCATGATACTCCTCCCTGGTTAAGTGAACGTCGCGCCCCGGATTCAGTCGTCCGGGTTCGCGAAATAGGCGGCCAGCGCCGCGATCTCTTCGTTGGAGAGACGCCCCGCGATCATCTGCATCACGGGATGCGGGCGCAGCTCGCGCTTGTAGGCATGCATGGCGACGACGAAATCCTCCTCGGGCCAGTAGATGATCGAGGGAATGCCCGAATCCGAGCCGTCGCTCTGATGGCAGGTCGTGCACTCGCTCGAGAGGTATTCGCCATATTCCGGGTCCCCCTGTATCGCCAGGATCTCCGGGTCGACGTCATGGTCGGTGGGCATCGCCGTGGGAGCCGCCTCGGGGATGTTGGCCGGATCGTCGGAAAACGCCCGCAGATAGGCCAGCACGTCGGCCCGCTCGCCGGCATCCTCGATTCCGGGGAAGCTCATCCGGGTGCCCGACACCAGGGCGCGCGGCATCTCGATATAGGCGTCGAGCGTCTCGAGCGTCCAGGTCAGCCCGTCGGCCCCCATGCGCTGCATCGGCTGCGAATAGCGGAAGTCGTCCAATGCGCCGGCGCGGCGTCCGAAAATCCCGTTCAGATGCGGGCCGATCCCGTTCTCGGCGCCCTCTCCGATCTCGTGGCAGCCACTGCACTGTCCCCAGAGGTCCGCACCCCGCTCCGGGTCGCCGAGATCCTGCGCCAAGACGGCCGGCGGCAGGCTGAAAAGGCAGAAACAGGCAAGGAGCGACCGGATACGCATGACGAAACATTGCATCAAAATCCGGAGCTCATCAACAATATTCGAATACGTTCTTGCGGATGTATCGTGCAGCCCGGCACACCCGCCGGCGCAGGCGGCATCGCGGTCCCCGACAGCAGAACGGGCGGCCCCGAGGGACCGCCCGTTTCCAAATGCTTTCAAGGCGATAGCCTTACTCGGACGCGGCCTGCAGGTAGGCGGTGATCGCCGCGAGTTCCTCGTCCTTGCGCAGGCCGGCAAACGACATGCGGTTGCCCTTGATGTAGCCGCGCGGATCCTCGAGATAGGCTTGGACGGTCTCGTCGTTCCAGACCAGCCCGCCCTCGCCGGCCTCCACCATCGCAGGGGAGTAGCGGAAGCCATCGAGCGTGCCCGCGGTGCGGCCCATGATGCCGTTCAGATGCGGCCCGACGCGGTTCTTCGCGCCCTCGCCGATCATGTGGCAGGCCTGGCACTTGCGGAAGACCTTCTCGCCGGCGGCGACCAGCTCGGGATCCGGCGCAGCCGTCTCTTCTGCGGCGGGAGCCTCGGCTTCGGCCGTCTCGGTGGTCGCGGCCTCCGTCGTCTCGGCCTCGGCCAGTTCCTCGGCGGCCGACTCGACGCGTTCACGCGCGGCGGCGTCCTCGGGGGTCACGTCGATGACGGCGGCCCGCTTGGTGATCTCGACCGTGTCCTTGCAGTCCTCCATGCAGGGTTCGCGGACGAAGGCCGCGAACTCGGTCTCTTCACGGTCATCCATGAAGAAGCCGTCCTCGTTCGGCAGCGAGACCTCTGCGAAGTTGTCCCGGGACAGCTCGAAGTCGAGATCCTCGAGGAAATTGAGATAGAGGATATAGGCCGTCAGCGCGTAGGTCTCGTCGGCGGTCAGCGACTGCGCCTCGCCGAAGGGCATGGCGCGGTGCACGTAGTCGTAGACCGTCGAGAGGTACGGCCAGTAGGAGCCCACCGTCTTGACCGGATCCTCGCTGTCGAGCGAGTCCTCGCCGCCGGCCAGCACCGGCCAGCGGCCGCGCGCCTCGCCGAAATCGCCGTGACACACGGCGCAGCGTTCCACGTAGATGACCTCGCCTTCCTCGGCGGTGCCGCTGCCCTCGGGCAGGCCCTGACCGTCGGGACGCACATCGATGTCCCAGGCCGCGATTTCCTCGGGCAGGGCCTCGCGGCCGAGCCCGAATTCCTCTGCCGCGACCGGACCGGCCAGCAGCGTGGTTGCCAGGAGCGCCTTAAGAAACTTCGACATTTTCAGCGATCCCTTTCTCGTTGACATACCAGGTCTGGATGCCGTTGTTGTGGTAGATCGAGTTCTCGCCGCGGAACTTGCGCAGCTCGTCCTTGGTCGGCTGCACGTAGCCGGTGGAATCATGCGCGCGGCTCTGCAGCAGCAGCGGCGAGCCGTCCCAGTCGAACTCGTAGTAGAAACGGTGCATCGACTTCGTCAGCGACGGGCCGTCCATGCGCGCCTGGTGCCAGTTCTTGCCGCCGTCGATCGTGACGTCGACCCGCGGGATGGTGCCGCGGCCGGACCAGGCGACGCCTGTCAGCACCGTGTGGCCCTTGCCGTGCAGGATCGGCGCCTGCGGGCTCGGGTTGGTGATGACGGACTTGGCGTCCATCTCCCAGGTGAAACGCCGCGCGTCGCCGTTTTCCAGCAGGTCGGTGTATTTCGACGTCTCCTCGCGGTGATGCCAGGGCTTGTCGCCCACCTCGATCCGGCGAAGCCACTTGACCCACATGTTGCCTTCCCAGCCCGGCACGACCAGCCGCAGCGGGTAGCCCTGCTCGGGGCGCAGCATCTCGCCGTTCATCTTGAAGGCCACGAGGCAGTCGTCCAGCGCCTTCTCCATCGGGACCGACCGGGTCATGCCGGAGGCATCGGCGCCCTCGGGCAGGATCCACTTGGCGTTGGTCTTGAGACCGGCCTCTTCCAGGATCAGCTTCAGCGGGATGCCCGTGTACATGACGTTGTGGATCATGCCATGGGTGAACTGGCAGCCGTTCAGCTGCGCGCCGCGCCATTCCATGCCGGTATTCGCCGCGCATTCGAGGAAGTAGACGTGGTTTTCCCGCGGGAAGCGCATCAGGTCCTGCATGGTGAAGACCAGCGGCTTGTCCACGAGGCCGTTGATCATCAGCCGGTGCTGGGCCGGGTCGATCTCGGCGATGCCGCCGTGGTGGCGCTCGAAGCAGAGCCCGTTCGGGGTGATGATCCCGTCGAGCTCGTGCAGCGGGGTGAAGTTGACCGACGACACGGTGTCGGCGGTCAGCCATTCGACGTTGCGCCGCTTGACGTGGGACTCGAACTCGCTGGGATAGCCGTAGGGCCGGGCATCCACCCCGTCGCCCAGGTATTGCATCCACGGTTGCAGTTCGGTGATCGCCGGGTCGCCGGCGGCATAGGCCGCGCCGCCCGAGGCAACAGCCCCGCCCGCGGCCAGACCGGCTTTCAAAAAGCCGCGGCGCGTGGTCGAAGGACCAGACTTCTCGGTCATGTGACTCTCCTCCGCATTGTCCTGTATGCCTTTGTATTCGATTTTTTGAATTTGTCTATATGAACGATCGGGACATTATGCCCCGATCACCTTTACCGTGTCGTTGGGCTCGATCTGGATGCGCTCCTTGCGGGCGATGTAGTTTTCCACCACCTCCCAGATCGGCGGGCCCTCGGTGCCCTCGTTCACGCTGGCCCAGCCGGCGACGACATAGGACTTTTCGGGATCGATCAGTTCGCCCGTCTTCAGCAGCGTCATGTTGGTGATGCGCTCGCCCTGCGGCTTGGTCACGTCGATCTGGTAACCCATGCCGCCGACACGCACCATGTCGCCGCCCTGCTGGTAATAGGGGTCCGGGTTGAACAGGTTGTCGGCGACGTCCTCCATGATGACGTGCAGCATCTCGCCGGTCATCTCGGAGCGGTAGGCCTCGGGATAGGTCATCGCGGTGGCGTTGAAGATATCCTCGCGCGTGATCGCGTCGCCCGGGATCAGGCTCGGCCCCCAGCGGAAGCCGGGGCTGAGCGCGATGTCGGCCTCGCGTTCGTCGATGAGCGCGTTGCAGATCAGGTCGTCCCACGTCCCGTTGAAGTTGCCGCGGCGGTAGAGCAGGCTGTCGGTGTGCCCGATCACCTCCGAGAGCTCGGCCTCGAAGGGCGCGCGCTGTTCGTCGATCACCGCCGCCACCTGCGCGTCCGGTGCGATCACGTCCGAGAAGATCGGGATCAGCTTGTGGCGGAAGCCCTTCATCTCGCCGTCGCGGACGTCGAGATCCAGGCGGCTGACGAACTTGCCGTTGGAGCCCGACGCGATCAGCAGCGTGTTGCCCACGCGCACGGGTTCGGGCAGCGCGTCATGGGTGTGGCCCGTCAGGATCACGTCGATGCCCTCGATCTGGCCGGCCATCTTGCGGTCCACGTCGAAGCCGTTGTGGCTGAGCACCACGACGAGATCGGCGCCCTGCTCCTCGCGGACTTCCCGGACCAGCGACGCCATGCGTTCGTCGCGGATGCCGAAGGAGAGGTCCGGGAACATCCAGCCGGGGTTGGCGATCGGCATGTAGGGGAAGGCCTGGCCGATCACGGCGATCTTCGCGCCGCCGCGCTCGAAGATCTCGTAGGGCTGGTAGGCCGGCTCGTCCCACATCGCGTCGAAGATGTTGGCGCCCAGGAAGGGGAACGGCAGGCCTTCGACGATCTCGTTCACCCGGTCGATGCCGAGGGTGAATTCCCAGTGGCTGGTCATCGCGTCGGGTTTCAGCGCGTTCATGACGTTGACCATGTCCTGCGCCTCGGTCTTCAGCGTGGTGTAGGAGCCGTGCCAGGTGTCGCCACCGTCCAGCAGCAGCGCGTCCGGACGCTCGGCCCGGATCGAATTGATCACGGTCGCCACGCGGTCGAGCCCGCCCATGCGGCCGTAGCCCTTGGCGAGCGAGACGAAATCCACATAGGTCAGCGCATAGGCCTCGGGGGTGCCGGGCGCGATCCCGTAGAGATCGAGGAAGTCGCGGCCGGTGACATGCGGCGGCAGCCCGTCGACGGCCCCGACGCCGATGTTGATTTCCGGCTCGCGGAAGTAGACCGGCTTCATCTGGCCGTGGATGTCGGTGACGTGGATGAGCGTGACATTGCCCATCGTGTCGAAGTCGAGCAGCTGATCCTGGGTCAGCGCCTGCTGCGCGGCGAGCCTCGCCCAGTTGCCGATGCCCGATGCACCATAGACGGCCGAAGCCGCCACCGTCGCCTGAAGGAAATCTCTGCGGGAGATCATTGCGCTCTACTCCTGACTTCGCGTGACCGCGTTACGAGCTGTCCGTTCGGCGCACGCCCCGGCGTGTCCGTCGCAACGCGCGTTTCAAGAAAAAGGATCAAACGAATGGGCCCGCGCCGGTGCGGCGCGGGCCCTCTGTCTTAGTTCCGCACGGCGGGGGCCTCGACCGAGAGGCCGTTGCCGCGCGAGGCAACGTAGAGCTGCAGCGCCACGAAATCATCCGACCCGGGGCTGAAGGTTTCGGCGCGGGTGTCGCGCACGCACCCCTTGAACCGCCCGTGGATCGAGTTCAGCCGCGCGTTCTTGAGCCGGTAGGTCGGGAAGCCGTTGATCTGGCCCTGGCTCAGGTGGTCGGCGCGGATGAAGTTGTCGTGGTTGTCCTCGTGGCAGTTCGCGCAGGAAAGCTCCAGCTGGCCCGTCCGGGTGTAGTAGAGCTCCTTGCCCCGCTCCCAGGTCTCGCGCGCCGGGCCGTCGATGGCGACGTTGACCGGCATGCCACGCGACGGCACCGAGATGAGCGCGGTCATGTTGCGCATCGGGGTGGAGGTCCAGCCCCAGGCATCCGCGCCCATGCGGTTCTCGCGGCAGTCGTTGACGTACTTCTCGAGGGTCCAGACTTCGCCGGCCTCCTCGTTCCACTTCGGCATCACCGCGCGCAGGCCCTTCATGCTTTCCTCCGGCGTGCCGTGACACGACGCGCAGGACTTGCCTTCGGAGCCTTCGGCGGTGTTCCAGGACGCCCGCGCCTCGTCGACGAAGATCATCGCCGGGTTGTCGAAGTCGTCCATCTGGAATTGCTGGGTCTCGTCGGAACGATAGGTCCAGCCGGACCGGATCGTACTCAGATACTCGACATGTTCCGGAGCCTCCGTCTGCGTGACCATCTCGATCTCGCCATTGACGACCAGATTGTCGTCGGCGTCGGCGAGCGCGGCCCCGCACCCCATGGCGAGGGCCGCTGCCGAGAGACCGAGCGTCTTGCGAAGCGACGATGTTTTCATTCTGTACGTTCCTCCCTGATTATCGTTGTCGACGGTCCGTTCCGACGCTCAGCCGACCGAGATCGACTTCGCTTCCTCGTAGACGGAGCCGTCGTCGTCGTACCAGGTGAACTTGAACTCGCCCCCTTCCGGCACCATCGCCTGGAACTCGAAATAGGGGTTCGTCGAGATCGCCGGCTCCATCGTCACGTCGATCACGTTCTCGCCGTTGAAGTCACAGACGAAGCGGTTGATGATCGAGCGCGGGATGACGTTGCCGTCGCTGTCCTTGCGCTGGCCGGATTCCATCGGGTGGCTGATGAGCGTCTTGATGGTGATGACGTCACCGGCCGAAGCGGAACCCGGAACCTTAACGCGGGGTCTGACACCTTTAGCCATTGTCTTCTACTCCTCTAGATCAGCCGCCGCAGCCGCCGATGGTGACTTTGACCTCGTTCGAGGCGCGCACGAAGCTGCCGTCGCTCATCTTGGCGATGGCGACCACGTCCTGCGTGCCGGCGAGGCGGATACGGGTGGATGCCGACTGCGCCCCGGCCATCGGGCCGAAGTTGAAGGTGCAGACATCCGGGCTCGGGTTGCCGGCGGCCAGCAGCATCACGGCCTCGGCGCCGGGCGCGTCCACGCTGACCGGCACGGTGTTGCCGTTCTCGGCGATTTCCGGGGTGGTCAGGGTCAGACCGCCCTCGCCCAGCTCGGCCCCGCCGGTGAACGCCGCGACGGCGTCATCGACGCTGGCGAAGGCGAAGGACGGAAGGACAGACGCCGCGACTGCGCCGGCACCGACCGCCAGGGCTCCACGTCTCGTAAATTCCATAGCTCTCTCCTATGTGCTCTCGCGACCCCGGGGGATCACATCTCTTTCAGGGTCTTCAGATAGGCGACCACATCCTCGATCTGCTGCGCCGTCAGAAGCGGTGGCAGCGGTTCCTCGGCGGCCTTGCCCGTGAAGCCGTCGCCCGGGCGGATGTAGCCCTCGGTCTTGTAGAAGGACGGCATCATCGATTCCGGGAAGGTCATCTTGGCGTTCGCCACGATGCCGCGAAGCTCGGCCTCCGACCAGCGGGCGCCGGTTCCGTCGAGGGTCGGGCCCACCTCTCCGTGGAAGGGAATGTCGCTCATGTCGCTCACGGCATGGCAGGAGACGCAGTTGCCGAGGCTCTTGGTCGCCATGATTTCCCTGCCGCGTTCGGCATCGCCGGGCGCACCGGTCAGCGATTGCTCGACGGCGCCGTACTCGCCATACGCGACGTCTCCGGGCTTGATCTCGGCGGCGGTGGCCGCCGTCGCGGCGGCAGCGATGGCCCCCGCCACAAGAAACGCGCTGCGCGTCATCCAAATTCCTCCCTTGATTCCGTTTCGTGTTTGACCGCTACCCTAGCCGAGGCACACAATTGCATGCAACAATGAATTCGATTTTCTGCATATGTTGCAGTGCAGCACATCAGTTTTGCTGGGATTCCATAAGCTTGCGGGCGTGATACTTCTGGAAATGCTCCTCGCCCTCGTAGCCTTTTTCGAGCACCCAGGTCAGCAGATTCTTCGTCGTGCCCTTGGCGAAGGCCCCCGGCATGGTCACGACCGCGGCCTCCGACGCCTTCGGCGTGCCCTCCACCGTTTCGGGGAAGAACATCATCGTCGGGGTGAAGACCACGCCCCAGCGCCGCGCCATCGCCTTTTCGGACATCGCGGTGCCGTCGAAGTCGACCACCTCGACATCGCCGAAAAGATTCATCTGCACGACGAAGTAGTTTTCCTCGATCAGCGCATCGATCTCGGGAACGGGAAACACCTCCTCGTGCATCTGTTTGCAGTAGATGCAGCCGCGCTGCTCCCAGATCACCATCAGCCGCTTGCCCTCGGCGGTGGCCTCCTCGAGATCCATGGCCATGTCCTTGAAGGTCTCGCGCAGCCAGTCGGGCTTGTGCAGCCCGTCGTCGCCCATGGGCGCCGCCCCTGCCGCCGGGGCCGCCAGCGCCAGTGCCGCGGCGGCGATCAGTGTCGTCAGTCGCATCCGTTTCCTCCCTAGCCGATCTTCCCGAAGCTCGGGAAGGTTTCAATCATCCATTGCGCGATATACGCGATCGAATTGGTGGCGATCAGCACCGCGAAGACGATCAGCAATAGCCCCATCGCCTTCTCGACATAGCCGAGATACTTGCGGTTGCGTTGCATCCAGCCCAGGAACGGGCGCGCGAAGAAGGCCGCCACCACGAAGGGAAAGGTCATCCCCAGCCCGTAGACCAGCAGCAGCGACCCGCCCTGCCAGAGGCTCTGCTGCATCGAGGCGACCATCAGGATCGCGGCCAGCGCAGGGCCCACGCAGGGCGTCCAGCCGAACCCGAAGGCGAGCCCCATGACGTAGGCCCCCGCGATGGTCGCGGGATTGGCCTGCGCCTCCACCCGCGCCTCCCGGTAGAGGAAGGGAATCCGCATCACGCCCAGGAAATGCAGCCCGAAGACAAGCAGGATCGCGGCCGCGACATAGGAGAGCGGCTCCTTCCACTCGCGGAACACCTGCCCCGCCGCCGTGGCGCCGAGCCCGAGCAGCACGAAGATCGTCGTCACGCCGAGCGCGAAGAAGATCGCCGAGACCACGAGCCGCCGCTGCGCGCCCGGCGCCAGCGTGTTGTCCGACCGCAGCTCGGACATCGAGATCCCGGCCATGTAGGTGAAGTAGAACGGGACGATCGGCAGGATGCAGGGCGACAGGAAGGACAACAGCCCCGCGAGGAGAGCGCCGCCATAGGAAATGTCGAGCATCGCTGCATCCTTGAGTCGAATGTGAAAACAAATTAGAATTTTTGTATATAATGGTATGCCACGTCAACGGAGTTGCTGAATGTACCGGTTGATCGCCCCCTTCCTGCTGGCCCTCGCGGCCCTGGCGCCCCCCGCCGCGGCGGAGATGCGGCTCCTGATGTTCGAGCAGGCGGGCTGCCACTGGTGCGAGCGCTGGCACGAGGAAATCGGGCCGATCTACCCCAAGACCGCCGAGGGCGCGGCCGCCCCGCTGAAGCGGCTGAACATCGCCGGCCCCTATCCCGAGGGGCTCGACCTGGCCAGCCGGCCGCAATTCACGCCGACATTCGTGCTGGTGCGCGACGGCCGGGAACTCGGCCGGATCGAGGGCTACCCGGGCGAAGACTTCTTCTGGGGGCTCGTCGCGGACCTCATCGAAAGCCACGCAGAAACACCGGACACCGAAAGGGAGGACCCACAATCATGATCCGCACAGCCATCGCCGCCGCGACCGCGCTCGCCGTTTCCGCGGGCGCCGCCGCTGCCCAGGACGACGACGCCTTCGTGGAATTCGAGGTTCTGAAACCTTCCGTCGCGACCAAGCTCGCCGTCGCCACGATGGAAGCCTGCCGCGCCGCCGGCTACCAGGTGGGCGTCGCGGTCGTGGACCGCTTCGGCGTCACGCAGGTCTTCGTGCGCGACCGCTTTGCCGGCGCCCATGTCGAGGAAACGGCGACGCGCAAGGCCTGGACCGCGGCAAGCTTCCGCACCGACACGCTGGAACTCGACCGCGTCACCCGGCCCGGCGAGCTGTCCGCCGGGATCCGCAACATCTCCCGCGCTCTTCCGCTGGGCGGCGGGATCGTGATAGAAGCCAAGGGATCGGTGATCGGCGGGCTCGGCGTCTCGGGCGCGCCCGGACCCGATCTGGATGATGAGTGTGCGCGTGAAGGTCTGACGGCGATCGAGGACGAGCTTCTCGGCTTCTGACCCGACATAACAAGAGGAGTGCATGGCGCTGACGGCACTCGACAATACAGGTGAGGAAGACCCCGTCGCAACCATCGACGGGCTGGAGATCGACCGGATGGCGGAACACTCCCAGAGCGCGGCCGACTTCATGAAGGCCATGGCGCATGAGGGACGCCTGATGATCCTGTGCCATCTCGTCACCGGCGAGAAATCGGTCACCGAACTCGAAGGCCTCCTGTCGTCGCGGCAGGCCGCGGTCAGCCAGCAGCTGGCCCGGCTGCGGCTGGAGGGGCTCGTCGCCCATCGGCGCGAGGGCAAAACCATCTACTATTCACTCAAGGACGGGCGGGCCAAGCAGGTCATAGAACTGCTCTACGAGATGTTCTGCGGGCCGGACTGCCCGGCGCGACAAAGCTAGGGGCGCCGTCGATGCTGGCGGCGGGGAGGACGTGATGGATGCACTGCCGGCCGGCCTGTTGGCCGCGCTCGTTGGACTGATCGGGGGCCTGATGCTGGGCCTCGCGGCACGGCTGGGAGAGTTTTGCACGCTCGGCGCGATCGAGTCCGCCGCCTATGGCCAGGACCAGCGCCGCCTGCGCATGTGGGGCGTCACCCTCTGCGTTGCGATCATCGGCACCTTCGCGCTGTCGGCGCTCGGGGCCATCGACCTGTCGCTGACGATCTATCACGGCGTCGCCTGGAACCCGGCCGCCAGCGTCGTCGGCGGGCTGCTTTTCGGCTATGGCATGGCCTATGCGGGCAATTGCGGCTTCGGCGCGCTGACCCGTTTCGGCGGCGGCGACCTGCGCGCGCTGGTGGTCGTGGTGGTCATGGCGATCTTCGGTTTCATCACGCTGAACGGCCCGCTCGCGCCGCTGCGCGACGCGATCTTCCCGCAGAGCGCCGCCGACGGCATGCAGGGCGTCGCCCACACCTTCGGGGCGGTGA
Source organism: Rhodovulum sp. YNF3179 (assembly GCF_050586465.1). Taxonomy (NCBI): domain Bacteria; kingdom Pseudomonadati; phylum Pseudomonadota; class Alphaproteobacteria; order Rhodobacterales; family Paracoccaceae; genus Rhodovulum; species Rhodovulum sp. YNF3179. The sequence goes on along the minus strand of NZ_JBOCEG010000003.1, from coordinate 363,873 downwards.
CGGGGCTGCCGCCCTTCGCCATCGCGGTCGTGGTGGGGCTGGGCTTCCTCGCCTGGGCGCTGGCCTACGCGCCGCTCCGGGGCGAGCCGCGCATGATCTTCTGGGCCGTGGTCGCCGGGCTGGCCATCGTCTCCGGGTTCTGGGGCACAAGCGCGCTCTACCATGCCTCCTTCGCCGCCGTGCCCGTCGAGGGCCATACCTACACCGCGCCGCTCGGACGAACCCTGCTCTATCTCATGACCTCGACCGCCGGCGGCCTGTCCTTCCCGGTCGGATCGGTGATCGGCGTGTTGGCCGGCGCCTTTCTCGGCAGCTTCATCCGCGGCCGGTTCCGCTGGGAGGCCTGCGAGGATCCGCGCGAACTGGGCCGGCAGGTGGCCGGCGCGGCGCTGATGGGCATCGGCGGCGTGATCGCGCTCGGCTGCTCGGTCGGCCAGGGACTCTCGGCCTTTGCCACGCTGGCCTGGTCCGCCCCCGTCACGCTGGCGGCGATCGTCGTCGGCGGGCTCGTGGGGCTGCGCCACCTGCTCAGCGGCTTCCAGCCGGAGTGACCGGGACCCGGTGACCGGGGTCAGCCCGCCGACGCGCCCATGAGGCGCACCACCTCGTCGTCGGAGACCTGCTCGAAGCGGTGATAGGCCTGGCCCACCGCCCAGAAGGCCTGCGGCACGGTCAGGCAGACGAGGTCATCCACCGCGCCCTCGAGCCGGGCGACAGTGTCGGGCGGGGCCACCGGCACGGCGAGCACCACGCGCGCGGCCTTGCGCCGGGTCACCGCCTTGAGCGCGGCACGCACCGTGGCGCCCGTGGCGATCCCGTCATCGACCACCACGGCCGTGCGGCCCGCGACCGGCAGGGGCGCGCGCCCGGCGAGGTAAAGCACCCGCCGCCGCCGGATCTCGTCCAGCTGGGTCTCGGCCAGGCGATCGATCTCGGCCCGGTCGAGATGGGCCATCGCCATCACGCTCTCGTTCACGACGATCTCGGGCGCGGCCCCGTTGACCACCGCCGCGGCGGCCAGTTCCGGGTTGCCCGGCACGCCGATCTTGCGCACCATCACCAGGTCGAGCGGCGCACCCAGCCGATCGGCCACGACGCGGCCGATGGGCACGCCGCCCCGCGGCAGGGCCAGGATCACGGGATCCTGCAGATCCATCTGCGCCAGGCGGTCGGCCAGGGCCTCGGCCGCATCGGCGCGGTCGACAAATCGGGTCATGGGCTCCTCCTCTTCGGGGCAAGACTGCCCGAAACCGCCGATGCCATCCTTGATCGAAATCAGCCACGGCGCGGCGCGGCGGCGCCTCTGGCCTTGCCCCCGGACCGGGGGGTGATACGGTCCCGCCAACACGGAGGATCCGGACCATGGCCGCACCGATCAACCCTGCCCTCGCCGGCACCGTCGCCCCCCCTGTCATGGAGGCCCGGCGCTGGATCGAGGAAACCGCGTTTCCGCCGGACAGGCCGCTGCTCAACGTCAGCCAGGCCGCCCCGCTCGACCCGCCGCCCGAACCGCTTCGCCGGGCCATCGCCGAGGCCGCGATGGACGACGCGGGCGCCCATCTCTACGGCCCGGTGCTGGGCCTGCCGGCGCTGCGCGCCGAGGTGGCCGGCCAGTGGTCGCTGGCCTATGGCGGGACGGTCGCGCCGGACCAGGTGGCGATCACCTCGGGCTGCAACCAGGCCTTCTGCGCCGCCGTCGCGACGCTGGCCGGCGCCGGCGACGCGGTGATCCTGCCCACGCCCTGGTATTTCAATCACAAGATGTGGCTCGACATGATGGGGATCGAGGCCCGCGCCCTGCCCTGCGGCGACGACCTCCTGCCGGATCCCGCCGCCGCAGAGGCGCTGATCGGCCCCGGGGTGAAGGCCATCGCGCTGGTCACGCCCAACAACCCGGGCGGCGTCGAGTACCCCGCGGACCTGGTCCATGCCTTCGCCGCGCTGGCCCGGCGCCACGGGCTCGCCCTGATCCTCGACGAGACCTATCGCGACTTCGACTCGCGCCCGGGCGCGCCGCACGACCTGTTCGCGGACCCGGACTGGGACGAGGTGCTGATCCATCTCTACTCCTTCTCCAAGGCCTACCGGCTGACGGGCCACCGCGTCGGCGCGATGATCGCCGGCCGGGCGCGGCTGGCCGAGGCCGAGAAGTTCCTCGACACGGTCACCATCTGCCCCAACCAGCTCGGCCAGCGCGCCGCGCTCTGGGGCCTGCGGAACCTGCGCCAGTGGCTGGCCGGCGAGCGCGCCGAGATCCTGGACCGACGGGCCGCCATGGAAGCCGCCATCGCGGGCCTGCCGGGCTGGCGGCTGCTGGGCTGCGGCGCCTATTTCGCCTATGTCGCGCACCCTTTCGGCACGGGCGGGCCGGCGCTGGCCCGGCGGCTGGTGCAGGAGGCCGGCGTTCTGATGCTGCCCGGCACCATGTTCGCCCCCGACGACGACGCCGCTGCCGCGGGACAGATGCGCATCGCCTTCGCCAATGTCGACCGGGCCGGGATCGGCGCGCTGTCCGACCGGCTCGCCGGCTTTTCCGGCTGACCGCGGGCCGGGGCGCTTGCCCCGGTCGGGCGCAGCCTTTAAGACCGGCTGCGGAACGCGTGATAGGAAAGGCCGCGATATGGCGAAAGCCCTGATTAGCAAAGGCTCCAAAGTCTTCGTCTGGATCCTGCTCGGGCTCCTGATCGTCGGGCTCGCCGGCTTTGGCATCGGTAATTTCGGCGGCTCGGTGCGCAGTGTCGGATCGGTGGGCGACGAGGAAATCACCGTCGACGAATACGCCCGCGCGATCCAGAACGAGCTACGCAACATCCAGGCACGCACCGGCCAGAGCCTCAGCTTCTCCGACGCGCAAGGCTTCGGGCTGGACCGCCAGATCCTGCAGCGCCTCGTGACCACGGCCGCGCTGGATCACGAAATGGCCCGCATCGGGCTGTCGGTGGGCGACGACGCGGTGCGCGCGGAGCTGACCCAGGTGCCGGCCTTCCAGGGCATGGACGGCAACTTCGACCCCGAATCCTACCGCTTCGCGCTGGAACAGGCGAACCTGACCGTGGCCGAGTTCGAACGATCGCTGCGCGAGGACGCCGCGCGCGAGCTTCTGCGCGGCGGGATCAGCGGCGCCGTGGCCCCGGGCGACGCCTATGCCGAACGTGTCGCCGCCTGGCTCGGCGAAGGGCGCAGCTTCCGCTGGGCGCGGGTCGGGTCCGAATTGCTGGTTACCGAAACGCGCCAGCCGACCGAGGCCGAGATCCAGACCCATTACGACGAGAACCCCGGCGCGTTCACCGCGCCCGAGACCCGCAGGATCACCTATGCCTGGCTGACCCCAGACATGCTGGCCGACACCGTCGAGGTCGACGAGACCGCGCTGCGCGCGCTCTACGAGGAACGCAGCGCCGAGTACAACACCCCCGAGCGCCGCCTGCTCGAACGGCTCGTCTTCCCCGGCGCGGACGCCGCCGCCACCGCCGCCGCCGCCATCGAGGCCGGCGAGACCAGTTTCGACACGCTGGTCGCGGATCGCGGCCTGTCGCTCGAGGACGTGGATCTCGGCGAGGTGTCCGAGGGCGAACTCGGCGACGCGGCCGCGGCGGCGGTGTTCGGACGCGACGATCCCGGCGTCGTCGGCCCCGTCGAGACCCGTCTCGGCCCCGCGCTTTTCCGGATCAACGCCGTCCTCGAGGCGCAGTCGGTCCCCTTCGAGGAGGCCCGCGACGACCTGCGCGGCGAGTTCGCCGCCGACCGCGCGCGCCGCGTGATCGAGGACATCATCCCGCAGGTTCAGGATCTTCTGGCCGGTGGCGCCACGCTCGAGGAGATCGCCGAAGAGACCGAGATGCGGCTGGGCGAGATCGGCTTCACCGACGACAGCGAGGACGGCATCGCCGCCTATGACGCCTTCCGCGAGGAGGCCGGCCTGGCCGAACCGGGCGACTTCCCCGAGGTCCGCGACCTGTCCGACGGCGGCATCTTCGCGCTGCGTGTCGACGAGGTGGTGGCGCCGACGCTCCGTCCGCTCGACACGGTGCGCGACGCGGTCGTGGACGCCTGGCGCGCGGCGCAGACCATGAGCCGGCTCTACGACATGGCAAGCGGGATGCGCGACCAGATCGCCGACGGCGCCCGGATGGAAACCGTCGGGCTGACCGCCCGCGACGAGGAGGCCCTGCGCCGCGACGCCTTCATCGAGGAGGCGCCGCCGGCCCTGCTCGAGGCCGTCTTCGCCGCCGAGGTCGACGACGTCGTGCTGGTCGAGGGCGCCGAGGCCATGTTCCTGGCGCGCCTGACCGAGATCGTGCCTTACGACCCGGCGGATCCGGATATCGCCGCGCTGCGCCAGTCGCTGGAACGCCAGCAGGCCCAGGGCATCGCCGAGGATCTCTACGCGCTCTTCGCCGACGCGGTGCGCGCGCGGGCCGGGATCGAGCTGAACCAGGCGGCGATCGACGCCGTCCACGCCCAGTTCCCCTGACGGAGCGCGCATCGTGGCCCTGACCCCGAGTTACGAGGACTTCGAACGCGGCTACGCGGCCGGACGGAACCAGGTGGTCTATGCCCGCCTCGCCGCCGATCTCGACACGCCGGTCTCGCTGATGCTGAAGCTCACCCAGGGGCGGAAGGACAGCTTCATCCTGGAGTCGGTGACCGGCGGCGAGGTGCGCGGGCGGTATTCCATCATCGGGCTGAAACCCGACCTGATCTGGGAATGCCGGGGCGACAGCTCGCGGGTGAACCGCGAGGCGCGGTTCGACCCGGAGGCCTTCGCACCGGTCGCGGGCGACCCGCTGACCGCGCTGCGGGCGCTCATCGAGGAAAGCCGGATCGACCTGCCCGAAGAGCTGCCGGCGGCCGCGGCCGGGCTTTTCGGATATCTCGGCTACGACATGATCCGCCTGGTCGAGACGCTGGGCGCGCCGAACCCCGACCCGCTGGACCTGCCGGACGCGATGCTGCTGCGCCCCTCGGTGGTGGCGGTGCTCGACGGGGTGAAGGGCGAGGTGACCGTGGTCAGCCCCGCCTGGGCCGGCGCGGGGCTTTCGGCGCGCGCGGCCTATGCACAGGCGGCCGAACGGGTGATGGACGCGGTGCGCGATCTAGAGCGGCTCCCAGCCGGCGAGACCCGCGACCTGGGCGAGACCGCCGAGGTGGCGCCGCCGGTTTCGAACTTCGCCAAGCCCGATTACCTGGCCGCCGTCGACAAGGCCAAGGATTACATCCGTGCCGGCGACATCTTCCAGGTGGTGCCGAGCCAGCGCTGGACGCAGGATTTCCCGCTGCCGCCCTTCGCGCTCTACCGCGCGCTCCGGCGCACCAACCCCTCGCCCTTCATGTTTTATTTCAACTTCGGCGGGTTCCAGGTCGTCGGGGCCAGCCCCGAGATCCTGGTGCGCGTCTTCGGCGGCGAGGTCACGATCCGGCCCATCGCCGGCACCCGCCGCCGCGGCGCCACGCCGGAGGAAGACCGGGCGCTCGAAGCCGAGTTGCTGGCCGATGAAAAGGAACGCGCCGAGCACCTGATGCTGCTCGATCTCGGCCGCAACGATGTCGGCCGGGTGGCCCGGATCGGGACGGTCCGCCCGACGGAGGAATTCGTCGTCGAGCGCTACAGCCACGTCATGCATATCGTGTCGAACGTGGTGGGCGATCTGGCCGACGACCAGGACGCGCTCTCGGCGCTGCTGGCCGGCCTGCCCGCGGGCACCGTCTCGGGCGCGCCCAAGGTTCGCGCGATGGAGATCATCGACGAGCTGGAACCCGAGAAGCGCGGCGTCTACGGCGGCGGCGTCGGCTATTTCAGCGCCGGCGGCGACATGGACATGTGCATCGCGCTTCGCACCGCGGTGGTGAAGGAGCAGAAGCTCTACATCCAGGCCGGTGGCGGCGTCGTCCATGACAGCGACCCGGAGGCCGAGTTCGAGGAAACCGTCAACAAGTCCCGCGCCATCCGACGCGCGGCCGAGGATGCCGGGCTCTTCGTGCGCGGGGGCGGCCAGTAGCGGCGCCGTTGCGCCGACCCAGGCCACTGGCTACCATGATCGGGGGAGGCAGGCGATGGGCGACCGCCAGCATTGGGACAGGGTCTATGACGCGCGCGACGAGACGGCGCTGACCTGGTTCGAGGCCGCGCCGACACTTTCGCACGACCTGGTCCGCCGCCACGTCCGGCCCGGGGACGCGATCCTCGACGTCGGCGGCGGCGCATCCCGGCTGGTCGACGCGCTTCTGGAGGACGGGCTCGGCCCGATCACGGTGCTGGATCTTTCGCCCGGCGCACTTGCGGCAAGCCGCGCGCGGCTCGGCCCCCGCGCCGGGTCCGTGACGTGGATCGCGGCTGACATCACCGGCTGGACGCCGCCTCGGCGCTATGCGCTCTGGCATGACCGGGCCGTGTTCCATTTCCTGACAGCACCCTCCGACCGCGCGGCCTATGTCGCGACGATGGCGGCGGCGCTGACGCCGGGCGGGACCGCGATCATCGCCACCTTCGCCCCCGACGGTCCGGAAACTTGTTCCGGCTTGCCGGTGTGTCGCTACAGCCCCGAGACACTCGCCGCCGAGATCGACACCCACGCCCCGGGACGGTTCGTCCCGCTCGGCGCGGCGCGGCACCTGCACCGCACGCCCGAGGGCGCCACGCAGGCCTTCCAGGTCAGCTGGTTCCGCCGCACGGATGCAAGCGCCTAGCGCATCAGCCGAAGCACCGCCGAGACCGGCGCCAGCTCCACCGTTTCGGCCTCTTCCGACAGGGCCCATTCGAAGAGCGCGCGGACCGTGTCCGGAAGGGTGCGGCCGACCATGATCACCCAGCCATCCTCGCGCGCCTTGTAGGCCGCGCGGTCGAGGTAGCGCTTGATCTTCGGGGTGCGCTCGGCCTCGGCATCGAGCATCCGGAACACCGTCGCCGCCGGGACGCCGGCCCGGGCCGCCTTCTTGCGGGTGGTGTTCAGCCCGTCGTCGAAGGTCAGCAGTCCATGGCCGGTCTCCTCGAAGCGGGCGATCACGGCCTCGGCCACGGGCGCGGTGCGCTGGAAGCCGTCCTTCGGCCGGTCGAGCAGCGCCACGCCCCGGTCGATACGCTCGAAGAAGGCCGTAAGCGCCCGGTCGACATCTTCCGGCCCGGCATGCGCCGGCAGCCCGGCCTGCCCCTCGGGCGTCAGGGCGATCACCTCGAAGCCGGCATCGCGCAGCACCGCGGCCCGCGCCGGCGCATCCGCCCGCGCGGGATCGAGTGCGAAGGTGACCGGGAAGTTGAACGTCTTGAGCACGTCGATATCCAGCCCGTCTTCCGGCGCATCGACGAGAACCAGCGACATCAGCGGGCGACCCTGCGGGTTCTCGAAGGCAACCGCGTGACGGCTGAGCGCCCCGAGCGTCGGGCGCACCGGGTCCGCCGGCGCCGCCGTATCTGTCTCGGGCGCGGGAGCCTCGGGCGCCTGCGCCTCTGGCGCGGGGGGCGCGGCTTCGCTGGCCGCGGTCTCGGCGGCCGGCTCGGCGTCTGGCGCCGCCTCCGTCTGCGCCGCGTCTTCCGCGGGTTGCCCGGCGGGGGCGGCAGGCGACGGCGCGGGCGCCTCCGGCGTCGCGTCGGGCGCGGGTTGCGGCGCGGGTTCTGCCGTTTCCGCCTCCGCCGTTTCCACCTCTTCCCCGGTGACGCCGGCGCCCGCGGTCTCGGCCGGGGCCTCGGGGGCCGCGTCCTCGTCGGGGGCGGGCGGTTGCGGGACGTCGGGCAACGCGGCCGGGCTGTCATCGCCCGACGGCATCGGGATCTCGACATCCGGAACCGGAACGCCGAGCGCGCCTTCCGGGATCGCGGGGCCGCTTTCCTCGGCGCGCGGGGCGATCGGGGCAGGTTCGACCGGCCCCGGCGCCGGCGCCTGGGGCTCGACGCTCTGGACGACGTCGGGCGGGGAGGCCGGCGCGGTATCGGTCACCGGCGGCGCCCCGATCTCGTCGTCGGGAGCGGCGGGCTGCGCGGCCTCGCCATCGACCGGCAGATCGGGCACGGGCAGCACCGGGTCGGTGTCCGGCTTTTCGCGGTTGAAGGCCGAGCCGGCCGGCATTTCCATCCGGTCCTGGGCCGGCGCGCCCGACCGTTCCACCGGCGGCGGCGCGAAAAGCGACGCCACGCCGAGGACCAGGATCGAAACGACCGCGCCCCAGATGAATCCCGATAGCAGGCCCCTGCCCATGTCATACCTCCTATATGCCCGCAGGTCGCCCTTGACCACCGCCTGCGGCTCTGAGCATTTATAGCCCGACACACCGCCGGGTTCACCCCTAATTAGGCGAAAGGGCCGCGATGCTGCTTCTGATCGACAACTACGACAGTTTCACCTGGAACCTCGTCCATTACCTGGGCGAGCTCGGGGCCGACGTCGTGGTGCGCCGCAACGACACGCTGACCGCGTCGGAGGCTCTGGCGATGAACCCTGCCGGCATCGTGCTCTCGCCCGGACCCTGCGACCCGGACCAGGCCGGGATCTGCCTCGAGCTGACCGCCGCGGCGGCCGAGTCTGCGGTGCCGCTGCTGGGCGTCTGCCTCGGCCACCAGACCATCGGCCAGGCCTTCGGCGGTCGCGTGGTGCGCGCCGGAGAGATCGTGCATGGAAAGCTCGGCACCATCCGCCACGCCGGGCGCGGCGTCTTCGCCGGGCTGCCCTCGCCGTTGCTGGCGACGCGCTACCACTCGCTGATCGTGGACCGCGACAGCCTGCCCGAAACGCTGGAGATCACCGCCGAGCTGGACGACGGCACGATCATGGGTCTGCGCCACCGCACCCTGCCGATCGAGGGCGTTCAGTTCCACCCGGAAAGCATCCGGTCGGAACATGGCCACGCGATGCTGCGGAATTTCCTGGACATGGTGAAGGTGCCCGCATGACAGAGCGGCTGAAACCGCTGATCGCCGCCGCGGTCGAGCGCCCGCTGTCGCGCGCCGAAGCCGAGGACGCCTTCGCGATCCTGTTCGAGGGTGACGCGACGCCGAGCCAGATGGGCGGCTTCCTGATGACGCTGCGCACCCGCGGCGAGACGGTCGAGGAATACGCCGCCGCCGCCAGCGTGATGCGCGCCAAGTGCAACGCCGTCCGCGCCCCCGAGGGCGCGATGGACATCGTCGGAACCGGCGGCGACGGCAAGGGCACGCTCAACATTTCCACCGCGACGGCCTTCGTGGTCGCCGGTGCGGGCGTCGTCGTCGCCAAGCACGGCAACCGCAACCTGAGCTCCAAGTCGGGGGCCGCCGACGCGCTGGCGCAGCTGGGCATCGAGGTGATGGTCGGCCCCGACATCGTCGAGAAGGCGCTCGCCGGGGTCGGGATCGGGTTCATGATGGCGCCGATGCATCACCCGGCGATCCGGTTCGTCATGCCCACCCGGCAGGAACTCGGCACGCGCACGATCTTCAACATTCTCGGTCCGCTGACCAACCCGGCGGGTGTCAAGCGCCAGCTTACCGGGGCCTTCTCGCGCGAGATGCTGCGCCCGATGGCCGAGACGCTGGCCGCGCTCGGCGCCGAGGCCGCCTGGCTCGTGCATGGCGCGGACGGCACCGACGAGATCTCGATCGCGGGCGAGACCCATGTGGTGGCGCTGGCCGACGGCAAGATCACGGAGTTCACCGTCACCCCCGAGGAGGCCGGCCTGCCGCGCCATTCCTTCGACGCGATCCTTGGCGGCACGCCCGCGGAAAACGGCGCGGCCTTCCGCGCGCTGCTCGACGGGACGGCCTCGGCCTATCGTGACGCGGTTCTCCTGAACGCGGCCGCGGCCCTCCTCGTGGCCGGCAGAGTGAATGCCCTTGTCGAAGGTGTTGAACTGGCGCGGGAAAGCATCGACAGTGGTGCGGCGCGGGCGAAGGTGCGCGCGCTGGCGGAACTGACACAGGCGGCGCAATGACCAGCAGCATTCTCGAGAAGATCCGGGCCTACAAGCTCGAAGACGTGGCCGCGCGCAAGGCGGCGCGCCCGCTCGACAGCGTCGAGGCCGACGCGCGGCAGGCCGACGCGCCGCGCGGCTTCGCGGCGGCGCTGACGGCCGCGAGCACCGCCGGCTACGGGCTGATCGCCGAGATCAAGAAGGCCAGCCCGTCCAAGGGGCTCATCCGGGCCGATTTCGACCCGCCGGCGCTGGCCCGCGCCTATGCCGAGGGCGGCGCGGCCTGCCTGTCGGTGCTGACCGACGGGCCGTCCTTTCAGGGGGCCGATGACTACCTCGTGGCCGCGCGGGCGGCGGTCGACCTGCCCGTTCTGCGCAAGGATTTCCTCTACGATCCCTACCAGGTGGTCGAGTCCCGCGCGCTTGGCGCGGACTGCATCCTGATCATCATGGCCTCGGTCTCCGACGCCCAGGCGGGCGAGCTCGAGGCCGCGGCGATCGCCTGGGGCATGGACGTGCTGATCGAGGTGCATGACCGCGCGGAACTGGAACGCGCCGAGGCGTTGAAATCAAGTCTTATCGGGATAAATAATCGCGATCTCAACACATTCGAGACCAATCTTGATACGACTCGCACGCTGGCGCGGCTGGTGCCCGAGGATCGCATGATCGTGGCCGAGTCCGGCCTCTACGGGCCCGGGGATCTCGCGGATCTCGCCCGCTACGGCGCCCGCTGCTTTCTCGTCGGCGAGAGCCTGATGCGCGAGGACGACGTCGCCGCGGCGACCCGGCAGCTGCTGGCGGAGCCGGCCGGCGCGGGGCACTGAGCATGCCGAAACTGACCCATTTCGACGAGAGCGGCGCCGCACACATGGTAGACGTCTCGGGAAAGCCCGTGACCGATCGCACCGCCGTGGCCGAAGGTCACATCAGGATGGAGCCGGAAACCCTTGATCTCATTGTCGAAGGCCGCGCGAAAAAGGGCGACGTCCTGGCCGTCGCCCGGCTGGCCGGCATCATGGGCGCCAAGAAGACCGCGGAGCTGATCCCGCTCTGTCATCCGCTGCCCATGACCAAGGTCGCGCTCGACCTGGTGCCGGATGCCGCGCTGCCGGGCGTGCAGATCACCGCCACGGTCAAGACATCCGGCCAGACCGGGGTCGAGATGGAGGCGCTGACGGCGGTCTCCACCGCGGCGCTGACCGTCTATGACATGGTCAAGGCGGCCGACAAGGCCATGGTGATCGGAGAGATCCGCCTGACCCTGAAAGAGGGCGGAAAATCAGGCCGTTACGAGGCGTCGCGATGATCCCCACGGCGACGGCGCTGGCGCATGTGCTGGATCTTTGCGCCCCCGTCGGAACCGAAACGGTGGCGCTGGCCGACGCGGCCGGGCGCGTCCTGGCGACCCCCCGCCAGGCCCGCCGCACCCAGCCGCCCTTCCCGGCCGCCGCGATGGACGGCTACGCCCTCGCTGGTGCCGCGGCCAAGCCGGGCGCATGCTTTACCGTGATCGGGGAATCCGCGGCGGGGCATGGCTTCGCTGGGCGGGTGGGCGCTGGCGAGGCGGTCCGCATCTTTACCGGCGCGCCGGTACCCGAGGGGGCCGACCGGGTCGTGATCCAGGAAGACACCGGCCGCGACGGCGACCAGATCACGCTGCGCGAAGGGCTGGATGCCAAAAGCCATATCCGCCCGGCCGGCGACGATTTCGCCGAGGGCGCCGCGCTGGCGGCGCCGCGGCGCCTGACGCCCGCCGACATCGCCCTGCTCGCCGCGATGAATCACGCCGAACTGCCGGTTCGGCGCCGCCCGGAAATCGCCCTGATCGCCACCGGCGACGAGCTGGTGATGCCCGGCGAGTCCCCCGGTCCCGACCAGATCATCGCCTCGAACAGTTTCGGGCTGAAGGCGCTGCTGGAAGCCCAGGGCGCCGCGGTGCGGCTTCTGCCGATCGCGCGCGACCGGGTGGACTCGCTGCACACCGTCTTCGATCTCGCGGCCGGGGCCGACATGATCGTGACGATCGGCGGCGCGTCGGTGGGCGAGCATGACCTGGTGCAGGCCGCCGCGGGCGACAAGGGGCTGGCGCTGGATTTCTACAAGGTCGCGATGCGCCCCGGCAAGCCGCTGATGGCCGGTCGGCTGGCCGGAACGCCCATGGTGGGCCTGCCGGGTAACCCCGTTTCCGCAATGGTTTGTGGTCATATCTTCATGCGGCCTGCCATCGACGCCCTGCTGGGTCTGCCCGCCGGCGCCCTGCCGCGCGAGACCCTGCCGCTGGCCTGCGACCTCGGCCCGAACGGCCCGCGCGAGCACTACATGCGCGGCCGGATCGAACCCGGCCCCGGCGGCGAAACGGTGCGGCCGTTCGACCGCCAGGACAGCGGGCTTCTGTCGGTCCTGGCCGCGGCCGACGTGTTGGCGGTCCGCCCGCCGGGCGACGGCGCGCGCGGCGCGGGCGAAGAGATCGAGATCATCCGTCTCTGACCGGAACGCCTTGACACAAAACGAGAACACAAGTAGAACCCCGGGCCAAGGAAGGTCGGGGCGCCGGGCCCCGCACCAGGGCGGAGGATCGGTTTCATGCTGACGAAAAAGCAGCGCGAACTCCTTGAATTCATTCACAAGCGGCTTCAGAAAGACGGTGTGCCGCCATCTTTCGACGAGATGAAGGAGGCGCTGGACCTGCGCTCCAAATCCGGGATCCACCGGCTGATCACCGCGCTCGAGGAACGGGGCTTCATCAACCGCCTCGCCCACCGGGCTCGCGCGATCGAGATCGTCAAGCTGCCCGACGCGATGGAGCCCCAGGGCTTCGCGCCCCGCGTGATCGAGGGCGATGGCGGCGTGGCCAACCGCCCCGAAGCCGCGATGACGGTCGACCCTGTGCACGCGCTGGACCTGCCCGTAATGGGGCGCATCGCCGCCGGCACGCCGATCGAGGCGATCAGCCATGCCTCGCACCACGTGGCGGTGCCGGGCGCGATGCTGGGGAGTTCCGGCCACCACTACGCGCTGGAGGTCAAGGGCGACTCGATGATCGAGGCCGGGATCAACGACGGCGACATCGTGGTGATCCGCGAACAGGACAGCGCCGAGAACGGCGAGATCGTCGTGGCGCTGGTCGAGGGTGAGGAGGCGACGCTCAAGCGGCTCCGCCGCAAGGGCGACATGATCGCGCTCGAGGCCGAGAACCCGGCCTACGAGACCCGCGTCTACCGCGCCGACCAGGTGGCGGTGCAGGGCCGGCTGGTCGGGCTGATCCGCAGCTACTGACGCCTACCGCGTCCAGAGCCGCGCGCCGGTCACCTGGCGGGCGCCGGTGATGCGCGGGCCGTCCGGCCCCGGTCGGATCGCGACCGCGCCCAGGCGACGCAGGGTCTCCCGGTCGATGACCTGGCAGGCCGCGGCCCCGGCATCGGCCTCGGGGGCGATCACGAGGGCATGCGCGCGGCACGCCGCGTCGACCGCGCCGGCCTCCGCCCGGCCGGTGACGAAGCCGATCCCGCGCAGCTCAGGCCGGGTCCGCGCCGCGGCCACGGCCTGCAGCGCCGGATCGCCGTCATTCTCGAGCCAGCTGAGCGCGACGAACCCGGCGCCCCGCTCGCGGTTCAGCGCCCGGCCCTGCGTGCCCATCACGCCGACAAGCCGCCCGTCATCCGAGACCAGCACGAGCGGGCGCTCCGCCCCGATCCAGAGCGCCGCCGCGGCCAGGATCGCAGCCCCCCCCGTGATCCGCGCCGGCCCGCGCCAGAGCGTCAGGACCAGTGCCCCCCCGGCCAGCAGGGGCAGCACCGCGCCGGGCGGCGTCACCACCTGGCGCACCGCGCCCTCGAACCCGGCGACGTGATGCGCGACACCGAGGATCCAGTCGATCCCGGCCGCCATCGCCGCGAAGGCCGGGCCGGCCAGGCCGAGCGGCCAGAGCAACAGCCCCGCGACCGCCGCCGGCATGACCAGCGCCCCCATCACCGGCACCGAGGCGAGGTTCGCGATCAGCCCGTAATGCGACATCTGGTTGAAGTGAAACGCGCCCACCGGCGCCGTCGCCGCCCCGGCCACCGCCGAGGAGATCAGCACCCCGACCGGCCAGCGCGCCCAGCGTGGCAGGCGGGCCGGGCGCCCCGCACGCCGCCGCGCCTGCGTCGCGTCGCGGATCGCGCCGAAGACCATCACCAGCGCGGTCGTCGCGGCGAAGGACATCTGGAAGCCCGGGCCGACGAGGCTCTCGGGCCTGAGGCAGAGCACGATCACCGCCGCGACCGCGACCGCGCGCAGCGTCAGCGCCCGCCGGTCCAAGAGGACCGCGCCGAGCACCACCGCCGCCATGACGAAGGCGCGTTCCGTCGCGACGCTCGCCCCCGAGAGCACCAGATAGGCCAGCCCCGCGGGCAGCGCGGCTGCCGCCGCCAGCTTCTTGCCCGAAACCCGCAGCGCCAGCCGCGGCACCAGCGCCACGCCGGCCCGCACCGCGCCGAAGACCAGCCCGGTCAGCAGCCCCATGTGCAACCCCGAGATCGCCAGCAGATGCGCGAGGTTCGAGGCCCGCAGATCCTCGAGCACCGCGCGGCTCACGCCTGACCGGTCACCCACCAGGATCGCCGCGGCGATCGCCCCCGCCTGCCCCGGCATCTCGGCCCGGAGCGCGGCCGCCAGCCGCATCCGGAGGGCAAGGATCGCCTGCGCCGGCCCGCCCGCGGCCGGGGCGATGGCCAGCATCGGCGTGCGCGCATAGCCCACCGCGCCGAGGCCGGCGAACCAGGCGTTGCGCTGGAAATCGAAACCGCCGGGCTCCACCGGGCCCGCGGGCGGCGAGAGATGCGCGGTGACCATGACCCGCAGCCCCGGACCGGGCGGATCCTCGGCGGCGGCGCCGTGCAGCGCGACCCGAACCCGGCCCGGCAGCTCCGCCGTTTCGACACGGCTGAGCACCACCCGGTCGAGCGTCACCCGCGGCGCGTCCGAGACCGACCGGTCGAGCGCGACGACACGCCCTTCCACCGGCCCGTAATAGCGGAAATCGAGCACCGGCGCGGCAACGATGTGCGCCCGCGCCCCGGCCAGGCAGATCCCTGCCAGAACCAGCGCCGCCGCGCCGGGCAGCGGCGCCCAGGCGCCCCCCCGGCGCCAGGCGACAAGGCCCAGCACCGCGGCGGCCCCGGCCGCGGCGGCGAAATGCGCGAGCCCCGGCTCCCAGCGCAGCTGGAAATAGATCCCGATCCCCGCGGCCAGCATGACCGGCACCCACAGGAACAGCCGCCCGCGCTGCGCCAGCAGGGCGGCCGCGACAAGGCGGAAAGGCGCGAGGCTTGTGTCCATGCCGGTGATTGCCTAAACAGCGCCAGACGCTATCTCCCGCATGGTTTCCAGAAGGTTAACGCCCGCATGTCCGAGCGCAACGTCGTCACCCGCTTCGCCCCCTCGCCCACCGGCTTCCTGCATATCGGAGGCGCGCGCACGGCGCTCTTCAACTGGCTCTACGCGCGCGGGCGCGGCGGGCGGTTCCTGCTGCGCATCGAGGATACCGACCGCGAACGCTCCACGCCCGAGGCGACGGCGGCGATTTACGCCGGACTGCGCTGGCTCGGCCTCGACTGGGACGGCGAGGCCGTGAGCCAGGCCGCCCGCGCCGACCGCCACGCCGAAGTGGCCCGGACGATGCTGGCCAGCGGCCATGCCTACAAGTGCTTTGCCAGCGCCGAAGAGATCGCGGCCTTCCGCGAGGCCGCCCGCGCCGCGGGCCGCTCGACCAATTTCAAGAGTCCCTGGCGCGATGCCGACCCGGCCGATCACCCGGCCGACACCCCCCATGTCGTGCGCCTGAAAGCGCCGCTTGAGGGCGAGACGGTGATCGCGGACGCGGTGCAGGGCCGGGTGACCTGGCAAAACGACACGCTCGACGACATGGTTCTTTTACGATCCGATGGTAGCCCCACCTACATGCTGGCCGTTGTCGTCGACGATCACGACATGGGCGTGACCCATATCATCCGGGGCGACGATCACCTGTCGAACGCCGCCCGGCAAAGCTTCGTCTATGCCGCGATGGGCTGGGAGATCCCGGTTTTCGCGCATATCCCGCTGATCCACGGGCCGGACGGCAAGAAGCTGTCGAAACGTCACGGCGCGCTCGGGGTGGAGGAATACCGCCGCATGGGCTACCTGCCCGAGGCGATGCGCAACTACCTTGCCCGTCTCGGCTGGAGCCATGGCGACGACGAGTTCTTCACCACCGGCCAGGCGCTCGACTGGTTCGACATTTCCGGCATCAAGAAGGCACCGGCGCGGTTCGATTTCAAGAAGCTCGAAAACCTCTCAGGGCAGCATATTGCAGCTGCAGAAGATTCCGAGATTCTGGACGCCGTGGCGGATTATCTGGCCGCGAATGGGCGCGAAAAATTGACCCAAGCCCAGCGTGACGCACTGTCGCGCGCGATGTACTGCCTGAAAGACCGCGCGAAGACGATCCCTGAATTGCTTGAAAAAGCGCATTTTATTCTTACCGATCGCCCGATCGCGCCGGATGAGAAGTCGGCGAAGGCCCTCGATCCTGTATCCCGTGGTATACTGGGAGAATTGACGCCGCACCTGCAAAATGCTAGCTGGGAACGCGATACGCTCGAAGCCACCGTGCAGGGCTTTGCCGAGGCGAAAGAGATGAAGCTAGGCAAGATTGCACAGCCTCTCCGCGCAGCACTGGCCGGCCGCACGGTTTCTCCGAGCGTTTTCGACATGATGTGTCTCATCGGACGGGAGGAGACCATCGCGCGGATCACGGATGCGGCGGCCTGAGCCTGCGCCCCGTCCGTGCCGGCGAAGAAAGAGCACCGGGCGCCGCGGCGGCCGGCAGCGTGTATCCCTCCGGCCCCTGTCCCGGGCGCCGGCACAGCATGAGAGGACATAAGATGGCCGACATGACGAAGACCGCGACGCTCAGCTTCGGGGATACGTCGCTGGAACTGCCCGTGCATTCGCCGACGGCCGGGCCGGACGTGATCGACATCCGCAAGCTCTATGCGCAGGGCGGTGTCTTCACCTACGATCCCGGCTTCACCTCCACGGCGTCCTGCGACTCCACCATCACCTATATCGACGGCGACAAGGGCGAGTTGCTGCACCGCGGCTACCCGATCGACCAGCTGGCCGAGAAATCGCATTACCTCGAGGTCTGCTACCTGCTTCTCTATGGCGAACTGCCCTCGGCCGAGCAGCTCGAGGATTTCGAGTGTCGCGTGACCAACCACACCATGCTGCACGAGCAGATGCAGAACTTCTTCCGCGGGTTCCGCCGGGACGCGCATCCGATGGCGATCATGGTGGGCGTGGTCGGCGCGATGTCGGCCTTCTATCACGACTCGACCGACATCACCGATCCCTGGCACCGCGAGGTCGCCTCGATCCGGCTGATCGCCAAGATGCCCACCATCGCGGCCTGGGCCTACAAGTATTCCATCGGCCAGCCGATGGTCTATCCGCGCAACGACCTCGACTACGCGTCGAACTTCCTGCGCATGTGCTTCGCCGTGCCGGCCGAGGACTACGTCGTCAACCCGATCTTCGCCCGCGCGATGGACCGGATCTTCACCCTGCACGCCGATCACGAGCAGAACGCCTCCACCTCGACGGTGCGGCTGGCGGCCTCGTCCGGCGCCAATCCCTTCGCCTGCATCGCCGCCGGCATCGCCTGTCTCTGGGGGCCGGCCCATGGCGGCGCCAACCAGGCCTGCCTCGAGATGCTGCGCGAGATCGGCACGGTCGACCAGATCCCCGAATACATCGAGCGCGCCAAGGACAAGGACGATCCGTTCCGCCTGATGGGCTTCGGCCACCGGGTCTACAAGAATTTCGACCCGCGCGCGAAGGTGATGAAGCAATCCGCAGACGAGGTGCTCGAACTGCTGGGCGTCGAGGATAACCCGACCCTGCAGGTCGCCAAGGAACTGGAGCGCATCGCGCTCGAGGACCCGTATTTCGTCGACAAGAAGCTCTACCCGAACGTGGATTTCTATTCCGGCATCATCCTCGACGCGCTCGGATTCCCGACCGCGATGTTCACCCCGATCTTCGCGCTGTCGCGCACGGTGGGCTGGATCTCGCAGTGGAAGGAAATGATCGCCGACCCGCAGATGAAGATCGGCCGGCCGCGCCAGCTCTACATGGGCGAGACGCGCCGCGACTACGTGGACGTCGAAAACCGCTGATCCGCGGATATGGCGGCACGTCGGGCGGCCGTCCTTCGGGGCGGCCGTTTCCTATTGCCGCCGGGCGCGTCCCGCGCGGCCGCCGCGCCGGCCCGAATGCACGGCCCGGTCGAGCCCGGCGCGCAGCACCTGCGTCATCGGATGATCCGGGGCGGCGGCCCCGTGACGCTCGAGCAGGGCCGCGATATGGGCGCGCGTATCGGCCTCCCCGGACAGGCCGAGCGCCCAGTCCAGGAAGATCGACCGGCAATCGGCCTCGGTGATGCCCTCGATCCGGTAGGCCTCGTGGATAAGCCCCCGCGGGTCGGCCCAGAACCTGTCGCGTGTCATGCCTCTGCCTCGTCGCCGTCGCCCCCCGGGGCGGACCGCGCGAGTATTCCGTCGATCATCTCTTCCGTCCGGCACCGATGCGACTCGAGATCGTCGGCAAGCGACTCCACGTCCGCGCCGCCGGTCTCGCGCAGGAGGAAGGTTCGCCCGCCCTCGCCCAGTTCCTCCATGTCGAGCGGCTTTTCCATCAGCAGCCGCCCGCACTGGTTGAGCCGCCGCAGCGCGCGGTGGCGGTCGGTCAGCGCCGCCGCCTCGTCCCCGGTCAGGAACCCGGCCGCGGCCCCGGCGGCCAGCTGCGCATCCGGCGCGCGGTCCGCCGCGCCCGCCACCAGCGCGGCGGCCTGGGAAATCAGTTCGATGTCCTGGATGCGCCCCCGGCCCAGCTTGGCCTCCCAGGGATTGCGCAACCGCGCGGGATCGGCCGCCTTGGCGATCCGCTCGCGCATCGCGCGGGTCTCGCGGGCCGCCGTCGCCGCGTCGCCCGTCTCGGCCAGAAGCGCGCGCCGGAAGCTCTCGATCTCGTCGCCGAGCCCCGGCTCGCCCGCCACGGGCCGCGCCCGCGTCAGCGCCATGTGCTCCCATGTCCAGGCCTCGTCGCGCTGGTATTTCTGAAACCCCGAGAAAGAAACCGCGACCGGCCCCTGCCGGCCCGAGGGACGAAGCCGCATATCGACCTCGTAAAGCTGGCCCTCGGCCATGCGCGCGGTCAGCGCCGTCACCAACGCCTGGGTGAGCCGCGCGTAGTAAGCCGTTACCGAAAGGGGTCTTTTTCCCGTCGACTCCGTTTCACCATTGGCCGAGTAGATCACGATCAAATCGAGGTCGGAGGTGGCCGTCAGCATCTCCGCCCCGAGCGATCCCATGCCCAGCACCGCCGCGCCGCGCCCCGGCGGCGGCCCGTGACGGCGGGCGAAATTCGCGACCACGACCGGCCAGAGCGCGCGCAGCACCGCCCCGGCCAATTCGGAATATTGCCGCGCCGCCTCGTCGGCATCGACCAGGCCGCGCAGGTGATGCACGCCGATGCGGAAATGGCGCTCCTTCATCCAGCGCCGCGCCGCATCGAGCCGGCGTTCGTAATCGTCCTCCTCCGCGGCGAGTGTCTCGGCAAGCGCCCCGACCAGCGCGTCCTCGCCGGGCCAGGGGGCGAAGAAATCACCGCCGATCACCGCGTCCAGCACCTGCGGATTGCGCGAGAGATACCCCGACAGCCCCGGTGCCGTGGCGCAGATATCGGCCAGCAGATCCACCAGTTGAGGGTTGGCGTCGAACAGCGAGAACAGCTGAACGCCAGCCGGCAACCCTTTGAGAAACCCGTCGAATTGCAAAAGCGCCTCTTCGGGGCGCGCGGCGCGGGCAAAGCGCTCCAGCAGGCCGGGCTTGACCCGCTCGAAGATCTCCGCGGCGCGCGAGCTGCGCAGCGCCGGGTAGTCGCGCCAGCGCGCGATGATCTCCTGCGCGGTCTCCGAGAACTCGATTTCCGGTGTCTCGCCGGTCTTTTCGGGCGCGAAGAACCGCTCGATCAGGCCATCGATCTCTTCCAGCCGGTGCCGGATATCCGCGCGATAAGCCTCCGTGTCGTCCCAGCCCGAGAACCGCGCCAGCCGGTCGAAGCCCCCGGCATTGGGCAGCTTGTGGGTCTGCGCGTCGTTCAGCATCTGCAGCCGGTGTTCCACCGTGCGGTGCGCGCGGTAGGCGGTCGCCAGCACCTCGGCGGCCTCTTCGGGAATCCAGCCCTTGTCGGCCAGCACGGCAAGCCCCTCGACCGTGCCGCGCACCCGCAGGTCCGGGTCGCGCCCCCCGGCGATGATCTGCCGGGTCTGGGTGAAGAACTCGATCTCGCGGATCCCGCCACGGCCGAGCTTCATGTCGTGGCCTTCCAGCGTGATCCGCCCGCCGAGCCCCTTGTGACTGCGGATCCTGAGCCGCATGTCGTGGGCGTCCTGGATCGCCGCGAAATCGAGATGCCTGCGGTAGACGAAGGGCGTCAGCCGCGACAGGAACTCGGCGCCGGCCTCCAGGTCGCCCGCGCAGGGCCGCGCCTTGATATAGGCCGCGCGTTCCCAGGTGCGGCCGACGCTTTCGTAGTAGCGCTCGGCGGCCTCCATCGACAGGCAGACCGGGGTCACCGACGGGTCGGGCCGCAGCCGCAGGTCGGTGCGAAAGACGTAGCCCTCGCCGGTGACGTCCGAGAGCAGCGCGCTCATCCGGCGTGTCACGCGGATCAGGGCCGCGCGCACCTCGTGCAGGTCGTCCGGGGCGTAACGGCTTTCGTCGAACAGGCAGATCAGGTCGATATCCGAGGAATAATTGAGTTCCCCGGCGCCCATCTTGCCCATGGCCAGCACGGTCATGCCGGCGGCCGTCGCGATGTCGTCCTCGGTCGCGCCGGGGATCTTGCCGCGCCGGATCTCGGCCGCGACCAGCGCCTTGAGCGCCCGGTCGGTGGCACAATCGGCAAAGCGCGTCAGCGCGCCGGTGACCTCGTGCAGCGCCCAGGCCCCGCCCAGGTCCGCCAGCGCCGTCAGGAGCGCCACGCGGCGCTTGGCGACCCGCAGCGCGGTCTTGAGCTGCGCCGGGTCCCCGGGCAGATCGGCCTCCACCGCGGCGAGCGCGTCGTGGGGCTCCTGCTCCCAGGCGTCGCGCAGCCAGTCGGCCTCGCGGCGCAGCAGCGTGTTCAGGTACTGGCTGCATCCGGCCGTGCCGCGGATCAGCTCCAGCATTTCGGGCGGCGCACCGTCATAGAGCGCCGCGGTCTCCGCGGCGATCTCGGTCTCGAAGGGGATCGGGGCGGCGTTGAGGCGGCGGATCAGGGACATGGGCGGCAGAATGGGGCCAGCCGCGCGGGGGGTCAACTGCGGTTGCGTCCCCCCGGCCCCGTGGCGATAACAGGTCGCAGCAGGAGAGGAGAGCAGCCCGATGAGCAAGAGCGTGAAACGGGTGCGGGCCGCGCTGGAGGCCGCGGGACTCGACGTCGAGATCGTCCGAACCCCCGATCAGACCCGCACCGCGCAGCAAGCGGCCGACGCCGTGGGCTGCGAGATCGACCAGATCGTGAAATCCATCATTTTCCGGGGCGAGACCAGCGGCGCGGCCATCCTCTTCCTGACCGCCGGCGGCAACCGCGTGGACGACGCGAAGGCGGCGGCGCTGACCGGCGAGCCGCTCGGCCGCGCCGACGCGGCGCTGGTGCGCGCGCAGACGGGCTTCGCGATCGGCGGCGTGGCACCGATCGGGCACCTCAGCCCGATCCGCGCCTTTCTCGACCCGCGGCTGACGGCGTTCGAGACCGTCTGGGCCGCCGGCGGGACACCGCATCACGTCTTCCCGATTGCGCCGCGCGACCTCGAACGCCTGACGGGCGCCAGGGTCGCCGGCTTCACGGAATAGCGCCCAGCACCGCCCGCGCGGCGCGCAGACCCGGATCCTCGGCGTCGCGCCCGAGAAGGCGCATGGTCTCCTCGGCGGCCGCGAGCTGCGCCGCCCGCGCCCGACCGTCGCCCAGAAGCTCCAGCATGGCCGCCGCGATCGGCTTGGGCCGGCAGGCGTCGCCCAGGAATTCCGGCACCACCTTGCGGCCGGTGACGATGTTGACCAGCGTCACGGTATCGATCCGCATCATCCGCCGGATGATCTGGCGCGACATCCAGGTCATGTCGTAGGCGATCACCATCGGCGTCGCCATCGCCGCCAGTTCCAGCGACACCGTGCCCGATGCCGCCAGTGCCGCGTCGGACGCCGCGAAAGCCCGGTATTTCTCTTGCACCGCCGCATCCGTGGCCTGGCCGCGCGGGTCGAGCACCACGGGATCGCCGGGCCAACCGGCGGTCAGCTGCGCGACGAGATCGGCCACGCCCGCCGCCGCGGGGATCACCACGCGGGCATCCGGCCGCTCGGCCAGAACCTCGCGCAGCGCGGCCCCGAAGATCGGCGCCAGCCGCGTGACCTCGCCACGGCGCGATCCCGGCAGCGCACAGAGCAGCGGCGCCGCTTCCGCGATCCCGTGACGGTCACGGAATTCCGTTGCTTCCCAGGCACTTGGAACGGGATCCTCGACCACCGGATGTCCCACGAAATCGCACCCCATGCCGGCGGCTTCCATGTAGGGCGGCTCGAAGGGATACAACGCGAGGACATGATCGATATGGGCGGCCATCTTTTCGGCCCGTTGCGGACGCCAGGCCCAGACCGTCGGCGCCACGTAGTGGATCGTCCGGATCTCCGGCGCATGGGCCTTCACGCGGGCCGCGACGCGCAGGCAGAAATCCGGGCTGTCGATCGTGACCAGCGCATCGGGGCGCATCTCCAGCACGGCGGCGGCGGCCTCGTCGCGCCGGCGCAGAAGCTGGCGCAGCCGCGGCAGCACCTCGGCGATACCCATCACCGAGAGATCCTCCATGGGAAAGAGGCTCTCCAGCCCCTCGGCGGCCATCAGCGGGCCGCCCACGCCCGCAAACGCCGTATCCGGCGCGAGCCGCTTCAGCCCGGCCATGAGCCCGGCCCCGAGCCGGTCGCCCGAAGGCTCCCCCGCGATCAGGAAGAGCCGGCGGCCCATCAGATATCGTCCCGCGCCCAGACGAAGAGCCCGGCGGCCTCTGCCGCGGCAAGGGTCTCGTCCCGTTCCAGCACCAGCACGCGGCCGGCGGCGAGAACGATCCCGGCCAGGCCCGCCGCGGCGGCGCCCCGCACGGTTTCGGGGCCGATGGCGGGCATGTCGACCCGCAGATCCTGGCCCGGCTTCGGCATTTTCAGCAGCACGCCGCGCGCACCGTCGGGATTGGGCCGGGCACCGCGGGCGGTTTCGGCCACGAAGCGCAGCATCGCGTCGGTGCCCTGCACCGTCTCGACGCCCAGGCAGAGCCCCTGCGCGACCACGGCCCCCTGCCCGATGTCCAGCGCGCCCAGGCCCTGCACGATCTCCGCCGCGCGGTCCGCATCCGCCCGGTCGGCATGTCCCGGCGCCGTCGCCGTCAGAAAGCCGGGCGCGGCGGTCAGGGCGGGCACGAGGTCATGGGGCGCTTCGACGGTGAAGCCCGCCTCCTCGAACACCGCGATGACCACGCGCAGCAACCCGTCATCGCCGCCCTGCATCGCCGCCATGAGCCGCGGCGCCACCGCCAGGAAGGTGTCGTCGAAACCGGCCGGGTCGAGCGCCGGGCGGCGCATGCCCCCGGCCATCACGACATGGGTGACGCCGGCCGCGCGCAGGTCGGCAAACAGCGCGCCCAGCTTCTCGATCCGGGCCGCGATGACGGGAAAGCCGGCGGCCTCGACCGTCGTGCCGGCAAAGGCCACCAGCGTCACCGGCCGCCCCGCCGCCTCGGCTGCGGCCGCGATCTGGCCCGGCAGCGCACCGCCGCCCGCGAGGATCGCCAGCTTGCCCGCCTCCGCCATCGCTCAGCCCGGGGTCAGGAAGGAACGGTCGGATGCGCCCAGCACGAACTCGACCACGTCGCGGACATAGGCGCTGTCGGTGTCTTCCTCGGCCAGGCGGCGGGCGCGTTCCTGGAAGGCGCCTTCGCCCTGGGCGAGTTCCTGGTAGGCCGCGCGCAGCGCCGAGATGTCCTCCTTGGCGACGCCGCCGCGCTTGAGCCCGACGAGGTTCAGCCCGTCGAGCCGCCCGCGCGGCCCCTGCACGAGGCCATAGGGGATCACGTCGTTGGTCACCATGGTCACCGCGCCGATGATCGCGCCGCGCCCGATGCGCACGAACTGGTGGATGCCCGAGAGGCCGCCGATGATGACGTTGTCGCCGATGATGCAGTGCCCGGCAAGGGCCGAGTCGTTGGCCATGATGACGCGGTCGCCCACCTGCGCGTCATGGCCCACATGGGCGCCGGTCATGAAGAGGCAGTCATCGCCCACGCGCGTGATGCCGCCGCCGCCCTCGGTGCCGGTGTTCAGCGTCGCGCCCTCGCGGATGCGGTTGCGCCTGCCGATGACGAGCCGGGTGCGCTCGCCCGCGAATTTGAGATCCTGGGGCACCTCGCCGACGCTGGCGAAGGGAAAGACCTGGGTTTCGTCACCGATCTCGGTCCAGCCCGTGACCACGGCGTGCGACTTCACCTCGACCCCGGCACCGAGCGTGACCTCGGGCCCGATCACGGAAAACGGCCCGACGCGGCAGCCGGCGCCGATGACCGCCCCCGCCTCGACGATGGCCGAGGGGTGGATCTCTGCCGTGGGATCGATGGCCATGGGGCGCCTTACTTGTTGTCGCCGGGCAGCGCGATCATCGCCGAGAACTCGGCCTCGGCGGCCTTCTCGTCGCCGACCATCGCGACGCCCTCGAACTTCCAGATCTTGCCGCGCCCGCGCTGCACGGTCACGTGCAGTTCCAGCACGTCGCCGGGGCCCACCTGGCGGCGGAACCGCGTCTTGTCGAGGGTCATGAAATAGACCAGCGGGTTCTTGTCCACGAGATCCAGCGTCCAGCCCACCAGCACCCCCGCCGTCTGCGCCATCGCCTCGACGATGGTGACGCCCGGCATCACCGGTTTCTGCGGGAAATGTCCCTGGAAATGCGGCTCGTTGAAGGTCACGTTCTTGATGCCGACCGCCCCTTCCCCGGCGCGGATGTCCCGGACGCGGTCGATCAGCAGGAACGGGTAACGATGGGGAATGATCCGCTGGATCAGGGAGATATCCGCTTCCGGGAGCGGCGCTTCTGACGCATCCATCATGCTCGGTGACCTCTGTGACAGCGTCCTGACCGGACCCCGGACCTGACTAGCAAGCGGGTCCGGCGGTGACAAGCGTCACTCCGCCCCGCCCGCGGCCTCGCGGCCATCGCCGAGCTGCGCGTTGACCCGCCGGATCGCGCGATCGGTGATCTCGATCCGGTCGGCCGAGAGGATAATCGCGCGATCCTCCAGCAGCGCCACCGCGCCGGCCTCGCGGATGATTTCCAGCAGGATCGGCAGCGCCGCATCGAAGAAGCGCTGGCGCTCTGCCTCGGCGCGGGCATCGAGATCACGCGCCTTCTGGTCCTGGCGCTGGCGGATCTCGACGACCTTGCGGTCGAAGGCGTCGGCCAGCTCGCGGAACTCTTCGGGATCCATGTCCGGCCGCCGCTCGGTCAGGTCGCGTTCCTCGGCGCTGAGTTCCGACTCGATGCGGCGGTTCTCGGCGGCGAGCGCGCTGGCGGCCTCTTCCAGCTCGCGCCGGACGCGTTGGCCGAACGCCGACTCGGCGAAGAACCGCTCCTGGTCGAGCGTCAGCACCGGGCTGCGCGGCAGCCCGTCCGCCGACCCGTCCTGCCCGGCCGCCGGGACGGCGGCCAGCCAGAGCGTCAGGAATACCGCTGCGAGTCGCGGCAGGGACATGGGATCAGAACCGGGTCTGGATCGTCAGGTCGAAATTGCGCTCGCGGTCGTAGTCTTCCTTCTGCAGCGCCTTCGAGAAGTTGAAGCGCAGCGGGCCGATGGCGGTGTCCCAGAAGACCGAGAACCCGATCGCCGAGCGGATGGCGAACTCGTCGTCGAACTGTGTCGTTCCGCTGAAACCGCTCGCGTAGTCCAGGCCCCACACCGAGCCCATATCCGCGAAGACCCCGCCGGAAATCCCGTATTCCTCGGGCAGGCCCAGCGGGAAGGCCGCCTCGATCCGGGCAACGGTGTAGTAATTGCCGCCGAGCGCATCGTCTTCGTAGGCAGCGTCGCGTTCCCGCGGCCCCAGCCCGAGATACTCGAAGCCGCGCATCTGCCGCGAGCTGAGGAAGAAGCGGTCGGACACGCGGGACTCGCCCGAGAGCATGGTCAGCGCCCCGCCCTCGATCTCGGCGCGCAACGTCACCTCCTCGTTGAGGATCTTGCGCTCGACCCCGGCCAGCGCCGTGGTCTTGATGTATTCCTGGTCGCCGCCCAGCCCGGCGAAGTCCTGGCTGAAGCGCAGCACCACGCCCCGCGTCGGGTCGAGCCCGCGGCCACGGGTGTCGAAGCTGTAGGTGTAGCCGATGCCGCTGCTGATCGCGGAGCCCTCGTCGGCCGCGATCACCGGCGACAGGTTACCGCTCACGTTGCTGATCTCGTCCTCGGCCACGAAGTAGCGGACGCCCAGGCGGCCGTATTCGCTGACCGGAAACTCGAGGCTCGGCGAGAAGCGGATGCGCTTGGTGTCGTAGCTCGCGAATTCGTCGTCGGTCGTGGTCCGGTAGGACAGGCTCAGGCCAAGCTCGAGGTCGCGGTCGAGGAAGGCCGGCTCGATGAAGGTCAGCTCGGAGTCCTGGCTCGAGGTGCCGCTCTCGATCGAGAACCGCAGCGTCTGCCCCCGCCCGAGGAAATTGGTCTCGCTGAAATTGACCGAGGCGCCGACACCCTGGTCGGTGCCGTAGCTGAGCCCGAAGCCGAGAGAGCCCGTCGGCTGTTCCTCGACATCGACGTCGACGATTACGCTTTGCGGCCGGGTGCCCTCGCGCGTTTCGACATCGGCGCGGCCGAAGAAGCCGAGCGCGCGGATGCGTTCGGCGGACTGCCGGATCGCGCGGGGATTGAACGGGTCGCCCTCCACCGTGTTGAACTGCCGCCGGATGACGCGGTCGAGCGTGGTCGTGTTGCCCTCGATGTCGATGCGCTCGACGAAGACGCGTTCGCCCTGCACGATCTGGAAGTCGACGTCCAGCGTGCGGGTCTCGGGGTTGCGGGTGATCTGCGGATCCACCCGGATGAAGTTGAGCCCCTGCTGGATCGCGTAGCGTTCCATCCGCGCGATCGCCCGGTCGAGCAGCGTCGGCGAATAGGTGACGCCGGGCCGTATCGTGAGCAGGGCGCGGTATTCCGCGGGGTCGATCTCGGGCAGATCGGAGCTCGCGGTCAGCTGGCCGAAGTCGAAGGACTGCCCTTCCTCGATGCGGAAGGTCAGGAAGAAGGCGTTGCGCTCGCGCGAGAACTCGGAGGTGACGGAGAGGATGCGGAAATCCACGTAGCCGCGCGAGGCATAGAAATCGCGCAGCACCTGCTTGTCGAACTCGATCCGCTCCTCGACGAAGGTATCGCGCTGGATCAGGCGGCGCAGCAGGCCGGCCTGCTTGGTTTCGAGCACGCGGCGCAGGCGCCGGTCGGAAAAGTCGCGGTTGCCCACGAAACTCAGCCGCTCGATCTCGATCACGCGGCCCTCGCGGATCTCGAAGACGAGATCGACGCGGTTGTCGGACCGCTCGATGATGACCGGGTTGACCGCGGCCGAGAACCGGCCGGACTGGCGGTAGGCCTCGGCGATGGCGGCGGCGTCGGCCTCGGCCTGGGACGGGCTGTAGACGCGGCGCGGCTGGGAGTCGACGACCCCGGCGAGGGTCTCGTCATTGATGCGGCGGTTGCCTTCGAAATTGATGACGTTGATCGTGGGGAATTCCTCGACACGGATCACCAGGCGGTTGCCTGAGGGAACGAGCTCGACCGATTCGAAGAGGCCGGAATTGATCAGGCTCTGGTAGGCGTCGTTCAGCTGGCCGGCGGTGACGGCCTCGCCGCGCGCGATATCCACGTATCTCAGGATCGTCGGCGTCTCGATGCGCTGGTTGCCCTCAATCGCGATGCTCGAGAAGCTGTAGTTTTCGCTCTGTGCCTGGGCCTGCGGCGCCACCGCGCCGAACAGCACCAGACCCATGGCGAGCAGGACCCCGCGAACCGTGTCCGCCCCGCTGATACGCCTGCCGACACCGCCCCTGTACTGCCTCATCCCGTACGCCCCGCTTGGTAGAAAATGCCCGAGTCTGCATAGAGAGTAAGGGGTGGGTTGTCAAAAGCGCAAAGCAAAACGGCCCGGGCGTTGCCGGGCCGTCCATCCGTTGCGCAAAATCAGCGTTTCGCGGCTGCGCCGCCGTCTCAGATCGAGGCCAGCCAGGCGATCGAGCCGAGCACCGTCCAGATCGCGACGACCCACATGAGCCAGTCCGCGTTCAGGTCCACCAGGACGGCCAGTCCGGATTGCTTGTCTTCGGCGCTATGCATGATCCTCGCCTCCGTTTTTCTGCTTCCGGACATGGCTACCCCGAGATTGTGACGGGATTTGGGCCAAGTTACGGACAGAAAAGGTCATTTGTGAGGGCAAAGACCATCAGCGTCAGGATCAGCGCGAGCCCGATCGCCATCATGATGCGCAGGGCCTTGTCGCTCGGCGGGCGGCCGGTGACGGCCTCGTAGCCGAAGAAGACCAGGTGCCCGCCATCGAGCACCGGCACGGGGAAGAGGTTGAGCAGCCCCACCGCGGTCGAGAGCACGGCGATGAACCAGACGAAGCTCTCGAGACCCTGGCGCGCGGCGGCGCCCGAGGTCTCGGCGATGCCGATGGGGCCTTGCAGGTTACAGGCGCTGATCGCGCCGGTGACCATGTGCCAGAGCCCGCTCAGGCTGCCGTTGACGACCGCCCAGGTCCTGTCGACCCCGAGTCCCAGCGCCTCGACCGGGCCGGGCGTGTAGGTGCGCGGCTCGAAGAAGGTGCCGCCCGAGATGCCGATCATCGTGCGCTGTTCCCAGCCGCCCTCGCCATTGGGCAGGTCGACGAGCTTCGGGATCAGCTTGAACTCCAGCTCCTCGCCCGCGCGCCAGACGGTCAGCCCTAGCGGCGCGCCGTCCGAGGCCGCCACGATTTCCTGGAGCTGGTGGAAGGCCCAGATCGGCTGCCCGTCGACCGCCCGGATCAGGTCGCCCGCCTGCAGCCCGGCCGAGAGCGCGGCCGATTGCGGCTGCACGGTCTCGATCAGGGGCGGCAGCGGGAACGGGCCCGGCACGGTCGTCTCGGTTCCGGCGCGGGCGACGGTGTAGTCCTTTTGCGGCGTCGGCGCGGCCTCGCGGGCATATTCGTAGAAGGCGGTGTAATCGGGTGTCTGGACCCCGTCGATGGCGGCGATGCGGTCGCCGGGCTCCAGCCCGACGGCGATCTCCGCCGGCATCGGTTTCACATCGCCGACGGCGGGCTCCTCGGTGGCGACGCCGGTGGCCATCACCACGCCCCCGAAGACAAGGATCGACAGGATGAAATTCGCCACGGGTCCCGCGGCCACCGTGGCCGTGCGCGCCCAGAGCGGCGCGCCATGCATAGTGTGGCGCCGCTCGTCGCTGGAGAGATCCTCGATGCCCTCGGCGTCCTTGCCGCTGGCCGCGTCCGAGTCCCCGAGGAACTTCACGTAGCCGCCGAAGGGCAGCGCCGCGATCTGCCAGCGCGTGCCGCGCTTGTCGGTCCAGGCCGCCAGCACCGGCCCGAAACCGAGCGAGAAGATCTCTGCCTTGATGCCGGACCAGCGCCCGACGATGTAGTGACCGTATTCATGGACGAAAACGATGACGCTGAGCGCGACGATGAAGGCCAGCACCGTCATCGCGAAGCCGCCAACGGAAGGGAGAAAGCTAACGAAATCCAAAACTGTCCTCAGTTCTTGCCTGTTTTCCGGGCGGCCTCGGCTGTCTTCAATCGAGCCAAATGGTCCACCGCCTGCACTTTATCAAGGTCGATTGTGGCAGAAGTCAGGTTCCCCGCGGCATCGAGCTGCCCCAATACCGCCTCAACGCAGCCCGCCATGTCGGGAAAGCGGATCTCCGCGGCGAGGAACGCGTCGAGCGCGGCCTCCTTGGCGGCGTTGAAGGCCGCGCCGGCCAGCCCGCCTCGCGCCATCACCTCGCGCGCGAGCCGCACCGCCGGGAAGCGCATCTCGTCGGGCGCGCGGAACTCCAGCTGCCCGATCCGTGCAAGGTCCAGCCGTTCCACCGGCAGCGCGGCACGGTCGGGCCAGCTCAGCGCGTAGCCGATGGCGTGGCGCATGTCGGCCGGGCCCAGATGCGCCATCAGCCCGCCATCCGCGAACCCCACCAGCGCGTGGACGATGGATTGCGGATGCACCAGCACCTCGATCTGCTCGGGCGCGAAGCCGAAGAACTCGCGCGCCTCGATCATCTCGAGCGCCTTGTTGAACAGGCTCGCGCTGTCGATCGAAATGCGCTGGCCCATGACCCAGTTGGGATGCGCCGCCGCCTGTTCCGGCGTGGCCGCGGCCAGCTGCGCGGCCGTCCAGTCGCGGAAGGGTCCGCCCGAGGCGGTGATGATCACCCGCTCGGCACGGGCGCGATCCTCGCCTTGCAGCGCCTGGAAGATCGCCGAATGCTCGCTGTCGACCGGCAGGATGCGCGCGCCGTGGCGCACGGCCTCGGCCATCATGAGCGCGCCCGCGCAGACCAGGCTTTCCTTGTTGGCCAGCGCCAGCGTGCCGCCGTGGCGCAGCGACCGCAGCCCGGGCACCAGCCCGGCCGCGCCCACGATGGCCGACATCGTCCAGTCGACCGGCCGATCCGCGGCCTCGGCCAGCGCCTCGGGGCCGGCGGCGGCCTCGGTCCGGCTGCCCGCAAGCGCCTCGCGAAGCGCGCCCAGGCACTCGGGATAGGCCGTCACCGCGATGTCGGCATCGAGTTCGCGGGCAAGTTCCGCCAGGCGGGTCACGTTCCGCCCGCCGGTCAGGGCCACGGTGCGGAACGCCTCCGGCCCGCCCTGCCGGCGCACGAGGTCGATCGTGTTCTCCCCGATGGAGCCGGTCGCCCCGAAGATCGAGATGCGCCGCACGTCTCAGCCTCCCGCTGCCGGCGGGAAGGCCGCCAGCTGCTGATACAGGAACAGGAACAGCGCCGCGCCCGTCAGCCCGTCGAAGCGATCCATCAGGCCGCCATGGCCGGGCAGGATCGCCGAGGCGTCCTTGACCGACATGCGACGCTTGACCCAGCTCTCGGCGATGTCGCCCGCCTGCGCCGCCATCGCGGCGATCACCGACAGCGCCACCAGCATGCCCCCTGCCCCGAGCGGCTGCATGAAGGCCGCGCCCACGGCGGCCGCGCCGAGCCAACCCGCGACCGTGCCCGACCAGGTCTTCTTGGGGCTGATGCGCGGCCAGAACTTCGGCCCGCCGAAGAACCGCCCCGCGAAATATCCCGCCACGTCGGAGGCCACGACGACGAGCGCCAGCCAGAACATCCAGTACGGCCCGTGGCCCGCGCGCAGCAGAACCATGCTGACCGAGGCCAGCACGATCCCGAGGCTCACCAGCGCGAAGACCCGGCGCTGCCCGGCCGGCAGCACCAGGGCAAACGCCGCGATCAGCACCACGTCGAGCACGTCCCAGGGCGGCGGCAGGTTGAGCGCCGCGGCCACCGCGACGCCGGCGACGCCGGCCAGCAGCACGGCGATCCGGCGCCGCCCGTCGGGGTCGAGCATCCGGGCCAGTTCCCACACCATCAGCGCCGCGATGGCCGCGGCCAGCGCCAGGAAGACGATGCCACCCACCCAGATCGCCCCGAGCCCAAGCGCGGCGATCAGGACGCCGGAAGTCGTGCGAAGCGCGAGATCGGGAAAGCTGCCCCCGGCTCCCGTCATCCGGCCACCGCACCGAAACGGCGGTCGCGCTTGGAAAACCGCGACAGGCAGCGCGCGAAATCCTCGGGCGTGAAGTCGGGCCAGAGCGTGTCGACGAAGTCGTATTCGGCATAGGCCGACTGCCAGAGCAGGAAGTTCGAGATCCGCGCCTCGCCGCTGGTGCGGATCACGAGATCGGGATCGGGCAGAACATGGGTGTCGAGGAACCCCGCCAGGGTCTCGGCATCGACGGCGTCGGGGGCGAGCCGCCCGGCGGCGACCTCGCGGGCCAGCCGCTGGGTGGCGCGCGCGACCTCGTCGCGGCCGCCGTAGTTGAGCGCGATGGTCAAGTGCACTGTGTCGTTGCCGGAGGTCATCGCCTCCAGCTCGTCCATCATCTCGACCAGCTTGGGATCCAGCCGCACCCGGTCGCCGATGAACCGCACGCGCACGCCCTTGCGCAGGAGCCGCGCGGCCTCGTTCCGGATGTAGCGGCGGAAGAGGCTCATCAGCCCCGAGACCTCGGTCTGGGTGCGTTTCCAGTTCTCGGTCGAGAAGGCGAAGATGGTCAGGTAGCGCACGCCCAGGTCCGGGCAGGCCTCGACGATGTCGCGCACCCGGCGGGCGCCGGCCTGGTGGCCGAAGAGCCGCGGCCGCCCGCGGCGCTGCGCCCAGCGGCCGTTGCCGTCCATGATGATCGCCACGTGCATGTCGCCCGCCGCTGCCGGAACCGTGCCATCGGCCATGCTACGGATCCCCTTTCACGTTGTCCCCGCGAGGCCCGCGCCGTCCCGTCATACCTGCATGATTTCCTGTTGCTTGTGCTCGAGCGCGTCGTCCACGGCCTTGATGTAGTCGTCGGTCAGCTCCTGGATCTCGTCGTGCCAGATCTTCTGGTCGTCCTCGGACATGCCGGCGGCCTTGGCCTTCTTGATCTGGTCCATGCCGTCCTTGCGAAGGTTGCGGACCGCGACGCGGGCCTGCTCGGCGTATTGCGCAGCGACGCGGGTCAGCTCGCGCCGGCGTTCCTCGTTCAGCTCGGGAATCGGCAGGCGGATGATGGTGCCGTCCACCACCGGGTTGATGCCGAGCCCGGAATTCCGGATCGCCTTGTCGACCGCGCCCACGAGGCTCTTGTCCCAGACATTGACGGTGATCATCCGCGGCTCGGGCACGTTGACCGTGCCGCACTGGTTGATCGGCATGGTCGAGCCGTAGGCCTCCACCATCACCGGTTCCAGCATGGAGGCCGAGGCCCGTCCCGTCCGCAGGCTCGCGAACTCGGAGCGCAGGGCGGACATCGCCCCGTCCATGCGGCGTTTCAGGTCGTCGATGTCGATATCCAGGTCGTCGTCTGCCATGCCTGTCTCGCTTTCTTCTTTCCGGGTCAGCTATACCCGGTTCACTCCACGATTGTATAGGTGCCTTCACCGCGAAGGATGCCCTCGAACCCGCCCGGCTCGTCGAGCGAGAAGACGATGATCGGCAGGCGGTTGTCGCGCGCCAGCGCGATCGCCGAGGCATCCATCACCTTGAGGTTCTTCTGCAGCACCTCGTCATAGCTGACGCGGTCGTAGCGCACCGCGTCCGGGTTCGTCTCGGGATCGCTGTCATAGACCCCGTCGACCTTGGTGCCCTTGAAGATGGCCTGGCACTGCATTTCGTTGGCGCGCAGCGTCGCGGCCGTGTCGGTCGTGAAATACGGGTTGCCGGTGCCGGCGGCGAAGATGCACACGCGCTGCTTTTCCAGGTGGCGCACCGCGCGGCGTCGGATATAGGGCTCGCAGATCTGATCCATCGGGATCGCGCTGATCACCCGGGTGTAGACCCCCAGCGCCTCCAGCGCGGCCTGCATCGCCAGCGCGTTCATGACCGTGGCCAGCATTCCCATGTAATCGGCGGTCGTGCGTTCCATGCCCTGGGCCGAACCC
Organism: Rhodovulum sp. YNF3179; assembly: GCF_050586465.1. Lineage (NCBI taxonomy): Bacteria > Pseudomonadati > Pseudomonadota > Alphaproteobacteria > Rhodobacterales > Paracoccaceae > Rhodovulum > Rhodovulum sp. YNF3179. The sequence goes on along the minus strand of NZ_JBOCEG010000003.1, from coordinate 330,203 downwards.
TGCAGGCCGCGAAAGACGTTGCCGCCGCCGATCACCATGCAGACCTCGACGCCGAGATCGTGCACCTTCTTGACCTCGCGCGCGACGCGCTCGACGGTGGGCGGGTGCAGGCCGTAGCCCTGGTCGCCCATCAGCGCCTCGCCCGAGATTTTCAGCATCACCCTCTTGTATCTGGTGGTCTTGTCTGAAGATGATGCCTCGGTCATCCGCGTCGTCTCCTCGTCCCGCTTGGCGCCCCGGGCAAAATGTCGGAAAAGCGCCCGGTGTTCAACGCCAATAACCGCGATCGTCCCTGGAGCCCGCATGTTCGACCCCGCGACCCTCACCCCCGGCACCCCGGTGCTGATCGCCGGACCGACCGCTTCGGGCAAATCGGCGATGGCGGCGGTCATCGCGCGCCGGCTCGGCGGCATGGTTGTCAATGCCGACGCGCTGCAGGTCTATGATTGCTGGCGCGTGCTGACCGCCCGCCCCACGCCGGCCGAGGAATCGGCGCTGCCGCACCGGCTATACGGCCATGTATCCTGCGACACCGCCTATTCCGTGGGCGACTGGCTGCGCGAGCTGGGCACGCTGCTCGACCGGGAACCGGACCGGACCCCGGTCATCGTCGGGGGCACCGGGCTGTATTTCACGGCGCTGACCGAGGGGCTGGCCGAGATCCCCCCGGTGCCCGCCGAGATCCGCGCCCGCGCCGAGGCGCGGATCGCCGCGGCGGGCATCGCATCCCTGCGGGCGGAGCTGGCAACGCGCGATCCGGCGACCCATGACCGCATCGACCGGCAGAACCCGGTCCGCGTCCAGCGCGCCTGGGAAGTGCTGGAGGCGACCGGCCGCGGCCTCGCGGCCTGGCAGGACGGGACCGGCCCGCCGCTGCTGCCGCTGTCCCGGTGCCGGGCCTTCGTTCTGGACGCGCCCAAGGACTGGCTCACGCCCCGGATCGCGGCGCGCTTCGGCCAGATGATCGCCGGCGGCGCACTGGAGGAGGCCCGCGCCCGCCGACCGCGCTGGGACCCGGCGCAGCCCTCGGCGCGCGCGATCGGTGCACCGGAACTGATGGCCTATCTCGACGGCGAAATGCGCCTCGAGGAGGCCGAGGCGGCGGCCGTCGTCGCCACGCGGCAATACGCCAAGCGCCAGCGCAGCTGGTTCCGCGCAAAGATGAAAGACTGGACATGGCTGCCCGCCCAGGAGGCAGCCGCGCTGCGCTGACCGAGGTCCCGGCGGGAATTTGCCGGGGCCCGGGGGTTTCCCTTTCGTGGCGCGCCGGCGCGCTGCTAGGCTGGCGCCCCGATCCGATCCGCCCGCCCGTTGCCTGCCAGCACCCCGAGGTCACGACGACGATGAACATCCGCGCGCATCCCCTCTCCGCCGCCGGCGACATCCGGATCGCGTCCCTGCAGGGCATGGTGCAGGGCGGGCACTGGGACGTCGAAGCCTCGCGAAGCCTGTCCTCGGACCTTGTGCTTTGGATCACCAAGGGCCAGGGGCGCAGCATGATCGACGGCCACACCCGCGGCTACGGCCCGCATACGGCGATCTTCGTGCCCGCGGGCACGCTGCACGGGGTGGAAATCGGCCCGCGCGTCCAGGGCTACGCGCTGTTCGTGCCCGGCGGGCTTGGCGCCGGTCTGCCGGACGGGGTGGCGCAGATCCGTGCCGGTGACGTTTTCGAGCAGGGCGAGATGACCCGCCATGTCGAGGCGGTGCAGGCCGAGCTGGGCACGCGCGGCGCCGGGCACGACCGCGCGGTCGCGGCCCATGTGGCGCTGATCGCGGTCTGGTTCGAACGCCGCATGGATCGCAACGAGCGGGCCGGCCCGCCGAAAAGCAGCGCCGCCCAGCGGCTGGTGCGCGACTTCACCCGGCTGATCGGCGAGGAGGTCGACGCGGGCAAATCGGTCTCGGATTTCGCGGCCGCGCTGTCGGTGACGCCCACGCATCTGTCGCGGGTCTGCCGCGACAGCTTCGGCAAGCCGGCCTCCGAGGTGCTGCAGGACCGGCTGATCCTCGAGGCCCGGCGCCTGCTGGGCGACCCGGAGCTGAAGGTGCGCGACGTCTCCGACCGGCTGGGTTTTTCCTCGCCGGCTTACTTCACGCGGCTCTTCACCCAGCGCACGGGTGCCTCCCCGACCGCGTTCCGCAGCCGGGGCGCGCGCCGCGGCTGATCGCTGCGCGGCGCGGCCGTCACCCCGGCCGGAATGTCGTTTTTTGAAAAGTCGGATGTCGCAAATTTTTCATTCGATGCCGAAAGCAGGCGTTGACGCACGCAAAAAACTGTTGCGGAATGGGCCCGCAACGGCGGTGCGCGCGGTCGGGGGGATCGTTTGTGGCCTGGCAGCGCCCCGTCCGCGATACCGGAGAACGACCGTTCTACAGGGAGTAAGGAACGATATGACTCATCCGACAAGCAATGGAAAGCCGCTGCACCCGGCAGTGACGATGTACGCCGACGAGTGCAAGCGCGGCGAGCTTTCGCGGCGCGAATTTCTCGGCCGTGCCACGGCCCTCGGCGCGACCTCGGTCGCGGCCTACGCGATGCTCGGCCTCGATGCCCCCGCCCGCGCGCAGACCCCCCAGCAGGGCGGAACGCTGCGCATCCAGATGAACTGCCGCGAGTTGAAGGATCCCCGGACCTACGACTGGTCCGAGATCGCGAACGAGACCCGCGGGATCATCGAGTACCTGGTCGAGGTCCAGCGCGACGGCGCGTTGCGCCCGATGCTGCTGGAAAGCTGGTCGGCCAATGACGACGCCACGGAATACACGCTGAACGTTCGCCAGGGCGTGAAGTGGAACAACGGCGACGACTTCACCGCCGAGGACGTGGCCGCCAACATCATCGGCTGGTGCGACGAGTCGGTCGAGGGCAACTCGATGGCGGCCCGTATGGCGTCGCTGATCACCGACGGCAAGGCCGCCGAGGGCGCGGTCGAGGTGGTGGACAGCCACACCGTCGTGGTGCGCCCGAACACCCCCGACGGCACGCTGATGTTCGGCATGGCCGACTATCCGGCCGCGATCATGCATCGCGACCTGATCGGCACCTCGGTGGGCGATCACGGGGTCGGCACCGGCGCCTACATGTACGAGGAGTTCAAGGTCGGCGAACGCGTGGTACTGGTGAAGAACCCCGATCACGAGTACTGGGGCGAGGCGCATCTCGACCGGGTCGAGTTCCTCGACTACGGCACCGACCCCTCGGCCTGGCTGGCCGGCGCCGATGCCGACGAGTTCGACATGACCTACGAGACCGTGTCGGATTTCATCGACATCTTCACCTCGATCGGCTGGATCGAGAGCGAGGTCGGCACCGCGTCCACCGTGGTGATCCGGCCCAACCAGGAAGCCGAGGTCGACGGCATGCGCCCCTATGAGGACGCGCGCGTGCGCCGGGCGCTGCAGCTGGCGATCGACAACTCGGTGCCGCTGGAACTGGGCATCTCGGGCCGCGGCGTGGTGTCGAACAACAACTACCACGTGGCCCAGGGCGTCCACCCGGACCATGCCGACACGCCGACCCACGAGAAGAACGTCGAGGAAGCCCGCCGCCTGATGGAGGAGGCCGGCATGATGGATTACGAGCACGAGCTCATCTCCATCGACGACGACTACCGCAAGAACACCACCGACGCGATATCCGCGCAGCTGCGCGACGCGGGCTTCAACGTCAAGCGCACGGTGATGCCGGGCTCGACCTTCTGGAACGACTGGACGAAGTATCCCTTCTCCTCGACCAACTGGAACCACCGCGAGACCGGCGTGCAGCTTCTGAACCTCGCCTACCGGTCGACGGCGGCCTGGAACGAGTGCGGCTACCGCTCGGAGGAGTTCGACGCGATGCTCGACGCGGCGACCGCGATCGCCGACAGCGAGGGGCGCAAGGAAGTCATGGCCCAGCTTCAGCAGAAGATGGTCGATGACGGTGTCGCGATGATCCCCTACTGGAGATCGCTCTACCGCCACTACAAGGACGGCGTGGTGAACGCCGAGATGCATCCCAAGTTCGAGATCAACATTCACCATCTCGGCTGGGCCTGACGGGTCCTGTCGCAGGGACAGCGGGGGCGGCACATGCCGCCCCCGGCTTCACCGGCGCTGAACGCCGGCAAGAACCGACAAGCCCCGCCCCGCCCCAGGGCGCGGGACGAAAACAGGGGGTCCCATGTTCCTATTCATCCTCCGGCGGGCCGGGGTCATGGCGCTGACGGCGCTCTGCATGACCTTCATCGTCTTCCTGCTGACCAACCTGCAACCCAATCTCGAGAAGCTGGCCAAGACCCAGGCCGGATCCCGGATCACCGATGCCGAGGTCCAGAGCTGGCTCGAACGGAACGGATACGCCGAGCCGATCCTGTCGCGCTACGGCCAGTGGCTGGGCGTGCTGCCCGGCGCGCTGACCCTGGCCGAGGACGGCACGCCCGAGAGCGGGCGCTGCATTCGCGGCACGACGGTGGACAGCGTCGACGAGGTGCCCCGGTTCTGCGGGGTGCTGCAGGGTGACTGGGGCTACTCGACGAAATTCAAGGTGCCCGTGTCCGAGATCATCGGCGAACGGCTTGCCCGGACGGGCCTGCTGATGTTCTGGGCCTTCGCCACCATGGTGCCGCTCGCGCTCATCATCGGGGTGCTGGCCGGCATGCGCGAGGGCTCGGCCACAGACCGCACGCTCTCGACCTTTTCCATCGCCTCGACATCGACGCCGGAATACGTCTCGGGCGTCATCTTCGTGGTGGTCTTCGCCTCGTCCATGGTGGGGCTGCGCTGGTTCACCGGCTCGGCGAAATCGGCGGTGGACGGCATCACCTTCGAGAACTTCACCCTGCCGGTGGCGACCATCGCGCTCTACGGCATGGGCTACATCGCCCGGATGACCCGGGCGAGCATGGCCGAGGTGATGACCGCGCAATACATCCGCACGGCACGCCTGAAGGGCGTGAGTTTCCGCAACATCGTGCTGCGCCACGCACTGCGGAACGCGCTGATCGCCCCCTTCACCGTCATCATGCTGCAGTTCCCGTGGCTCCTGACCGGCGTGGTCATCGTCGAGGCGCTCTTCGTCTACCCGGGCTTCGGCAACGCGCTCGTGGAGGGCGCCCAGAACAACGACATCGACCTCCTGCTCGCCGTCTCGGTGGTGGCGGTGGTCGTGGTGCTCATCACGCAGCTGATCTCGGATATCGGCTACGCCTTCCTCAACCCGCGCATCCGCGTCACGTAACGGGAGCAGACCCATGGAATCCCTGACCTGGACGGGCGCTCTCGGCCCCTGGCTCAACCCCGCGATCCAGATCGCCGCGCTGGCGCTGGTGATCTCGGCGATCGCGAATATCCTCGTCTCCGTCTTCACCGCCGACGACCGGGTGCATTACGGCCCTGACGGCGCCGTGCTGCAATCCAGCAACGCCACGCGCTACACGCGAACGGCGATGATGCTGTCGCTCGCGGCGCTCATCCTGATCGCGCTCGGCTATCTTGTGGGCGGCATCCTGCTGCCGGCCGAGCAGAAGGGCATCATCGGGCGCATCTCGACCCGCTTCCTGCCGGTCTGGATCGCGCTCGTTCTGGTCTTCGCGATCTCCATCGCCTTCAAGCGCCGGCTCGGGCTCTACGGCCATCTCTTCGACAACGTGATCGGCATGATCGGCTTCGGGCTGGTGGCGTTCTGGGTCTTCTCGGCGATCTTCGCCGACATGATCATCACCTTCGACCCGGTGCAGGACGTGATCTCGGGCATGAAGAACAAGGCGCCCGGCACGCCGCTGCCCTCGCCCGGCGAGGGGCAGTACGGCTACTACCTGCTCGGCGGGGACGCCATCGCGCGCGACGTCTTCTCGCGCATGGTGGCCGGGGCCCGCGTGGTGCTGACCATCGCGCCGGCCGCGACGCTCTTCGCCTTCATGGTGGGCATCGTTCTCGGCGTGCCGGCGGGCTATATCGGCGGCCGCTTCGACACGGTGCTGTCCTTCGTGGCCAACCTGGTGCTGGCCTTCCCGGTGATCCTGCTGTTCTTCCTGCTGGTGACCCCGGAGATCGTGCAGATGGGCGTGCCGACCTACATGGCGGGTATCCTGTTCCTGTTCCCGATCGCCTTCCTGGTGATCCTCTGGAACTCGCGCTTCCACACCCAGCCGATGACGCGCAACCTGCTGGTGGCCGCCACCCTGCTGATCGGCGGCTGGCTCTATCTCGGGCTGGCCTGGGACATGGATCCGTTCGGGCTGATCTCGATCCCGGGCGGTGTGCTGATCGTCTTCGTCTCGGTCGTTTTCGTGAACTCGCCCACGGTGTTCCGGATCGTGCGCGGGCTGACGCTCGACATCCGCACGCGCGACTATGTCGCCGCCGCGCAGACCCGCGGCGAGGGACGCTGGTACATCATGCTCTGGGAAATCCTGCCCAATGCCCGCGGGCCGCTGCTCGTCGATTTCTGCCTGCGCATCGGCTACACGACGATCCTGCTCGGGACGCTGGGCTTCTTCGGGCTGGGCCTGCCGCCCGAGAGCCCGGACTGGGGCACCTCGATCAATGCCGGGCGCGGGCTTCTGCAGTTCTTCCCCTTCCCGCCGTTGGTGCCGGCCGTCGCCATCATGAGCCTCGTGCTGGGGCTGAACCTGCTGGCCGACGGCCTGCGCGAAGAATCGCTCAAGGATTAAGGGAGAGAGATCATGGCAAAACGGGACTATGACGGCCCGATCCTCGAGATCGAGAACCTCTCCATCAGCTTCTTCACGCGGATGCGGGAAATCCCCGCGGTGATGGATTTCTCGACCGTGGTGCAGCCCGGCGAGGCCATGGGCCTCGTGGGCGAATCCGGCTGCGGGAAATCCACCGTCGCGCTCGGCGTGATGCAGGACCTGGGCGTGAACGGTCGGATCGTGGGCGGCTCGATCAAGTTCAAGGGTCGCGACCTCAACGACATGACCCCCGAGGAGCTGCGCGACATCCGCGGCTCCGAGATCGCGATGATCTACCAGGAGCCGATGGCCAGCCTCAATCCCGCGATGCGCGTCGGCCGCCAGCTGATGGAAGTGCCGATGATCCACGAGGGCGTGTCCGAGAAGGAGGCGCAGGCGCGGGCGCGGCAGGTGGTCGAGGACGTCAAGCTGCCCGACCCCGAACGCATCCTGAAGGCCTACCCGCACCAGCTTTCGGGCGGCCAGCAGCAGCGGATCGTCATCGCCATGGCGCTCATGGCCAACCCGTCGCTGCTGATCCTGGACGAACCCACCACCGCGCTCGACGTGACGGTGGAGGCCGCGATCGTCGAGCTGGTCAAGGATCTCGGCAAGAAATACGGCACCTCGATGCTCTTCATCAGCCACAATCTCGGGCTGGTGCTGGAGACATGCGACCGGATCTGCGTGATGTATTCCGGCGAGGCGGTCGAGACCGGCTCGATCGAGGATGTGTTCGACAAGATGCGCCATCCCTACACGCAGGCGCTGTTCCGCTCGATCCCGCTGCCGGGGGCCGACAAGAACAGCCGCCCCCTCAAGGCGATCCCCGGCAACTTCCCCCTGCCCCACGAGCGCCCGCCGGGCTGCAACTTCGGGCCGCGCTGCGACTATTTCCAGGACGGGCGCTGCAACGCGCAGGAGATCCCGATGGTCGGGATCGAGGGCGACGACCGCCACGACACGCGCTGCCTGCGCGTCGCCGAGATCGACTGGGATGCGCCGGTCCAGGCCGAGAAGACCCACGAGAAGGGCGGCTTCGGCAAGACGGTCCTCAAGATGGACGATCTCAAGAAATACTACGAGGTCGCGGCCAACGCGCTCTTCGGCGGCGAGAAGAAGGTGGTGAAGGCCAACGAGGCGATCTCCTTCGAGGCGCGCGAGTCGGAAACCATGGCCATCGTGGGCGAGTCCGGCTGCGGCAAGTCCACCTTCGCCAAGGTGCTGATGGGCCTCGAGACCGCGACCGACGGGCAGATCCTGCTCGACAACAGGGAAATCCAGGACATCGCCATCGAGGATCGCGACACCAAGACCGTCTCCTCGGTGCAGATGGTGTTCCAGAACCCCTTCGATACGCTCAACCCGTCCATGACCGTGGGCCGCCAGATCATGCGGGCGCTGGAAATCTTCGGCATGGGCGCGAGCGAGGCCGAGCGGCGCGACAAGATGCTCGAGCTGCTCGACCTGGTGAAGCTGCCCCGCGCCTTCGCCGACCGCATGCCGCGCCAGCTGTCTGGCGGACAAAAGCAGCGCGTGGGCATTGCCCGGGCCTTCGCGGGGGATGCGCGGATCGTGGTCGCCGACGAGCCCGTCTCGGCGCTGGACGTCTCGGTGCAGGCGGCGGTGACGGACCTGCTGATGGAAATCCAGCGCACGAACAAGACCACGCTGCTCTTCATCAGCCACGACCTGTCGATCGTGCGCTACCTCTCGGACCGGATCGTGGTCATGTATCTCGGCCATATCGTCGAGACCGGCACCACCGACCAGGTCTTCTCGCCGCCCTACCACCCCTATACCGAGGCCCTCCTCTCGGCGGTGCCGATCGCCGACACCCATGTCGAGAAGCGGCGCATCGTGCTGGAAGGCGACATTCCCTCGGCGATGAACCCGCCCTCGGGCTGTCCGTTCCAGACCCGCTGCCGGTGGAAGTCCAAGGTTCCCGGCAACAAGTGCGAGACCGAGCTGCCGCCGATGCGGGATCTGGGTGACGGGCACCGCACGCTCTGCTGGCTGGACGAGGCGCAGATGGACGAGATGGAACCGGTCATCAAGATCGCGGCGGAGTGAGCCGTCCCGCCCGGCCCGCGCGGGCCGGGCCGCCGGTCAGAGCCGGCCCAGGATCACCTTCACGTAGTTCCGGGTTTCGGCATAGGGCGGGATCCCGCCATGACGTTCCACCGCCTCGGGGCCGGCGTTGTAAGCCGCCAGCGCCAGCCGCCACGACCGGAACCGCTCGAATTGCTGGCGCAGGTAGCGGGCGCCGCCCTCGAGATTGGCGGCCGGATCGTCGGCATCCACGCCGAGCACGGCCGCGGTCTGCGGCATGAGCTGCGCGAGCCCCCGCGCCCCCTTGTGCGACACCGCCGTCGGGTTCCAGCCCGACTCCTGCTGCACCAGCCGCAGGAACAGATCGGCGGGGATACCATGCCGCGCCGCCGCGGCGCGGGCCATCTGGTAGAAGGGTCCGCGATAGGCGCCGCGATAGGCCGGGATGCCGCCGGACTCGGGCCTGGGCAGCAGCCGGCTGGAGCCCTCGTACTGCCGGGCGAGCCGCCCGTCGAGCAGGCGCGTCTGGGACTGGAAGAGATCCGTCCGGTTCTTGCTGGAGCCGGTCAGTCCCTCTGCCGACGCAGCGGCGGGCAGGGTCGCGGCGAGAATGACGGCAACGAGTGTTCGCATCTGTCCTGTTCCCGGTTTTCGCCGCGCAGATTAGTGCGGAAAGGTTAAGAACTCTAGCCCTCCGAAAGAACGGGCGCGGCCGCCCGGCCGGCCCGCCGGCCGCCCCGCGCCCGCCCCGGCGCCGGGCACGCGGCGATTTTTGCCTTTTCTTAACCCTGCCGGGGTGGTGTAACGAACAAGGTTAACAGCGGATTCGGCGGAGGAACGCATGGCAGGCTCGGTCAACAAGGTCATTCTCATCGGCAATCTCGGCCGCGATCCCGAGGTGCGGACCTTCCAGAACGGCGGCAAGGTCTGCAACCTGCGCATCGCCACGTCGGAGCGCTGGCGCGACCGCAACACCGGCGAGAACCGCGAAAAGACCGAGTGGCACTCGGTCGCGATCTTCTCGGAACCGCTGGTGCGCATCGCCGAGCAATACCTGCGCAAGGGCTCGAAGGTCTATCTCGAGGGCCAGCTCGAGACCCGGAAATGGCAGGACCAGTCCGGCCAGGACCGCTACTCGACCGAGGTGGTGCTGCGCCCCTACAAGGGTGAGCTGACCATGCTGGACGGCCGCGGCGAAGGCGGCGGCGGCGGCGGCGGCAATTTCGGCGGCGGCTACGACCAGGGCGGCGCACCGTCCGGCGGCGGCGACGGCGGCGGCTATGGCTCGGGCCCCGCGGGCGATCTCGACGACGAGATCCCGTTCTGAGGCCGGGGCGCGCCCGCGCAGGGCACGCGCCGCCCCTTTCGGGGCCTGCCCCCGGCGCAGCGCCGTTCAGTGCAGCGTGAACTCGCCCGTGACGTTCTGCCAGGCGCCCGGCGCGACCAGCTTGCGATGGGTGAAACGGACCGAGTGCAGCGGCCCCTCGATCCTGTTCTGCCAGAACTCGATGAAACGGAACAGGCGCGGATAATCGGGCGCAAGGTCGTAATCCTGCCAGGTGAAGCTGTTCAGGACGCGGGTGTAATCGGGCATGCCATAGAAGAATTCGGCCGTCGTCAGGCCGTAGCCCTCGAGCATCAGCTCGGTCTCGGATCTGCCCATGCGGGTACCTCCTTTTCTTGTTATTCGGAAAGCTTGCCAAGCCCCCTGCCCGCGGTCAAGCGTCTGATCCTTCAAAATCGTTCAATATCAGTATGTTGGCACTCACACGGCATGGCTGCCAACAGGGGCGCAAGGCATTGATTGCATCCCCCATTTCGGTTCGGGTATAGTGCCGACAACAAGATATTGATCCCCGGCAAACAGGCGCACCTCACGTGAGCGATACCCCCGAACCTCCTGAAAACACGGACGAAACCCTGCCGGAGCGGCCGGAATACGGTGGGCCCAGCATCTCCATCGAAGAGGAGATGAAATCGGCCTATCTCGATTACGCGATGAGCGTGATCGTCAGCCGCGCGATCCCGGACCTGCGCGACGGCCTGAAGCCGGTCCACCGGCGCATCCTCTACGCGATGCACGAGACCGGCAACACCCATGACAAGCCCTACCGCAAGTCCGCCCGGCCCGTGGGCGACGTGATGGGCAAGTATCACCCGCACGGGGACTCGGCGATCTACGACGCGCTGGTGCGCATGGCGCAGGATTTCTCGATGTCGCTGCCGCTGCTGGACGGCCAGGGCAATTTCGGCTCGATGGACGGCGATAACCCGGCGGCCATGCGCTATACCGAGGTTCGCATGGACAAGGCCGCGCAGTCGCTGCTGGCCGACATCGAGAAGGAGACCGTCGACTGGCAGGACAATTACGACGGCAAGGACCTGGAGCCCACCGTCCTGCCCGCGCGGTTCCCGAACATGCTGGTCAACGGCGCCGGCGGCATCGCCGTCGGCATGGCCACCAACATCCCGCCCCATAACCTGGGCGAGGTGGTGGACGCCACGCTGGCGCTGATAGAGAGCCCCGATCTCTCCTCGGAACAGCTGATCGACTTTATCCCGGCCCCCGATTTCCCGACCGGCGGCCTGATCCTCGGCCGGTCCGGGGCACGCAAGGCCTATCTCGAGGGCCGCGGCAGCGTCATCATCCGCGCCAAGAGCCGGATCGAGGAGATCCGCAAGGATCGCTACGCCATCGTGCTCGACGAGATCCCCTACCAGGTGAACAAGGCGGCGATGATCGAGCGCATCGCCGAGATGGTCCGCGACAAGAAGATCGAGGGCATCGCCCATGTCCAGGACGAGTCCGACCGCGTCGGCATCCGGGTCGTGATCGAGCTCAAGCGCGACGCCACGCCCGAGGTGGTTCTGAACCAGCTCTACCGCTTCACCCCGATGCAGACGAGTTTCGGCTGCAACATGCTGGCGCTGAACGGCGGCAAGCCCGAACAGCTGGACCTGCGCAAGTTCCTCACCGCCTTCGTGTCGTTCCGCGAAGAGGTCGTCGCGCGGCGCACCGCCTTCGAATTGCGCAAGGCTCGCGAACGCAGCCACGTGCTCTGCGGGCTGGCGGTGGCGGTCACCAATGTGGACGAGGTGGTCGCGACCATCCGCGCCTCGGCCGACGCCGCGGAAGCCCGCGAGAAGCTGATGACCCGGCGCTGGCCCGCGGCCGACATCGCCGACTACATCCGCCTGATCGACGATCCGACCCACACCATGAACGAGGACGGCACCTACAACCTGTCCGAGGCGCAGGCGCGCGCGATCCTGGAGCTTCGGCTTCAGCGCCTGACCCAGCTCGGCGTCAAGGAGGTGACCGACGAGCTCGAGGCGCTGGCCGCGAAGATCAAGGATTACCTCGACATCCTCCGCTCGCGCGAGCGGATCATGGCGATCATCTCCGACGAGCTGCGCGAGGTGAAGGAACAGTTCGCCGTCCCGCGCCGGACCGAGATCGTCGAGCATGTCGCGGACATGGACGACGAGGACCTGATCGAGCGCGAGGACATGGTCGTCACCGTCACCCAGTCCGGCTACATCAAGCGCACGCCGCTGATGGACTACCGCGCCCAGAAACGCGGCGGCAAGGGGCTCTCGGGGATGGCCACCAAGGAAGACGACGTCGTCACGACGCTCTTCGTGGCCAATACCCACACGCCGCTGTTGTTCTTCACCACCGACGGGATGGTCTACAAGCTCAAGACCTGGCGCCTGCCGCCAGGCGGGCGCAACGCCCGCGGCAAGGCGATCGTGAACATCCTGCCCATCTCGCAGGAGGTCTCGATCGCGGCGATCATGCCGGTCGAAGCCGCCGAAGAGGACTGGGACGACCTGCAGATCGTCTTCGCCACCTCGGAAGGCACGGTCCGGCGCAACGCGCTTTCGGATTTCACCAACGTGAAATCCAACGGCAAGATCGCGATGAAGCTGCCCGAGGGGGTCAGCCTCGTGAACGCGCGCATCTGCACCCAGACCGATGACATGCTGCTGACGACGGAACTCGGCAAGGCGATCCGCTTCCCCGTGACCGATGTGCGGGTCTTCAAGGGCCGCGACTCGACCGGGGTGCGCGGCATCCGCCTGGCCACGGGCGACAGCGTTGTGTCGATGGCGGTGATCCGTCACGTCGAGGTCAGCCCCGAGGAACGGGCCGCCTATTTCAAGATGCGGCGCGCGGTCACCGGCGACGAGGCCGGCAGCGAGGAAGAGAGCGCCGCAGACGTCGCGCTCTCGCCCGAGCGATACGCCGAGCTTTCGGCGCTGGAACAATGGATTCTCACCATCACCTCCAGCGGCTACGGCAAGCGCTCCTCGGCCTACGAGTACCGCATCACCGGGCGCGGCGGCCAGGGCGTGACCGCGGCCAATCTGGGCCGGCGCGGCGATCGCATCGTCGCCGCCTTCACGGTCGAGGACGAGGACCAGATCATGCTGGCGACCTCCAACGGCCAGTCGATCCGGTGCCCGGTCGAGGACATCTCGCGCCAGGGGCGCGGCTCGTCGGGCGTGCGGGTCTTCAACACCGCCAAGGGCGAGGAGGTCGTCTCGGTCGCGTGGATCGCCGAACGCGGCGAGGACGACGACGAGGATACCGCGGAGCCCCCGGAAGAGGGCTGAGCGCCGGCCACGAGCCTGCCGAAAGGCCCCCGCCGCCGTTGCGGCCGGGGGCCTTTTTCCTGGCCGCGGCGCAGGACCACAACCCAAGCGATAATAGTGCACCCCTTCAAACTACCATGGGAATTTCAAATTCTGGCCAGAATTCACGGCTGGAATAAAACCCTGGGCGGCAGGGACTCCCGCTGCCACCACCTTGACGGGAAAGGGGACACCCATGAGTCGGACATTCGCAAAGGCCCTGTCGGCCGAGATCCTGTTTTCGGCCCTCGGCCGAATCGTGATCGGGTCCTACTTCGTGGCCAAGTCCTGCGGCCTGATCGTCGATCCGAACGGCGTGGCCGAGGCCTTCAGCGCGGGCATGGTGCCCGGGTTCTTCGTCATCGCCAGCGTGATCTTCGAATTCACCGCCGCCTTCATGGTGATGGTCGGCTTCCAGACGCGGATCGCGGCCTCCGTCCTTGCGCTGCACGTCTTCTGGACGGCCTTCATCTTCACCTACGTCCCCGGCGACGCGGCGGCCATCAGCCATTTCTGGCGCGATCTGGCCATGGTGGGCGGGCTGCTGATGGTGGCGACCTGCGAGCGGACGCTGCTGATGATCGACGGCCTGCTGTCCGAACGCGAGGCCGCGGCCCCCATGCCGCGCAAACCGGAGCGGGGCGACGCGTTCAGCCGGTTGCGCCGGGCGCGCAAGCGCGACGCCGCCGCCGAGACCCGTGCCAGCGCCTGACGTCGCACCCTTTTCTTTTGCCCGCGGCTGGCCTAAATCGCGGGCATGGTCAAACCCGTTCACATCATCGGCGGCGGCATGGCAGGCGCGGAAGCCGCCTGGCAGGCCGTGCATATGGGCGTTCCCGTGATCATTCACGAGATGCGCCCCGAGCAGGGCACCTTCGCCCACAAGACCGGCGACCTGGCGGAAATGGTGTGTTCCAACTCCTTCCGCTCGGACGACGACGAGTCGAACGCGGTCGGGCTCCTGCACTGGGAGATGCGGCAAGCGGGCGGGCTGATCATGGAAATGGCCGACCGCCACGCATTGCCCGCGGGCGGCGCGCTGGCCGTGGATCGGGACAGGTTCTCCGCCGGCGTGACCGAACGGCTTCGCGCGCACCCGCTGGTCACCGTCGAGACCGGCGAGATCACGGCGTTGCCGCCGGCGGACTGGGGCCCCACCATCATCGCCACCGGCCCGCTGACCTCCTCGGCGCTCGGCCAGGCGATCCGCGCCGAGACCGGCGAGGACGCGCTGGCCTTCTTCGACGCCATCGCGCCGATCGTCTATGCCGAGAGCATCGATCTCGAGAAGGCGTGGTTCCAGTCGCGCTACGACAAGGGCGACACCGAGGAAGAGCGCACCGCCTATCTCAACTGCCCGATGGACCGCGACACCTACGAGGCCTTCATCGACGCGCTGATCGCCGCGCCCAAGACCACGTTCCACGAGGGCGAGACGGCCGGCTATTTCGACGGCTGCCTGCCGATCGAGGTCATGGCCGAGCGCGGCCGCGAGACCCTGCGCCACGGCCCGATGAAGCCGGTCGGGCTGACGAACCCGCACCAGCCCGAGGTCAAGCCCTGGGCGGTGGTGCAGCTGCGCCGCGACAACAAACTGGGCACGCTCTTCAACATCGTCGGCTTCCAGACGAAGATGAAATACGGCGCGCAAGCGGATGTTTTTCGGATGATTCCCGGCCTGGAAGAGGCGCGTTTCGCACGGCTGGGCGGCATCCACCGCAACACCTTCATCAACGCGCCGCGCTTGCTGGATGCACAGATGCGCCTGAAATCGCAGCCGCATATCCGCTTCGCCGGCCAGATCACCGGCGTCGAGGGCTACGTGGAATCGGCGGCGATGGGGCTTCTCGCCGGCCGCCTCGCCGCGGCCGAGATCCTGGGAGAGACCGTCGCCACCCCGCCGCCCGAGACCGCCATCGGCGCGCTGCTCAACCACATCACCGGCGGCGCCGAGGCCAGGACCTTCCAGCCCATGAACGTCAATTTCGGCCTCTTCCCGCCGGTGGACGCCAAGGGCGGCCGGCGCAACCGCCGGGACCGCTACCGCGCCTACACGGATCGGGCCAAGGCCGCCTGGAGCGGCTGGCTCGGCCAGCCGGCCGCACTGGACCTTGCCTGACGGCTGTTGTTACCCTGTGCGCAGCAAAGGGGACAAGATGCCGGAACAGAAAGACTACCTGAAAGACGTGTATAGCGTCGAATCGCCCGAGGCGATGGAAGAACTTTATGACGCGTGGGCAGACAGTTACGACGCGGAGCTGGAGTCGCAGGGTTACGCGACACCGGCCCGCTGCGCGGCCGCGCTGGCCGAGTTCAGCGAAAACCGGGACGCGCCGCTGCTCGATTTCGGCTGCGGCACAGGGGCCTCCGGCGCGGCCTTCGCCGCCGCCGGTTTCACCGCGATCGACGGGATCGACATGTCCGGCGGCATGCTCGAGAAGGCCCGCGCCCGCGGCGTCTACCGCGACCTGCGCGAAACCGCGCCCGGCGACCCGCTGCCCGTCCCCGCGGAGTTCTACGACCACGCCGCCGCCGTCGGCGTGATCGGGGCCGGGGCGGCCCCGGCCACCGTGATCGACACCTTGATGGAGGTCCTGAAGCCCGGCGGGCTTTTCGTTTTCTCCTTCAACGATCACACGCTCGAGGATCCGGGATTCGAGGGCCGGATCGCCGAATACGTCGATACCGGCGCCGCCGAGGTGCTCTTTCGCGAGCATGGGGCGCATATCCCCGGGATCGACCTGGGCGCCGTGGTCTACGTTCTGCGCAAACGCTGAGCCGAATGCGCACGCGCTTTGCCCCCTCGCCCACGGGGCTGCTGCATCTCGGACATGCCTTCTCGGCGCTGACGGCCTGGGACCGCGCCCAGGCCGCGGGTGGCACGTTCCTGCTGCGGATCGAGGATATCGATCGCCCGCGCTGCCGGGCCGCGTTCGAGACGGCGATCTACGAAGACCTCGGCTGGCTCGGGCTCGCATGGCCGGATCCCGTGATGCGCCAGTCCGAACGGATGCCGGCCTATCGCGCGGCGCTCGACCGGCTGGCGGCGGCGGGGCTTCTCTATCCCTGCCGCTGCACCCGGCGCGACATCCGCGCGGCGCTGGCCGCGCCGCAGGAAACGGCCGGACCCGCCCCCGCCGAGGCCGTCTATCCCGGCACCTGCCGGGGACGATCCCTGGCCGAGGCCGGGCCGGACGACGCGTTGCGCCTCGACATGCACGCCGCGATCGGCCGGCTTGGCGGGCGCGACGGGCTGGCGGGGCTGACATGGATCGAGACCGGCGCGGCACGGCAGGGCGCCCATGCGCTCGACGCGGACATCCTGACCGCGCAGATCGGGGACATCGTGCTGGCGCGCAGGGATATCGGCACCTCCTACCACCTGGCCGTGGTGGTCGACGACGCCGAACAGGGCATCACCGAGGTGGTGCGCGGGATGGACCTCGTCGATGCGACGCCGATCCACCGGCTGCTGCAGGCGCTGCTGGCCCTGCCCGTGCCTGCCTGGCACCATCACCGGCTGATCCGGGACGAGGCCGGGCGGCGGCTGGCCAAGCGCGACGACGCCCGCGCGATCCGCGCCTACCGCGCGGCCGGCGAGACGCCGGGCGCGCTCCGCCGGCGCGTCGGCCTCGGTTGAGGCTCAGCCGGCCATGGGCGGCATCAGCTCCACTTCCGTGCCCGCGCGCACGGCGGTGTAGAAACAGCTGCGGCGATTGGTATGGCAGGCCGGACCCGCCTGCTCGACCAGCACCAGCAGGCAGTCCCGGTCGCAGTCGAGGCGGAAATCCACGAGCGTCTGGACATGGCCGCTCGTCTCGCCCTTGACCCAGTAAGCCTGGCGCGACCGCGACCAGTAGGTGACGCGCCCGGTCTCGAGCGTGCGCGCCACCGCGCCCGCGGTCATCCAGGCCATCATCAGCACCTCGCCCGTCGTCGCATCCTGGGCGATGGCCGGGATCAGCCCGGCGGCGTCGTAGTTCAGCGAGGCGGGATCGAATGCCATATCCTGTCCTTTTCTTCGGCCACGTCCCGGCTTATCTATTGCAACCAGGGACGAGACGAAAGCCGGAGCCCATGAGCGCCGAAACCGATCTGATCAAGCTCTACTCGCAGCGCATCCTCGCGCTGGCCGCGGACATCCCCCTGACCGACCGGCTGGAGGCCCCGGCCGCCACCGTCAAGAAGCGCTCGCCGCTCTGCGGATCCACCGTGACGGTCGATCTCGACGTGGCCGACGGGCGCGTGGCCCGCTTCGGCCAGGACGTCAAGGCCTGCGCGCTTGGCCAGGCCGCCGCGGCGGTCGTCGGCGCCCATGTCATCGGCCGGACCCGCGACGAAATCGCGGCCGCGCGCGACGGGCTCAGGGCCATGCTGAAAGACGGCGCCCCGCCCCCGGGGCCACCTTTCCAGGATCTCGCCGTCCTGGAACCCGCGCGCGACTACAAGAACCGGCATGCCTCGATCATGCTGGCGCTCGAGGCGACGCTCGAGGCCTTCGACAAGGCCCAGGAAGCGGCCTGCGCCTGAGCGCCCGGGCCGGCCAAGGCGCAGGATCCATGCCTCCGGCGGGGATATTTCCACCACTTGGAGGGGGGCGTCGCGCGGCCCGTCCAAGTGGTCCAAATATCCAAAAAAACCGCCGCGGGCCAAGGCGCGCGGCGGTCAGGTAAGGGTCCGTCCGATGAGGAAAGGGCGCCGGCACGGGTTGGGGGAAGCGCGGGCGCCCGACAGACCGCAGGCAGGTCTCAGACGAGTCCGGGCAGGTACAGCCCCAGCATCACCAGCACGGCAAGGGCCGCACAGCCGGCGGCATCTTCCATGACGGCGCCGGGGGACCGCGTGAGGATCTTGCGAATATCTCCGATCATGACGACATCTCCGTTCCGTTGGACTCGTGTTGCTCGTTTGTTCTCAAAAATCGCGCGTCCTGTAAAGAACTTTTTAGGAACATTCGTGAACGGAACGTGATTTTCGGCCTATCCCACGGAAATCAGGCGGATCGCGCGATCGCGCTCCATCAGCCAGAGCAGCAGCCGCGCGGCGCGTCCGCGGTCGCCCTCGAGCGCGGGATCCGCGGCCAGCAGCGCGCGGGCGTCGGACTGCGCCAGCGCCATGAGCCCGGACTGGCGCTCGAGATCGGCGACGCGGAAACGCGGCAGCCCGGATTGCGCTACGCCCAGCACGTCGCCCGCCCCGCGCAGCCGCAGGTCTTCCTCGGCGATGCGGAAGCCGTCCTCGGTCTCGCGCATGATCGCGAGGCGTTTCTCGCCACCCTCGGTCAGGGGCGGCGTGTACATCAGCAGGCAGGTCGATTCGGCCGCGCCCCGCCCCACCCGGCCGCGCAGCTGGTGGAGCTGGGCCAGCCCAAAATGCTCCGCCCCCTCGATCACCATGATCGAGGCGTTGGGCACGTCGACGCCCACCTCGATCACCGTGGTCGCGACCAGGACCCGCGTCTCGCCGCGCTGGAAGGCGGCCATGGCGGCGTCCTTCTCGGCCGGCGGCATCTGGCCGTGCACCAGCCCGACCGCACCCTCGCCGAGCGCCGCGCGCAGCGCCTGGAAGCGGGCCTCCGCGGCGGCGAGGTCGACGCTCTCGCTCTCGTCGACAAGGGGACAGACCCAGTAGGCCTGGCGCCCGGCCCCCGTCGCCCCGGCGAGATGGGCGACCACCTCGTCCAGGCGGCCCGCGGAGACCAGCGCCGTTTTCACGGGTTTGCGCCCCGGCGGCTTCTCGTCCAGGACCGAGACATCCATGTCGCCGTATTGCGCCAGCGCGAGGCTGCGCGGGATCGGCGTGGCCGTCATCACTAGGATGTCCACCGCCTGCCCCTTGGCGCCCAGTTCCATCCGCTGCGAGACGCCGAAGCGGTGCTGCTCGTCGATGACGGCGAGGCGCAGGTCCCGGAACGCCACGTCCTTCTGGAACACGGCGTGGGTGCCGATCAGCACCTGTATGCGCCCCTCGGCCAGCGCGGCCAGCTTCGCGGCGCGCTCGCGCCCCTTGTCGCGGCCGGTGAGGATCTCCACCACGATGCCGGCGGCCTCGGCCAGCGGGCGGATGCTGCCGAGGTGCTGGCGCGCGAGGATCTCGGTCGGCGCCATCATCACCCCCTGCCCGCCGGCCTCCACCGCCGTGGCGAGCGCCATCAACGCAACCAGCGTCTTGCCGGCCCCGACATCGCCCTGCAGCAGCCGGTTCATGCGCAGCGGCGCGGCCATGTCGGCGGCGATCTCCTGCATGGCGCGCTGCTGGGCGCCGGTCGGCGTGTAGGGCAGCGCGGCGCGGATCAGGGCCTGAAGCGCGCCCGTGCCCTCGGTCACCTGTCCCTTGGCACGCCGCAGCCGGGCGCGCGCAACGGCCAGCGTCAGCTGATGCGAGAACAGCTCGTCATAGGCGAGCCGCATCCGCGCCGGCGCGGCCGGCTCGAGATCGGCCTGGCGCACGGGGCCGTGCGCCGCGGTCACCGCCTCGGACCAGCCCGGCCAGCCCTCGCGCGCCTTCAGCGCGGGATCGATCCATTCGCCCATCTCGGGCAGCAGCGCCAGCGCGGCGCGGGTGGCCTTCCACATCGTGCGCTGGGTGATCCCGGCCGTCAGCGGGTAGACCGGCTCGAAGGGCGGGATATCGTCCGCCTCCTCGGGTGGCAGGATATGGTCGGGGTGGATCATCTCGGCGATGCCGTCGAAAAGCTCGACCTTGCCCGAGACGACCCGGCGCGCGCCCTCGGGCAGCTGGCGGCGCAGCCAGTCGCCGCGGGCGTGGAAAAAGACCAGCCGGAAGCTCGTCTCGGCATCGGTGACGGTCACGCGCCAGGGGCCGCCCTTGCGCCGCGGCGGCTGGTGGGCGCCGACCTCGACCTCGACGGTGACGGTGGCCGGTGGCGTGACCGCACGGATCGACCCGCGGCGCGCGCGATCGACGCCGGAATGGGGCAGCGTGAACAGCAGGTCGCGGGGCGTGTCGACATCGAGCCCCGCCATCAGCTTGGCCAGCTTCGGCCCGATCCCCTCCAGCGTCTCCAGCGACCCGAAGAGCGGAAAGAGGATCTCGGGCCGGCCGGCCATGCTCAGGCGTCCCCGATCAGGCGGAGCCAGCCATCCTCGTCGATGGTCTCGACGCCCAGCTCGGCGGCCTTCGTCGCCTTCGATCCCGCCCCCGGCCCCGCCACGACGAGATCGGTGCGCGCCGAGACCGAGCCGGACACCTTGGCGCCGAGCGACTCGGCGCGGGCCTTGGCCTCGGCGCGGGTCATCTTCTCGAGCGTGCCGGTGAAGACGATGGTCTGGCCCGCAACCGGGCTGTCCTCGGTCTTGGGCATCTCTACCGGCTGGATGTCGAGATGCGCGGCCAGCCGATCGATCGAGGCGCGCTCGGCCTCTTGCTGAAAGGTGGTGACAAGCGCCCGCGCCATGACCGGGCCGACCCCGTCGATATTGTTGAGATAGTCCCAGTCGGTCCCCGTGAAATCCGCTGCGCGATCCATCGCGGTGAGAAAGCTGTCCCAGTCGCCGTAGCGCCGGGCGAGCAGCGCCGAGGCGCTCTCGCCGACATGGCGGATGCCCAGCGCGAAGATCAGCCGGTCGAGCGGGATGCGCCGCCGCTCGGCGATGGCGTCGAAGAGGTTGCGCGCGCTTTTCTCGCCCCAGCCCTCGCGGTTCTTGAGCTGGCGCGGGCCGGTGGCGAAACGATCCTCCAGGGTGAAGATATCGGCCGGTTCACGGATCCAGCCGTCCTTGTAGAAGGCCTCGACTTGCTTGGCGCCGAGACCCTCGATGTCGAAAGCCGCCCGCGAGACGAAATGCTTGAGCTTTTCCACCGCCTGGGCGGGGCAGATCAGCCCGCCGGTGCAGCGGCGCACCGCGTCGCCCTCCTCGCGGATGGCATCGGAGCCGCATTCCGGGCAGGTCTCGGGAAAGCGATAGGGCGAGGCCTCCGCGGGCCGCCGCGCGAGGTCCACGTCGGCGACCTTGGGGATCACGTCGCCGGCGCGGTAGACCTGCACCCAGTCGCCCACCCGGATATCCTTGCCGTCGCGGATCTCGTTGCCCTGCGCGTCGCGCCCGGCGATGTAATCCTCGTTGTGCAGCGTCGCGTTGGACACGACGACGCCGCCCACCGTCACCGGCGTCAGCCGCGCCACCGGAGAGAGCGCGCCGGTGCGGCCCACCTGGATGTCGATCGCCTCGAGCCGGGTCCAGGCGGTCTCGGCGGGGAACTTGTGCGCCATCGCCCAGCGCGGCGTGGTGGACCGGAAGCCGAGCCGGCGCTGCAGGTCGAGATCGTTGACCTTGTAGACCACCCCGTCGATGTCATAGCCGAGCGTGGCGCGCCGCGATTCGATCTCGCGGTAATGGGCGAGCATCTCGTCCGGTCCGTCGCAGAGCGCGGTGAGCGGGTTGGTCGGGCAGCCCAGCGCGGCGAGCCGCGCGATCGCCTCCATCTGCGTGCCGGCCAGCGGCGCCGAGAGCTCCCCCCAGCCATAGGCGAAGAAACGCAGCGGCCGGCGCGCGGTCACCCGGCTGTCGAGCTGGCGGAGCGATCCTGCGGCGGCGTTGCGGGGATTGGCGAAGGTCTTGTCGCCGCGCGCGGCCTGGCGGTCGTTCAGCGCCGCGAAATCCTCGTGGCTCATATAGACCTCGCCGCGCAGCTCCAGCACGGCGGGCGCGTCCCCCTGCAGGCGTGCGGGGATGTCCCCGATGGTGCGGGCGTTGGCGGTGACGTTCTCGCCCGTCTCGCCGTCGCCGCGGGTGGCGGCCTGCACGAGCACCCCGTCCTCGTAGCGCAGGCTCAGCGACAGGCCGTCGATCTTGGGCTCGGCGGTGTAGGTCAGCCGCGCGTCGGCGGCCAGGCCCAGGTAACGCCGGACGCGCGCGTCGAACTCCGCCACCTCCCCGGTCTCGAACGCGTTGGACAGCGACAGCATCCGCACCGCGTGGGTGACCTTGGCAAAGTCGTCGGCGACGGGGCCGCCGACCTGCTCGGACGGGCTGTCGGACCGTTTGAGATGCGGGAAACGTGCCTCGATCGCGGCGTTGCGGGCTTTCAGCCGGTCATATTCCGCGTCGCTGATCTCGGGGGCGTCCCGGGTGTGGTAGGCCCGGTTCGCCGCCGCCAGGACGTCGGCCAGCCGCGCGAGTTCCGCGCGGGCCGCGTCCTCGGTCAGCTTGTCGACGGCGGTGTCGGATGTCATGCGGGAACCTCCTCGGGACGTCACCCCAAGTGATAGGGTGCGGTCCCGGGGAGGTCCAGACGCATCGCGCCGCCAGGGCGCCCGGCCCTTGGGTCGCCGTCAGGCGGAGACGGCGACCGGGGTGTCCCCCTGGGCCTGTTCGGGCTCGCGCAGGACATAGCCGCGGCCCCAGACCGTTTCGATGTGGTTCTCGCCGCCGGTGGCCTGGCTGAGTTTCTTGCGCAGCTTGCAGATGAAGACGTCGATGATCTTCAGCTCGGGCTCGTCCATGCCGCCATAGAGATGGTTGAGGAACATCTCCTTGGTCAGCGTCGTGCCCTTGCGCAGCGAGAGCAGTTCCAGCATCTGGTATTCCTTGCCCGTCAGATGCACCGGCTGGCCATCGACCTCCACCGTCTTGGCGTCGAGGTTCACCGCGATCTTGCCGGTGTGGATGATCGACTGCGCATGCCCCTTGGACCGGCGGATGATCGCGTGAATGCGCGCGACCAGTTCCTCGCGGTGGAAGGGCTTGGTCAGGTAGTCGTCGGCCCCGAAACCGAAGCCCTTGAGCTTGTTGTCGGTGTCGTCATGGCCCGTCAGGATCAGGATCGGCGTCTCCACCCGCGCGAGCCGCAGCTGGCGCAGCACCTCGTGGCCGTTCATGTCCGGCAGGTTCAGGTCCAGCAGGATCAGGTCGTAGTCATAGAGCTTGGCAAGATCGATGCCCTCTTCGCCCAGGTCCGTGCTGTAGACATTGAGGTTGGCGTTGGTCAGCATCATCTCGATGCTCTTGGCCGTGGTGGGATCGTCTTCCACCAAAAGAACTCGCATCACTCATCTCCGTCGCCAGGTCTGTTTACCCTACAGAACCTCGCAATGGTTAACCACACGTTATCGTCGCTAAAATTTATTCATCTCTCCCTCTGGTTGTCTATAGGTTTTCAGCGCCGTGGTCCTCAGCGCCTTCTCGCCATGCGCGGCCATCGCCCGGCACCAACCGTTGAACTCTTCTTCCGAGAGGCCGTAGCGCTTGCATGCCTCGCCCGGGGTGATGAGCCCGTGGGCGACCGCGCGCACCACGGCCGCCTTGCGGCTGGCGACCCAGCGCCGGGTATCGGGCGGCGGCAGATCGGCGCGGGTCATGCGGCTTCCGTCGGACAGGATGACGGACACGGGCCCGTCGGTACGTCGTATGAACATGGATACCCCTCCTCATTCGCGCCGGCAGACTGCGCGGACTGGCTTAATGGCCGGTGAAACCCCATCTTGAGAGTGCGTGGGATTTTCCTATATTCCGCGGCATTGCACAGGAGACCCCATGGCGCTCGACAACACGGATCACCCGGTCAATTCCCTTGGTTTCGCCCGCCCCCCGGCCGAGACCCGCGTCGTCGTGGCGATGTCGGGCGGCGTCGACAGTTCCGTGGTGGCCGCGATGCTGGCCGAGGAGGGCTACGACGTGGTGGGGGTGACGCTGCAGCTCTACGATCACGGGGCGGCGCTGGCCAAGAAGGGCGCCTGCTGCGCCGGGCGTGATATCCACGACGCGCGGCGCGTGGCCGAGGAGATGGGCTTCCCGCATTACGTGCTCGACTACGAGAGCGTCTTCAAGGACGCGGTGATCGACGAGTTCGCCGACAGCTATCTCGCCGGCGCGACGCCCGTGCCCTGCATCCGCTGCAACGAGAAGGTGAAGTTCAAGGACCTGCTGGAAACCGCCAGGGATCTCGACGCCGACTGCATGGCGACGGGCCATTACATCCAGCGCAGGGACGGCGCCGCCGGGCCCGAACTGCACCGCGCGGCCGACGCCAACCGCGACCAGTCCTATTTCCTGTTCTCCACCACGCCCGAGCAGCTGGCCTATCTGCGCTTCCCGCTCGGCCACCTGGAAAGCAAGGACGCCACCCGCGCGCTGGCCGCGCGCTACGGGCTGGGCGTGGCCGACAAGCCCGACAGCCAGGACATCTGCTTTGTCCCCGACGGCGATTATGCCCGCGTGATCGAGAAACTGCGCCCCGGCGCGGCCGAACCCGGCGAGATCGTGGACATGGCCGGCACCGTGCTGGGCCGGCATGACGGCGTGATCCACTACACCATCGGCCAGCGCCGCGGGCTTGGCATCGGCGGCCTGTCGGAGCCGCTCTACGTGGTCAAGCTCGACCCCGACTCGCGCCGGGTGATCGTCGGCCCGAAAGAGGCGCTCTCGACCCGGCACGTGCCGGTGGCCGAGGTGAACTGGCTCGGCGACGCGCCCTTCGAGAGCCGCGATGCATGGCATGTCTCGGTCAAGGTGCGGTCCACCCGCCCCCCGCGCGAGGCGGTGGTGCGTCCCGACGGCCCGACCGGCGCCGTGGTGGAACTGCTGAACCCCGAGGAAGGCGTCGCGCCCGGGCAGGCCTGCGTCTTCTACGAGACCGGCACCAGCCGCGTGCTCGGCGGCGGCTGGATCACCCGGCGCGCCTGAGACCGGCCCGGCCGATGGCGGCCGGGTCCCCTTCGGCTGGACAGCGCCGCGGCGCCTGATAGGCTCGCGCCCGACTTCCAGAAAAAGGGATGCCCATGTCGCTCGAGAAAACGCTCGCCCATATCGATGCGGAGCTGCCCGCGGCCACCGAACGGCTGATGGAGCTTCTGCGGATCCAGTCCATTTCCACCGACCCGGCCTATGCCGAGGCCTGTGACGCCGCCGCCGACTGGCTGGTGGCGGATCTTGCCACGCTCGGGCTGGAGGCGGCCAAGCGGCCGACGCCCGGGCACCCGATCGTCACGGCCCATGGCGCAGGCGACGGCCCGCACCTGCTGTTCTACGGCCATTACGACGTGCAGCCCGTCGACCCGCTGGAGCTGTGGAACCGCGACCCGTTCGACCCGGCGATCGAGGACACCCCGGCCGGCAAGGTGATCCGCGGGCGCGGGGCCTCGGACGACAAGGGCCAGCTTATGACCTTCGTCGAGGCCTGCCGGGCCTGGATCGCCGTGAATGGCAGCCTGCCGGCACGGATCAGCTTTTTCCTCGAGGGCGAGGAGGAGTCGGGCTCGCCCTCGCTGGTGCCCTTCATGAAGGATCACGCCGACGAGCTGACCGCCGATCTCGCGCTGATCTGCGACACGGCCATGGTGGCGCCGGGCGTGCCCTCGATCGCGTCGCAGCTGCGCGGCATGGTCAAGGACGAGTTCACGCTCCACGGGCCGAAGATGGACCTGCATTCGGGCCATTACGGCGGACCCGCGCTGAACCCCCTGCGCGAGATCGCCAGGATCGTCGCCTCCTTCCACGACGAGACCGGCCGCGTGACGGTGCCGCATTTCTACGACGGCGTCCAAGAGGTGCCCGACGCGCTGCTGCGCCAATGGGAAACCTGCGGCTTCGACGAGCGCGAATACCTCGAAAGCGTCGGCATGACACGTCCCCATGGCGAAGCGGGCTACTCGGCGCTGGTCCAGCAATGGGCACGTCCGACGCTGGAGATCAACGGCCTCTGGGGCGGCTACCAGGGCGCGGGCACAAAGACCGTGATCCCGGCCGAGGCGCATTGCAAGATCACCTGCCGGCTGGTGGGCGACATGGATCCGGACGCGGTGCGCCGGAACCTGCGCGCCCATGTCGAGGCGCAGCTGCCCCCCGATGCCAGCGTGACCTGGGACCAGGATATCGACGGCGCCAAGGCGGTCGTGATGAACACCGACCGGCCCGAGTTCGAGACCGCGCGCCGGGCACTGTCGGACGAGTGGCACCGCGAGGCGGTTCTCGTCGGCATGGGCGGGTCGATCCCCATAGCGGGGCTCTTCAAGGACATGCTGGGCATGGACGCGATGATGATCGGCTTCGCCAGGGAAGACGACCGCATTCACAGCCCGAACGAGAAATACGATCTCGAAAGCTTCCACAAGGGCATCCGCAGCTGGGCGCGCGTGCTCGACGCGCTGTCGCGCTGAGCCCTAGGCACCCCCTGGCGCCGTCCCGTCCGACGGGGCGGCGTCCAGCCGCTGCAGGCGGCGCCAGAATCGGTGCGACAGCGTCACCGCCGCCAGCGCCAGCCCGATCACCAGCCCCAGCCAGACGCCGATCCCGCCCCAGCCCGCGACGAAGCCCAGCAGGTAGGCCACCGGCATGCCGACGGCCCAGTAGCTGATCGCCGCCAGCACCATCGGCACCCGCGTGTCGCGCAGGCCGCGCAACAGCCCCAGCGTGACCACCTGCGCGCCGTCGGCGAACTGGAAGAGCGCCGCCACCGCCAGCAGCCCCACGCCGGCGGCCACGATGGCCGGGGCCTGCGGATCGCCCGGATCGAGGAATAGCCCCATCAGCGGCGCCGGCAGGCCAAGGAACAGCGCCATGGTCAGCGCCGCGAAGATCATGGAGCAGCCCAGCACCACCACCGCCCCCAGCCGGAGCGCGGCGATGTCGCGCCGGCCGAGCGCCCGCCCCGCCCGGACGGTGGCGACCTGGCTCAGGCCCATATGCACCATGAAGGTCGCCGAGCTGATCTCGATGGCGATGCCGTGGGCGGCCAGCGGCACCGTGCCGAGCCAGCCCATCATCACCGCCGTCGCGGCGAAGAGGCCGACCTCGGCCAGCGTGGTGATCCCGATGGGCCAGCCAAGCCGGAACACCTGCAGGAACCCCGGCCAGTCGGGCCGCCAGAACCGCTGGAAGAGCGCGTGATCGCGCGTGGCCCGCGCGGTGACCACGTGGACGGCCAGCACGGCGAGCGGCGCGAGATGCGAGATGATCGAGGCGATGGCCGCGCCGCGCAGGCCAAGTTCCGGCGCGCCCCAGTGCCCGAAGATCAGCATCCAGTTCAGCCCCGCGTTCAGGATCGCCGCCAGGATCGTCGACCAGAGCACCATCCGCGTGCGCTCGAGCGCCGAGAGATAGCCCTTGAGCACCATCACCAAAAGCGCCGGCACCATGCCCCACCCGGCGATCCGCAGGTAATCCTCGGCCATCCCCGACAACAGCGGCGTCTGCCCCAGCGCCAGGAGGATCGGGCCGGCCAGCAGCATCGGCACCAGCACCGCCGCGCCGTAAAGGATCGAGAGCCACATCCCCATCCGCGTCGCGCGCCGCACCTGGGTCTGATCACCCTCGGCGGCCGCGCTCGCCACCATCGGCATCACCGCCCAGGCAAACCCCGACCCGACGAGAAACAGCACCATGAACATCGAGGCCGCCAGCACCACGGCGGCCAGCGCCTCGACGTCGTACCAGCCCAGCATGAGCGTGTCGGTCAGGTGGATCGCGAACTGCGCCAGGTGGCTGCCGACGAGCGGCAGCCCCAGCACCAGAACGGCGCGCAAATGCGCGCCCGGGGCATTGGTCTCGGCGCGGTCCATGCCCTGCCCTTAGGCGCTTCGCGCGGGCGGGGCAATGCCCGGCGGCACGCGGGCAGGCGCCTAGGAGGCGGGCTTCCGCGCCACGAGGTCGATCAGCGCCGACATGCCCGAATGGCCCTCGCCTTCCTGCACCTCGCGGTCATAGGACTCGAGCCGCAGGATCTCGAGATCGGCGAAGGCCACGCGCAGCATCTCCTCGGTGTACATGTTCTCGCGCAGCGGCGGGCCGCCGGTGCCGTAATCGACCTGTTCCGGCCTGTAGCCGTGCAGAAGCAGCACGCCGCCGGGCGCCAGCGCGCGCGTCATGCCCTCGAAGATACGCGCGCGCAGGGCCGGGTCGGCGAACTGGATGAAGATGGCGACGACGAGATCATAGGGCGCCGCGTCCCAGTCCCAGCTCTCGATATCCGACAGGCGGAAATCCACCGTCACGCCGCGCGCGGCCGCGAGGCGGCGGGCCTTGTCCAGCCCCACCTCCGCGGCGTCGAAGGCCACGACGTCGAGCCCCTGCCCGGCCATGTAGACGGAATTGCGCCCCTCGCCGTCGGCCACGGCCAGCGCCCGCAGCCCGGGCCGCAGCCATTCGGCCTGTTCCGTCAGGAAAACGGCCGGCGCCGTGCCGAAGAGGTAATCCGGCCTGTCGTAGCGGTCGTTCCACATGCGCGCGTCCCCTCGCCCGTTTCCCGCCGGAGCCTAGGCGCCCGGCGGGACGCAGACAAGCGGATCAGGCGTGCACGTGCCGGGTGTCCGGATGCAGCGACGACCCGAGAATGTGGTCGGCCCTGTGGATGACGTGATCGGCGCGCCCCACGATCAGCGGGTCCGGACCCCGCACGACCTTGCGGTCCTTGTCCGGGTAATCCAGCGAATCGAGGAAATGCTGCATGCAATTGAGCCGCGCGCGTTTCTTGTCGTCGGATTTCACGATCGTCCAGGGCGCATCCGCGGTGTCGGTGTAGAAGAACATCGCCTCTTTCGCCTCGGTGTAGTCGCCCCACTTGTCGAGGCTCGCCTGGTCGATGGGCGACAGCTTCCAGCGCTTGAGCGGATCGGTCTTGCGCGCCTCGAAACGCCGCGCCTGCTCTTCCTGGGTGACGGAGAACCAGTACTTGTAGAGCCGGATGCCCGAGCGAACGAGCATCCGTTCCAGTTCCGGCGTCTGGCGCATGAATTCGAGATACTCGTTGGGCTGGCAGAAGCCCATCACCCGCTCGACCCCGGCGCGGTTGTACCAGGAGCGGTCGTAGAAGACCATTTCGCCCACCGTCGGCAGATGCTCGATATAGCGCTGGAAGAACCACTGGCCCTTCTCTTCCCAGGTGGGCTTGTTCAGCGCGACCACCCGTGCCGCACGCGGGTTCAGATGCTCCATGAAGCGCTTGATCGTGCCGCCCTTGCCGGCGGCGTCGCGCCCCTCGAAGATCAGCACGAAGCGCTGGTCGGTCTCCTGCGCCCATTTCTGCACCTTGAGCAACTCGGCCTGGAGCCTGGCCTTCCCGGCCTCGTAGCTGCGGCGCGAGAGCTTGGTCTCGTAGGGATACTTGCCGGTCTCGAACGCGTGGCGGATCGCGTCCGGCGAGACCACTGGAAAGGACTTCGCGTCCAGCTTCATCGTCGCCTCGACCGGCGCCTCCGTCGTGTTCATCTGCTCATCTTGCATGCGCACCCCTCCTTGGAATTGAAGGGCCGGGGTTGCACGGATTTTCCCCCTGCGCCCTGATCTCTGTCAAAAAACCGTTACATTGACCCGGGCTGTTGCCGTCCTGCGCCGGCCGCGCTCCCTTCCCCCGGCGTGCGACACCTGCCATAATGCGGGCCAATCACGAAAACGGGCAGTGCTACATGGCAGACGATCTTCTCACCGCGGGGTCAGACGGCACCTACGACGCTTCCTCCATCGAGGTGCTGGAAGGGCTGGAACCCGTCCGCAAGCGCCCCGGCATGTATATCGGCGGCACCGACGAGCGGGCGCTGCACCACCTTGTGGCCGAGGTGCTCGACAACGCGATGGACGAGGCCGTGGCAGGGCACGCAAACCGCATCGAGGTGGAGCTGCATGCCGATCACTCGATCACGATCCGCGACAACGGCCGCGGCATCCCGATCGACCCGCACCCGAAATTTCCCGAGAAATCCGCGCTCGAGGTGATCCTCTGCACGCTGCATGCGGGCGGCAAGTTCTCGGGCAAGGCCTACCAGACCTCCGGCGGCCTGCACGGCGTGGGCGTCAGCGTGGTCAACGCGCTGTCGGACCGGTTGCGGGTCGAGGTGGCCCGCGACCGCCAGCTCTACGCGCAGGAATTCTCGCGCGGGCTGCCGCAGGGACCCATCCGCCCCGAGGGCGCCGCGCCCAACCGGCGCGGCACCAGCGTGACCTTCCACGCCGATCCCGAGATCTTCGGCACCCTGCAGTTCAAGCCGGCGCGGCTTTTCAAGATGGCCCGGTCCAAGGCCTATCTCTTCTCGGGCGTCGAGATCCGCTGGAAATCCGAGGTCTCGGACGGCGACACGCCGACCGAGGCGAGCTTCCGCTTTCCGGGCGGGCTGGCCGACTACCTGACCGAGCAGCTCAAGGGGGCCGCGTCCTATGCCGACCGGCCCTTCGCGGGCAAGGTCCAGTTCGCCGAGAAGTTCGGCGCCGACACGCCCGGATCGGTCGAATGGGCGATCAACTGGACGCCGTCGCGCGACGGTTTCGTGCAGAGCTACTGCAACACCGTGCCCACGCCCGAGGGCGGCACCCACGAGGCCGGCTTCTGGGCGGCGATCCTCAAGGGCATCCGCGCCTATGGCGAGCTAGCCGGCAACAAGAAGGCGCAGCAGATCACCCGCGAGGACGTGATGGCCGGGGGCTGCGCGCTGGTCTCCTGCTTCATCCGGGAGCCGGAATTCGTCGGCCAGACCAAGGATCGGCTGGCCACCTCGGCGGCGCAGAAACTGGTCGAGAACTCGGTCCGCGACCATTTCGACAACTGGCTGGCCTCGGACACGAAATCGGCCGGCGCGATCCTCGACTACCTCGTGCTCAAGGCCGAGGAACGGCTGCGCCGCCGCCAGGAGAAGGAGACGGCGCGCAAATCCGCCACCAAGAAGCTGCGCCTGCCGGGCAAGCTGGTGGACTGCACCTCGAACGCGCGCGAGGGCACCGAGCTCTTCATCGTCGAGGGCGACTCGGCCGGCGGCTCGGCCAAGATGGCGCGCGACCGCACGACCCAGGCGCTGCTGCCGCTGCGCGGCAAGATCCTGAACGTGCTCGGCGCGGCCTCGTCGAAGCTGGGCTCCAACGCCGAGATCAACGACCTGACCCAGGCGCTGGGCGTGGGGCTGGGCAGCAAGTTCAACATCGACGACCTGCGCTACGACAAGATCATCATCATGACCGACGCGGACGTGGACGGGGCGCATATCGCCGCGCTGTTGATGACCTTCTTCTTCACGCAGATGCGGCCGATGATCGACCAGGGGCATCTCTACCTCGCCTGCCCGCCGCTCTACCGGCTGACACAGGGCGCCAGGCGCGTCTACGCGCTGGACCAGGCGGAAAAGGACCGGCTGATGGCGACCGGGATCGGCGGCAAGGGCAAGGTCGAGGTCTCGCGCTTCAAGGGCCTGGGCGAGATGGACGCCAAGGACCTGAAAGAGACCACGATGAACCCCGCGACCCGCAAGCTGATCCGGGTCTCCATCGACGAGGACGAGCCAGGCGAGACCGGCGAACTGGTCGAACGGCTGATGGGCAAGAAGCCCGAGAAGCGGTTCGAGTACATCCAGGAAAACGCGCGGTTCGTGGAAGAGGTGGATGTGTGACCGGACCGCGCGGAACCAAGGGCCGCAGGCCCGCCGTGCGATCGCCAGAGGGACCTGCCGCCCTGCCATCCCGGCTGGGCAGGTCCTGCCGCCCCCGGCCCGGCCTGAACCGTCCCTATTCCTGCACGCTGCGCAGCCAGACGATCAGCTCGGCCACCGGGCGGCTCATCAGGATCAGCTCGCCCCCCTCGGTCTCGATCACCGTCGGCTTGCCGTCGAAGAGATCGCCGTAGACCGGCATCTCGCCGCCATGGCCCAGAACCGGGTCGCGCCCGTCGATGCGGCGCGCCACGCGCTTGGTGGGGAAGACCCCGCCATTGGTCTCGGCCAGCAGGGTCAGGTCGGGCGTCTCGATCGTCAGCATCTCGGCCATCGGCCCGTCGCCGCGGGCCTCCAGCCCGTGGCAGGCCACGCACCAGGACTTGTAGCGCGACTCGCCCTCTTCGGCGGTCTGCGCCATGGCCGGCAGCGCCACGCAGGCCGCCAGCGCGGCCAGGATGATCGGTCGTCGCATCCGTCCCTCCCTCATTGCTGGATACTCTCGAGATAGCCTGCCAGGTCGACCAGCACCTCCGGCGTCGGCACCAGCGCGCCGTCGGGCGCCTGCCAGAGCACCTGGCGCCCCCCGGCCATCGATTCGCCGAATTCCGGCATCTCGCCGGGATAGTGCTTTTCGCGGGTGTAGCCGTCGATCACCGACATCACCTCGGCCTCGGGAAAGACGCCGCCGTTGCGCGCCGCGATCCGGGTCAGGTCCGACGGCGCCACCGGCAGCCCCGCCGCGGCCGGGCCGTCGCCCTGCCCGTCGGCGCCGTGGCAACTGGCGCAGTTGGCGTCAAAAGCGCGGCGCCCGACATCCACCGGCGTCGTGCAGGCCGCGACAAGCGCCAGCGCGGCGCCCCCGGCGGTCAAACCCGTTCTCAGCATCGCTTTGTTTTCTCCCTCGCTCGGCCCGCGGGACGCGGGCGCGGTGTCTTGCCCGCCTCCACTTTGCCGAAAGCCGGGCGCCGCGCCAAGCCCCGGCTCACGGCCGGATGCGAATGACCGTCCGCGCGGGCCCGGCCCGCGACACCAGCGCGAAGAGCGTGCGGGCATTCTCGGGGTGCAGCCGCACGCAGCCGGCCGAGGCCGGGCAGCCCAGCCGCGCCTCCTCGGTCGTGCCGTGGATCGCGTAATTGCCGGCGAAGAAGATCGACCAGGGCATCGGCGCACCGTCATAGAGGGTCGAGTAATGCACCCGCGCCAGCCGCTCGGGCCGGAAATCGCCCACCGGCGTGGTCTTGCCGGCGCGGGCCGTCGAGACCGGCCAGACGCCCAGGCGCACGCCGTCGCGGCGCACCGTCATCGCCTGGTCCGACAGGTCGATCGCCACGACCACGCCGGTCTCCGCCGGGGGGGCCGCGCCCGGCGGCGGCCCGGCGCAGGCCGCAAGCCCCAGCGCCAGCGCCAGCACCGCCCAGCGGATCACGGCGCGACCTGCAGGCTTTCCAGGTAGTCGGCGATCGAAAGGATCCGGCCGTTGGTCAGCAGCGGATCGCCCCCCTCGGCGTCCAGCGCCCCGCCCGGCCCGTCGAAAAGCGCGCCGAAAACCGGCATCGGCCCGCCATGCCCGGCCCGGGCATCGCGCCCGTCGATGACGCGCACGACCCGAAGCATCGGGAAGGCCCCGCCCGCGCGCACCGCCAGCCGCGTCAGGTCCGGCACCCGCATCGTCAGGATTTCGGCCATCGGCCCGTCGCCCTGCGCCGCGCGCCCGTGGCAGGCGGCGCAATACCTCTCGAAGGCCGCGCGGCCCGCTGCCGGGTCGGGTCCGGCGGCCGGGGCCGGCGCGGCGGCGGCAGCGGTCAGGACGAACGTCAGGATCAAGGCGCGCATGGGGCCTCCGTGCGTACTGGGCAGAGATTGCCACGCGGCCGCGTCGCAGGCAATCGCCCGCGCGGGCGGTCAGGCCTCGCCCTCGGCGCGGGCGGCCAGGTCGAGCCACGCCTCCTCGGCGCTGGACAGCGCGTCCTGCCGGGCGGCCAGGGCCTCTGTCGCCTTGCGGAACTTCACCGGTTCGCGGCTGTAGAGATCGGGATCGGCGAGAAGCTGTTCGAGCTTGCCGATCTCGGCCTCGAGGCGCGCGATCTCGCCGGGCAGTGCCTCGAGGCGGTGGCGCTCGGTAAAGCTGAGCTTGCCGCCCGGCGCGCCGGCCGCCCGGCGATCCGCCCCGCCAGGTTTCGCCGCCCTGGCGGGCTTGGCGGGTTTCGCGGGTTTTGCCGTCGCCGCCCCCCGGTCGCCCCGCTGCGCGCGGTAATCGGACCAGCCGCCGGCATAGACCGTGGCCTGCCCGTCGCCTTCCATGGCCACGGTCGTGGTGGCCACGCGATCCAGGAAGTCGCGGTCGTGGCTGACCAGCAGCACCGTGCCCGCGTAATCGTCCAGGAGTTCCTGCAGCAGGTCCAGCGTCTCGATGTCGAGATCGTTGGTCGGCTCGTCCAGCACCAGCAGGTTCGATTCCTGCGCCATCAGCCGGGCCAGCAGAAGCCGCGCCTTCTCGCCGCCCGAGAGCGCGCGCACCGGGGCGCGGGCCTGGGCCTCGTCGAAGAGGAAATCCTTGAGATAGCCCACCACGTGGCGCGGCTGGCCGCGCACCATCACCTGGTCGGAGCTGCCCTGCACCCGCATCGCCGGGTCCAGCGTCAGGCTCTCCCAGAGCGTCGCGTCGGGCTCCAGCGCGGCGCGGTTCTGGTCGAAGATCGCCGGCACGAGATTGGTGCCGAGCCGCACGGTGCCGCTGTCGGGCGCCACCTCGCCCATGAGGATCTTCAGAAGCGTCGTCTTGCCCACGCCGTTGGGACCCACGAAAGCCACCCGCTCGCCGCGCTGGATGCGGATCGAGAAGTCGCGCAGGATCGGCCGCCCGTCATAGCTCTTGGCGATGTCCTTGGCCTCGACCACCAGCTTGCCGCTCCTGGGGCCGGACTCCAGCGCCATCGCGGCGGTGCCCTGGCGCCTGATCTGTGCCGCGCGCTCGGCGCGCAACTTCTGCAGCTCGCGCAGGCGGCCCTGGTTGCGCTTGCGCCGCGCGCTGATGCCCTCGACCGCCCAACGGGCCTCGGCCTTGATCCGGCGATCCATCTTGTGGCGCGCCTGGTCCTCTTCCTCCCAGAGCTTGTCGCGCCATTCCTCGAACCCCTCGAAGCCTTGCTCGCGGCGGCGCACCTGCCCCCGGTCGATCCAGAGCGTCGCACGCGTCAGGTGGCGCAGGAAGGCCCGGTCGTGCGAGATCAGCACGAAGGCCGCGCGGGTGTCGGTCAACTGGCGTTCGAGCCAGGCGATGGCCTCGATGTCGAGATGGTTCGTGGGCTCGTCGAGCAGCATCAGCGCCGGCGCCTCGGCGAGCAGCTTGGCCAGCGCCGCCCGTCGGCGTTCGCCGCCCGAGGCGGTCGCGACCGGCGTCGCCGGGTCGAACTTGAGCCCCTCGGCGGCCATCTCGACGCGATAGGCCTCGGCCGGGTCGAGCGCCGAGGCGGCGAAGTCGCCCAGCGTCTCGAAGCGCGACAGGTCCGGGTGCTGTTCCATGTAGCCGACGCTGGCGCCCGGCGGCAGGATGCGCGCGCCGGTGTCGGGTTCCACCAGCCCGGCCATGACCTTCATCAGGGTCGATTTCCCGGACCCGTTGCGCCCGACCAGCGCGACCCGGTCGCCCGGCTGCACGACGAGATCGAGCCCCGAGAAGAGCGGATCGCCCCCGAAGCCCAGCGAGATATCGGTCAGTTGCAGAAGCGGTGGCGCGGCCATGCCCGCTCGCTATCCGGGGCCGGCGGCGGGGTCAAGCCGCCGGCATGCGCCTCTCGACGATCTCCGCCCACCAGGAGGCGCCCGCCGGGATCGCGTCGTCGTTGAAGTTGTATTCGGGGTGGTGAACCATCGCCGAGTCGCCGTTGCCCACCAGGATATAGGCCCCCGGCCGCGCGTTCAGCATGAAGGCGAAATCCTCGCCCCCCATGACGAGCGGCGCCTCCATCGTCTCCTGCCCCGAGACGCGCTCTGCGACCTCCGCCGCGAACGTGGTCTGCTCGTCTGAATTGACCATGACCGGGTAGCCCCGCTGGTAGTCGACCTCGGCCCGCGCGCCAAAAGCGGCGGCCGTCGTCTCGGCCAGCGCGATCAGCCGTTCCTCGACCTGGGCGCGCACATCGGCGTCCAGCGTGCGCACCGTGCCGCGCATCCGCACCGTTTGCGGGATGACGTTGAAGGCGTGCGAGCCGGTCTCGAAACTGGTGACCGAGACCACCGCCTGCAGCGTTGGATCCACGTTGCGGCTGACGATGGACTGGAGCGCCAGCACGATATGGCTGGAGACCACGGTCGGATCGATCGTGTCGTGGGGCTTGGCGGCGTGCCCGCCCCTGCCCGCGACATCGATCACGAACTGGTCGGTCGCGGCGAAGAAGGGCCCCGGCCGGATCGCGAAGCGGCCCGTCTCGACGCCGGGCCAGTTGTGCATGCCGTAGACCTCCTGGATGGCGAAACGCTCCATCAGCCCGTCGTCGACCATCTCCTTGCCGCCGCCGCCACCTTCCTCGGCCGGCTGGAAGATCACCACGCAGGTGCCGTCGAAATTGCGGGTCTCCGCCAGGTATTTCGCCGCGCCGAGCAGCATCGCCGTGTGCCCGTCATGGCCGCAGGCATGCATCAGCCCCTCGTTTTCCGAGGCATAGTCGAGCCCGGTCGCCTCGGTGATCGGCAACGCATCCATGTCCGCGCGCAGCCCGATCACCCGTCCGGCGGCGTCGCTCTTGCCCCTGATGACGCCGACGACACCGGTGCGGCCGATCCCGGTGACAACCTCGTCGCAGCCGAAGGCGCGCAGCTTCTCGGCCACGATGCCCGCGGTGCGATGGGTCTCGAACAGCAATTCCGGATGCGCGTGCAGGTCGCGGCGCCATTCGGTGATCTCGTCATGCAGTTCGGCCAGGCGGTTCTTGATCGGCATGGGGGCTCCTCGGGATTTCGGGGCCGGCGGGGGTGGAACATCCCCCGCACGGGCGCATCTGCGCGGAAGAGTGGTGCGCCCCGCCCGGAAGGTCAAGGCGCCCCGACCGGGCGCCGAAGCTGAAAAAAGAACGCGCGCGTTGCGCCGGCCATCCCCGTGGGCGGCCGGTTGCCCGCGCCCGGCCCCGATGGTCCGGTGTTTCGCCGATCGGTGCCGGTGGAGAACACCGTTCCCAGCGGAGCCGGCCGATACCCCGATCCCCCCCTTGAGACAGGGGCAAATCCGCGCCAGATCGGGACGACTTCCCAGCGACGGAGAGCGATCCATGTTTGCCAGCTTCGGCTTCACCGATTTCACCGCACCCCAGGCGGCGATCCTGCTCGGCGCGATGCTCGGCCTGGCCTTCGGCGTGCTCGCGCAGCGCAGCCGATTCTGCCTGCGCCGCGGGCTCGTGGGGGCACCGTCCGAGCGGCGCCCGGCGCTCGGCCTCTGGCTGACCGCGCTCGGCGTGGCGGTCCTGGGCACACAGGGCGCCGTGGCGGCAGGCTGGGTCGATTTTACCGGCCATCGCTACACCGCCAGCGCGCTGCCGCTCGCCGCGATCCTGATCGGCGGCGCGGCGTTCGGGGCCGGCATGGTGCTGACGCGCGGATGCGTCTCGCGGCTGACCGTGCTGACCGGCAGCGGCAACCTGCGGGCGCTGACGGTTCTGGCGATCTTCGCCATCACCGCCCATGCGACGCTCAAGGGGGCGCTGGCGCCGCTGCGCACGACGCTCGGCAGCGTCACGGTCGATCCCGGCCTCGCCTCGCTCGCGGCGCTTCCGGGCGGCGCACCGGTCTGGGCCGGCCTGCTGGGGCTCGCGGCGCTCGGCTACGGGCTGCGGTCCGGCAACGGCGCGGGCCAGCTGGTCATGGCTGCCGCCATCGGGCTGCTGGTGCCGCTCGGCTGGGCGGGCACCGGCTACGTGCTCTACGACGATTTCGACCCGGTGGCGTTGCAATCGCTGAGCTTCACCGCGCCGATGGCCGACAGCCTGTTCTGGACGATCGCCGGCACCGCCGTCCCGGCCAATTTCGGCGTGGGGCTGGTTGGCGGTGTGCTGGCCGGCAGCGCCGGCGCGGCGCTGCTCACGCGCGAGTTCCGCTGGCAAAGCTTCGAGACCCCGCGCCAAACGGGCCGCTACCTTGCCGGCGCGGTCCTGATGGGCGCGGGCGGGGTGCTGGCCGGCGGCTGCACCGTCGGCGCCGGTCTTGCCGGCGTGCCGACGCTGGGCATCGCCGCGCTGCTCGCGCTGGGCGCGATCGCGCTCGGCGCCTGGGCCGCGGACGCGGCGATCGGCACCCGGCGCATCCCCGCCGCCGGCGTCGCGGCCGAATGACACGGGCCGGCGCCGGGCCCCGGCGTCAATGCATGGATTTCCGGACGCGCTGGACGATCCACCAGACCGCGGCCACGACCGGCAGCACCAGGAGGCCGGTCAGCACGGCCTTGTCGATCCCGAGGGCGCGCCCGGCCAGCGGCGCCAGCGCGTAGCTCGCCAGGCTGACCCCGTAATAGCTGATCGCCACGACCGAGAGACCCTCCACCGTGCGCTGCAGCCGCAGTTGCAGGTCGGCGCGGCGGTCCATGCTCTCGAGCAGTTTCTGGTTCTGCGCCGATCGCTCCACGTCGACCCGCGTCCGCAGGAGATTGCCCGCGCGTTCCGCCCGCGCCGTCAGCCCCTCGAGCCGCAGCCGGGTCGCGGTGCAGGTCCGCATGGCCGGATCGAAGCGGCGCATCATGAACTCGCGCAGCGTCTGGCGGCCCCGGAAGCGGCTTTCGCGCAGCACGTCGATGCGCTGGTCGACGATGGTCGCATAGGCCTCGGTGGCGCCGAAACGGTAGCCGTTGCGGGCCAGCATGTGTTCGAGCTCTGCCGAGACCTCCAGCAGCTCGTGCAGCGCCTGCTCGGCCTCCGCCTCGCGCGCGGTCAGCGCCGAGACGAGGCCGGCGAGCTGGGTCTCCAGCCCGTTCATCCGCTGGCCCAGCTCGCGCGCGACGGGCAGGCCCAGCATGGACATCGTCTTGTAGGTCTCGATCTCGAGCAGGCGCTGGACCACGCGGCCGAGCCGCCGTCGCCCGGTGCCCGGGTCGGTGAAGACCGCGATCCGCGTGTGCCCCGTCGCGTCGATCCGGAAATCCGTGGCCACGATGGCCGAGTCGTCGAGCACCCGGCTGATCGCCACGCTGTCGGCCTCGAACCATGCCGCGCAGCGATGCCCCACCTCGGCCTCGTCGGACGGCGTCTCCTCCACCCGTACCAGCGCCGATGTGAGCCGCCGGCCCGGCGCCTCGGCCAGCCAGTCCTCGGGAAACACCTCGTAGGCCGCGCCGTCGAAAGGCCGCTCCATCGTGCCCTCGACGAAAACCGTGTAGGTCACGAACTCGGTATGGCATTCCCACTTGATCCGGTGGCGCCCGAGCTGGCCGAAGAAATGGGTCGCGCCCTCTTTCGGATGCGTCGTGCCGAACCGGTCCAGCAGCCGGACCAGATGCGCCCGGTCCAGGCCCTTGTCCCGCCCGGCGGCGTTCTCCGGACGCTTGATCGCCAGGAAGACCGCGTGGCAGGGCGCGGCCAGCACGGGAAAGGGCCTGGCATGCAGCTCGTTCGACAGCTCGTAGCGCAGCGGGTGATCTTCGGGCAGCGTCATGGTCCGGTTCCTCGGGCTTTGCGCCGAGCCTAGCCGGAACCGCGCCGGGCCGAAACAGGAAAAACGCGCGAATCCGGGCACTTGTCTGTGCACCGCCGTATGCGGAGGCGCCCCTGCGGGGCGCCGTTCCCTGTCTCTCGCGCCCCCTGACAGGGGGCGCTCGGGGCCTCCGGCGGGGATATTTCCGCCACTTGGAAACCCGGCCTCTCCAAGTGGTGCAAATATCCTCGCCGAAGGCAAACGCCCCGCGCGGGCGACCGCGCGGGGCGAGAAAGGCTTGGCGCCGCAGGCGCCGCGACCGGGCCGCCCCGCGGCGCGGGGCGGCCTGTCTCAGTCGATGAGCGCCAGGAGCTTGTCGACGGACTGCTTGGCGTCGCCGTAGAACATCCGCGTGTTCTCCTTGAAGAAGAGCGGGTTCTCGATGCCCGAATAACCCGCGCCCTGCCCGCGCTTGGAGACGAAGACCTGCTTGGCCTTCCACACCTCCAGCACCGGCATCCCGGCGATGGGCGAGTTCGGGTCGTCCTGAGCGGCCGGGTTCACGATATCGTTCGAGCCGATCACGATCACCACGTCCGTCTCGGGGAAGTCCTCGTTGATCTCGTCCATCTCGAGCACGATGTCGTAGGGCACCCGGGCCTCCGCCAGCAGCACGTTCATGTGCCCCGGCAGGCGCCCGGCCACGGGGTGAATGGCGAAGCGCACCTCCTTGCCCTGGCCGCGCAGCTTCTTGGTCAGCTCGCTGACCGCGTTCTGCGCCTGCGCCACCGCCATGCCGTAGCCCGGCACGATGATCACGCTGTCGGCCTCGTTCAGCGCCGCCGCCACGCCCTCGGCGTCGATGGCGATCTGCTCGCCCTCGATCTCGGCCGCGGGGCCCTGCGCGCCGCCGAAGCCGCCGAGGATCACGCTGACGAAGGAGCGGTTCATCGCCTTGCACATGATGTAGCTCAGGATCGCCCCCGAGGAGCCCACCAGCGCGCCGACCACGATCAGCAGGTCGTTGCCGAGCGAGAAGCCGATCGCGGCCGCGGCCCAGCCGGAGTAGCTGTTCAGCATCGAGACCACCACCGGCATGTCGGCGCCGCCGATCCCCATGATCAGGTGATAGCCGATGAAGAAGGCCAGCAGCGCCATCACGAAGAGCGTCCAGCTGCCGGCGCCGCCGAGATAGAGCGCCAGCATCAGGATCGAGCCGATCGCGGCGGCGGCGTTCAGCATGTGCCCGCCCGGCAGTTTCCTGGCGGCGCTGTCGACCTTGCCCGCCAGCTTGCCATAAGCGATCACCGAGCCGGTGAAGGTCACCGCGCCGATGAAGATGCCGAGGCTGAGTTCCACCTTCAGGATGTTGATCTCCACCGGCGTCTTCTTGGCGACCAGCGCCGCGAAGCCCTCGAGCGCGGCCTTCGCCGTGTCGTCCATCGCGGCCACGCGCAGGATCTCGAAATCGGCGTTGAAGCCGACGAAGACCGCCGCGAGGCCGACGAGGCTGTGCATCGCCGCCACCAGTTCCGGCATCTGCGTCATCTGCACCCGGACCGCCGCCTGCCAGCCGATCACGCCGCCCAGCGCGATCAGCACCAGCGAGAGCCCCCAGAGCCCCGCGCCCGGCCCGATCAGCGTCGCGACGATCGCGAGCGCCATGCCCACGATCCCGTACCAGACCGCGCGCTTGGCGCTTTCCTGCCCCGAGAGCCCGCCCAGCGACAGGATGAAGAGGACGGCCGCGACCACGTAGGCCGCCGTGGTGAATCCGTATTCCATGATCCCCTACTCCTGTCTTTACGATTTCTGGAACATGGCGAGCATGCGCCGTGTCACGAGGAAGCCGCCGAAGATGTTGATCCCGGCCATGAAGACCGAGACCGCGGCGAGAATGGTCACCAGCAGGCTGGTCGAGCCGATCTGCATCAGCGCGCCCAGGATGATGATC
This sequence comes from Rhodovulum sp. YNF3179, assembly GCF_050586465.1. Classification (NCBI taxonomy): domain Bacteria; kingdom Pseudomonadati; phylum Pseudomonadota; class Alphaproteobacteria; order Rhodobacterales; family Paracoccaceae; genus Rhodovulum; species Rhodovulum sp. YNF3179. The sequence goes on along the minus strand of NZ_JBOCEG010000003.1, from coordinate 288,904 downwards.
GACGAGATCGCGTTGGTGATCGCCATCAGCGGCGTATGCAGGCTGTGGCTGACGTTCCAGATCACCTGGAAGCCGACGAAGACAGACAGCACGAAGACGATGAAATGCTGCATGAAGCTTGCCGGCGCCACCAGCCCGGCGGCGAGGATCGCCGCCGCGCCGATCGCGAGCAGCCCCACCTGGCGCTTGGTCTGGGCCTTGAAGGCGGCGAGTTCCTCGGCGCGCTTCTCCTCGGGCGTCAGCTCCTTCGGCGCTTCCTTCCTGGGGGCCTTGGCGATGGCCTGCACCTTGGGCGGCGGCGGCGGATAGGTGATCTCGCCCGCGTGGGTCACCGTCGCGCCCCGGATCACGTCGTCCTCCATGTCGTGGACCGGCGTGCCGTCCTTCTCGGGCGTCAGGTCCGTCATCATGTGACGGATATTGGTGGCGTAGAGTGTCGAGGACTGCGTCGCCATCCGCGAGGGGAAGTCGGTGTAGCCGACGATGGTGACGCCGTTCTCGGTCTCGATCTTCTCGTCGGGCACGGTCAGGTCGCAGTTGCCGCCCTTCTCGGCGGCGAGGTCGACGATCACCGAGCCGCGCTTCATCAGCCTGACCATCTCCTCGGGCCAGAGCTTCGGCGCGGGCTTGCCCGGGATCAGCGCGGTGGTGATGACGATGTCCACCTCCGGCGCCTGCGCGCGGAAGAGTTCCATCTCCTTCTCGATGAACTCCGGGCTCGCGGGCTTGGCGTAGCCGCCCTCGCCCGACATGTCGTCGGAGAAGTCGAGCATCAGGAACTCGGCGCCCATCGACTCGATCTGCTCGGCCACCTCGGGGCGCACGTCGAAGGCCCGCACAACCGCGCCGAGCGAGGTCGCCGTCCCGATGGCGGCCAGCCCCGCGACGCCGGCGCCGATCACCAGCACCTTGGCCGGCGGCACCTTGCCCGCCGCCGTCACCTGGCCGGTGAAGAAGCGGCCAAAATTGTTCCCCGCCTCGATCACCGCGCGGTAGCCGGCGATGTTGGCCATCGAGCTCAGCGCGTCCATCTTCTGGGCGCGCGAGATCCGCGGCACCATGTCCATCGCGATGACGCTCGCGCCCTTGGACCGGCAGAGTTCCAGCAGCTCCTCGTTCTGGGCCGGCCAGAAGAAGGAGATCAGCGTCTTGCCCTTGGTCAGGCGCTTGGCCTCGGTCTCGGTCGGCGGCTGGACCTTGGCGACGATGTCGGCCGCCTTCCAGAGCGCCGCGGGCGTCTTGACGATCTCGACGCCGGCCTCTTCATAGGCGGCGTCCGAGAAGCCCGCCGCCGTGCCCGCGCCCGTCTCGATCGCGCAGTCATAGCCCAGCTTCTGAAGCTGAAGCGCCGAGTCCGGCGTCAGCGCGACGCGCGCCTCGCCCTTGGCGACTTCCTTGGGTGCCCCGATTTTCACGTTCCCACTCTCCCGTTCTTCGCGTTGTCGTCGTTTTTCGCCCCGAAAACGCCGGGTCGGGGCCACTTAACATTCGTTTCGCCCCGGCCACAAGCGACAGGGCGGCGCAGCGGCGGTCAGATCCAGCGGCGCACCCGGCGCATGTAGGCCGCGGCCCGGTCGCCGAAGGTCTCGCGCAGCCGCGCCTCTTCCCAGCGGATGAACCGCCGGGCGATGATCGCCATGAAGACCGGCACCAGGATCAGCGACGGCCACGCGCCCCAGAGCAGGATCGCCCCGGCCAGGATCGCCGCGTCGCCCAGGTAGATCGGGTTCCGGGTCAGCCGGTAGATTCCCGTATCGATCAGGTCGCGCGGCGTCTCGTAGGGAACGATGGTGGTGCGATGGCGCAGGAATTCTAGTCCGGCCGCCGCGATCAGCAGCATGCCGACGGCCACCAGGGCCAGGCCGAGCGTCCCGGCCCAGTCCGGCAGGCCGCCCGCCGGCGCGAACCGCGACTGGGCCCAGGCCAGCGCGCCGAAGCCCGCCAGCCAGACCGGCGGAAGGTCCAGCGCCCTCAGCGCGCGCATGCCGGCGTTACTCCCATTCCATCTCCTCGTAGACCCGGCCGGCGTTCTTGGTCGCCAGTTCCTCGAAGGTATCGAGATGCGCATAGGGCGACTGGTCGACGTAGTAAGCATCGGTCAGATCGCCGCCGGCGTCGAGATATTCGCCGATCTTTCCGCGGATATAGACGAGATAATCGCGGGTATAGCGCCGCACCTGGTCCATGTTGGTCGGGTGCCCGTGCCCGGGGATCACGTAAACGGCCCCGAGCGACTCGAACGCGTTTTCCCAGGTATCGATCCAGTCGGAGGTGTCGGTCTCGGCGAATATGGGCAGCATCCGCTCGTGGAAGGCCATGTCGCCGGCGATCACCAGCTTTTCATCCGGCAGCCAGACCTGGATGTCGCCAGGGCTGTGGGCGGGACCGAGATGCAGCACCTCGACGCGCATGTCGCCCATCTCGATCACCTTGCGATCCTCGAAGGTCTCGGTCGGGCCGACCACGCTGGTGCCGGCGGCCTTGTCGCGGTTGTAGCGCTTCATCCCCTCCAGGATCGTGCCGCCATAGGCCTCGATCTCGTGGGCCGCGTCCACATGGGCCAGGATCGGGACGCCCTGCTCGGCCCAGTAGGAATTGCCGAGCATCGCGTGCCCCTGGCCGTTCTCGTTGATGACCAGCTTCACCGGCTGGTCGGTGATCGCCCTGATCTCCTGGTGCAGCGCCTCGGCCAGCACATAGGCCGCCCCGCCATTGATGACGATCACCCCGTCGCCGGTGACGAGGAAGGACAGGTTGTTGTTGTGGCCGGTGTTCTCGTAGGTGGGCGGCGCGGTGGCGCCGATGGCCGACCAGACATTGGGGATGAACTCCACCGGTTTCGCGTAGAGCGGGCTTTGCGGGTACTGGTCGGCGATATCCTCGCTGGCCAGCGCGGCGACCGGCAGCAGCGCCGCCAGCGCCGCCGCGGCGGCTGTCGTCTTGAACGTCATCGGGTCTGTCCTCCTCCGGTTTTGGCGGCATCTTCATATTCGCTATCGTGAATGTAAAGACCCGGCTTTCCGTCTTGCCCGCCCGGTCCGGCTGCGCGACCATGCGCGCGTCTGGAAAACGGAGGCGCGGATGACCGACACGCTCGATGGCAAGCATGCGCTGGTCACCGGCGGGGGCAGCGGGATCGGCCGGGCCGTCGCGCTCGCGCTGGCCGGCGAGGGCGCGATCGTCACGGTGACGGGCCGCCGGGCCGAGGCGCTGGAAGAGACCTGCGCCGCCGGCCCCTGCATCCACGCGCAGGTCATGGACGTCACCGACGAGGACAGCGTGGTCGCCGCCACCGCGGCCGCGGTCGCCGCGCGCGGCCCCGTGGACATCCATGTCGCGAATGCCGGGCGCGCCGAAGGCAATGCGCTGCACAAGACCGACCTGGCGTTCTGGCGCCGGCTCATGGCGACCAATCTCGACGGCGCCTTCCTGACCATCCGCGAGTCCCTGCGCAGCATGCGCGGGCGCAGCTGGGGACGGGTCATCGCCGTGTCGTCGATGGCGGGGATCCGCGGGCTGCGGGGGGCCAGCGCCTATACCGCGTCCAAGCACGGGATGCTCGGGCTGGTGCGCGGGCTCAGCGAGGACTATCTCGGCACCGGGCTGACCTTCAACGCGCTCTGCCCCGGCTATGTCGACACCCCCATCGTGACCCGCAACGTCGAGACCATCGCCGCGCGCACCGGCATGAGCCCGACCGAGGCCGCGGCGGTGATGACCGACTCCAACCGCCATGGCCGGCTGGTCGCGCCCGGCGAGGTCGCGGCGGCGGCGCTCTGGCTCTGCGGGCCGGGCTCGGGATCGGTCAACGGGCAGGCGATCGAGATCGCCGGCGGACAGGTCTGAGCCATGCGCGCGATCGGGCGCCCCCGGCTGCGGCGCTATCGCGCCGGGGATGCCGCCGCGACCCATGACGTCTTCTTCCGCGCGGTCCACGAGGGCGCCGGCCACCATTATTCCACCGCCGAACGCGCGGCCTGGGCCCCCGGCCCCGGGATGCCGCGGGACTGGCCGCAGCGGCTCGGGGCGCACCTGACCTGGGTCGCGCTGAAGCGGCGCCGGGTCGTCGGTTTCGCCACGCTCGGCCGCGACGGGCATCTCGATCTCTTCTACGTGCTGCCCGAGGCCATGGGCGGCCGCGTCGCCCCGGCGCTCTATGACCGGCTCGAAGCCGAGGCCCGCGCGCGCGCCCTGCCCCGCATGGACACGGCCGCCAGCCACCTGGCGCGGTCCTTCCTCGCGCGGCGCGGCTGGGCGGTGCTCGCCCGCCAGAGCGTGATCCGCGACGGCGTGCCGATCACCAATTTCCGGATGGAGAAGCTTCTCTGACCCCTTCCGGGGATGGTCAGGCCCGAAGCCGCACCTATAGTCTGGCCGTGACGGCGCGAACCGCGGAGGCATGGCCATGGCGATCACCCTGACGGTCAACGGCACCTTGCACCGGCTCGACCTGCCCGGCGAGGTGCCGCTCCTCTGGGCGCTGCGCGACGCGCTGGGGCTGACCGGAACGAAATTCGGCTGCGGCATCGCCGCCTGCGGCGCCTGCACAGTGCATGTCGACGGGCAGGCCGTGCGATCCTGCCAACTGCCCGTCGCCGATGTCTGGGGGCCGGTCACGACGATCGAGGGGCTCGGCACGCCCGGGGCGCCGGCCGCGATCCAGCAAGCCTGGATCGATCACCAGGTCGCGCAATGCGGCTATTGCCAGTCGGGCCAGATCATGCAGGCGGCCGACCTTCTCGCGCGCAGCCCCGACCCGAGCGATGCCGAGATCGACGCCGCCATGGCCGGCAATCTCTGCCGCTGCGGCACCTACGGGCGCATCCGCGCCGCGATCCGCGACGCCGCCGGCCGTATGCAGGAGGGCTGAGCCATGTCGCGTCTCGGCACCATCACCCGCCGAAGCTTCCTTGTCGGCAGCGCCGCCGTCGCGGGCGGCGTCGCCTTCATGGTCTGGCAGGACCGCCGGCCCGTCGCCAACCCGCTCGATCCGGACGGCGACGCCGTCACGCTGAACCCCTGGCTGGTTCTCGACGGCACGGGCGCCACCGTGGTCGTGCCGCGCGCCGAGATGGGCCAGGGCGTGCAGACCACGCTGGCCGCGCTGGTGGCCGAGGAGCTGGATGTCGCCTGGGAAGACGTCCGGGTGATCCACGGCCCGGCCTCGGCCAGCTACTATAACGGGGCGCTGCTCCGGGCCGGCCTGCCCTTCAAGGACTATGCCATGACCGGCTGGCAGGAAACGCTGGCCGACCAGACCGGCGTGATGGCGAAGATGCTGGGGCTGCAGGTGACCGGCGGCTCGACCTCGACGGTCGATGCCTTCGAGAAGATGCGCCATGCCGGGGCCGCCGCCCGGATCACGCTGACCCGCGCCGCCGCCGACCGGCTCGGCGTGGCCGAGGAGGCGCTCGGGACGGCCGACGGCGCGGTCATCGCGCCGGACGGCACGCGCCTGCCCTATGCCGAGCTGGCCGAGGCCGCCGCCCGCCTCGACCCGCCGCGCCGCCCGCCGCTGCGCCCGGCCTCGGAATGGCGGTATCTCGGGCGGTCGCTGCCGCGGCTCGACATGGCCGCGAAGGCGACCGGCACGGCGGTGTTCGGCATCGACGTGCAGCTGCCCGACATGCTCTATGCCACGGTCAGGCGGGTGCCGCGGCTCGGTGCGGCGATGACGGGCTACGACGCGGGCACCGCCGCCGAGATGCCTGGCGTCACCCGCATCGTCGAGCTGCCCGACGGCGTCGCGGTCGTCGCCATCGCCGCCGCCTTCGACGGGACGGCCAACTCGACGCTGCGCGATACGGGCGACGTCGAGGCCGCGCTTTCCGGCGCGACCGGCGACGACGCGCCCCCGGGCGCGACGATCGAGGCCGAGTATCGCGTGCCCTGGCTCGCCCATGCGACGATGGAACCGATGAACGCGACCGCGCGCTTTTCGGGCGAGACGCTGGAGGTCTGGTGCGGCAACCAGGCCCCGGTGCTCACCCGGCAGAAATGTGCCGAGGCCCTGGCGCTGCCCGAGGCGGCCGTCACGGTGCATACGACCTTCCTGGGCGGCGGGTTCGGACGCCGCGCGGAGGTGGATTTCTCGACGCTGGCCGCGCGCGTGGCGCGCGCGGTGCCCGGGCGCCCGGTCAAGCTGACCTGGACGCGCGAGGAGGACATGCGCCACGATTTCTACCGCCCCGCCGCCATCGCCCGTTTCCGCGGCGCGGTCGCCGACGGCCGGGCCACCGCGCTCGAGGGCCGGATCGCCGCGCCCTCGGTCACGCGCCAGTCCGGCGAGCGCATGGCGGGATTCGCCGCGCCGGGGCCGGACAAGGGCCACGTCGAAGGTGCCTTCGACCAGCCCTACGCGATCCCGAACTACCGGATCGCGGGCTACCTGGCCGATCTGGCCGTCCCGGTCGGCTTCTGGCGGTCGGTGGGGAATTCCTTCAACGGCTTCTTCCACGAGAGCTTCGTCGACGAGCTGGCCCATGCCGCCGGCCGCGACCCGCTTGCCTTCCGGCTCGATCACGTGCGCCCGGCCCATGCGCCCTCGGCACGGTTGCTGGAAGACGTGGCCGAGATGTCGGGCTGGTCCGGCACCACGCCCGCGGGCACCGGGCGCGGCGTGGCGCTGACCTATTCCTTCGGCACGCCGGTCGCCCAGGTCATCGAGGTCACCGCGACCGATGCCGGGATCCGCATCCCCCGCGCCTGGATCGCCTGCGACGTGGGCACCGCGCTCGACCCGCGCAACATCGAGGCGCAGATGGTCTCGGGCCTGGTCTACGGGCTGTCGGCGGCGGTGCATGGCAAGATCACCTTCGCCGACGGCGCCGTCGAGCAGGGCAATTTCCCGGATTACGACGCGCTGCGCATGTCGACCGCGCCGGCGGTCGAGGTTCGTATCCGCGAAGACAACGCCCATATGGGCGGCGTCGGCGAGCCGGGCACCCCGCCCTCCATGCCGGCGCTGGCCAACGCGCTTTTCGACCTGACCGGGGAACGCGCGCGCGAGCTGCCGCTGGCCGCGCGTTTCGATTTCATGCTCTAGGGGGTGCCGAGCCAGGCGTCGTAATCCGAGACCAGCAGGTGATCGGGCGCGGTATCCTCCGCCACCGCGGCGAACCGCGCGACGGGGTCGCGGAAGACGTTGTCGGTCACATCGTCGTTGACCGTCGAGACCTCGCCGATCAGGACGTCGCCCCCCTCGCCCCAGAAGGCATGCCAGTCGCCCGGCATCAGCGTGACGCTCTCGCCCGGGGCAAGGTGCAGCACCTCGCCCGGCGCGAACGCCCGCGCGATGCCGTCGCACTGCACCGTGCCGCCGGCCCCGAGGTCGAAATTCCCCGCCGCGTCGGAGCCGAAAAGCTCCACCGCCAGGGTCGCCCCGCCCCGGTTGATGATGTCCTCGGCCTTGAGTCGGTGCCGGTGCATCGGGCTCAGCTGGCCGGCGCGCGAGACCAGCAGCTTCTCGGCATAGCACATGCCCCGGCCCCGGCGGAGATCGGCCAGCCGCCCGTTGCGCAGAGTGAAAAGCACCAGCCCCATTTCCGCGAAGCGCCCCGCGCCGTAATCGGTCACGTCCCAGCCGAGCCGGCGCTCGACGATCCCGCCGATCTCTGCGCGGCGCGCCTGCATCCCGGCCGGCGACCACCGGGCAAAGGGCGGCAGCCGGACCCCGAATCCCCCGATGAAATCGGCCGCCTCCGCCAGGATCGTGTTGATCTCGCTCCGCTTCATGGGGCCGAGGATGTCAGCCCCCCGCCAGGGCGGCAAGTCTCCGCCGACCGCTTGTGTCGCAAAGATGGCGGCCCGCGTCAGGCGGATTGTTCGCCCCGGGGGAACAAACCCGGGCGGGCAGCGGCGTCTCCGCAGGCCCGGCGGCGGCCGCCCTGCCCCGATTGTCGCCGTGGCGGCAATAGTCGAGCCGGGGCGGCGCCCGCGGCGCGGCCGGGGCATCCAGAAATGGTCATACCGGGGAAGATCGGCTTCCTGATTTCGCCGTATTTGCCCGGCATCAAGACCGGGTAACACCGCGTCGCCCGGCGACCGGGCCGCCCTACCGGGGCAGCGCCCGGCGGCAGATCCGGCGGCGCGCAGGCAGGACAGGACAGGGACCGGTTGCGGCCGGGCCAGGCGCCGCGACGCGGCAGGCAAGGAGGACCAGATGACGGCAGCGGAACACCAGCAAGGCGCGGCGCGGCAGATCCCGGCAGACGACGGCGCACACCGGGCGGCGGCCCCGCGGCCCTGGACCGTGCCGGGGCTGGCCGCGCGCACGCCGGTGGCGACCGCCTGCGGCGACATCCCGGCCCACCTGCTGCGCGAACGCGACCTGGTGCTGACGGCCGGGGGGCAGTATGCGCGGATCGCCTGGCTCGACCGGATCCGCCTCGACACCGATTTCCTGAGCCGCCACCCGGGCGCGCGCCCGGTCCTCGTGCGCGCCGGCGCCTTCGCGCCGGGCGTGCCCGCCACGGATCTCATGGTGTCGCCGGGACAGACAATCGGCCCGGCGGACCGGCTCTCGGGGGGCGCGCTGACGCCGGCCGCACAGCTGGTCGCGCCGCCCGACATCGCCCCGGCGACGGTCACGGACGTGACCTACACCGTCTTTCATTGCGGCGAGCCGGTCAGCGTGGCCATGGGCGGCCTCTGGGCGCACCTGGCGCCCTGACGCCGCCTTCCGCGCGGCCCCCGTCACGCGCGGATCCAAGCGCGGGGTGCGGCACAGGCGGCACCGGGCGCATATCCGCTTTGTCGCCGGCCCCGAACCGTGTCATCCTCGTACCCCGGAGGGAGTCTTGCGAATGATCGCGCGATCGAGGGAACGGACATGACGGCGCGCGGCCGGAAAACACGCGGGGCGGCGGGTTTGCTGTCCGCCGCGATGTCCTGCCTGCCGGGTGTCGCCTGGCCGGATGCCGGGCTCGTGAGCTTCACATTCGATGACGCGTCGCGCACCCAGTACGAGCTGGGCTTTCCCGTGACGCAGGCCCACGGGGTCCGCGGCACGCTCTTCGTCGTGACGGAGGATGCCGACGCGGCCACGCGCGAGGTGGCGCGGGGCAAGGCGGCGGCGGAGGACAGCGCCGAAGGCGATGCCGCGGCCTACGTCCCCACCAGCTGGGCCATGACCTGGGACGAGATCCGGCAGCTCCGCGATGCCGGCTGGGAGATCGGGTCACACACGCATACCCACCCCCACCTGCCGGAGCTCGACCACGCGCAGGTCGTCCACGAGATGGAAACCGCCCTGGCGCGGATCGAGGCCGAGACCGGGGTGACCGCGGTGTCCTTTGCCCCGCCCTACGGGGATTTCAGCGAGGAAACGCTGGACCTCGCCATGGACCGGCATGCGTATCACCTTCTCGCGCTGGGGCAGGAAAACAAGGGCCACAACCCGGTCGCCTCCGTCGATCCCACGCGGATCGACAGGTTCGGCGTCTATAACTGGACCGCGCCCGGGTCGGTCTGCCGCGAGATGGCCCGCACCGAGGCGCGCAAGACATGGCTGGTGGTGATGTTTCACGGCTTTTCCGAGGACGCGCCCGGCGACTACGAGATCCGCGTCGACGCGCTGCGCGACATCATGGCCTGTGCGCGCGCGCTCGAGGACGGCGGCCATATCCGCGTCGCACCCGTTGCCGAGGCGATGAACCTGATCCGCGGGACCGCGGCCGCGCCGGACTAGCCCCCGGCGGCGGGCGCAGGTCCCGGACCCGGGCCGGATCGGCCGCGCCCCGGACGGGGCGGGTCAGCCGCAGACCTGGAACTGCACCACGCCGGAGCCGGAGCCGAACCGCTGCATGGTGTGTTTCTCGATGTCGATCAGGTAACCGTCGCCGCCGAGGTTGTTCGAGCAGCAGCCATTGCAGTCGGAATCCGAGCACAGGTCGAGCACTTCCACGACGATCTCGCGGCTGCCCTGGCGAAGCCGCAGGGACTTTCCGCCGAACTTGCGCCAATGCTTCTGATGGACCGCGGCGATGTTTCTGCGCGCGACCCAGTCCTGGGATTTCTTGCCGCGCACGCCGTAGAACTGACCGGCCCACTTGCAGCCGTTATACTGGACGCATTCCACGCTGCCGGGATCCGGGTAGCTTTCGTAATTCGTCAGCGCCGCGCTCTGCCACTCGCCCTTGCAGACCACGTCCGCCGCTGCCGCGGGGGCGAAAAACAGCAGGGTCAGGAACAGGATGGACCGGGCCGCGCCCGGGATCGTCTTGGTCATACCGATCTCCTCAATCCGGAAGATGACACGCGTCTTTACATGCACTTCTTGGCCAAAGTTTGTCGGTGCGCCTGGACAGCGTCCGACGAACGATCGGGCAGAGATGCAAAATGGACGGTGAGTATTACGAAACGCTGCATGTCCTGTCATGCCGCGTGCCGGACCCTCGGCGTATTCTTGCCAGTTTCACGGGAGTCCACGGCCCCGCGCGCGGGGCCTGGCCGGCGTGGCGCGGCCTGCAAGCGGGCCGGGGCACGCCAACGCCTTCCCCTTCCTGACGGCCGAGGTCGGCGGCATCGGCAAGATGGTGCGCAGGATTACGGAAGCATCCGCAGTCTCGCGGTGCCGCCGCCCTGTGGTCGCATGCGCTGAAACCCCTGGTTTTTTGGTGCCCCCAGAGAGACTCGAACTCCCGACCCTCTGATTACAAATCACTGTCACACATCCAACTACCAACTTGATATCCCACCTATCTTTTCCGGCACCCAAAACACAAGCCATTGTTTTAATGTTGCTTTATGTGGCGCAGTGTGGCTCAGTGAAAAAGGCGACATGACAAATCGTGAAAGATGATGCAATTTAAATCAGTGACAAATCAGGTGACAGGGATTGATAGGCGGGCAGACCTCGGACCCGCTGAGAAATCATAAGTAGACCGTTGGCGGGAGCCTCGAAATGGTAAAATTGACGGACGGCAAGGCGGGAAACATCGCAAAGGCAGAGCCCCCCGCGAAGGGGCAAAGGCTAATATTCGACCAGCACAGGGATGCACCGCGCGGCTTCGCCCTGCGGATCACGGCCGCAGGCGGGAAGGCCTTCATCCTTCGCTATCGCATCGACGGCAGGGAGCGGCGAAAGACGATCGGGCAATGGCCAACATGGGGACTTGAGGCCGCCCGCGAGGAGGCCCGGAAACTGCTGGTGGAAATTGATAGAGGCCGCGACCCCCTCGAGGAGGCGCGGCGCCGGAAAGCCGAATTGCTGGTCAAGGATCTGGCGGCAGAATGGCTTGAGAAGCATGCTTCCGGCCTCGCAAGTGAGGGCGACATTCGCGCATACGTAAATAACGACATTATCCCCGCGCTCGGCCATAAGAAAATTACAGACGTGCGCCGCAGGGACATTATCGAGCTTGTAGAGGGCAAGGCCGAGGCCGCGCCTCGCGGCGCGGCGGTGTTGCTGATCTACGCCCGCCGGCTTTTTGAATACGCAGCCAACCGCGATCTTATCCCCGCGAACCCTGCGGCCGGCCTCAAGCCCTCGGCGATCACTGTTAAGGGGCGGCGCAATCCGCTTGTCCCGAAAGTTCGCAGCCGAGTCTTGGATCATTCCGAAATCCGGAATTTCTGGCGGCACGTCGAAGCCAGCGGCATGCGCAAGCTTACCGCGCTCACGCTTAAAATGGTGCTCTTGACCGGGCAGCGCCCCGGAGAAGTCGCGGGAATGCTCGAGGAGGAGATTGACGGGCGCTGGTGGACAATCCCTGCGGCCCGGCGCGGCAAGACCGGAGACGCCCACACCGTTTACCTGACCGACACCGCGCTCGAGGTGTTGAGCGCGGCGCGCGCGGAAAGGGATCGCCTAGCCAGGCGGCGCACCGACCCGCCGCGGCAATTCATTTTCGAGGCGGTCGCGGGCTCAGCCGTCACCGCCAACGCCCTCGCCCGCGCGGTCCGGCGGGCGCGCGCCGCATTGAAGGCCAAGATGGACCCTCAATGGGGCGCCTGGACGCCGCACGATCTACGCCGCACGATGCGCACAGGCCTCTCCGCGTGCCGTGTTCGCCCGGATATTGCCGAGCTGGCCATTGGGCACGTAAAGCGCGGAATCGTTGCCACATATGATCTGCACGGCTTCGAGTCCGAGCGGCGTGCCGCCCTCGAGGCGTGGGAGTCTCGCCTGCTTCGCATCATTTCAGGCCAGGACCCCGACGCCCAAGGCGATAACGTGGTGCAATTGGAGGCTCGGCCATGAGCGCATTTCAAGAGCGCATCAAGGCGATGGCCGGCGATTATATCGAGATCCTCGAGAAAGCCGGCCTGCCCACCGAAGGCCGGACTCTCGCATACAGATCGCCGGAAGATCGCGGATTGGTGGAGGTCGAGCCGCCGCTGCGACTTCGCCAAGATAACCCTCATGAGCGACCTCGGGTTCGAGTCTCCAAACGGCGCAGCGGTGAAGCGCAAGACATTGCTCCACCTGACTCCCCGGGTGGGATGGGGCACAATAGCCGGCATTACGCAGATCATGCGAACCAGCCTGAGCCCCTGTCCGGTCGCGTGAGTGAGCCTAAGCCGTTCTCAGACCCCTGGTTTGCGCAAAGGGCTCTACGCTATTGCGCGTTGATCTGGAAAGACCTTGAAGAGTCCAAAATCTCAAGCCGGACGGTCGCCAACACCGCGCTCTTATTCAGCCTTCAACAGAATTGGCGGATTCGCAGGGATAAAAGCAATATTGAACTTGTGAAATTAGCAGAGCTTTTTGGGTCAAAAAAATCATCCGAAATTTCCGCCAAAAAGCATAACCCCAACCGCGCACCAACCCACGTTATTCTCGAATTTATGAGAAAAAGAATTCTAGAACATAAAGAAAATGGAAAGAATGACAGGGGCGCGCTACGCGAAGCAAAGAAGGATACTGCTAAAGAAGGGCTTGTTTCTAGCGTGAGGGCGGCGGGCGAGCTTTGGCGCAATCATGTCGAAAAAGCCGGCGCCACACTAAAGGGCGATTTTCTAAAGGCTGATCCGCCGGATGGCTGGGGCGCGATTGATACTGCTGAGGATCATGTAAATTATGTGCGCCGGCTTACATACAAAAATTGGATTGATCTGAGAACGCAATACGTAAAACCTGGCACATACTCCGTTTCACACCCTGATGGTGATTTCTGGGGTTACCTCGAGGTTTTGCTCGATGACTGCGAAGGCGCCGAAGAAAGGTACCTATGTTCTGCGATTTTGAATGATCGCGCAAACCCCACTGAGTTGACACTTGAGCGCGCCGCGGAGCTTTTCATAATTTTCGAAAAGCGAGCTTTTAAGGAGGCCTACGGGCACCTCTACGATAGAGCTGCGGCTGAGCTTGATAAGAAAAAAGTTGGTAGCCAACCTCATAACGAAGCCATGAAAAAGGGGGGACACGAAATCGCGACCGCGATGCGCGAATACATTTTTGGCCCAGAAGAACACAGCATCAAAAAAGCTGCTGACTTTGTTTTTTGGCATAACGGTTTAGGCGAAAGCGAAGAAGCAAACCGCAGGCGTTATTATCGCTGGTGCAGAGATAACGGCTTCAAGACCAAGCCAAACTGATCTGTGTCACCCCACGCCATGTGCGTTTCCGGGTATGGCAGATTCCCTTTATCGGCAATCGAAATAGGGAATCTTCCGATGACACGAAAGACTAATGAACTCCCCGAGCACATTGCAGCTGCACTCTCTGATGCAGCCACCCCGTCCGCAAAACTGGCAGATCTTATTGCGCAGACAGAAAAGGCCGCAGCAGAGACGGACGCGGCGGCCGATGAGGCCAAGCGCAGTTCGCTTGACCCGACACTCAGCCAGAGAAGCGCCGAGAAGGCCAAGCTAGAGGCCGATAAAGCCTTGTGGGCTGCCGAGCGTATGCGTACCGCCTTGGCCAGCCTGCAACAGCGTAAGGATGAAAGAGAGGCCGAGGAGGCCGAGGAAGCTCGCCGCAAACGCTATGAAGCCGCTAAGGCCAAGCGCGATGCAGCTGCCAAGCTTATTCGCTCCGAATACCCGGCCGCACAAGAGGCTTTGACTAAGTTGATTTCAGCGATCGCGGTGGCGCGCGTCGAGGTTGGCCAGGTCAATCGCGACCTGCCCGATGGCGCGGCCGAACTCGATGCCCCGGAAGGCCATGCATTCGGGTATCCGCAGGCACCCCATAATCGGAACCCGTCTCATCTCGAGCCGCCACAGATCCTCGAAATGCTGGTGCCCGATTTTAAGAACCCCACTCAGCCGGTTTGGCCGCCTCGGTGGAACGGCGGCGCCCAAGGCCGCAAGTTCGAGCAAGAGCTCGACCAGCTCGCGGCCTCATTTGTGAAGAATGGGGGTGTAGCATGACCAACCCCCTCTCTAACCTGTTCACCGAACAGCAATACGCCGATCTTCGCCGGGTGTCTCGCCGCACGGTCCAGCGCGACCGCGCCCTGCGGAAGGGCCCCCCTTTCATCAAGATTGGCCGGCGGATCTACTACCGGCCTGAGGCCATCGAGGCCTGGCTTCTCGCGAATGAAGAGATCCCGGTCCGGTCCGGGATCACCGTGAAGGCATGACGCGGAGAAATTTGTCGGGTCAGAGCCGCCCCCACGGCCCGGCTCGAGGGTGCGGGCGCACCATTCCCCAGCGGCGGTTTACGTCGCTGGGGTTTGGCGTGAGCAGGCGCCGGCAGCCCTATTCCGACTGCCACCTCAATACTGAATAGCCCCCCTGCCGGCGAAGCGGCGGGGGTCCGGGAAGCGTGTAACCTGGCGGGATCACGTTATTCGTATCACACCCCTACCGCCTCGCTTCGCTGGCGACAAGACAGCGAGCAGCGACAATGATTTTCAAGGACCTACCGCGCCAAACCCGGCGCAAGATAAAACAGCAAGCGGACTCGATTGGCTTGTGGGTAGCCAAAACAACTGTTTCCCGAGATCAATCGGGGCAGTTGGCCGCGATCGAGGACCCAAACGCCTTACGGGCCCTGCAGCGCGGTTTTGCGGCCTTGGTCCGAAACGATTTTGAACCCGTCGCGCTTCGGCTTACAGAGTCCGAGGCGGCCGCGCTCGATGCCGAAGGGCACGCCATTCCCGGCGCCGACTGCTGGGCCGGTTTCGGCCTTGATGTTGACGGCCGGGCTTCATGGGTAACGCTCTACGCGTGCGGAGTTGGCATGTCGGTAGAGGACGAGGCCGTGAACGCAGAGACCCTGACACTCGAGCGCCTCGCAGCCCATTGCAACACCTCCGGGCTCCCGGATGGGGGATTCACGGCATGACCCGGCTGCAAATCCTCTATCTTATGCGTCGCTTTGATGTGACCGAGGCGCAAGCGCAGGCCTTGGCCGCACTAATTTGGGCCTAAGCAACGCGGCAGGCCGCGGGGGCAGAGGGCAGCGCCAGAGGACGCGGACATCCTGCCCCAGGGCGCGCGCGATGGCGGTGGCGAGGATGTTGGATAGCTCCACCAACCGCTCATCCGCGGTGAGCGTGTCGGCGGGCGGTGCGAAGGAGATGTCGTTCGGCATGGGGAGCGAACCTCCTGAGGCGGTTTGCTCCGTGTTCGCTGCTTGCGGTACACGAATTCAAGCCAAAACAAGGGGTTGCCGTATATGTGAGAGCCCCCGAGTATTTGATAGTGCGCGCTTGTGCGATTCCGTGGCCACCAGCAGAGCGGTAGCCGTACACCGCAGCGACGCTGTCTTTGGGGGGGGCACCCTACGGAAGCTTGCACAGACCAGTCGCCAATTACCGTGCGAGAATGCTACTAGTGGAGAAGAAGCTTGGAGGGCAGACAGCGTATGTTGGCAGAAGAAATCGAAAACGCACAGCGGCTTGTGCGCACAGACGCCTATCAGATGTCCATAGGCGAAATTGTAAGTATGTACGAAAATGAAGAGGTAGTTGTTGATCCTGAGTTCCAACGCCTCTTCCGCTGGGATATTGGACAGAAATCTAAGCTAATTGAATCCCTGCTACTTGGAATTCCCTTGCCATCAATCTTTGTGTTTGAAAGAGATGACGGCACTTGGGAGCTTATTGACGGACTCCAGAGGATCTCAACCATCCTTGAGTTCATGGGTCGCCTTCGAAATCCTGACGGAGGCTTGCTTCCGCCCTCAGCACTTGAGGCCACAAAGTATCTTCCCTCTCTTCACAATGCGGTTTGGGAGGTGTCCGAGCGAATTCAGGACGTGCCTACAGATGACCAATCACCTCTGGAGAAGGTCCAGCAACTTGCAATACGTAGAGGTCGACTTGGCGTTGAAATCCTCAAGCGACCGAGTGACGATCAAACCAAATATGACCTATTTCAGAGATTGAATGCAGGCGGAACTCTGGCCAACGCGCAGGAGCTTCGCAACTGCATCATGCTCATGATTAACGCGGACTATTTCCGGGCAGTCAAGGCCGCCGCAGAGGAAGCAAATTTTCGAAGCGTCATCTCTGTTTCTGAAGAGCAAGCTGAAAGGCAGCGTCACATGGAGATGGCCGTCCGATTTCTCGTCCATACCAACGTGCCCTACGACGGTCGGCTTGATGTGGAAGAATACATTGATGAAGGGATTGTACAGCTCGCACAGGCCGGCGATCACGCAAAAGCAGTTCTTCAAATCAACCGAACGTTCCGTTTGTTGCTTGCTGCCGCTGGCCAGGGCGCGTTGCGTCGATTCCAAGGCGGTCGGCACACAGGGAAAGTTGGGCTCGTTGGGCTTGAAGCTATTGCCGTAGGCGTTGCAAAGAACATCGACCAGATATTGGCTCTGGGGGATGACGGCGCAAAGAAATTCGTCAAAGAAAAGATTCAGACGTTTTGGACTCAGCCAGAAGCGGAAAGCTCCACATCTCCCGGCCTTCGTGGGACGTCCCGCATTCAGCGCACAGTGCCGTTTGGCGAGAACTGGTTTCGCCCATGACGAAGCCGTACTCTGAAACCGACTTCTCGACACAAATTACCGAAGATCGAAACTGGCGTATCAAGGAGATATCGGATCTGAAGTCTGCGATAAAAACGGGTGATGAAGCACTTAGAAGAGTGCTACTTCGCGCATTGGTTGCGATCTGCTATGCCCATTGGGAGGGGTATGTACGCTTCACGGCTCGAAAATATCTAGAGCATGTTGCTTTGAGGAAGTATCAGTATGCAGAATTAGATGCACAGTTTTTTCGGAACTACTTTTTGCCGCGACTAGCAGCTCTGTCTTCATCAAGATCGAGTATCGCCGAGCGGTGCGCACTAGTGGACGAGATTCTTAATTCCTCAGATCGTAGGTTTAGCCGTGTGAATGAAGACCTTGTTAACACAAAGGCGAACCTCAACTCCGAAGTTTTGGCAGACATCTGCTTGGTGTGCGGGATCCAAGCGGAGGAATTTTCTGATCGTTCCACCTTCGTTGACGTTATACTTCTTAAGCGTCGAAACTCTATCGCGCATGGTGAAGATACACTGATTGATATGTCGGAGCTCGAGGAGATCACGACAGGAACTATCGCCTTGATGCGAGGATTTGGTGACGCATTGGAAAATCGTGTAGTGCTAAAGGGTTATAAGGCGGCATGAAACTGAAGTTCCATCTCGCCGAATAAATCATGGCCATGCGGTGTTTGAAGTTGTGCCGAAGTCGGCAACTCGCTCTGCTGAGTATTGTCAGATATCCCGCGCGAACCAACGGATGCGGCCGACTATGTGAATCTCGTCAGCCGTTCGCTCGTAGGGGCTGTAGAAGCCGTTGTCCGAGATGACGCGCACTGCCGGCGGGTCGCTGTTCGGGATGTGTTCGAGGCGCTTGGCGACCAGTCCCATGCCGTCGTGCAACACGAAGATCCCCGGCGGGTTTGGGGCGCGCCGCGCCATGTCGTCCAGCACCGTGTCGCCGTCGAGCAGTGTGGGCGCCATGCTGTCGCCCTCGACATGCATGATCCGCAGCTGGGACGGGCTGGCCTTCAGGCTCTGCCGGATCCAGGACCGGCGGAAATGGTAGGCGCGGTCGGCGGGATCCTCATGCTCCTCGACCACTGCGCCGCCGCCCATCGACGGGCGGGGGCTTGCATGCGCGATCGAGACGAAGGCTTCGTCCGGGTTCTCGATGAACGGCGGCCTTCCTTCCACATCGCCGATCCCGTGGATCAGCAAATCACGGTCGACCTTGAGCACCCGGGCAACCTCGGCCAGCCGGTCGATACCGGGGCGGGATGATCGTCCGCTCAGGATTCCGTAGACAAAGGAGCGGTTTACCCCGGCCATTTCGGCGACGTGGGTGGGGCTGAGGCCGAGCTGGTTGGCCCGGGCCCTGAGACGGTCGGCAAGCGTGTGATGCTCGTTCATGTTTCTCCACTCATTTTTGGGTGAAATAGGATAAAGTCAGATTGATCGGCGGCCGCCGCCCCCCGCGCCGAGGTACCTGGCCCGATCGCCGCGGCTGCCGGCGCCCGGCGCTCTATCGAGGCCGCGCGGTCAGGGGCCGGATCCTCGCGCTCCCCTTTGCCTGCTTCGGCCCTGCGGCCTACCGTGCCGCCGGAGTGTTGGGGCGCGCTTCGCTTTCGAAGTGCTGCGCTCAAAGGGCGCCTGTAAACGGTATCAGTTTTCTCCGGAGATCGCGGGTCCTTCTGAGCGGATTCCTATACGGGGCGGCGGAGCGCAATAGTTTAACGATTGAACATTTTTGAAAGGCTGCAACCCGGTACATGGCGCATCATTGCGGCGCATGGTGAGGCATTGCGACACGCTAGCGGCTCTTGGTGTAGGTCACGCGGTTACCGAAAAAAGGGGCCTGTGTAACCTGCAATGTAACCTTGTGAGAGGGTAAAAACCTTTATTAATCAATAATATAATATATTAGGTTACACGGTTACACGGGTTACACGGATTTAGAACGTTCCCGTTCGTTTTTTCCAGATCCCAGGCCACACCGCCGCGCTCGCCGGTGCCGATTATTGAATCAATATCTTGTGGTCGAGTGATAGGCTGATTGGGGTGTTTGCATTCACATACATAGCCAAAATCCGGGTAACCCGTGTAACCGTGTAACTTAATACATAAGTTATTGCTTTAATTACTGCTTTTCGGTTACAGAATAAAATCTCCCGGTTACACGATTTCCTGACGGGTAACCTTCAAGCTTCATTTATGAGGCTTGGCGGTACATCATGTGGCTCAATGCAAAACATCGATCTGGACTCCCAGGCGCTCTGATAGCGCAAAAACGGGCTAAAAATGGCAGTGCCTAACGAGTCCGCACCTACTACATCTTGTATCCGGCTATTCCGAGATGGCTGGGCTGCCTTAGCGCGGCCTCGGCGATCCCCGGCCGGGTAGAGCGCGCTCGATGCCGTGGCGCGCGTCGGTGCCTGCCTGACCGCCGCCCCGCGCGGTTCGCCCGCTGATGCCGATCCCTCGCCTCGATCGCCAGCGCACCGCCACCGCGCCGCGCGCCGGCGGGGTGCCGCCCTGACCTAGCAGCGCCGGCGCGCGCGCCCGGCACATCGGCTGACTTCCCGCCCTCGGCCACCGGATCACCGCCCTGGTGCCGGGCCACGCCCGGCCGCCTCCGGGATCCGCGCGGTTCATCCGCCACGCCGGGCCGATCCGTGCCCCTCCGCCCAGGCTTTCGAGCCGAGGCGGTCACGGGCGCAGCACCCGCACCCACCGCCGCCGGGGCGCCTGCCGAGCGCCTCGCGCTCGCAAGGCAGGGCCGCGCCGCCCGGAAAGGCGCCCCCGCTCACCTTCGATCGCCGGCCCCGCCGGTCACCTGCGCCTCGATCGCCAGCGCACCGCCACCGCGCCGCGCGCCGGCGGGGTGCCGCCCTGACCTAGCAGCGCCGCCCCGCGCGCCCGGCACATCGGCTGACTTCCCGCCCTCGGCCACCGGATCACCGCCCTGGTGCCGGGCCACGCCCGGCCGCCTCCGGGATCCGCGCGGTTCATCCGCCACGCCGGGCCGATCCGTGCTCCTCCGCCCAGGCTTTCGAGCCGAGGCGGTCACGGGCGCAGCACCCGCACCCACCGCCGCCGGGGCGCCTGCCGAGCGCCTCGCGCTCGCAAGGCAGAGCCGCACCGCCCGGAACGGCGCCCGGCTCATCCTCGAGCGCCGACCCGGCCCGTCACGTTCGCTTCGGTCGTGGGATCTCGCCGCCGGGCGCCGCCCTGACCTAGCAGCGCCTCGCAGCGGGCTTGTGGCCCGGCATTCTGTGCCGGCCCTCCAAATGCCATTTTAGCGCATTGATGCGGTGCGTTGCGTGAAGCCTCAGTGTGTCACCCCACGCCCTGTGCGGTTTCGGCTGTGGCAGCTTCCGACTCGCATCGAGCGTGAAAGGAACCCGATATGCACCACAACCGCACTACCCCTCCGATTTGCAGCGGCACGAACGCGGCAGAGCTCTTTGAAGATCGGCTTTTATCGAGATCCGAGGTTCAAGCTTACTTCGGGCTTAAAAAGCGATTCCTGGAAGTTGCCGCCAGCCGCGGCGACGGCCCCCCTATGCTCCGCATCGGGCGGAGCGTGCGCTATCGCGTCGGAGATCTCCGCGACTGGATCGAGGCGCGCCGGGTCACTTGTTCCGCCGGTGAGGTGCAGCAATGACCCAGGGCAACGTATCTCGCCAGAGCTATGATGAGCTCGCGGCCGCTTTCGAGATCGAAAAAGCGGAGCGCGCCAAGATGCGCGACGATCTCGAGGCGATGAAAGAGCACATCTCGGATCTGCGCCTCGAGTTGGAGGAGGTGCAGGGCGCGGCAGATAGCGCATACCGGAAGGCCAGCGAGGCGAAAGACGCCGCGGGCGAAGCCTGGCGCCGCGCCGGGACTCGGTGATCCGTCATGGGCGCCGAGGAAATCACGCGGGCGCTCGGCGGCGATTGGCTCGGTCGATCAGGTCGCGCCGCCTGTCCCGTTTGCCAGACCGAGGGCTGGCCGCGACAGCGTGCCTTGGTCGTTTCGGAATGCTTGGGCGGGTTGTCGCTCGACTGTGAAAAGGCAGGCTGCGACGCACTTGCAACCCTTCAAGAATGGGGGTGGGTTGAAGGCCGCAAGGCCTCGGCAACCCTGCCCTTGCCGATCGAGGCCGCGCGCCACCGCCAAGAGGAGCTGGTAAGACAGAGAGAGTGCCTGGACGCGGCGCATGATCTTTTTAAGGAAGGGGTCAGTTGCGACGGAACGCCGGCGGAAACCTACCTTGCCGCCGCGCACGGGATCTCCGGGCTTCGGCTCGCCCGAATGGGCCGAACCCTGCGCTTTCACCCTGCCGCATTCCATGCGCCGACCGGGCGCCGGCTGCCGGCGATCCTCGCGAGGATCCGCGCCTCGCGCGGCCGGGCCCTTGGCGTGCATCGCACATTCCTTTCGCCGGACGGGTCCAGCCGGGCCGATGTGCAGCCGTCTGAGATGATCCTTGGGCCGCATGCCGGCGGGGCTGTGCGCCTCGGCCCTGATGCGCGGATGATCGCCCTGGCAGAGGACCTATGGACCGCGCTTGCGATCAAATCGGCGGCGCGTCTCACCGTTTGGGCGATACCCTCAAAGATCGGATTCCGGGGGTTCGCGCCCCCGCCATTGCCCTCCGCCGAAGTCGTGTTGATCGCGGCCCACCCCGAGCGCCACGCCGCGGCTGAGGCGGCTGCAAGAAATATTCAAGCCGGTGGCCGGGCGGCCTCGATCATTCAGCCGCCCAGGGCGGCGGCCAACTTCAACGAAATACTGAGGCAATATTCATGAGCGAGAACGAGATAAAAAAGGCGTTCGAGTCTGCCGAGGATATCGACGCCACGCCGCACGCGGACCAGCAAGAGAGCCGGCCGAAGGGTGGCGGGTCCCGCAAGCGCCGTAAGAAATACTTCCCCTTCAAAGTGGAGAACGGCCGCGTATGGCGTCATATTCAGAGCGAAGACGACGACAGCGAGTCCCGCAAGAAATGGGTGCCGTTCGTCTCAGAGGTGAACGTCCTGGCCTCTACCAGGAGCGCGAACGGCGATAATTGGGGCCGACTCGTGGAGGTCGTCGATCGCGACGGAAACCGCCACCGCTGGGCGATGCCGCTGGAAATGCTCGCTGGATCGGGCGAGGAGCTGCGGCGGGAACTTTTGAGCCGCGGTCTCGAGCCGGTGCCTGGGGTGCAGAGCCGGAAATGGAAAGAGTGGCTTAACGAATACCTGACGAGCGCCGACCCGGCGGCTAGTGCCCGGTGTGTCTCGAATATCGGATGGCATGACGAGACTTTCGTTCTGCCCGATGAAACGATCGACGCCGGGGGGCAGTCAGAGGAGGTGTTGCTTCAAAGCGCGGAGCGCCTAGATCATGCGATGAACGCGGCCGGCGATCTTTCTGACTGGCGCCAATCGATCGCGGCCGAGGCGCTCGGAAACTCTCGCCTTGTGCTGGCAATTTCCGCGGCGTTTGCCGCCCCGCTTCTGGCGATCACAGGGCAGACTGGCGGTGGGTTTCACCTTCGCGGCGGCTCATCCATCGGCAAGTCAACTGCCTTGGCGGTGGCCGGATCGGTTTGGGGCGGCGGTGGCGTTCAAGGCTATGTGCGGAACTGGCGCACGACGGACAACGCGCTCGAGGCGCTCGCGGCGATGCATGATGACTCGTTGCTTTGCCTCGACGAGCTCTCCCAGATCGAGCCGCGGGCGGCCGCCGCCGCGGCCTACATGCTCGCGAACGGCCGCGGGAAATCTCGCGCCGGGAAGGACGGCCAAGCCCGCCGGGGGTATGAATGGCGGACCCTTTTCCTTTCCACAGGCGAAATATCCCTGGCCGACAAGATCCGTGAAGGCGGGGGGAATATGGCCGCCGGCATGGAGGTGCGCGTGGTCGATCTTCGCGCGGATACCGGATCGGGCTTGGGGATTTTCGAGAGGCTCCCCGATGGGCTCGATGCGCCGGGCTTCGCGGTCGAACTGAATAACCGGGCAAGCCGCTTTTACGGCACACCCATTCGCGAATTCCTGCACAATCTCGTTTCCGACATCCCCGCCTATCGTACCCGGCTCAATCACCTTCAATCTCTGTTCACGGACTCGACGCTTCCCAAGGGTGCTGATGGGCAGGTTGGCCGCGTTGCGGCCCGGTTCGCGATCGTCGCCGCCGCCGGGGAAATCGCTTCCGAAATGGGAATTACCGGATGGGGTAAGGCCGCGGCCACAACGGCCGTATCCCAGTGCTTCAGTGATTGGCTCAAAGATCGCGGCGGGACAGGATCGGGCGAAGTCACCGAAGCCTGTAGACGGCTTCGGCACGCGATAGAGACCGACGGGCAAAGCCGATTCCTTCCCTGGTATCACGATCCGCGCACCGTTGTGCGCATCAAGACCCTGGGCTATGTCCGGCGGCCCCGTGAAGAGGAAGATGCGGCGCCTACGCTTTATTTCTTCCACGGTTCCGGCTTGCGAGACCTTTTGAGCGGCCTCGATTTCCGGAGCGTGACCGCGGGCCTAGCAAAAATCGGGGTGATTATCCCTCCCGATTCCGAGTCTAGCGATGGAAAAGCCGGGCGGCTCAGCAAGGTTTGGAAAGTGCCATCTGAGGAACGTAGCGTGCGCCTCTATCAGGTTGACGCGGACCTAATCGCTGCGGGCGCTTCGGATGGCGATGCTTAGATGTGTGAGTCTGATTTTTCGGGGATAGCTTCCGGCACTGAAAGCGCCAGGCGCACATACTGCTCGAGCGCCTGCCGCGCCATTTCCTCGGCCGAAACCCCCTCTCGCCGGGCCCACTGGTTGATTTTCTTTCGGGCCATTGGCTCGAGATCCGATAGCTTCATCTCAATTTCCGGCATGTGGGCCTCCGAATGTCTGTAGCTTCGCAATCATAGCGAAAAGGCGCCGCGCGTACATGGGGACCCGCGGCGCGCACCGGTTCAACATTTGGTTTAGGTCTCGCCGCTATCTTTTTTTAAATGAAGAATCGCTTCGAGCTTGTCGCAAAAGGCGTGCAGCTCTTCTTCTGTGTAGTTGAGTGTGAGCCGGATGATCTCGTTAATCATTTGTTCGCGTTCCATTGTAGCGCCTCCTGAGCGTGGTTTCGATGCCTTGAGCAAAGCCCCGCGCCACCCAAGAAATCAAGATAAAAATGCTGTAACTACATATTTTTATTTGATTTTTTTACTGAATTTTGTTGCGCGAACAGTGCACCGTTATCGTCACCATTTATTGTTTCGCTAGGGATCGCCGAGTGCCCAACGGGTGGGTGCTCTCCCATTGTTCTGACCGGCGCGCGCAAGGCAGGGCCGCACCGCCCAGGCGCACCGCCCGGCTCACCTTCGATCGCCGGCACCGCCGCCGGTCACCTGCGCCTCGGTCCTGGGATCTCGCCGGCGGGGCGCCGCCCTGACCTAGCCGCGCCGTCCCGCGCGCCTGGCACATCGGCTGACTTCCCGCCCTCGGCCACCGGATCACCGCCCTGGCGCCGGCCAACGCCCGGCCCCGCCGGGATCCGCCCGGCTCACCCGCCACGCCGGGCCGATCCCGTGCCCCTCCGCGTAAGCTTTCGAGCCGAGGCGGTCACGTGCGCACCACCCGCGGCCACCGGCTCACCGCCCGGCGCCCGCGCAACGTGCTCGCAAGGTAGGGCCGCCCTACCCAGGCGCGCCGCCCGGCTCACCTTCGATCGCCGCCGCCGCCGGTCACCTGCGCCTCGGTCCTGGGATCTCGCCGGCGGGGCGCCGCCCTGACCTAGCCGCGCCGTCCCGC
>NZ_JBOCEG010000003.1:0-264163 GCF_050586465.1 Rhodovulum sp. YNF3179 | reverse complement strand
CGCCGCCCTGACCTAGCCGCGCCGTCCCGCGCGCCTGGCACATCGGCTGACTTCCCGCCCTCGGCCACCGGATCACCACCCTGGCGCCGGCCACCCCCCGGCCGCCGCCGGGATCCGCGCGGCTCAAGCACCGCGACTCGCGTGTGCTCGGCTAGGTTTTTTTTGGGGCTATGCCACTCGCGTTCACCGCGGCTTGTGGATCTCAAGAACGCGGTGACAAAAACAGTGACAAGGCCACAAACAGCCACATTCAGAAGGCTATTTGTCTGAAATTTATTAACTACGATTCTGTTTTTTCTGATTTTTTTGGTGCCCCCAGAGAGACTCGAACTCCCGACCCTCTGATTACAAATCAGATGCTCTACCAGCTGAGCTATAGGGGCGCCGCGAGTGATTTAGCCTGCCGCGGGGGGCCACGCAAGGGACGAGGCGGCCCGCGGCCCCGCGGCGCGGCCGGGGCGCGGCGGCGGCGAATCCGGTTTAACCCCGCGGAAATCCATCTATAGTTCGATCCGCGTATTGGTTTGAGTTCGTGTTCGGTGCCCCATGCAGATCGTCTTCCACCTCGGCGCCCATGTCACCGACGAGGCGCGCGCGCAGAAGGCGCTGCGCAAGAACGCCGCCCGTCTCGCCGACCAGGGCATCGCCGTGCCCCGCCCCGAGGAATTTCGCGCGCCCCTGGCCGAGGCGCTGCGCGCCCTGCAGGCCGGCGCCGAGGCGCAGGCGGTGGAGGATGCGCTGCTCTCCGCCCTGCTGGGCGGGACGGAGGCGACGCGGCTCGTGATCTCGGTCGACTCGCTGCTCTGCCCGGCCGACCAGGTGCTGGGCAAGGATCGGCTCTATCCCATGGCCGGCCCGCGGACGGCCCGGCTCGCCGCACTGTTTCCCGGCCACCGGGTCGAGTTCCATATCGGCCTGCGCAATCCCGCGACCTTCCTGCCCGCGCTTCACCGCCGGGCCGGCGGCGGCGGCTTCGCGGATTTTCTCGCCGACGCCGACCTGCAGCGCCTGCGCTGGTCGGACGTGCTGCGCCGCATCGCCGAGGCCACCCCCGCGGCGCGGCTCGTCGCCTGGGCGAACGAGGATACGCCCTTCATCTGGCCAATGCTGCTGCGTTCGCTCTCGGCCTATCGCGGCGAGACGCCGCTCGACGGCGGCGATGCCCTGATCGCCGGCCTGCTGACCGAGGACGGCATGGCCCGGATGACCGCCTACCTGGACAGTCATCCGCCGCGGACCGAGACGCAGCGCCGCCGGATCCTCGGCGCCTTCCTCGAGAAATTCGCCCGGCCGGGCGTGGTCGAGATGGATCTCGGCGACACCGGCTGGACCACGGCGGAGGTCGAGCAGATGACGCAGGCCTACGAACTCGACCTCGTCGAGATCGAGCGGATGTCCCACGTCACCTTTCTCGCGCCCTGACCCGGACCGCGCGGCTCACATGCCGAGCGCTTCCTTGTACAACTCCAGCACGGCCTCTTCCTCGCTGACCTCCTGGGGATCCTTCTTGCGCAGCGCCACCACCTTGCGCAGCACCTTGGTGTCGTAGCCGCGCGACTTGGCCTCGGCCATCACTTCCTTCTGCTGGTCGGCGATGTCCTTCTTCTCGGCCTCGAGCCGCTCGAAGCGTTCCACGAAAGAGCGAAGCTCCTCTCTTGTGACGCGGGTGGTGTCGCTGATGTGATCGTCTGCTTCGGTCATGCCTGCCCGTCCTCCGGTTCGTTCCGGCCCATCTCCTAGTGCCTCGCCCCGCCCCCCGCAAGGCCGCGCTTGCACGCCGCGCGACGCTTCGCTAAGGCGGCGCAAACGGAGGCTCCGATGGAATGGTTGGTCTATGCCGGCACGGTGCTGGCGCTCCTGGGTCTGGCGGGACTCGTCTGGTGCATCGTCAAGGTCGCGAAGGCCCGCCGCGCCGGGCTCTCCGACGCCGAGCTGCGCGCGCGGCTGCAGAGCGTCGTGGCGCTGAACCTCGGCGCGCTCGCCGTCTCGGCGCTGGGCCTGATGCTGGTGGTGGCCGGGCTGTTCCTGGCCTGAACGCCGCTCAGAGCCCGCGCGCGAAATCGAGGATTCGCGCGGTGACCGGCGCCGTCCGGCCGGGGCTCAGGATATCGCCCGCGACGAGATGCGCCGCGGGATCGTCGCCCGGCCCCATCTCGACCGGCGCCAGCACAGCCGGCCCGCCCCAGCGCGCGGCGGCGGCGCGGGTGGCGGCGGCGTCCACGATCTCGTCGGCGTCGGAAAAGAGAAACAGCGCCGGGGTGGTGACCGCCGAGACGTCGCGCCGCCGGGCCTCGGCCACGGCGGTGGCCATGGGCACCAGCGCGGTCACGGGATAGCGCGTCGTCCAGTAGCGCTCATGGCGGGGGCCGCGCGGCTCGAAGCCGCGGGTCCGGCCCGCCACGAGCGGCAGCCAGGCCCGCGCGAAGGGCAGCGTCAGCAGCCGCGCGCGGCGGTCCACGAGCCCGAAATTCGGCGAGACGAAGACGATCGCCCCGAGATCACGCGCCAGGTCCGGCTCGGTCGCGGCGAGCGCGGCCAGCGTGCCGCCCGTCGAGGTCCCGATGACGAGCACCCGCTCGCCGATGCGCCGGCCGATCTCCATCGCCTCGGCGAGGTCATGCCACCAGTCGGCCATCCGGGCCTGTCCCAGCGCCGCGCCGCCCTGCCCGTGCCCGGCCAGTCGCGCGAAGTAGAGATTGGCGCCGAGCCCCGCGGCCACCCGGTCGGGGACCGGGCGCAGTTCCTCGGCGGTGGCCGAAAAGCCGTGCAGGTAGATCACCGCCCAGTCCGTGCGCGCGCCCGCCTCACCCGCCCAGGCGATGCGTTTCTCGGCCTCGGCGATGACCAGCCCGGCCTCCGCCTCGGCGGCGGCCAGATAGGCGGCCGGGTCGGGCCCGATGGCGGACGGGTCAAAGCTCATGGGCCGCTCCGCCGGCATGCGCGGCCCGAACGCCGCCAGCCCCAGCACCGCCAGGGCCAGCGCGGCCAACAGTCCCGCGCCCCGGCGGCGCATCTACCCGGCACGCTCCAGCACCTCGGCGATGGCCGCCTCGATGGCGGCCAGGCAGTCCGGGGTCGAGAACCGGTGATCCGCGCCCTTGACCAGCGTCAGCCGGATATCGTCGCCCGCGGCATGTTCCAGCAGCCGCAGCGCGACCGACACGTCCACGTCCGCGTCCGCCGTGCCCTGCAACAGCCGCACCGGGACCGGCAAGGTGAGCGGGGCGCGCAGCACCAAGTGATCGCGCCCGTCCTCGATCAGGCGGCGGGTGATGACATAGGGCGCGTCGGAATAGTCGGAGGGCAGCTCGACGCGGCCCGTCTCCGTCAGCGCGGTGCGCTGGGCCGCGGTGAAGCCGGCCCACATGCCATCCTCGGTGAAATCGGGCGCGGCGGCGATGCCGACGAGGCCCGCGACCTTGTCCGGCATGGCGCGGGCCGCAAGCAGCGCGATCCAGCCGCCCATCGACGAGCCGACCAGGACCTGGGGGCCCACCGTCAGGGCACGGATCGCCGCGACGGCGTCCGCGGCCCAGTCGCCGATACAGCCGTCGAGGAAATCCTCCGACGACTGGCCGTGACCGGAATAGTCGAAGCGCAGGAAGGCCCGGCCGGTCGCCCGCGCCCAGGCCTCGAGATGGATGGCCTTGGTGCCCTCCATGTCCGAGCGGAACCCGCCCAGGAACACCACGCCGGGGCCGCGGCCCTCGGTGACGTGGTAGGCGATCCGCCGCCCGCTGTCGGTGTCGAGATAGCTCGGTTCGCTCATGCGCGCCTCCTCTTGCCCTGCCCCCAGAAAGCGCAGCCGGCGCGCGAGGTCAATCCGCCTGCACCTCGTCTAGCCCCAGCGCCAGCGCACCGCCCGCGGCGCTCAGCGCCACGAAGAGCCAGACCGCCGCCGCCGGCCCGGCGAGCGCGGCCAGCGCGCCAACGAGGCCGCCAGCCAGCAGCAGCAGCCCGATCACCGTGTTGGCCAGCGCCGTATAGGCCGCGCGCCGGTCGCCGGGCGCCATGTCCACCAGATGCGTGGCGCGCCCCAGCCGCACGCCCTGGTAGGCGATCATCAGGGCGAAAAGCGCCACGGGCAGCGCCCAGCTCGTGCCGCTCAGGCCGGCCGCCGACACGCCGAGCGCCAGCAGCAGCGCGGCCGCCCCGAGCCCGCCCGCGGCGGCCAGAACCAGCCGCGAGGATCGGTCGGCCAGCCGCCCCCAGACATAGCTCGAGACGAGCCCGGCCAGCGCCGAGGCCAGCACCAGCGCGCCAAGCGCCTCGAAGACGCCGCCCGCCCCGGCGCCGAGCATCACCAGGTAGGGCGGCGCGAGCGCGGTCGCGACCAGGCAGCCGCGCACCAGGATGAAGCGGCGCAACTGCGGGTCGTCGCGCAGGTAGGCGAGATGCGAGAGCGCCACGCGCGCGGCATTGCGCCCGCCCTCGGTGGCGCCCGCCTCCTCGGCCAGGGTCGCGAAGACGAGCCCCGCGAGGATCCAGGCGATGCCGGCCAGCCCGAGGCCGGCGAAGACCAGGACGCCGCGCTCCACCAGGCCGCTCATCAGCAGCAATGCGAAGATCACCACGCTTGCCGCCGCGGCCGAGCTGGCCAGGCCCGTTGCGGTGCCGCGCCGTGCCTTGTCGACGGTCTTGCCCAGCACGTCCTTGTAGGACACCGAGGCAAAGCTGCGCGCCACCGCCAGCACGGCCAGCGCGGCGACGATCGCGGCCCCGGCCGCCGCCCCGGACAGCGTCAGCCCCGCCGCGAGGATCGCCAGCGCGGCCGCGCCCTGCACGAGGCTCGCCCCCGCCCAGACCCATTTCCGACGCGGCAAACGGCGAATCCAGCCCGCGGTGAACAGCTGCGGCAGCAGCGCGCCGGCCTCGCGCACCGGCACCAGCAGCCCGACGAAGATCGCCGGGGCGCCCAGCGTGGTCAGCAGCCAGCTCAGCACCAGCTTGGGGTCGATCAGCCCGTCGGCGGACTTGGTCAGCGTCAGGGCGGCGGCGTGGCGCAGGAAGCTGCCCGGCTGCGCACGGCAGGCGTCCGGGCTCAATTCACGGCAGGCGCGGCCGTCATCCTCGGCGGTCAGGGCGGCGAAGGCCGCGTCAACGCTGGGTCGGTATTGCATGCGCCCCAAGCTATTCGCCCGGGCCCGCATGTCCAGCGGGTCGCCGCGTCAGGCGGCGCGGCTCTCGCCCGCGGCCGGGATCATCGCTTCCCGGAGCCGCTGGAGCGCGCGTTCCTCCAGCTGGCGGATGCGTTCCTTGGACACCCCCATCTCGGCGCCGAGATCGGTCAGGGTTCTCGGGTCGTCGCGCAGCCGGCGTTCGATCACGATGCGGCGTTCGCGTTCCGGCAGGGCCAGGATCGCGTCCTTGAGATGGGCGCGGATCTTGCGATCGTGCTGGCGCCCGATCACGGTCTCGGCGGGCTCCGGGCCGTCATCGACGAGAAGCTCGACCCATTCCCGCGCGCCCTCCTCGGTCGACTGCGGCGCGTTGAGCGACTGGTCCGGCCCGGCCATGTGGCCGAGCATCTGCTCGACCTGGGCGCGGCCGACGCCCAGCTCCTCGGAAATGCCGTCGATCAGCGCCTCGGAGGTCAGGTCCTCGCCGCGGGCGGCGGCCGCGGTCTCGAGCCCCGCGCGCACCCGGCGCAGGTTGAAGAAGAGCGTTTTCTGCGCCGCGGTCGCCCCCATCCGCACGATGGACCAGTTCCGCATCAGGTAATCCTGGATCGACGCCTTGATCCACCAGGCGGCATAGGTCGAAAACCGCACGCCGCGATCCGGGTCGAATTTCTCGGCCGCCTTCATCAGCCCGAGATTCGCCTGCTGGACGAGGTCCTCGACGGGCACCTGGTAGCGCTGCGCCTTGCGCGCCGAGGCGATGGCAAGCCGCGAATAGGCGTTGACGAGCCGATGCAGCGCGGCCTCGTCGCCATGGTCGCGCCAGGCCCGGGCGAGCGCGGCCTCGGTCTCGGCATCGAGCAGCTCACGCGCCATGGCCTGCCTGTTGAAGGCGCGATCCGACCCGACAAGCTCTCGCATGGTTTCCTCCGCCAAGACAGTCAAAGTGGTTTCGAGTCGAAACTATTTCTCCGGCGGGTTCCTTGTCAAGCTAGTATCGGGTCGCTACTATCCCGGCCATGACAACCGCGACGACCGCCGATCTCTGTGCCGAGCTGATCCTCCATCTCGGGCGTCTGGGCCAGCAGGCGCCGGGGGCCGCGCGGCTGACCCCGGCGCAATGGACGGCGCTGCGCTTCTTCGCGCGGGCCAACCGCTTCTCGCGCACGCCCTCGGCCTTCTCGAGTTTTCACGCCACCACCCGGGGCACCGCCTCGCAGACGGTCAAGTCGCTGGTCTCCGCGGGCTACCTGACCCGCAAGCCGAGCGAGACCGACGGGCGCAGCAGCCTTTTCGAGCTGACCGAGGCCGGGCGCGACATGCTGGCCGCGGACCCGCTCAAGACGCTGTCGGCGGCGCTCGAACGGATGCCGGAAGGCGAACGCGCCGCGCTGGACCAGGGGCTGCGCGACCTGCTGGCGCAGGTGGCGCTGGATCGCGGCGCCGAGACCTTCGGAACCTGCGGCGACTGCCGGTTCCTCGACCGCGAGGCGCCCGGCGCGGGAACACGCTGGGTGTGCAGCTGCACCGCCGCCGGGCTGATCTCGGACGATTTCGACAAGCTCTGCGTGAATTTCGCCCCCGCCACCGCCGAGCCCGACGAGGCCGGCACGACGCCGGCGCGATGACCGGTGCCGGGCTGTCGCTGCAGCTTCGCGCGCATCTGCTGACACTGTCCCCGGCCGATCCCCTGCCGAGCTACGCCGCGCTGGCCACGGCGCTGGCGCTGACCCCGCCGGGACGCATCGCGCAGGTGACCGGCGCGCTCGAGGCCAGCATGGCCCAGGACGCCGCCGCGGGGCGCCCGTTCATCGCCGCGCTGGTCACCGGGCGCGGCGGACGCCCCGGCCGCGGGTTCTTCGAGACGGCGCGCGCGCATGGCCGCGGCCCCGGCCCCGGCGAAAGCGCGGATGACTGGCTGGCCGCCGAGATCGCCCGCGCCCGCGCCCATTACCTGCGCGGCTGAGCCGCCGGGCGCTGCACATCCCTTTTCCACGTTGACTTCGCCGCGCAGCCGGCGCATGACGGGCCCCGACCCGCAACCGGGCGTTCCGTAGGCGCCAAACCGACGAGGAGGCACAGGCCGATGGCCGATATTTCCCTGACGTTTCCCGATGGCAATGCGCGCAGCTACCCCAGGGGCGTGACCCCCGCGGAGGTGGCGGCGAGCATCTCCAACTCGCTGGCCAAGAAAGCGATCTCGGCCTCGGTGGATGGCAGCCACTGGGACCTGAAATGGCCGATCGAGGCCGACGCGAACATCACGCTTCACACCATGAAGGACGACGGCCCGGCGCTGGAGCTGATCCGCCACGACCTGGCCCATATCATGGCCCGCGCCGTGCAGGAGATCTGGCCCGAGGTGCGCGTGACCATCGGTCCCGTCATCGAGAACGGCTGGTATTACGACTTCGACCGCGAAGAGCCCTTCACGCCCGAGGATCTCGGCGTGATCGAGGCGAAGATGAAGGAAATCATCAACCGCCGCGATCCCGTCACCACCGAGATCTGGGAACGCGACCGCGCGATCCGCTACTACGAGGCCAATAACGAGCCCTACAAGGTCGAGCTGGTCGAGGCGATCCCCGGCGACGAGCCGGTCCGGATGTACTGGCACGGCCACTGGCAGGATCTCTGCCGGGGGCCGCACCTGCAGCACACCGGCCAGGTGCCCGCCGACGCCTTCAAGCTGATGAAGGTGGCCGGGGCCTACTGGCGCGGCGACAGCACCCGCCAGATGCTGCAGCGGATCTACGGCGTCGGCTTCAAGAACCGCGAGGACCTGAAGGCCTACCTGACCTTCCTCGAGGAGGCCGAGAAGCGCGACCATCGCAGGCTCGGCCGCGAGATGGAACTCTTCCACATGCAGGAAGAGGCCCCGGGCATGGTGTTCTGGCACCCGAACGGCTGGACCGTCTACACCGAGCTGCGCGACTACATGCGCCGGGCGCAGCGCCGCGGCGGCTATGTCGAGGTCAACACGCCCCAGGTGGTGGACCGCAAGCTCTGGGAACGGTCCGGACACTGGGACAAGTACCAGGAGCACATGTTCATCGTCGAGGTTGAGGAAGAGCATGCGCAGGAAAAGCGCATGAACGCGCTCAAGCCGATGAATTGCCCCTGTCACGTGCAGATCTACAACCACGGGCTCAAGAGCTACCGCGACCTGCCGCTGCGCATGGCCGAGTTCGGCTCCTGCAACCGCTACGAGCCCTCGGGCGCGTTGCACGGCCTGATGCGGGTGCGCGGCTTCGTGCAGGACGACGCGCATATCTTCTGCGAGGAGCGTCAGATCGAGAGCGAGACCAAGCGCTTCATCGACATGCTCGCCGAGGTCTACCGCGACCTGGGCTTCGAAAGCTTCCGGGTGAAGTTCTCGGACCGCCCCGAGACCCGCGCCGGCTCCGACGAGGTGTGGGACAAGGCCGAGCGCGCGCTGATGGCCGCGACCGAGGCCGCCGGCTACAGCTTCGAGCTGAACCCCGGCGAAGGCGCCTTCTACGGGCCGAAGCTGGAATTCGTGCTGACCGACGCCATTGGCCGCGACTGGCAATGCGGCACGTTGCAGGTGGATTTCGTGCTGCCCGAACGGCTCGACGCGACCTATGTCGGCGAGGACGGCGCCAAGCATCGCCCGGTCATGCTGCACCGCGCGATCCTCGGCAGCTTCGAGCGGTTCCTCGGCATCCTGATCGAGAACTTCGCCGGGCGCCTACCCTTCTGGCTCGCGCCGCGGCAGGTCGTCGTGGCCTCCATCGTCTCGGACGCCGACCCCTTCGTGCTGGAGGCCGTCGAGGCGCTGAAGGCCGCGGGCATCCGCGCCGAGGCCGACGTGCGCAACGAGAAGATCAACTACAAGGTGCGCGAGCATTCCGTCGGCAAGGTGCCGGTGATCCTCGCCATCGGCCAGCGCGAGGTCGAGGACCGCACCGTTTCGATGCGCCGGCTGGGCGAGAAGGGATCGCGCGTGATCACGCTCGACGAGGCGGTGACGCAGCTGGCCGCCGAGGCCCGGGCGCCCGACATGCCCTGACGACCGCAGAGACGGGACCGCCGCCGGCCCGGCCCGGCGGCGGAAACAGCTTGATCGCCCAAGGGGCGCTGTCTATTTTCGACATTTGACCGAAGCAGAAAGAAGGAGCGAAACCCATAGCCCGCAGACCACACAACGCGCCGCCGACGCGCGACACCGGCCCCCGCGTGAACAACCGCATCCGGGTCAGTGAAATCCGTCTCATCGGTCCCGAAGGTGAAAATCTCGGCGTCTCGACGCCCGAGGAAGGCATGCGCATCGCCACGGAGGCCGGACTGGATCTGGTGGAGATTTCTCCGAACGCCAATCCGCCCGTCTGCAAGGTCATGGATTTCGGCAAGTTCAAGTACGAACAGCAAAAGCGTGAATCCGAGGCCAAGAAGAAGCAGAAGGTCATCGACGTCAAGGAAGTGAAATTCCGGCCGAACACCGACACGCATGACTACATGGTCAAGCTGAAGAACGTGCAGCGCTTCCTGGAAAAGGGCGACAAGGTCAAGGTCACGCTGCGCTTCCGCGGCCGCGAGATGGCCCACCAGCAACTCGGCCGCGAGCTTCTGGAACGCGTGGCCGAAGACGTCAAGGAGCTCGGCAAGGTCGAGAACATGCCGAAAATGGAAGGGCGGCAGATGATCATGATGATCGGCCCGCTCAAGACCTGACACGGCCGTGACGCGCCCGACCACCGAGCACAGCGCGCGCTACCGCGACGCGCTTGTGGACGGGCGCCTCCACTCCCCGACATTCGAACGCAACGCCGGGCCCGTGATCGACGGGCTCGCGCCCTATCTCGCGGGGCTCTCGGGCCATGCGCTCGAGATCGGCTCGGGGCCCGGACGCCATGTCTGCGCCTTCGCCCGCGCCTTCCCCGGCCTCGCCTGGACGCCCTCGGATCCCGACCCGGTGCACAGGACCAGCATCGCCGCCTGGGCCGCGCACGAGGCGGCCCCGGTGGCCGCGCCGCTCGATCTCGACGCGGCCGGGGACTGGGCCGCGCGCGGCGACGTCGCCGCGCTGGCCCCGTTGCGGCTCGTGATCGCGATGAACGTGATCCACATCGCCCCCTTCGCCGTGGCCGAGGGACTCGTCGCGGGCGCGGGCCGGGCGCTGGCCCCGGGCGGGTATCTCGCCTTTTACGGGCCCTTCCGCGAGAACGGTGCGCATACCGGCGACGGCAACCGGATCTTCGACGCGCGGCTCCGCGCCGACAATCCCGACTGGGGGCTGCGCGACACCGCCGAGATCACCGACGCCGCCCGCACCGCCAGGCTGGAACCGGCGGCGCTGCTGGCGATGCCGGCCAACAACCGGATCCTGCTTTTCCGCAAGTCCTGAAAGCGATTGCCGCGCCACGGGCCACGCCCTAGAACGGCGCCATGACCGACGCGCCAGCCAGAACCCGGCCCCCCGCGGGGGCGCGCCGATGACCCGTTTCGCGCGGCTCGCGCCCAATGCGCAGGGCATCCTGCTGGCCATCGGCGCGATCTTCTTCTTCACGCTGATGGACGCCACTGCCAAGGGCCTGACGGCCCGCTACGACACGCTGCAGGTCGTCTGGGCGCGCTATACCGGCCAGACGGTGATCGTGCTGGCGCTGCTGGCGCCGCGGCTGCGCGCCGTCGCCCGGACCCGCTATCCGGGGATGCAGTTCCTGCGATCCTGCTTTCAGTTCGGTGCGACGCTCTGCTTCTTCCTGAGCCTCGCCCATATCGGGCTGGCCGAGGCCACGGCGGTGATGGATCTGAACCCGGTTCTGATCACGCTGGGCGCGGCGATCTTCCTGGGCGAGCGGATCGGGCTGCGCCGCGCGCTCGGCATCGGCGCCGCGCTGGCCGGCTCGATGCTGATCATCCGCCCCGGCACCGACGTTTTTTCCGTCTACGCTTTGCTGCCGCTTTGTGCGGCGGCGTTCTACGCGGCCTACGCGATCTCAACCCGCGCGGTCGGACGCGATGAAAGCGTCTGGACCTCGCTGCTCTACACCGCGCTGGTCGGCACGGCGCTGACCTCGGTCGCGTTGCCGGCCGTCTGGGTGACGCCGGCCGCGGGCGATGCCGCGTTCTTTCTTCTGCTGGGCGTCCTCGGCGGCGCGGCGCAGCTTCTGCTGATCCGCGCGCTCTCGGTGGCCGAGGCCGGGGTCGTCGCGCCCTTCGGCTACGTGGGGCTACTCTTCGCCGCGATCTGGGGCATGGCCTTCTTCGGCGAGTATCCCGACCGCTGGACGATCATGGGCGCGCTTGTGATCGTGGCAGCCGGGCTCTATGTCTGGCACCGCGAAACACGGGCCGTGGCCAGCGCCCGGCCCGGCCCCGGCAAGGACGACGCGGCATGAAGACCCCCCGCAACCGGATCGCGGACCGGTCGACCGACCTAGCGCTCAGGGCGATGATCCGCCTGGCGCTGCTGCTGCCCTATCGCTGGCGGGTCCCGCTCTTCGGCTGGGTGGCGGCGCATCTGGTGGCCCCGCTCGCCGGGTATCGCCGCCGCATCCGTGCCAATCTCGCCCATGTGCTGCCCGACCTGCCCGAGGCCGAGATCCGGCGGCTCTGCCGCGAGGTGCCGGACAATGTCGGGCGCACGGTGATCGAGTTCTACTCGATCGAGGCGTTCGCAGAGCGCATGCGGTCGACCGTGATCCGCGGGCCGGGGCTGGCCGCGCTGCAGGCCGCACAGGCGGCCGGCAAGCCCGCTATCCTCGTCTCGGGGCATTTCGGCAATTACCAGGCGGTGCGCGTCGCGCTCCGCGAACGGGGCTGGACGGTGGCCGGGCTCTACCGGCCGATGAACAATCCCTATTTCAACCGCCACTACGTCGAGACGACCGCGCAGCTCGGCAAGCCGCTCTTCGCGCGGGACCGCCGCGGTATGGCGGGGCTGGTGAAGCATCTGCGCGAGGGCGGCGTCACCGGCATCCTGATCGACCAGTTTTTCGGACAGGGCGCCGACGTGACCTTCTTCGGCAAGACCGCGCCCACGGCGACCTCGGTCGCGGAAATGGCGCTCAAGTACGACGCGGCGCTGATCCCGGCCTACGGGATCCGCCAGCCCGACGGCATCTCCATCGAGATCGCGCTGGAAGAGCCGATCGCGCATACCGACGCGGTCACCATGACCCAGGCCTGCAACGACAGCCTCGAGGCCCAGGTGTGGCGGCACATGGGCCAGTGGTTCTGGGTGCACCGCCGCTGGAAGCCGCACCGTCAGCGCAGGCGTGCCGCCCCGAGTATCCGCCCCACCCCGTCGGATTGAACGATCACCGCGCAGGGCGTGTCGGCGTCCATCTCCACGCTGGCCGTCCAGACGCCCCGGCCGTTCCAGGACTCCAGCCTGTCCCAAGCCGTCACGATGTTGGAATAGAGCAGCGTGCGCCCGGCATTCTCGCCGCGGGTGATCTCGACCCGCTTGGCCGGGTCGTAGCGCACCAGCTGGATCACCGCGCCGCCCGGCAGCGCGGCGTCGGCCGTCACGCGGATGTCGAGCATGTCGCCCCGCCGCGCCATCTCGACGGCCACCGGCGCGGGCCGGGTCTGCAAGCGGGCGATCGCCTCGGCGACCTCGTCGGGGCGGTTGCCGATCACATGGGCGGTGCCCTGCACGATCATCTGGGGGGTGTAGACCGTCTTGGTGCCTGCCGCCCGCGCATAGGCCTTCTGCCGCTTGGTGAAGCGCGGATCGGCAAAGCGATCCTTCCAGCCGATGTAGTCCCAGTAGTCCACGTGCAGCGCCAGCGCGATCACGTCGTCGCGCGCGGCCAGCTCGGTCAGCAGCGCATCCGCCGGCGGGCAGGACGAACAGCCCTGCGAGGTGAAAAGCTCCACCACCACGGGACGGTCCGCGGCCCGGAGCGGCCCCGCGGCAAGGGTCAGGACGAGGATGGAAAGGGTCAGGATCTGGCGCATGGCGGCTCGCTTGTTTCGCGTGTCCACTGGTTTTAGGGCAGCGGACCGGGGAACGCCAATCAAGCCTTTGCGAGAGCCCCGCGATCAGCACCGTGGTCGCGCGACGGGATCGGCCCGCACCCGGGGGTGCGGGCCGCGCTGTCTTGGGTCAGGATGCCTTGGCGAGGTTGCGCAGCACGTAGTGCAGCACGCCGCCGTTGCGGACGTATTCGATCTCCACCTCGGTATCGATCCGGCATTTGAGCGTGATCTCGCGGCTGGTGCCGTCGGCATGGGTGATGGTGCAGGGCACCTCGGCCTGCGGCTTCAGATCGCCCGAGAGTCCCTGGATCGCCACCGTCTCGTCGCCCTTGAGGCCAAGCGTCTTGCGGGTGTCGCCGCCGGTGAATTCGAAGGGGATGACCCCCATGCCCACCAGGTTCGAGCGGTGGATGCGCTCGAAGTTCTCGGCGACCACCGCCTTGACGCCCAGAAGGTTCGTGCCCTTGGCCGCCCAGTCGCGCGAGGAGCCCGCCCCGTACTGCTCGCCGGCGAAGATGACCAGCGGCGTGCCCTCGGCCTGGTAGGCCATGGCGGCGTCGAAGATCGTCGTCTTCTGGCCGTCGGGGCCAAGCGTGTAGCCCCCCTCGACGCCGTCGAGCATCTCGTTCTTGATGCGGATATTGGCGAAGGTGCCGCGCATCATGACCTCGTGGTTGCCGCGGCGCGAGCCGTAGGAGTTGAAGTCGCGCGGCGCGACCTGGCGGTCGGTCAGGTAGGTCCCGGCCGGGGTATCGGGCTTGAAGGAGCCCGCCGGCGAGATGTGGTCGGTGGTGACCATGTCGCCCAGCACGGCCAGAACGCGTGCGCCCTCGATGTCGTCGATGGTGCCGGCCTCGGGGGACATGCCCTGGAAATAGGGCGGGTTCTGCACATAGGTCGAGGCCGCGGGCCAGTCATAGGTCAGGCCCTCGGACGTCTCGACCGATTGCCACTTGTCATCGCCCTTGAAGACGTCGGCGTATTTCGAGCGGAACGCCTCGCGGGTGACGGTGCGGTCGACGAGATCCTTGATCTCCTTCAGGCTCGGCCAGACGTCTTTCATGTAGACGTCGTTGCCGTTCCTGTCCTGCCCGATCGGGTCGCGGGTCAGGTCGATGTTCATGTCGCCGGCCAGCGCGTAGACCACCACCAGCGGCGGCGAGGCCAGGTAGTTGGCGCGCACGTCGGGGCTGATGCGGCCCTCGAAGTTGCGGTTGCCCGACAGCACCGAGACCGCGACCAGGTCGTTGTCGTGGATGGTCTTGGAGATCTCTTCCTGCAGCGGGCCGGAATTGCCGATGCAGGTGGTGCAGCCGTAGCCGACGAGGTTGAAGCCGATGGCGTCGAGGTCGTCCTGCAACCCGGCGGCCTCGAGATACTCGGACACCACCTGGCTGCCCGGCGCGAGCGAGGTCTTGACCCAGGGCTTGCGGGTCAGGCCCAGCGCGCGTGCCTTCTGGGCCACCAGCCCCGCACCGATCATCACGTAGGGGTTCGAGGTGTTGGTGCAGGAGGTGATCGAGGCGATCACCACCGAGCCGTCGCGCAGCTCGTAATCCTCGCCCTCGACCTTGGCGGATTTGCGCGGATCGACCAGCGCATCGGGGGCCGGCCCCTCGGCGGCCATGTCGTTGGCGGCCACGCCCTCGTCCTCGCCGCGATACTCGGCCACGACGTTGAAGAAGCTCTGCGCGGATGCGGTGAGCGGCGTGTGATCCTGCGGACGCTTCGGCCCCGAGACCGCCGGCACGACGTCGCCCATGTCGAGATGCAGCGCATCCGTGTAGACCGGGTCGTAATCGCCGTCGCGCCACAGGCCGTTGGCCTTGGCATAGGCCTCGACCAGCGCGATGCGGTCCTTGTCGCGGCCGGTCTGCTCGAGATAGCGCAGCGTCTCGTCGTCGATCGGGAAGAAGCCGCAGGTCGCCCCGTATTCGGGCGCCATGTTGGCGATGGTCGCGCGGTCGGCCAGCGGCAGGTGATCGAGCCCGTCGCCGTAGAATTCCACGAACTTGCCGACCACGCCCTTCTCGCGCAGCATCTGCACGACCTTGAGCACGAGATCGGTCGCGGTGGTGCCTTCGACCATCGCGCCGGTCAGGCGGAAGCCGACGACCTCGGGGATCAGCATCGAGATCGGCTGGCCCAGCATCGCGGCCTCGGCCTCGATGCCGCCGACGCCCCAGCCGAGCACGGCCAGGCCGTTGATCATCGTGGTGTGGCTGTCGGTGCCCACCAGCGTGTCGGGATAGGCGACCTCGTTGCCGTCCTGGTCGGTGTCCGTCCAGACCGTCTGGCCCAGGTATTCCAGGTTCACCTGGTGGCAGATGCCCGTGCCCGGCGGCACGACGCGGAAATTGTCGAAGGCGCCCTGCCCCCATTTCAGGAACTGGTAGCGTTCCATGTTCCGCTCGTATTCGCGATCCACGTTCATCTGGAAGGCGCGCGGATTGCCGAACTCGTCGATCATCACCGAGTGGTCGATCACCAGGTCGACCGGGTTCAGCGGGTTGATCTTGGTGGCGTCGCCGCCGAGGTTCACGATCCCGTCGCGCATCGCGGCCAGGTCCACCACGGCGGGCACGCCGGTGAAGTCCTGCATCAGCACGCGCGCCGGGCGGTAGGCGATCTCGCGCGGGTTGCGCCCGCCCTTCTCCACCCAGTCCGAGAAGGCGCGGATGTCGTCGACATGGACGGTCTTGCCGTCCTCGAAGCGCAGCATGTTCTCCAGCACGACCTTGAGGCTGGCGGGCAGCTGGGCGAAATTGCCGAGCCCGGCCTCTTCGGCGGCATGGATCGAGTAATAGGAAAAGCTCTTGCCACCCGCGGTCAGCGTCCTGCGGGTGTTCTTGGAGTCATGTCCGACGGTGATGGTCATCCCGGGCCTCCTGGATGTGACTGGCTAGCGGCGGTTCCCTTGACGTCCTCTTGCCCGATGGCAGGCGGTCACGCAAGGAGTCGCCGCTTATGTATACAATTGTGCACCGCCAATCCAGCCCCTTTTGCACCCGCGCGCCCCGGCGCGGCCGGCCGCCGGCTGCGGCAGCGCCCCGCAGGCCCGCGCTTCGCGCTTTTCGGGGGCGCGCGGATCGGCTAGACCCGCCCCATGGAGATGCGCGCAACAGACCTGGCCTGCCGCCGCGGCGACGTGACCGTGATCGAGGGGGTGAGTTTCACCCTGCCGGCCGGGCGCTGCCTGATCCTGCGCGGCCCCAACGGGTCGGGCAAGACGACGCTCCTGCGCACGCTGGCCGGGCTGGTGCCGCCCGCGGCCGGGCAGCTCGACGTGCCGCCCGACAGCGTGGTCTATGCCGGCCATGCCGACGGGCTGAAGGCCCAGCTGACCGTGGCCGAGAACCTGGCCTTCTGGGCTGCGGTCTACGGCACCGGCTCGACCGCTCGCGCCATCGCGGCCTTCGCGCTGGACGGCCTGCGCGACCGCCCGGCGCAGTATCTCTCGGCCGGGCAGAAGCGCCGGCTCGGACTGGCGCGGCTCCTGGTGACCGACCGCGCGATCTGGGCGCTGGACGAGCCCACGGTCTCGCTCGACGCGGCCACGGTCGCCAGCTTCGCGCAGGTCGTCGCGGATCACTGCGCGGCCGGCGGCAGCGCGGTCATCGCCACCCATATCGATCTCGGCATCGCGGATGCCGAGGTGCTGGACATCGGCGCCTTCCGCGCGGCGCCGGGGCGCGAGGGCTCGCCCTTCCTCGACGACAGCTTCGACGAGGCCCGCGCATGATCGCGCTGCTGCGCCGCGACCTCGCGCTCGCCTTCCGGTCGGGCGGCGGATTCGGGCTCTCGCTCGCCTTCTTCCTGATCGTGGTCACGCTGGTTCCCTTCGGCGTCGGGCCGGAAACCGGGACCCTGGCCGTGATCGCACCCGGCATCCTCTGGGTGGGCGCGCTCCTGGCCTGCCTGCTCTCGCTCGACCGGATCTTCCAGCTCGACTACGAGGACGGCTCGCTCGACCTGCTGGCCACCGCGCCGCTGCCGCTCGAGGGCATCGTCGCGGTGAAGGGCGTGGCGCACTGGCTCGTCACCGGGCTGCCGCTGACGCTCGCCGCGCCGGTGCTGGGGCTGCTTCTCAGCCTGCCGGGGCCGGCCTATGGCTGGCTGATGGTGAGCCTGCTCGCCGGCACGCCGGCGCTGTCGTTTCTCGGCACCTTCGGCGCGGCCCTGACCGTGGGGCTCAAGCGCGGCGGACTGCTGCTCTCGCTGCTGGTGCTGCCGCTCTACATTCCGACGCTGATCTTCGGCGCCGAAACCGTGCGCCGCGCGGCCGAGGGACTTTCGCCCGCGACCCCGGCGCTGCTGCTCACCGGTGTCAGCGCCGCGGTGCTGGCGCTGATCCCCTATGCCGCGGCGGCCGCCGTGCGCATCAACCTGAAGTGATCCCCTGCGACCGCGCGGCGCTTTGCCGCCCGCGCCTGACCGGCTTAGAAAGGGAACCATGTCGATCTGGGAATACGCAAACCCCGTCCGGTTCATCCAGACCACCGACCGCATCCTGCCCTGGGTGACGGGCGCGACGGTCGTGGCGCTGATCGTGGGGCTGTTCTGGGGCTTCTTCCTGACGCCCGACGATTACCGACAGGGCTCCACCGTGAAGATCATCTACCTGCACGTGCCCTCCGCGCTGATGGCGATCAACGCCTGGCTGATGATGCTGGTGACCTCGATCATCTGGATCGTGCGCCGCCACCACGTCTCGGCGCTGGCGGCCAAGGCCGCCGCGCCGGTGGGCGTGACGATGACGCTGATCGCGCTGCTGACCGGCGCGATCTGGGGCCAGCCGATGTGGGGCACCTGGTGGGCCTGGGACCCGCGGCTGACCTCCTTCCTGATCCTGTTCATCTTCTATCTCGGCTACATGGCGCTCTGGTCGGCGATCGAGAACCCGGACACCGCCGCCGACCTGACCTCGGTGCTCTGCATCGTGGGCTCGGTCTTCGCCGTGCTCTCGCGCTACGCGGTGAACTTCTGGAACCAGGGGCTGCACCAGGGCGCGACGCTCTCGCTCGACAAGGAAGAGAACATCGCGGACGTGTTCTACTACCCGCTTCTGTTCTGCA
The DNA here is from genome assembly GCF_050586465.1 of Rhodovulum sp. YNF3179. Taxonomy (NCBI): domain Bacteria; kingdom Pseudomonadati; phylum Pseudomonadota; class Alphaproteobacteria; order Rhodobacterales; family Paracoccaceae; genus Rhodovulum; species Rhodovulum sp. YNF3179. The sequence goes on along the minus strand of NZ_JBOCEG010000003.1, from coordinate 246,015 downwards.
TCGCCGGTTTCGTGCTCCTGTTCGTGGCGCTGGTGCTGCTCCGGACCCGCACCGAGATCCGCGCCCGCCGGATTTCCGCCCTGCTCGCCCGGGAGGCCCGCGCATGATGCCGGATCTCGGGAAATACGCGGTCGAGGTGCTCTCGGCCTATGCCGTCTCGATCCTTCTGATCGTCGGGATCGTGGCGCTGTCGCTGGCCCGCTCGGCCCGCATCCGCCGCCAGCTCCGCGAGATCGAGGAAAGGCGCCGCGCCGATGGCTGAGAAATCCGGTCTTTCGCCGCTGCTCTTCCTGCCGCCGCTGCTGTTCGTCGGCCTGGCGGCGCTGTTCTTCCTCGGGCTCAACCGCGAGAACCCCGACGCGCTGCCGACCGCGCTCGCCGGCAAGCCGGCCCCGGCCGTGATGATCGAGCCGCTCGGCGAAGGCGCCCAACTCACCGACGCGATGATCCGCGCGCCCGGCGTCAAGCTGGTGAATTTCTGGGCCAGCTGGTGCGCGCCCTGCCGGGTGGAACATCCCAACCTCGAGGAACTCGCCGCCGGCGGCCTGACGATCTACGGGGTCAACTACAAGGACAAGCCGCGCCAGGCGCTGGGCTTCCTCGACGAGCTCGGCGATCCCTACGCCGCGCTCGGGGCCGATCCCGCGGGCCGCATGGCCATCGAATGGGGCGTCTACGGCGTGCCCGAGACCTTCGTCGTGGACGGCAACGGCCGCATCATCGCGCGGGTCGCCGGGCCGGTCACGGACCGCGCGCTCGAGACCACGCTGCGTCCCGCGATCGCCGAGGCCCGCGCGCCGGAGTGAGGCGCTGGCCAAAACCCGCGCGCTGGTGTATCGCCGCCCCAAGCCAGAGGAGCGCCCCATGACCACCACGCTGACCCTCCGCCGCCCGGACGACTGGCACCTGCACCTGCGCGACGGCGCCATGCTCGAGGGCGTCCTGCCCGAGAGCGCGCGCCACTTCGCCCGCGCCATCATCATGCCGAACCTCGTGCCCCCCGTGGTCACCGCCAGGGATGCCGCCGCCTATCGCGACCGCATCCTGGCCGCCCTGCCCGCGGGGATGGATTTCACGCCGCTGATGACGCTCTACCTGACCGAAGAGACCGATCCCGCCGACGTCGCCGCCGCCCACGCCGCGGGCCTCGTGACGGCGGTGAAGCTCTACCCGGCGGGCGCGACCACCAATTCCGCCTCCGGGGTGCGCGATTTCGACAAGGTGCAGGGCGTGCTCGACAGGATGGCCGAGATCGGCCTGCCGCTCTGCGTCCATGGCGAGGTGACCGATGCCGAGATCGACATCTTCGACCGCGAGGCCGTCTTCATCGACCGCGTGCTCGACCCGATCCGGCGGGCCACGCCGGGGCTGCGCGTGGTGATGGAACACATCACCACCCGCGACGGAATCGACTACGTGCGCCAGGGCGGGCCCGATATCGGCGGCACCATCACCACCCATCACCTGGTCATAAACCGCAACCACATCCTGGTGGGCGGGATCAAGCCGCATTACTACTGCCTGCCGGTCGCCAAGCGCGAGGAACACCGCCTGGCGCTCAGGGCGGCCGCGACCTCGGGCGAGGCCAGCTTCTTCCTCGGCACCGACAGCGCCCCGCATCCCGACGACGCCAAGGAATCGGCCTGTGGCTGCGCGGGCTGCTTCACCGCCACCAACACGCTGTCGATCCTCGCCCGGGTCTTCGAGGAGGAGGGCGCGCTCGACCGGCTCGAGGCCTTCGCCAGCCTGAACGGCCCGGCCTTCTACCGCCTGCCCCCCAATGACGGGACGATCACGCTCGAAAAGGACGCCGCGCCGGTCGCCTACCCCGCCCGGATCGAGACCGGGGCCGGGCCGGTCACCGTCTTCGACCCGGGCATGCCGCTCCACTGGCGGGTGCGCCCCTGATCTTCACCGTTCCGTAAATATCCCCGCCGGAGGCACGATCCGCCGCGCAGCGGCATCCCCGGCCAGCCGAGAGAGACACCGATGATCCCCTCCGCCTTTCCCGACAAGACCGAGATCGCCCGTCTGACCGCGCGGATGCTGCTGGAAATCGAGGCGGTGCATTTCAACGCCGAAACACCCTTCACCCTGGCCTCCGGCCTGCCCTCGCCCACCTATATCGACTGTCGCAAGCTGATCTCCTTCCCGCGCATCCGCTCCGTGCTGATGGATTTCATGGCCGTGACCGTGATGCGCGAGGCCGGCTTCGAGGCCTTCGACAACGTCGCCGGCGGCGAGACCGCCGGCATTCCCTTCGCCGCGCTTGTGGCCGAACGCCTCGGCCTGCCGATGAGCTATGTGCGCAAGAAACCCAAGGGCTACGGGCGCAACGCCCGGATCGAGGGCGCCATGTCCGCGGGGTCGCGGGTGCTGCTGGTGGAGGATCTGACCACCGACGGCGGCTCGAAACTGTCCTTCGTGGACGCGATCCGAGAAACCGGCGCCAGCTGCGGGCACACGGCGGTGATCTTCTATTACGGCATCTTCCCCGAGACAGAGCAGACGCTCGGCGATCACGGCGTGCAGCTCCATCATCTCTGCACCTGGTGGGACGTGCTGGCCGAGGCTCGCGCCGCGGGCGCCTTCGACGCCGGGACGCTGCGCGAGGTCGAGTCGTTCCTGCAGGCCCCCCGCGCCTGGCAGGAGGCCCGCCAGCGCGGCTGAGCTTTCCCGGCACAGAAATATTTCGTTTCCAGGATTGGCCTTGCGCGCCCGGTCCGCCACAGCATGTTGACCGGCGCCCTGCCCGTGCCGCAAGATGTGCGGATCGAGCGGTTGCCCACAGGCAATCCACAGAAACATACAGTTTGCCAAGCACGCCGGGGTCGCACTATCCAAGCGCGCAAGGGACAAGGGCAGGCAGGCGATGAACGAGATTTCCGCGATCAGGCAGGGCCCCGCGGGCGGCGAGGAAGACGGCACGCTGCCCCACAACACCGAGGCCGAACAGCAGCTGCTGGGCGCGATCCTGACCAATAACGACGTCTTCGACCGCGTCGCGGCCATAATCAATGCCGGTCATTTCTACGACCCGGTCCACGCCCGCATCTACGAGGTCGCCGCCGCGCGCATCCAGAAGAACGCGCTGGCCTCGCCGGTCACGCTCAAGGCCTTCCTCGAGGACGATCCGGGCCTGGCGGAACTCGGCGGCGCGGCCTACCTCGTGCGCCTGGCCGGCGCCGCGATCTCGGCCTTCGCCGCGCGGGACTACGCGCAGATGATCTACGACCTCGCGATCCGGCGCGAGCTGATCGCGCTCGGGCGCGACATCGCCGCCCAGGCGGGCCAGGTCGATGTCGACAGCGATCCGAAATCGCAGATCGTCGAGGCCGAGCAGAAGCTCTACAAGCTCGGCGAAGAGGGCAAGTCCGAGTCGGGCTTCCAGTCCTTCCTCAAGGCGGTGACGGATGCGGTGAACGTCGCCAACGCTGCCTATCAGCGCGACGGCGGGCTGGCCGGGGTTTCGACCGGGCTGATCGATCTCGACAAGAAGCTCGGCGGGCTTCACAAGTCCGACCTCCTTATCCTCGCCGGGCGCCCCTCGATGGGCAAGACCTCGCTGGCCACCAACGTGGCCTTCAACATCGCCAAGGCCTACCGCAAGGGCAAGACGCCCGACGGCTCCGAAGGCGCGGTCGAGGGCGGGGTGGTGGGCTTCTTCAGCCTCGAGATGTCGGCCGAGCAGCTTGCCGCGCGGATCCTGTCGGAGGCCTCCGAGGTGCCCAGCGAACAGATCCGCCGCGGCGACATGACCGAGGCCGAGTTCCGTCGCTTCGTCGAGGCCGCCAAGCAGCTGGAGGCCTGCCCGCTCTATATCGACGATACCCCGGCGCTGCCGATCAGCCAGCTCGCGGCCCGCGCGCGGCGGCTCAAGCGCACGCACGGGCTCGACGCGCTCTTCGTGGACTACCTGCAGCTGGTCCGCCCCGCCTCGGCCAAGGACAGCCGGGTGAACGAGGTCTCCGAGATCACCCAGGGTCTCAAGGCCATCGCCAAGGAACTCGACATCCCCGTGGTCGCGCTCAGCCAGCTGTCGCGCCAGGTCGAGTCGCGCGACGACAAGCGCCCGCAGCTCTCGGACCTGCGCGAGTCGGGCTCGATCGAGCAGGACGCCGACGTGGTGATGTTCGTCTTCCGCGAGGAATACTACAAGGAACGAGAGAAACCGGGCGACCACGATCTCGACGCCATGGCGCAGTGGCAGGACGAGATGGAAAAGGTGCACGGCAAGGCCGAGGTCGTCATCGGCAAGCAGCGCCACGGCCCTATCGGCACGGTCGAGCTGGCCTTCGAGGGCCGCTTCACCCGCTTCGGCAACCTGGTGAAACCGTGGCAGCAGGGCGGCGGCGACGGCGGCGATTTCGCCTGACCGCGGCCTGCGGCGGGTTGCGGGCTTGTCAGCCTGGCCCTGCCACGCTATGGCCGCCCGGAACAGCCGCCGGAGCATTCCATGACCCGACCCACGCTTACCGTCGATCTCGATGCGCTCGTGGCCAACTGGCGCGGGCTGGACGCCGCATCGGGACCGGGCGTCGAGACGGCCGCGGTGGTCAAGGCCGACGCCTACGGGCTCGGCGCCGACCGCGTCGCGCCGGTTCTCGCGGCCGAAGGGGTGCGGCGTTTCTTCGTGGCGCTGGCCGAGGAAGGCGCGGCGCTGCGCCGCATTCTCGGGCCGGGGCCGGAGATCTTCGTCTTTTCCGGCCACATGGCCGGCGATGCCGAGTTGATCGCGGGCGCCCGGCTTGTCCCACTGCTCAATGACGCGGCACAGGTCAACCGCCATTTCGAGGCGCTGGCCGATCACCCCTTCGGCCTGCAGCTCGACAGCGGCATGAACCGGCTCGGCATGGAACCGGCGGAATTTGCCGCGCTTCGCGACAGGCTGCTTGCCGCAAGGCCGCGGCTGGTGATCAGCCACCTCGCCTGTTCGGACGACCCGTCCGACCCGATGAATGCCAGGCAGCTGAAATCTTTCAAGGAGATGGCAGGCGATCTTGACGTGCCTCGCTCGCTCGCCGCGACCGGCGGCACGCTGCTCGGGCCCGACTACCAGTTCGAGATCTGCCGCCCCGGCATCGGGCTTTATGGCGGGCAGCCCTTCGCGCGGGCGCAACCTGTCGTGCATCTCGACATCCCGGTGATCCAGACCCGCGAGGTCGCGGCGGGCGAAGCCGTGGGCTACGGCGCGACCTGGATCGCCAGCCGCCCGACACGGATCGCCACGCTGGCCGCGGGCTATGCCGACGGCATCATCCGCCAGATGGGCAATGTCGCGCAGCTCTACGCCGGCGCCACGCCCTGCCCGCTGGCCGGGCGCGTCTCCATGGATCTGCTGACGGTCGATGTCGGGCATCTCGACACCGTGCCCGACACGCTGGAACTTTTCGGCATCCACCAGTCGGTCGACGACGTCGCCGCGGCCGCGGGCACGATCGGCTACGAGATCCTGACCAGCCTTGGCGACCGCTACGCCCGGCAGTACAGTGGCGGCGAAACCGACCGGGCCGCCTCATGACCGCAACGCGCATCCTGACCTTCATCCCCCATGCCGTGGGCCATTCGACGCTGGGGCTGATGCGGCTCGTCGGGCGGGTAACGCTGTTCACCTTCTCGGCGCTGAGCCATCTTCTGCGCCCGCCATTCTACTTCAGGGAATTTGCGCATGCCCTTCTGTTCATTGGGTATTTCAGCCTTCCCGTCGTCGGCCTGACGGCGCTTTTCACCGGCGCGGCCCTGGCGCTGCAGATCTATTCGGGCGGCGCGCGCTTCAACGCGGAGACCGTCGTGCCGTCGATCGTCGCCATCGGCATGGTGCGCGAGCTGGGCCCCGTCATCGGCGGGCTTATGGTGGCCGGCCGCGTGGCGGCCTCGATCGCCGCCGAGATCGGCACGATGAAGGTGACCGAACAGATCGACGCGCTGGTGACGCTGTCCACCAACCCGATGAAATACCTGACCGTGCCGCGGATCCTCGCCGCGACCATCGCCATGCCGATCCTGGCCGGGATCGGCGATATCCTCGGCATCATGGGCGGCTATCTCGTCGGCATCACGCGGCTGGGCTTCAACTCCGCCGCCTATCTCGAGAACACGCGCGACTTTCTCGAGGCCGCCGACGTGATCTCGGGGCTCTGGAAGGCCGCGGCCTTCGGCTTCATCGTGGCGCTGATGGGCTGCTATCACGGCATGAATTCGGGCCGCGGCGCGCAGGGCGTGGGCCGCGCCACCACGAACGCCGTGGTCTCGGCCTCGATCCTGATCCTGGCGGCCAACTACGTGCTGACGGAGGTGTTCTTCTCGGCATGACACGCGCGATGATCGAACTCGAGGGCGTCGAGAAAGCCTTTGGCGCCAACGCGGTACTTCGCGGCGTGAACCTGTCCGTTGGCCGCGGCGAAAGCATGGTGATCATCGGCGGCTCGGGCACCGGGAAATCCGTCCTGATCAAGTGCATCCTCGGCCTCGTGAAGCCCGACGCCGGCACGATCCGGGTCGACGGCGCCGACGCCACCAAGGGCGACCGCGACGCCTTCCTCGCGCGCTTCGGGATGCTGTTCCAGGGGGGCGCGCTCTTCGATTCGATGACCGTGTGGCAGAACGTGGCCTTCCGGCTGCTGCGCGGCGCCCAGAAGCGGCCCAAGGACGAGGCGCGCGAAATCGCCGTCGAGAAGCTGCGCCGTGTCGGGCTGAAATCCGCTGTGGCCGATCTCTACCCCGCCGAGCTGTCGGGCGGCATGCAGAAGCGCGTCGGCCTGGCCCGCGCCATCGCCGCCGATCCCGAGATCATCTTCTTCGACGAACCGACCACCGGGCTCGATCCGATCATGTCGGGCGTCATCAACGAGCTGATCCGCGAGATCGTCGGCGAAATGGGCGCGACGGCCATGACCATCACCCATGACATGAGCTCGGTCCGGGCCATCGCGGACCATGTCGCGATGCTGCATGACGGCGTGATCCAGTGGACCGGCCCGGTCGAGGAAATGGACGCCAGCGGCGACCCTTACCTCGAGCAGTTCATCCAGGGCCGCGCCGAGGGGCCGATCGAGGCGGTGCGGTGAGACCCGCCGCGCCCTGGCCGCTGGTGGCGGCCAATCTCGCGCTGCTGATCCTGTTCCCGCTGGCCTGGACCGCGCCGCTCTTGCGGGCGGGGCTGCTGCCGCTTTTCGGGCTCTCGGAGATCTCCGTCGTCACCGGGCTGCGCGCGCTCTGGGAGACGGATGTCTTCCTTGCCCTCGTCGTCGCGCTCTTCGCGCTGGTGGCGCCCTATGCCAAGACGCTGCTGCTGGCCGCGCTCCATTTCGGCATCGCGCCGGAGCGGCTGCGCCCCTGGCCGGCGCGGCTCGGGCGGCTGGCCATGGCCGATATCTTCCTCGTCGCGCTTTATGTCGTGGTGGCCAAGGGCACCGGTATCGGCCGGGTGGAAACGGCCTGGGGGCTCTATCTCTTCACCGGCTGCATCCTGGCGTCGCTCGCGCTGTCGCATCTCGGGCGCGGGCGCGGCTTGCCGGCGGGCGGGGCCTGAGGCAGAAGGGATCCATGGCCAAGACCCAATCCCAATTCGTCTGCAACGACTGCGGTGCCGTCTACAAGAAATGGCAGGGCCGCTGCGATTCCTGCGGCGCCTGGAACAGCATCACCGAGGAAGCGCCGCTCTCGGCCGGGCCGGCGGGCAAGTCGCTGGGCCCCTCGCGCGGCCGGCCCGTCGCGCTGACGGATCTCGGCGCCAGCGACACGCCGCCGCCGCGCAGCGGCTCGGGGCTCGGCGAGCTGGACCGCGTCCTGGGCGGCGGGCTGGTGCCGGCCTCGGCGATCCTGGTGGGCGGCGATCCCGGCATCGGCAAGTCCACGCTGCTGTTGCAGGCGGCAGCGCGTTTCGCGCTGCAGGGGCTCTCGGCGGTCTATGTCTCGGGCGAGGAGGCCGCCGCGCAGATCCGCATGCGCGCCCAGCGCCTGGGGCTGGCCGACGCGCCGGTGAAGCTGGCCGCCGAGACAAGCCTGCGCGACATCCTCACGACCCTCGACCAGGAACGCCCGTCGCTGGCGATCATCGACTCGATCCAGACCATGTGGGCCGACAACGTGGAATCGGCACCCGGCTCGGTCAGCCAGGTCCGCGCCGCGGCGCACGAGCTGGTCAGCTTCGCCAAGAAGCGCGGCACCGCCGTCATCCTGGTCGGCCATGTCACCAAGGAAGGCCAGATCGCCGGCCCGCGCGTGGTCGAGCACATGGTCGACACGGTGCTCTATTTCGAGGGCGAGCGCGGGCACCAGTTCCGCATCCTGCGCGCGGTGAAGAACCGCTTTGGACCGGCCGACGAGATCGGCGTCTTCGAGATGACGGGCGCGGGTCTCGACGAGGTGGCGAACCCCTCGGCGCTGTTCCTGTCGGAACGCGACACGCCCTCGCCCGGCTCGGTCGTCTTTGCCGGGATCGAGGGCACGCGCCCCGTGCTGGTCGAGATCCAGGCGCTGGTGGCCCCTTCTCCGCTGGCCACCCCGCGGCGCAACGTCGTCGGCTGGGACTCGGGCCGGCTGTCGATGATCCTGGCCGTTCTGGAGGCGCGCTGCGGCATCAGCTTCGCGGGCTCGGACGTCTATCTCAACGTCGCCGGCGGCATGCGGATCTCGGAACCGGCCGCCGACCTGGCGGTGGCGGCCGCGCTGCTCTCGGCGCGAGAGGACGATCCGCTGCCGCCCGACACGGTCTTCTTCGGTGAAATCTCGCTCTCGGGGGCTTTGCGCCCGATCACCCAGGCCGAAAACAGGTTGAAAGAGGCGCAGAAACTTGGTTTTTCAAAGGCGGTCGCGCCGTCGCAGGCAAAGACGGTGGCCGTGGACGGTATCGCGGTGCAGAGCTACGCGGATCTCGGCGCGCTCGTCGGGGAGTTTTTCGGGGCCGGCTGAGTGGGCCCGCGCAGGGGAGACTTTATGGAAGGCTTCACCCTCATCGACGGCGTCGTCGCCGGCATCGTGCTGATCTCCGCCATCCTCGCCTATGCGCGCGGCCTCGTCCGCGAGGTCCTCTCCATCGCGGGCTGGGTGCTGGCCGCCGTGCTGGCCTTCGTCTTCGCGCCCCCGGTGCAGCCGCTGGTCAAGGAAGTGCCCGTGGTGGGCGAGTTCCTGGCCGACAGCTGCGAGCTGTCGATCGTGGCGGCCTTCGCGGCGGTCTTCGCGGTGGCGCTGATCGTCGTGTCGCTTTTCACGCCCTTCTTCGCCAGCGCGGTGCAGCGCTCGTCCTTCGGCGGCGTGGACCAGGGGCTCGGCTTTCTCTTCGGGGCGCTGCGCGGGCTTCTGCTGGTGGCGGTGGCCTTCGTCGTCTATGACCGCGTGGTGGTCCACGACACGATCCCGATGGTGGACAATTCGCGCTCCAGCGCGGTCTTCGCCTCGAGCCGCGCGGCCATCGCCGAACAGATGCCGGAGGAAGCCCCGGCCTGGATCGTGAACCGCTACGAGCAGCTCGTCGGCGTCTGCGGCGCCGAAGAGTCCGGGGGAACCGCGCAGAACTGACGGATCGCCCCGTGACACTTCTGTAACGAGTGGTTATATGGGGCCCGTGCTGCCCTGACCCCGGAGCCCTTTCCTATGCGCGAGCGCATGAAGCCGTTCCTGTCCCACCCTTTCGACGACGACAAGCTGCGCGAGGAATGCGGCGTCTTCGGCGTGATCGGCGTCTCGGACGCGGCGAATTTCGTCGCGCTCGGGCTCCACGCGCTGCAGCATCGCGGCCAGGAGGCCGGCGGGATCGTTTCCTACGCGCCCGAGACCGGCTTCAACTCGGCCCGGCGCTTCGGCTATGTGCGCGACAACTTCACCAAGGCGAGCCTGATGGAAACCCTGCCGGGCAGCCTCGCCATCGGACATGTGCGCTATTCCACCAGCGGCTCCAAGGCGCAGACCGCGATCCGCGACGTGCAGCCCTTTTTCGGCGAGTTCTCGATGGGCGGGTCGGCCATCGCGCATAACGGCAACATCACCAATGCCGAGGCGCTGCGGAAGGAGCTGATCGAGCGCGGGTCGATCTTCCAGTCGAACTCGGATTCGGAGTGCATCATCCACCTGATGGCACGCTCGATCCAGAAGAACATTCCCGAGCGGATGAAGGACGCGCTGCGCCGCGTCGAGGGCGCGTTTTCCATCGTCGCCATGACCCGGACCAAGCTGATCGGCGTGCGCGACCCGCTGGGCGTGCGCCCGCTGGTGCTGGGCCAGGTCGCCGGCGGCTGGGTGCTGAGTTCCGAGACCTGCGCGCTCGACATCATGGGGGCGGAGTTCATCCGCGAGATCGAGCCCGGCGAGATGGTCGTCATCACCGAGGAGGGCGTGGAGTCCTACCACCCCTTCGAGAAGGCCCGGCCGCGCTTCTGCATCTTCGAGCATGTCTATTTCTCGCGGCCGGATTCGATCCTGGGCGGGCGGTCCGTCTACGAGACCCGCCGCGCCATCGGGGCCGAACTGGCCAAGGAGGCCCCGGTCGACGCCGACCTCGTCTGCCCGGTGCCCGACAGCGGCACGCCCGCGGCGATCGGCTTCAGCCAGGAATCCGGTATCCCCTACGCGATGGGGATCATACGAAACCAGTATATGGGCCGAACCTTCATCGAGCCGACCGAGCAGATCCGCAACATGGGCGTGCGGCTGAAACTGAACGTCAACCGCGCGCTGATCCGCGGCAAGCGGGTGATCCTGGTCGATGACAGCGTCGTGCGCGGCACAACCAGCCGCAAGATCAAGGAGATGATCCTCGATGCCGGCGCCAAGGAGGTGCATTTCCGGATCGCCTCGCCGCCGACCTCCTGGCCCTGTTTCTATGGCGTGGACACGCCGCAGCGCGAGAAGCTGCTCGCCGCGTCCATGACCGAGGAAGAGATGCGCGCCCATCTCGAGATCGACAGCCTGCGGTTCATCTCGCTCGACGGGCTCTACCGGGCGGTGGGCGAATCCGGCGGGCGCAACGCCGACTGCCCGCAATACTGCGACGCCTGTTTCTCGGGCGAATACCCGGTGGCGCCGTCTGACATGATCGCCAAGGGCTTCGACCTCAAGGCCGCGGAATGACCGGGGCGGTCGCACTGGTCACCGGGGCCTCGCGCGGGCTCGGCGCCGCCATGGCCGAGAAGCTGGCCGGCGACGGCGTGCATGTGGTCGCGCTGGCGCGCACCACGGGCGGGCTCGAGGAACTCGACGACCGCATCCAGGCGGCGGGCGGCACGGCGACGCTGGCGCCGATGGACGTCACCAACGAGGATGCGATCCGCCAGCTCTGCCGCGCGGTGCATGACCGCTGGGGGCGGCTCGACATGATCGTGCACGCCGCGATCCATGCCGCGCCGCTCTCGCCCGCGGGGCATATCGACGCCCGGGACTGGGATCGTTCCATCGACGTGAACCTGCGCGCGACGGGCCGCCTGATCGCGCTGGCCGAGCCGCTTGTGCAGGCGGCCGAGGCCGGGCGCGCGATCTTTTTCGACGATCCCCATGCCGGCGAGAAGTTCTTCGGCGCCTACGGCGCGACGAAATCCGCGCAGGTCGCGCTCGCCCGCTCCTGGCAGGCCGAGATGGCCCGCACCGGCCCCGCCGTGCATGTGCTGGCCCCGCGCCCGATGCCCACGGCCACCCGCGCCCGCTTTTTCCCCGGCGAGGGGCGCGCGGGCCTCGCCGCCCCCGCAGACGAGGCCGCCCGGCTGCTGGCCGAGCTCGGCTGATCGCACCGACAGCGGAACGCAAGACCCCGGCGCGGGGACTTTCCGCGCCGGGGCTGTCCGCGTGCCGGGACCGCGGCCCGAAGTCCGCGCCGGGCTAGTAGGTGATGATCTCCGGCCCCATGAAGTAGGTGGGCAGGAAGGTCGAGATCCACGGCACGTAGGTCACCAGGATCAGGAAGACGAAGAGCACCGCCAGGAAGGGCAGCGCGGCCTTGACCACGCGCATCATCGGCATTCCCGCGACCCCGGAGGTCACGAAGAGGTTGAGGCCGACCGGCGGCGTGATCATGCCGATCTCCATGTTCACGACCATGATGATGCCGAGGTGGATCGGGTCGATGCCCAGCTCGATGGCGATCGGGAAGACCAGCGGCGCGACGATCACGATCAGCCCCGAGGGTTCCATGAACTGGCCGCCGATCAGCAGGATCACGTTGACGATGACCAGGAACATCACCGCGCCGAAGCCCGCCTCGAGCATCGCGCCGGCGATCTGCTGGGGGATCTGCTCGTCGGTCAGCACGTGCTTCAGGATCAGCGCGTTGGCGATGATGAACATCAGCGTGACGGTCAGCTTGCCCGCCTCGAAGAGCGTGTCGCGCGTGTCACGGTGGAAGAAGGCCGTGACCAGCGCATAGGGTTTCTTGATCAGCGGGATGTTCGGCCCGCCATCCTTCGCCGCAAGCGGCCCCATGTCGCGATAGACGAAGGTGGCGATGAAGAACGCATAGACGGCCGCGACGGCGGCGGCCTCGGTCGGCGTGAAGATGCCGCCATAGATGCCGCCCAGGATGATGACGATCAGGAACAGCCCCCAGGCCGCGTCCCGCGCCGAGGCGAAGACCTCGCCCCAGCCGAGCCAGTCGCCCTTGGGCAGGTCGCGCATGCGCGCGATCAGGTAGATCGTCGTCATCAGCATCAGCCCGGCCAGCGCGCCGGGGATCACGCCCGCGAGGAACATCCGCCCCACCGAGACGTCGGTGGCGGAGGCATAGACGACCATCACGATCGAGGGCGGGATCAGGATGCCCAGCGTACCCGCGTTGGCGATCACGCCGGCCGCGAAATCGCGCGAATAGCCGACCTGCCGCATGCCCGCGATCACGATGGAGCCGATGGCGACCACCGTGGCGGGCGACGAGCCCGAAAGCGCGGCGAAGAGCATGCAGGCAAAAACGCCCGCGATCGCCAGCCCGCCGTGGAAATGCCCCACCACGGCGATCGAAAAGCGAATGATCCGCTTGGCCACGCCGCCCGTCGACATGAAGGACGAGGCCAGGATGAAGAAGGGAATGGCCAGGAGCGTGTAGTGCCCCGCCATGGCCTGGAACAGGGTCTGCGCGATCGAGGACAGCGACGTGTCCGAGAGCACCAGCAGGAACAGGATCGAGGAGAACCCGAGAGAGACCGCGATCGGAACGCCCAGCAGCAGGAGCCCGATCACCATCGCGAAGAGAACGGCGACTTCCATGGTCTCACTCCTCCCAGTTCAGCTTCGAGGCGTCTTCGACGGCGTCCTCGGCTTCGTGGCTGACGATCAGCGAGTCCTGCTCGCCGCGCACCAGCCGGGCCGTGGCCTGGATGAAGCGGAACAAGAGCAGCGCCATGCCGAAGGGCAGGATGAAATAGGGAATGAAGCGCGGCAGCTTCTCGTATTCCTCGCCCTCGTTCATCAGCGGCTCGAGGAAGCGCAGGAATTCCGGCATCGGGATATCGACCACCGCGTACCAGGCCCGGTAGGAGGTGCGTTTCATCTCTTCCAGCCCGGTCGGGAACCAGCGCCCGGTGGTCTGCGGCAGGTTGGCGAAATTGGCCCAGTAGTCCCAGGCCCCCTTCATCAGCAGGAAGCCGTAGGCCAGGCAGACCGCGGCGGCGATCATGCCCATCACCCGCCGCGTCGGGCGCGGCACGAGGTTCAGGATCGCGTCCACGCCCAGATGGGCGGTGACCTTGACCGCGTAACTCACGCCGAACAGCACCAGCCAGGCGAACAGGAAGCTCGTCGCCTCCAGCCCCCAGATCAGGCCGGTATTGAAGCCGTAGCGCAGCACGACATTGGTGAACGTGATCAGCGTCATCGCGCCGAGGATCACCGCGATGGCGGTCTCCTCCAGCTCGTTGACGATACGGCCCAGCGCCGTTTCCGGTTCGTATCGCTTGGACATGCCCGGCTCCCCCTCCGAACGATGTGACGGGTCCGGCCCCGCGCGGGGCCGGACCCTGGACCTGACCCGGCCCTTAGTGCTTGGCGTTGATCGCCTGTGCCGCCTCGATGTTCTCGGCGCCGACATCGCCCTCGAACTGCGCCCAGACCGGCTTCATGGTCTCGACCCAGGCCGCGCGCTGCTCGGCGTCGAGCTGGCGCACGGTGCCGCCGGCATCGATGATCGCCTGCTTGGCCTCCTGGTTGACCGCGTAGGCCTCGGAGTTGCGGGTCGCGGTGACTTCCTCGACGAGCGTGGCGAGCTGGCCGCGCACGTCGTCCGGCAGACCTTCCCACCAGTCGATATTGGTCACCAGCAGGTAGTCGATGATGCCGTGGTTCGTCTCGGTGATGCCGTCCTGCACCTCGAAGAACTTCTGGCCGTAGATGTTGGACCAGGTGTTCTCCTGCCCGTCGACGACGCCGGTCTGCAGCGCGCCATAGACCTCCGAGAAGGCCATCGGCTGCGGCGACCCGCCGAGCGCGGCCATCTGCGCCTTCAGCACGTCGGAGTTCTGCACGCGGAACTTCAGGCCGTCGGCGTCCTCGGGCCCGATCAGCGGCTGGTTGGCCGACATCTGCTTCATGCCGTTATGCCAGAAAGCCAGCCCCAGCAGGCCGCGGCGCACCATGCTCTCCTTCATCGCCACCCCGGTTTCCGAGGTCTGGAACTCGTCCACCGCGTCGATGTTCTTGAACATGAAGGGAAGGTCGAAGATGCGGAACACCTTGGTGAACTGCTCGAACTTCGACAGCGACGGCGCGGCCATCTGCACGTCGCCCTGCAGCATCGCCTCGAGCACCTGGTCGTCGTTGTAAAGCGTCGAGTTCGGGAAGACCTCCATGCAGGCCTTGCCGTCCATCTCGGTGTTGACGCGTTCCTTCAGAAGCTCGGCGGCGATCCCTTTCGGATGCCGGTCGGTGTTGGTGACGTGGCTGAACTTGATGACGATCTCGCCGTCATCGCAGGCGGCAAGGGCCGCACTGCCGGAAAAGCTCAGCGCGACCGCGGTCGCGGCTGCGGTAAAGAGTTTCATGTTGTCCTCCCAATTCTTCAAGACGGGATCACCGGCGGTCCCGGCGCCCCGCGCCCACTGAACAAAGCGCGGCGCAGCGGAACAAGAGAAAGATTCGGTCGCGGCACGGGTTGAATTTTCGAGTTTATTTCCGGAACTTTAGAGCGCGTTTCGCAGACGGCTGCAGGCTGTCTGCGGCGACCCTGCGCGGAAAGTCACACAGTCGCGAACGGGCAATGTGTGGAAATCCACACAGGCCCGGGCCGGTCACGACTCGCGGTAATCCTCCGGCCGGAGCCCGTGCTTGGCCAGCTTGTCGTAGAAGGTCTTGCGCGGCAGCTGCAGCGCCGCCGCTGTGCGCCCGGCCCGGCCGCGGTGGCGTTCGAGCGCCTCGACGAGGATCGCGCGCTCGACGCGGCGCATCCGCTCGGCGAGGCCCAGCTCGGCCTCCTCCTCATCGCCGGTCTCGGGCAGCCCCATGGCAAAGCGCATCGCCGCGTTCTGCAGCGCGCGGGCATTGCCCGGCCAGTTCTGCGACATCAGCCGCGCGATCACCTCCTCACCGATCACGGGCTGCGGGATCGCGCCCTGCTCGCAGGCCATGGCGACGAAGTTGCGGAACATCGCCGGCACGTCCTCCATGCGTTCGCGCAGCGGCGGGATGCGCACGCGCATCACGTCGAGCTTGTAGAAGAGATCGCGGTTGAAGCGGCCCCCGGCCGCCGCGGTCTCGAGATCGTCCGAGGTCGCGCCGATGACCCGCGCGGCGGGATGCGTGTCGACCAGGTCCAGAAGCCCGAGCTGGACGCCCGGATCAAGCGCGCCCACCTCCTCGAGGAAGATCGTGCCGCTGCCCGCGCGCTCGAAGGCCGCGGCCAGGCTGGTCGAACTGGCCAGCGCGGCGCTGACCCGCTGGAAGGGGCCGGCGGCATCGGCCAGCTGGTGGATCACCTCGGCGATGCGGGCGGTGCCGGTGCCGGGCTCGCCGGTGACCAGCACGCTGGCCCGCGTGCTCGCGACGGCCCGCACCCGGCGCCGCAGATCCTGCGCGGCGGCCGAATCGCCCACGATCACCCGGGCGGCGGCGTCGCCGGCCTCGAGCCGGGCGCGCAGGCGGCGGTTCTCCAGCACCAGCTGGCGGGTGCGGAGCGCTTTACGGACCACCTCGATGAAATCGCCGGGCGCGCAGGGCTTTTCCAGGAAGGCAAAGGCGCCCCCCGACATGCCCTGCACCGCCATCGGGATATCGCCCTCGCCGGTCAAGAGCAGGACCGGCAGCTCCTCGTCCACCTGCCGCGCGAGGTCCAGCAGCGCGAAGCCGTCCTTGCCCGGCATCCGCACATCCGTCACCACCACGCCCGGGAAGGCCGGGACGACATGGTCCTTGGCCTCGATATAGCTGCCGGCCAGCACCGGCGTCAGATCGTGCAACTCCAGCGTCTGGCCGAGCGCCTCGCGCACCGCCGGGTCGTCATCCACCAGCAGAACCCTGTCGATCATGCCGCGGCCTCCGCCTCCCAGGGGCTGAGCTCGACGGTGAAGATCGCACCGCCCTCCGGATGGTTGCGGCCGCGGATGCGCCCGCCGAAGCTCTGCACGATGCCGTAGGAGATCGACAGCCCCAGACCCATGCCCTCGGACTGGCCGACCTCCTTCGTGGAATAGAACGGGTCGAAGATCTTCTCGGGCTCGCTCAGCCCCGGCCCGGTATCGCGCACGCTCAGCGTGACGCCCGCCTCGTCGCGCCCGATGGTGATCGCGATGCGCGGGTCCGCCGCGCCCTCCATCGCGTCGATCGCGTTGGAGACGAGGTTCAGCACCACCTGCTGCAGCCGCACCTCACCGCCGCGCACGATGACCGGCCTGCGCGGCGGGGCCCAGTCCACCGCCACCCCGGCATGGGTCAGCCGCGCCGCGCTGATCTCCAGCACCGCCTCGACCACCCCGCCGAGATCGACCCGGCCGATGGGCTCGTTCTCCTGGCGCGCGAAGGCACGCAGGTTCTTGATGATCCGCCCCATGCGCCGCGCCAGCTCCGAGATCCGGGCGAGGTTCTCGGACGCCCTTTCGGGCTTGCCGCGGTCGATGAAGGCGGCGGCGTTCTCGGCGAAGGAGCGTATCGCCATCAGCGGCTGGTTCAGCTCGTGACTGATCCCCGCCGACATCTGGCCCAGCGCCGAGAGCTTGCCGGCCTGCACCAGGTCGGCCTGCGCCTTTTTCAGCGCCGCCTCCGCCTCGCGGCGTTCGCCGATCTCGCGGCGAAGATTGCGGTTGGCCTCCGACAACTCGCCCGTGCGCGCCGCGACCCGCGCCTCGAGCGCCTGGTTCGCCGCCGCCTCGATCTCGAGCCGCTCGGCCAGCGTGCGGCGCCGCTCGGTCACCAGGAAGAGGAACGCCCCGAACACGAGACAGAGCGCCCCCACCCCCAGCGCCTGCCACGAGGCCAGCCGTACCGCCGGCCAGGCATCGAGCAACAGTTCGCCCCGCATCGAGATGACCGGCACCGGCTCCACGAGGTGCAGCGCCAGCGACGGCAGGTAAGGCCCGCCATCGACCCGCCAGAGCTCGTGCCCGCCGGCCATCATGCCGGTGATCTCGGGGAAAGGCCGCAGCACCGCCCGGTCATAGGGGCCGGCCGCCGCGGCGGCGTCCGGGTCCTCGGCCCGGAACAGCAGCTCCGAGCGGTTGGACACGAACACTGCCCCGGCCGCGTCGGTGAAATAGATCGCCTGGGGATCGCCGCTCCAGTCGGTTTCGACCGCGGCCATGTCGACCGTGACCACCACGGCACCGGCGGGCTGCGGGCCCGCGCCCCAGACCGGCGCGGCGAACTGGAACACCCGTGTCCCGTCAGCGCCCGCCCGGGCGTGATGGATCCCGAGCGCACCGTTCATCGCCCGCCTGAAATGCGGCCCAGGATCGGCCGGGCCGACCGCCACCGTCGGCGTGCCCGAGGATGCCAGAACCGTTCCCGACCGCGCCCGCAGCGTGATGGCGCGCGTCCCGGTCCGGTCCGCGTTCCGGCGGAGCAAACCGGCGGCGGCGGCGGCCGGGTCGCCCCCCGGCGTCTCGAGCATCGCCACCATCTGCGGATGATCGGCCAGCACCACGGCCAGCTCGCGGTAGCGGCGCAGCTCGCCGGCGAGCCGGTCCGCCGCCAGCGTCAGGTCGGACCGCCCGCGTTCCGACAATTGGTCCAGCGCGGCCCCGAAGGCCAGCCACCAGACCGCGGCCGCCAGCCAGGCCACCGCGAGGCAAAACGCCCCGATCGCAACTGCGCGCCGCCGCATCCGTCTCCTCCCGCGGTGCCGATGGGTTCCGGACTCTAGGCGGCGGCGCTTGCAATGGCCAGCGCGATTCGGCTAGGCCGGGCGGGCCCGGAAAGGATGCCCCCAACGTGCAACGCCTCTCGCAGCCCCCGACCGTGCCCGGCTTCGTCCAGGATCCCTACCCCTTTTACGACCGCGCGCGGGGCGCCGGGCCGCTGTTCTTCTGGGAAGATTACGGCATCCCCTGCGCCGCCGGCTGGGCGGAGGTCAACGCGCTGCTGCGCGACCGCCGGCTCGGGCGCGAACAGCCGGCCGAGTTCCGCCCGCCGGTCCCCGAACATCTCGCCGCCTTCGAGGCCGTCGAGGCGCATTCGATGCTGGAACGCGAGCCGCCGGCCCATACGCGTCTGCGCGGGCTCGTGCTGCGGGCCTTCACCAGCCGCCGCATCGCGGCGCTGGCCCCCGAGATCGCGGCGCTCGCCCACGACCTGATCGACGCCTTCCCGGCGACGGGCGCGGCCTTCGACCTTCTGCCCGCCTTCGCGGAACGGCTTCCGGTGATCGTCATCGCACGCCTCCTCGGCGTGCCCGAGGCGCGCGCCGACGACCTGCTGGCCTGGTCGCATGACATGGTGGCGATGTACCAGGCCCGCCGCACCCGCGCGACCGAGGACGCCGCCGCGCGCGCCGCCGCCGACTTCTCGGCCTTCCTCGGCGATCATATCGCGGCGCGGCGCGCCGCGCCGGGCGACGACCTGCTCACCCAGCTGATCGCCGCCGAAGAGGCCGGTGACCGGCTCTCGACAGACGAGCTGGTCTCGACCTGCATCCTGCTGCTCAACGCCGGTCACGAGGCCACCGTCCACACCATCGGTAACGGGGTGCGCGCGATCTGCGAGAGCGGGTTCGACCCCGCCCGCCTGCTCGCGCCCGGGGCGATCGACGCCACGATCGAGGAGATCCTGCGCTTCGACCCGCCGCTCCATCTCTTCACCCGCTTCGCCTACGAGGACATGGAGCTCTTCGGCCACGAGATCGCGCGGGGCGAGGAAATCGGCCTGCTGCTGGCCGCCGCGAACCGGGACCCGGCGGTCTGGACCGCGCCGGACCGGTTCGACCCGGTGCGGGCCGTGCGGCCGAATGCGAGTTTCGGCGCCGGGCTTCATTTCTGCGTCGGCGCGCCGCTGGCGCGGCTCGAGCTGCGCGTCGCGCTGCCGATCCTGTTCGAGAGATGCCCGGACCTGGCCCTGGCCGCGCCGCCGGTCTATGCCGATCTCTACCATTTCCACGGCCTCGAACGCCTGACCGTGACGCGCTGAGATTCCATGCCTCCGGCGGGGATATTTCCGCCACATGGAACGACACGCCTCCTCCAAGTGGGGCAAGTATCCTCGCCGAAGGCCGCGCGCCCGGGACGGGCGCGCAAGAAGAGGCTTGCGCGCCGCAGGCGCGCGCATTCAGACCGGCAGCGCGGTGGTCGACTTGATCTCTTCCATCGAGAGCAGTGCGGTGACGTTGTAGATCTTCACCTCCGAGATGAGCGCCTGGTAGAAGTCGTCATAGGCGCGCGCGTTCGGCACCCGGACCTTGAGGATGTAGTCGATCTCGCCGGCGAGCCGGTGGGCCTCCAGCACCTCGGGGCGGGCCTGCAGCGCGGCGAGGAACCGCGCCTGCCAGTCGGCCTCGTGTTCCGAGGTGCGGATCAGCACGAAGAAG
Organism: Rhodovulum sp. YNF3179; assembly: GCF_050586465.1. NCBI lineage: Bacteria > Pseudomonadati > Pseudomonadota > Alphaproteobacteria > Rhodobacterales > Paracoccaceae > Rhodovulum > Rhodovulum sp. YNF3179. Next base: position 226,097 of record NZ_JBOCEG010000003.1, on the reverse strand, counting down.
CAGGCCTCGAAGCCCAGCTTCTCGGGATCGACCAGGACGGTCTGGCGTCCGATCACCCCGGCCTCGCGCAGCTTGCGAATCCGGTTCCAGACCGGCGTCTTGGAGGAACCGGCCTTGCGCGCGATCTCGTCGAGCGACTGGCTCGCATCCTCCTGGAGCTCCGCGAGGATTTTCCGGTCGATCGCATCGAGTTGGACGGGCATTCGTGCCTCCACGGCTCATGGGGAAAAACAGCTCTTTGTGAGAGTTATTATAGTACAGCTTCCTTAATTGCCAGCCCGTTATGGTCAATTAGGGGAATATTGTTCTACTTTCGGCGCAAGAACAGCCGGAAGGATCCCCCATGCAACATTTCCCCGTTTTCCTCGATCTGGCCGGTCAGCGCGTCGTTCTGTCGGGCGGCGGCGACGCGGCGCTGGCGAAGCTGCGGCTGCTGATGAAGACCGGGGCCGCGCTCGAGGTCTACAGCCCGGATCCCGCCCCCGAGATCGCGGGCTGGGCGGCGGAGGGGCGCCTCTCTCTCCACCGCCGGAGACTGGCGCCGGGCGACGTCTCGGGGGCGCGGCTGTTCTATGCCGCCGACGAGGACGACGCCGAGGACGCCCGCAGCGCCGCATGCGCCCGGGCCGAGGGCGCGCTCGTCAACGTGGTCGACAATCTCGCGGCCAGCCAGTTCATTACCCCGGCGATCGTCGATCGCGATCCCGTCACCGTGGCCATCTGCACCGAGGGCGCCGCGCCCGTGCTCGCGCGCGCCATCAAGGCCGATCTCGAGGCGAAGCTCTCCCCCGTGCTCGGCCACCTGGCCCGGATCGGCAAGGCCTTCCGGGACCGGGCCGAGCGCCTGGCCCCCGGACGCCCGCGGCGCGACTTCTGGTCGGACTGGTATTTCCGGGCCGGGCCGTGCGCGCTGGCGGCGGGGGCCGATGGCGAAACGGCGCTCACCGCGCTGCTCGACACCCATCTCGGCCATGCGACGCGCCCGGGCCACGTGGCGCTGGTGGGGGCCGGCCCGGGCGACCCTGACCTGCTGACGCTTAAGGCGCGCAAGGCGCTGCACGAGGCTGACGTGGTGATCCACGACCGGCTCGTGGCGCCGGAAATCCTGGAACTCGCCCGCCGCGAGGCCCGCATCGTCGCCGCCGGCAAGGAAGGTTTCGGCCCCGCCTGGGCGCAAGAGGACATCAACGCGCTGATGGTCGCCGAGGCCCGCGCCGGGGCGCAGGTCGTGCGGCTCAAATCCGGCGACCCGGGCATCTTCGGCCGGCTCGACGACGAGGCCGAGGCGCTGGACGCGGCCGGGATCGGCTGGTCGATCGTGCCCGGCATCACCGCGGCCAGCGCGGCGGTGGCCGGGCTCGGGCAGTCGCTGACGCGGCGCGGCCGGAACGCCGATCTGCGCTTGCTGACCGGCCATGACGTCAAGGGCTTCGCGGAACAGGACTGGCGCGCGCTGGCGCGCCCCGGCGCGGTCGCCGCCGTCTACATGGGCAAGCGCGCGGCGCGGTTCCTGCAGGGCCGGCTGCTGATGCACGGGGCCGACCCGGCAACGCCGGTCACGGTGGTGGAAAACGCCAGCCGGCCCGAGGCCCGCAACCTGGCGACCACCCTCGCCGCCCTGCCCGCCGACCTGGCCGCGGCCGCGCTGGACGGGCCGGCGGTGATCCTTCTGGGGCTGGCGCCGCGGCGCGCCGGGACCCCGGCCCTGCCCGCCCGCGAGGAGGCGCTGTCATGAGCCGCCCCTTTACCCCGCAGGTCGTCACCGCCAACGCCCTGGTCGCGGGCGACGTCGTCTACCTGACGCCGGGCGGCCACTGGTCACGCCACCACGCCGAGGCCGAGCTGATCGAGGATCCGGACCGGGCCGCGGCGCGGCTGGCCGAGGCCGCCGCGCAGACGGGCACCGTCGTCGGCGCCTATCTCGCCGAGGCGCGCCCCGGCCCCGCCGGCCCCATGCCCGTCCATTTCCGCGAGCGATGCCGCGCGCAGGGCCCGTCCAACTACCCTCATGGCAAGCAAGCGGAGACCCGCGATGTATGACTACACCGCCTTCGACGCGGCCTTCGTCCGCGCCCGCGTCGCGCAATTCCGCGCGCAGGTGGCGCGCCGGCTCGACGGCAGCCTTACCGAGGAAGAGTTCAAGCCGCTCCGGCTGATGAACGGGCTCTACCTGCAGCTCCATGCCTACATGCTGCGGGTCGCGATCCCCTACGGCACGCTGAACCCGGGGCAGATGCGCCAGCTGGCCATGATCGCCGATCGCTGGGACAAGGGCTATGGCCATTTCACCACGCGTCAGAACGTGCAGTTCAACTGGCCGCGTCTTCACGACGTTCCCGACATGCTTGAGGCGCTGGCCGACGTCGGGATGCACGCGATCCAGACCAGCGGCAACACGATCCGCAACGTCACCGCCGACCATTTCGCCGGCGCCGCGGCGGACGAGATCGCCGACCCGCGCCCGGTGGCCGAGCTGATCCGGCAATGGTCGACCGATCACCCGGAATTCCAGTTCCTGCCACGCAAGTTCAAGATCGCGATCACCGGCAGCCCCAACGACCGCGCCGTGACACGCGCCCATGACATCGGGCTGCGGATGGTCACGCGCGACGGGGCGCCCGGCTTCGAGGTGATCCTGGGCGGCGGGCTCGGCCGGACGCCGATGATCGGCAAGGTGCTGCGCGACTTCCTGCCCGAGGCGGACCTGCTGCCCTATCTGGAGGCCATCCTCGCGACCTACAACCTGCTCGGACGGCGCGACAACAAGTTCAAGGCGCGGATCAAGATCACCGTCCACGAACACGGCATCGACGCGATCCGCGACCTGGTCGAGGCCGAGTTCCCGCGCCGCCGCGCGGCCTTCGGCGGCGCCGACCGCGACTGGCTCGCGGCGATCGCGGCACAGTTCGCCCCGCCCGCCTTCCGCGACGCGGACCCGGCGCCCTACCACGCGGCGCGCGAGGCCGACCCGGTCTTCCGGGCCTGGACGGACACCAATGTCGCGGCGCATCGCCATCCGGGCTACGGCATCGTCTCGATCAGTCTCAAGGCCCATGGCGCGACGCCGGGCGACGCGACGGCCGCGCAGATGCGCGTCATGGCCGATCTCGCGGAACGCCATGGCCATGGCGCGCTGCGCATCAGCCACGAGCAGAACATGATCCTGCCGCATGTCCCCCTGGCCGAGATCCCGGCGGTCCATGCCGCGCTGCGGGACGCGGGGCTCGGCACGGCGAATATCGGCCTCGCCTCCGACATCATCGCCTGCCCCGGCATGGATTACTGCAGCCTCGCGACCGCCCGCTCGATCCCCGTCGCGCAGGACATCGCGCAACGCCTCGACGCGCTCGGGATCGAGCGGGCGGCCGGACCGCTCAAGATCAAGATCTCGGGCTGCATCAACGCCTGCGGCCACCATCACGTCGGCCATATCGGCATTCTCGGGCTCGACCGCGCGGGGGTGGAGAACTACCAGGTCACGCTCGGCGGCGACGGGACCGAGACCGCCGCCATCGGCACCCGCGCGGGGCCAGGTTTCGCGGCCGACGAGATCGTGCCGGCGGTCGAGCGGCTGATCCTGGCCTATCTCGAGCTGCGCGACGGCCCGGACGAGACCTTCCTCGAGGCCTACCGCCGGCTGGGCGCCGCGCCTTTCAAGGCCGCGCTCTATCCCGAAAGCGAACCGCGAAAGGACCGCTCCCGTGCCGCTTGAAGCCCCCCTGCGCCCGGTGGCGGAGCGCGCGGCCGAGCTGAACGCGCGCTACCGCGGCCACGGCGCCGTCTCGGTGCTGGAACACGCGCTGGGCGACCCGGAAGTCGGCCGCGTCGCGCTGGTCTCTTCCTTCGGGGCCGAGTCGGTCGTGCTGCTGCATTTGATCTCGATCATGGACCGGACGACGCCGGTGCTCTTTATCGACACCGAGATGCTGTTCGAGGAAACCATGCACTACCAGCGTGATCTCGCCGACCGGCTGAGGCTGACGGATCTGCGCGTGATCCGCCCCGACCGGGGCGCGATCTTCGCCGAGGATCCGGACGCGCTCTTGCACCGGCGCGACCCGGATGCCTGCTGCGCGCTGCGCAAGACGCGGCCGCTGGCCCGGGCGCTCGAGGGGTTCGACGCGTGGATCACCGGGCGCAAGCGCTACCAGGGCGCGACCCGCGCCAGCCTCGACCTCTTCGAGAGCGAGGACGGCCGGCGGATCAAGATCAACCCGCTGGCGCACTGGTCGCGCGACGACCTGCGTGCCTACATGGACAACAACGCCCTGCCCCGGCACCCGCTGGCGGCGCGCGGCTACCCGTCCATCGGCTGCCGCCCCTGCACGACCCGGGTCCGCCCCGGCGAGGACCCGCGCGCCGGGCGCTGGCGCGGACAGGCCAAGCAGGAATGCGGCATTCACTTCGTCAACGGGCAGGCCCGGCGCGACGCCCCGCCGAGAGGAGAGAGCAGATGACCGTCATCGTCACCGACACCGGCTTCGCCCCCGAGGACTGGGCGCATGGGTTCCTGCCGCTCGAGGCCTTCGACACCGGCGACGGCCGCGACGGCGGCCCGCTGGCCGTCAGCGTGCCCAGCGACACCGACCCCGAAACGCTGGGCAACCTGCTGGACGGGCCGGCGCTGATCCGGATCGCCTTCCCCAGCTTCGCCGACGGGCGCGGCTTCACCCTGGCCCGGCGGCTGCGCGACCTGGGCTATGCCGGCCGGCTGCGGGCCGCGGGCCATGTGCTGGCCGACCAGTACACGATGATCCGCCGCGCCGGCTTCGACGAGGTGGAGATCGACGACGACCTGGCCCGCCGCCAGCCCGAGGACCAGTGGCTTTTCCGGGCCGACTGGACCGCCCATGACTACCAGGCCCGCCTGCGCCAATTCGCGCGGGTTTCCGCCTGAGCCCGAAACACGTAAAAGGGATGTGCGCCGCGTGCGCGCAGCGACAGACATGAACGAACAGGCCACCGTGAGCAAAGACACCGCAAAGCCCGTCCCGACCATGCCCGACGCCCAGACCGTGACCGAGGTCCAGCACTGGAACGACAGGCTGTTCTCGTTCCGCGTGACGCGGCCCCGCTCGCTGCGCTTCCGCTCGGGCGAATTCGTGATGATCGGGCTGCCGGGCGAGGACGGCAAACCGATCATGCGCGCCTATTCCATCGCCTCGCCGGCCTGGGACGAGGAGCTGGAATTCTACTCGATCAAGGTGCAGGACGGCCCGCTGACCTCGCGGCTGCAGCATATCCAGCCCGGCGACCAGATCATCCTGCGGCCGAAGCCGGTGGGAACACTGGTGCTCGACGCGCTGCTGCCCGGCAAGCGGATCTGGTTCTTCGCCACCGGCACCGGCATCGCGCCCTTCGCCTCGCTCATCCGCGACCCCGACACCTATGAACGCTACGACCAGGTGATCCTGACCCACACCACCCGCACGGCGAGCGGGCTGGCCTATGGCAAGGATCTCGTCGCCAAGACGCTGGACGACCCGCTGGTGGGCGAAGAGGCGCAGGCCAAGCTCCGGTATTTCCCCACCACCACCCGCGAGGACAGCCCCGAGATGGGCCGCATCACCGACAAGCTGAAATCGGGCGAGATCTTCGAGACGCTGGGCGTGCCGCCGATCTCGGTCGAGGCGGACCGCGCAATGGTCTGCGGGTCGATGGGACTCAACATGGACATGAAGGCGATTCTCGAGGGCTTCGGCCTGACCGAGGGGTCCAACTCCGAACCCGCCGAATACGTTGTGGAAAAGGCCTTCGTCGGCTGAGGGACGCCGTGTCGCGGGGGCCGGGCTTTTGACGCGGACCCGGCATCCCCATATGTGGCCCATGTCCGACAGGTTTCGCGTCGCCACCTACAACATCCGCAAATGCGTCGGGCTCGACCGCCAGCGCAAGCCCGGCCGCGTGCTCGACATCGTCTCTGATCTCGAGGCGGATATCGTGGCGCTGCAGGAGGCCGACCGCCGCCTCGGCCCGCGGCCGTCCGCCCTGCCGCGGCGGATGATCGACATCCATTCCGACATGGAACCGGTGACGCTGGCCGCCAACGACGTCAGCCTCGGCTGGCACGGCAACGCGCTGCTGGTACGCAAGGGCACCCGGGTGCGCCATGCCGAGCGGCTGAACCTGCCCCATCTGGAGCCGCGCGGCGCCGTTCTGGCCGAGCTCGAGATCCGCGGCCGTGCGCTGCGCGTGATCGGTGCCCACCTGGCGCTCGTGCGCCGGTTCCGGCAGGCGCAGGCCGCGACCCTCGCCGACACGCTGGGCGCCCGCCCGGCCATGCCGACGGTCATCCTCGGCGATTTCAACGAGTGGAGCGTTCTCGGCGCGCTGGCGCCGCTGGCGGCCGGCTACGACTGGCACGCGCCGGGGCGCAGCTTTCATGCCGCCCAGCCCATGGCCGCGCTCGACCGCATCGCCACCGGCCCCGAGATCACCCTCTGGGACGCGGGCGTCGAGGAAGGCGCCGCCGCGCGGCAGGCCTCCGATCACCTGCCGGTCTGGGCAGACCTGCGGTGGCACGGCGCAGATTGAAACGAAACCCGCGGCCGAGCGGCCGAATCCGGGCAATTCTGTTTCAGTCCACCCCCTTTTCAGCGACATTTTCTGACATTCACTGACATACGCGTGTGTCACGCCCATGTGTGTGGCCGGTGATCGGCCCGCCCCGCTACCCCTGTGACAGCCGCCAAGGAAACCCGCGGCCTTGAGACCCACAGGAGGAAGACCACCCATGTCCCATAAAACCATGACCACCCTCGCCATCGCCGGCGCCGTCGCCGCCGCCGTCTCTGCCCACGGCACCACCGCCGCGCAGGCGCAGGAAAAGGTGAAATGCTACGGCGTTTCTCTGGCCGGTGAAAATGACTGCGCCGCCGGCCCCGGCACCACCTGCGCCGGAACCTCGACCGTCGACTACCAGGGCAACGCCTGGACGCTGGTGCCGGCCGGTACCTGCGAAGAGATGGACCTGCCGGGCGACCGGATGGGCTCGCTCGAGCCGCTGGACCGCGACCTGCCCGAACAGGGCTGAGCCGCCCGCGCCCGGGCGGCATCGCCCGGGCGTCCCCTCCGGCCAAGGAGAACCGCCCCATGCTCGACCGTGCCCCCGATCCGACCGCGACCCTGCCCGACGCGCCCGGCGTCGGCTACAAGGCGCAGCATTACGCCGCCATAGGGGCCGATCCCGGCGCGGTGCGCTGGCTGGAAATCCACGCCGAGAACTACATGGGCGACGGCGGGCGCCCGATCGCCCAGCTGCGCGATCTGCGCGACCGCTTCCCGATATCCTGCCACGGCGTCGGGCTGTCCATCGGCGGCGAGGCGCCGCTCGACCGTGACCATCTCGCGCGTCTCCGGCGACTGCTGGACTGGCTCGCGCCGGCGGCGTTTTCCGAGCATCTCGCCTGGTCCACCCATGACGGGCATTTCCTGAACGACCTGCTGCCGCTGCCCTACACCGCCGCGACGCTCGCCCGCGTCGCCGAGCATGTCGACGAGGTGCAGCAGACGCTCGGCCGGCAGATGCTGCTCGAGAACCCCTCGACCTACCTCGCCTTCGCCGAAAGCGAGATGTCCGAGATCGATTTCCTGGCCGGTATCGCACGGCGCACAGGCTGCGGGCTGCTTCTCGACGTCAACAACGTCTTCGTCTCGGCGACCAACCAGGGCTGGGACCCGGTCGCCTATATCGACACCTTCCCGCTGGATCGCGTGGGCGAGATACATCTCGGCGGCCATGACGCACAGGCCGACGATCACGGCGCACCGCTGCTGATCGACAGCCACGGCGCGCCGGTCGTGGACCCGGTCTGGGCGCTCTACGCCCACACGATCCGGCGCGGCGGACCGCGCCCGACCCTGATCGAGTGGGACACCGACGTGCCCGACTGGCCCGTGCTGGCCTCGGAGGCCGCCCGCGCCGCCCGGGTGCTGGCCGACGCTGCCGCGGAGCAGCCGGGATGAGCGCCCAGGACGCCTTCGCCGCCGCGCTGCTCGACCCGGCCCGGCCGGCACCGGCCGGCTTGACCGATCCCGCCGGCCGCCCGGCCGGCGCGCGCTTCGACGTCTACCGCAACAACGTGGCCGCCAGCCTGACCGCGGCGCTCGAGACCGGGTTCCCGGTGCTGCGCCGGCTGCTCGGCGCGGAGTTCTTCGCCGCCATGGCGGGCGTGTTCCTGCGGGCCCATCCCCCCCGCGGGCGGCTGCTGATGACCTATGGGACGGCGATGCCCAGCTTCCTCGAGGCGTTCCCGCCGGTGGCGCATCTGCCCTACCTGCCCGACGTCGCGCGGCTGGAACTGGCGCGCCGGCAGGCCTACCACGCCGCCGACGCCGCCCCGCTCGCCGCCGGGGCGCTGGCCGCGCTGCCGCCCGACCGGCTGACGGCCGCGCGGCTGCGCCTTGCCCCGGCCCTGCGGCTGGTGCGCTCGGACTGGCCGGTGGCCGCGATCTGGCACGCCAACACCACCCCCGGCGCACCGCCGCCCGGCACGGGCGGCCAGGACGCGCTCGTCACCCGGCCGGGCTACGACCCGGAGGTGGCCGCCCTCGGCCCCGGCGAAGGCGCCTTCGTGGCCGCGCTGATGGCCGGCGCGCATCTCGGCGCGGCCCATGAGGCGGGCGCCGCGACGCCCGGCTTCGACCTGACCCCGGCGCTCGGGCGGCTGCTGGCCGGCGGGGCCATCACCGGCATAGAGGAGGAGAGCGCATGACCCGGCTGATCGTGCTCCATGACACCCTGTTCACATGGGCCGAGCGCAGCCTCGCGGCCTGGCTGCTGCCGACGCTGGCGCGGCTCGTCTTCGCGGGCGTGCTGCTGACGTATTTCTGGCGCTCGGCGCTGACCAAGCTGGGCGACGGGCCGCTGGGGATCTTCCGCCCCTCGGACGGCGCCTATGTCCAGATCTTCCCCCGCGCGATGGAGGCCGCCGGCTATGACAGCGGCCAGCTCGGGATCTTTCACTGGGCGGTGGCGCTTGCGGGCACCTGGGCGGAATTCCTGCTGCCCGCGCTGATCCTCGCGGGGTTTGCCACGCGGCTGGCGGCGGCGGGGATGATCGGCTTCGTCGCGGTCCAGAGCCTGACCGACATCTACGGCCACGGCGTCGGCGGCGCCGACCTGGGCGCGTGGTTCGACCGCGCGCCGGATGCGCTGATCCTCGACCAGCGGGCGTTCTGGGTCTTCGTGCTGGCGGTCCTCGTGCTCAGGGGCGCGGGGCCGCTCTCGGTGGATGCGTGGCTCCGGGCGCGGCGCGCGGGCTAGTGCGGGTCCGGGCGGCGGGCGGCCAGCGCCAGCAGCCCGCCGATCGCGGCCATCGCGATCGGGAACATGGTGAAGACGCCGAAGCCGAAGCCCCAGTACATCCCCCCCGCCGAGGCCAGCAGCAGCAGCCCCGCCACCAGGTTGAGCGACCGCGCCATCGCGCCCCCCGCGATCGCGAGGATCGGCGCCCCGAGCGAGATCGCGCGGATGCGCTCGACGTTCTCGACCTGGCCGGCGACGTCCTCGATCTCGCCGAACCAGGCGATGAACTCGGTGTAGCCGTAGCTGAAGAAGCCCACCATCATGCCCCAGAGCCCGGCGATAATGCCGAGGATCAGTGCCGCGTTGCGCATGTTTCACCTCCGTTTGGGGGGCATGTAGGCGTTGTGCGCGCCGGGCGCAATCCGGGACGTGGTCCGCGCGAGCGTTTCGTGACGTCCGCGCGGGCATCCTGCCGGTTTTGTCATCACCCCGTCACACAACCGGCGCGGATCGCCGCCGGCCGGGCGCGGGACGCAGTGCGGCGTTGATTTTCAAACTGATTCGCGCCACGGTTTTCGCACGTGAAGACAGACTTTCGACCATCGACCGTTTCCTGCGACCCGCAGCCGGCACGACCTGGAAGAGGCTGCGACACGACCGCCGCGGGCATCGGGCCGGCGGCCCAAGCGAAAGGAAATGGTCCATGCCGACCGGAAAAGTGAAATGGTTCAACACCACCAAGGGCTACGGCTTCATCGCGCCCGATGACGGTGGCAAGGACGTGTTCGTCCATATCTCCGCCGTCGAGCGCGCCGGGCTGACCGGGCTCCGCGACAACCAGGCGGTGTCCTTCGACATGGAGCAGGGCCGCGACGGTCGCTCCGCCGCGGGCAACCTGCAGGCGCTGGACTGACATCGCGCACGCGCGCGCGCGCCCCGCGGGGCGGCGCGGGCCTCACGCGGCCCGGGGGCGCCCCCCGGGCCGTTGTCATGTCAGGTGAGCGCCGCCTGCACGTCCCTGCCCCAGCCCAGGTGCAGCGTGGCGCCGTCGTCGATGACGGGGCGTTTCATCAGCGTGGGATGCGCGGCCAGCAGGGCAGCGGGGGCGCGGGCGCGCTCGGCCGCGGGCAGCTGGCGCCAGGTGGCGGAGCGGCGGTTGACCAGGTCGCCGCCGAAGGCGTCGAGGAACCGGTCGCGCACCGCCGGGGCCAGCGGCTCGGCGCGGATGTCGTGGAAGACGACCGCGTGGCCGGCGGCCTCGAGCGCGCGGCGCGCGGCGCGGCAGGTGTCACAGGTCTTGATGCCGTAGAGCGTCATGGGGGCCTCCTCTGGCCGGGTATGGCGCGGCGCGCGGCGGGGATCAAGGGCGGCGCGGGGCCTCGAGACCCTGGCCGGTCTCCCGGAGGGCAGCGCCCGTCCCGGGGGTGGGCGCGTTCAGCGCCCGCCCAAGGGGGCGGGGCGGGCGCTGCCCGGGCCGTTGGCCCGGGCGGGTTTTTTGGCACCTATGAACTCGCCGACTCAAACTGCACCGGAAGATCAATACGAAAACGTCCTAGGGAAACGTTCTCTCTTTTTGGAATCACCAAGGATACTTGCCCATTAGGCAATTCTTCTAGGTGGATGTGCCAGTAACGCCCCTTATTACTGTGCGTAGTATTTAAAAAATCCAAATAGGGAACTAGTTCTTCGAGAGGGATTGAGAAGGCATCATTACGCCCCATACACCCCAAAACAAAATATCCATTTGTGCCTTTCTCAAGGAATTCTTTCCAAGATGGGTGAAACGCATACCAATAACTAGGTCCATCTTCGTAGCGCTTTGAGATTGTGCAAGCGACCCGCGCATGCCTATCTGCACTCCAATACATTGCCCTAGTTCGCTTGAGAAGCTTGGAACCAACAAGATTTGACATTGCTGAAATAATTGCGAAACGCTTTGCATTCAGAAGATCTTTATCAGTCACCTCGTTACTTCTTGGCAGCTTAGTTTCACCTGCAGGAGCAGCCAGAGCTGGAGTCTCTTCAAGTTCGGAATCTAAATCCGATGCAGTTGTAAAAACAACATCCACGAGACCGTCAACACGCGTATATTCAACCGGAACAAGTATACTTCTGATTTTCTGACCAGTCTCTTCCTCATCCGAGTTCTCTTTAAGAAGGACCATTTTCACAAGAGCGTCAGCACTTATGAGGCGGATGTCCCAGGCGTGACGCGACCCCCTCACCTGCGCTTCTAGTTCCCCCGTATCTTCTCTTCCTACTACAATTAGTATTGAGGAACTTAAGCCAATTTCACCCTCATCGATAAGCCGCGCTCGATAACCTGCAATCGTGTCCATCGACATTCGGTATGCATCGGTCGTTTTGACTTCCAAGATTATGTGGTTACCCTCGGGCGCTTTCCACAGGCCATCATTTCCGATTGCACTTTTTCGACCTGAGTAAAATCCATTCTGAACCTGAAAATCTAGTCGTCGACCAAGCTCATTGATAAGATCCTGCAACACAAGACCACTTTTGTCGAAAGCCTCTCCAAGACATTGCTCGACATACACTTTGAGCTTAGATGTTTCGATTTGAGAGAGATACTTGCGGAACTCGAGCGAACAATCGGAGCCATCTTTAAGCTTTCCATCGCCAGCAAAAGACACAGCTTGCTGGACCGTGAACTGCTCTACCGTTTTCTGGTCTGACTCCCAAAGTGACAAGAGCGGCATTTTTACTATCCCTCACTCCAACAACTGCTGAAACTCCCGCCATTCCCCCTTCGACATGCCGGAGGTCTCCTGCGTCACCTCTTCACCCTTGAGCATACGCCTCACGCAGTCAATCGCCTTGGACGAGAGCGTCGCGCCCCCCATGCGGTAGTCCTCGAAGGCGCGGTAGGCCAGCGGCACCCAGTCCGCGACGAGGCGGCAGATCTCCTCGGCATAGACGCGGATCTCGTATTGCGCGTGGGCGTCGGCGCGCAGGCGCAGGAAGTGGAACAGGTTGTGCAGGTCCGTCTTCCAGTACCATTGCGTGTAGACATTGGCCGGCAGGTTCATCCGCGCCAGTTCCCGCGCGAGGCCCTGCTGGCCCTCCTGGCTCAGCATTTCCTCGTAATGGTCGTAGGATCGCGTGGCGTCGCCCTTCAGGATCTCCAGTACGCGGGCGGCCTCCTGCCCTTCCAGCACGGCGCCGCGGCCCTGGTTGTTGACCGTGGACTGCGCCGCCAGCGCCTCGGGCGCGGGGATGTAGAACTCGCGGTCGAGGATCGAGTAGCGCGCCGAGTACTCGTTGACGTTCGCGGTGCGGTGGCGGATCCATTGCCGGGCCACGAAGACCGGCAGTTTCACGTGCAGCTTGATCTCGCACATCTCGAAGGGGGTCGAGTGCCAGTGCCGCATCAGGTAGCGGATCAGCCCCTCGTCGTTGGAGACGTGCTTGGTCCCGGCCCCGTAGCTGACCCGCGCCGCCTGCACGATGGCCGAATCGTCGCCCATGTAGTCGATCACCCGGACGAAGCCGTGATCGAGCACCTCGTGGGCGGTGTAGAGATGGGCCTCCATCCCCTCGGCGACGGCGCGCAGCGTCGGGCGGGGGGTGGCGCGGGCGGCCTCGATTTCGGCCTGCTGCTCGGGCGAGAGCGTCATGGGCGGATCCTTTCGGTGGATGCGGCGAGTCGGGGAAACTATATCTGCCATCGGGCCACCGCTGAACCCCCATATGCAGTGGGCCGCGCCGGGGGACGGATCGCCCCTTCCAACCCGCGCGCCCGGCCCTATCATGGGCCGCGAGGCCGGGCTGCCCGGCCGCACCGACAACCGACGGAGGGATCATGAACATCCGCTACCTGCACACCATGGTGCGCGTGAAGGACCTGGACGCGACGATGGATTTCTTCCGCCTGCTGGGGCTGGAGGAGACGCGCCGCTGGGACAACGAGGACGGCCGTTTCACGCTGGTCTTCATGGCGCCCCCGGGCCAGCACGAGACCCCGGTGGAGCTGACTTACAACTGGGACGGCGATGACGGGCTGCCCTCCGACAGCCGCCATTTCGGCCATCTCGCCTACGAGGTGGAAGACATCTACGCCATGTGCCAGCACCTGATGGACAACGGCGTGACCATCAACCGCCCGCCGCGCGACGGGCGCATGGCCTTCGTGCGCAGCCCCGACAACATCTCGATCGAGCTGCTGCAGATGGGCGCGGCACAGGCGCCGGAGGAGCCCTGGGCCAGCATGAAGAACACGGGTCACTGGTGAGGTGGCTCGCCGCGCTGGCGGCGATCTTCGCCGGGGCGGCGCCGGCGCGTGCCGCCTGCCACCTGGCGCTGGCGCTGGCGCTGGACGTGTCGTCCTCGGTCGACACGGCGGAATACCGGCTGCAGCGCGACGGCCTGGCGGCCGCGCTCGGCGCGCCGTCGGTGCAGGCGGCCCTTTTCGCGATCCCGGGCCAGCATGTCACCCTGGCCGCCTATGAGTGGTCCGGGCGCTATCGCCAGCGCCTGGTGCTGGACTGGACGCCGGTCCGCGGCCCTGCCGACCTGGCGCGGGTCCGCGCCACGATCGGCGCGGCCCGGCGCAGCGCGCGCAACTTTCCCACGGCGATGGGCTACGCGCTGGGATACGGCGCCGGGCTGCTGGCGCGCGCGCCCGCCTGCGACCGGCAGGTGCTGGACGTCTCGGGCGACGGGCTCAACAACGAGGGGTTCCCGCCCGACCGCGCCTATGCGCATTTTCCCTTTGCCGGCGTGACGGTGAACGGGCTGGTCATCGACCAGGGCGATCCCCGGGTGGTGGATTTCTACATCGACGAGGTGCTCCACGGGCCGGGCAGTTTTCTCGAACGGGCCGACGGCTACGCAGATTTCGAGCGCGCCATGCGCCGCAAGCTGCTGCGCGAGATCCGCAGCATGGTGGTGGGCGCAAGATGATCCGGGCGCTGGCGCTGCTGGTTGCGCTCTGGGCCGCGGCACCGGCCGGCGCGGCCTGCCGGCAGGCACTGGCGCTGGGGCTCGACGTGTCGGGATCGGTCGACGCGCGGGAATACCGGCTGCAGCTCGACGGGCTGGCCGCGGCGCTGACGGACCCGGAGGTGCGCGCGACGCTGCTGGCGATGCCCGCTGCCCCGGTCGCGCTGGCCGTCTATGAATGGAGCGGGCCGGATCACCAGGCGCTGATCCTCGACTGGACGCCGATCGACGGCCCGGTCGCGCTGCGCCGCGTCGCGGACCGGCTGCGGGGCTGGCAGCGTGCCGCCGCGCCGGAGACCACGGCGCTCGGCCAGGCGCTGCTTTTCGGCGGCGCGCTGCTGGCGCGCGCCCCGGGCTGCTGGGCGCGGACGCTGGATATCTCGGGCGACGGCCGCAACAACACCGGTCCCCGCCCCCGCGCCACGCGGGGCGCGGCGGTGCTGGCGGGCGTGACGGTGAACGCGCTGGTCATCGGCGCCGACACCGGCAACCCGCAGGATCGCCGCCAGGCCGAGATCGGCGCGCTGGTGTCCTATTTCCGGGCCGAGGTCCTGCGCGGTCCCGGCGCCTTCCTCGAGACCGCGCTCGGCTTCGAGGCCTATCCCCGCGCCATGAAGCGCAAGCTGCTGCGCGAGCTCGAGGCGCTGGCCGTGGGCCGCGCGGCCACCCCCTTCAAATCCGCCGCCGGGGAGCCTATATCTGGAGTGTCCCGCTAGGGACTATGGGCATAAACGCGCACGTAATAAGCGGATCGGACCCGGGGGCGGTACCCGGCGGCTCCACCAATATCCCCGTCGTTGGCGGATCATGGGGCCGAAACAGGATCGACGAACGTGTAAAGGTGTGGCTTTGTCCCGGTGAGGTACCACCGTTATCGGTCCGTAAAGTACAGTTGCCAACGACAACCGTGCTCCGGTCGCCGTTGCTGCGTAAGCAGTAACAAGACCGAAACTTAAGCCCTGTCCTCTAGCAAGGTCAGGCGGGGTTCGCAGGCACCTGGCAACAGAAGCCTGCACTTTCCTCCCCTGCAAGCCCCCTTTTCATCGGTGCCGAATCCCCTATGCTGGCCGGGATCGCATCGGACAGGCTTTCATGACCCGCAGCATCGATTACGGCAACCTCATGCACCGCGCCATGCGCACCCTCATCGCCGAGGTTCTGGGCGACGTGGCGGAAAACGGGCTGCCCGGCGAGCATCATTTCTTCATCACCTTCGACACCAAGCATCCCGAGGTGGAAATCGCCGACTGGCTGCACGAACGCTATCCCGAAGAAATGACGATCGTGCTCCAGCACTGGTTCGAGAATCTCGACGTGCGCGAGGATGGATTCACCGTGACGCTGAATTTCGGCGACCGGCCGGAACCGCTGGTTGTGCCCTATGACGCGATCCTGACCTTCGTCGATCCCTCGGTCGAGTTCGGCCTGCGTTTCGAGACCACCCAGTCCGAGGACGACGCGGCGGAAGACGACGCCGAGGAGGCGCCGCTCGCCGAGGTCGAGGACGACACCAAGCGCGAGGCCGACGTGGTCAGTCTCGATTCCTTCCGGAAATAGCGCCGCGCCCATGCATTGATCTTTCGCGTTTTGCCGTTAAGACGGGGGCGGCAGACGGAGGAGCTTTGCAGATGACGAATACCCGCACCGAGACCGACAGCTTCGGCCCGCTGGAGGTCCCCGCCGACAAGTACTGGGGCGCGCAGACCCAGCGCTCGATCATCAATTTCCCCATCGGCTGGGAAAAGCAGCCCGTGGCCATCGTCCGGGCGCTCGGCGTCATCAAGAAGGCCTGCGCCCAGGCCAACACGGACCTGGGCAATCTGGACCCGAAGCTGGGCGAGGCCATCGCCGCCGCCGCGCAGGAGGTGGTCGACGGCAAGCTCGACGACAACTTCCCGCTGGTCGTGTGGCAGACCGGGTCCGGCACCCAGTCGAACATGAACGCCAACGAGGTGATCGCCAACCGCGCCATCGAGATGCTGGGCGGCACCGTCGGCACCAAGGACCCGGTGCACCCGAACGATCACTGCAACATGGGGCAAAGCTCCAACGACACCTTCCCCACGGCGATGCACATCGCCACGGCGATGACAGCGCGCGACGTGCTGCTGCCGGGGCTCGAGACGCTGCACGCCGCGCTCGCGGCCAAGGTCGCGGAGTTCGACGGCATCATCAAGATCGGCCGCACCCACACCCAGGACGCAACACCGCTGACGCTGGCGCAGGAATTCTCGGGCTATGCTCACCAGGTCGCGATGGGCATCGAGCGGGTCCGGGGCGCGCTCGGGCGCATCCACGAGCTGGCCCAGGGCGGCACCGCCGTCGGCACCGGGCTCAACACGCGCAAGGGCTGGGCCGAGATGGTCGCGGCCAACATGGCCGAGATCACCGGCCTGCCCTTCGTCACCGCGCCCAACAAGTTCGAGGCGCTCGCCGCCCATGACGCCATGGTCGAGATGTCGGGCGCGCTCAAGACCGTGGCCGCCAGCCTCTTCAAGATCGCCAACGACATCCGGCTGCTGGGCTCGGGCCCGCGCTGCGGCCTGGGCGAGCTGATCCTGCCCGAGAACGAGCCGGGCTCGTCGATCATGCCCGGCAAGGTGAACCCGACCCAGGCCGAGGCCATGACCCAGGTCTGCGCCCATGTCATGGGCAACGACGCGGCCGTCGGCTTCGCCGGCAGCCAGGGCCATTTCGAGCTGAACGTCTACAAGCCGATGATGGCCTATAACGTGCTGCAGTCCATGCAGCTTCTGGGCGATGCGGCGGTGGCCTTCACCGACAATTGCGTCTCGGGCATCGAGGCCAACCGCGAGCGGATCGAGAAGCTGATGCGCGAGAGCCTGATGCTGGTGACCGCGCTGGCCCCCGAGATCGGCTATGACAACGCCACCACGGTGGCCAAGACCGCGCACAAGAACGGCACCACCCTCAAGGAAGAGGCCGTCCGGCTCGGCTTCGTGGACGAAGAGACCTTCGAGCGCGTCGTCCGCCCCGAGCAGATGATCGGCCCCAGGGACGGATGAGCGGCAAGCTCGTCAGCCTGTCGCGCGCCCGCAAGGCGCGCGACCGCGAGGCCCGCCGCGCCGAGGCCGACGCCAACGCGGCGAAGTTCGGCCGGAGCAAGTCGGAAAAGGCCCGCGACGAGGCCACTTCCGCGCGCGAGGCGGCCCGGCTCGACGGGCACAGGCGGGACGAGGAATGAGCGGCCGGCCGCGCAAGCATTCGCTGACGCTGCGCGGACATCGCACCAGCGTCTCGCTCGAGGACGCGTTCTGGGACGCCTTCCGCGAGATCGCCGCCGAAAAGGGCAAGCCGGTCAATGCGCTGGCCGCCGAGATCGACGAGGCCCGCGGGATGGATATGGGCCTCGCCTCGGCGATCCGGCTCTACGTGCTGCGCCATTACCGGCCCTGAACGGGCCGGCGCCGCGCCTCAGAAGGTCGAGCTGCGGCTGAACTCGGTCTGGATCCGGGGCTCCTCGTCATACTTGAAGCCCTCGAAGGCCCAGGTCAGCGCCCGCAACACCACCGCGAGAACCAGGATCGGGACGATCAGCGTCGCCGTCGCGATCGTGAGTTCGTAGATGTCCACCGGCAGCTGAAGCTGCGTATAGGCACTTTCCGGGCCGAAGAATGGCCGCATGACCAGATCGAGCTGGGCACTCACGAAACCGAGGAAAGACAGGCTCTCGGGATTGACGGACAGCACCGTGGCCGCGCCCCCCAGCCATATGACGGTCAGCATCACCCAGATACGGAACATGCCGCGACGGATATTCATGTCAGCCCCCCCAATTGCTGCGCATTTTCATCCTGATCAATAAGAACAGTATGCACGACAAAAGGAATTTAGGAAGATTCTTCTTCAAATCCTTTCGGATAAAGGCATTTCCGAATTGTTCGCCCCGCATTTCGATCGGATCGGGAACGTCACGGGGCGCGGCCGCGGCGCGTGATCCGCAGGCGGATACCGTCCCGCGCGCGCACCGTGAGATGGGCGACCGGCACCGGCGCGGGGCAGTCCGCCGGGCGAACCTCCAGCGCGCGAAGCAGGAGCGCCAGCAGGAGCGGCCCCTCCGCCATGGCGAAGCCCGCGCCGGGACAGACCCGCGGCCCGGCCGAGAAGGGAATATAGGCGTCGCGCGCGCTCCGGCGTCCGGCCGGGGTCTGCCAGCGCGCCGGGTCGAAGACGTCCGGCCGGTCCCAGAACCGGGCGTGCCGATGCAGGTGCCACGGGCTGAGCACCACCTGCGCGCCCGGCGCGACGGCGCGGCCGCGGAAGCGTTCGGCCCGCGCGGCCGTGCGCACCATCATCGGCACCGGCGGGTAGAGCCGCAACGCCTCGCGGAAGACGTCGCGCGCCGCCGTCAGCCGGGCCACCTGCCCCATCGCCGGCGGGTCCCCGTCCCGCCCCAGAACCGCCTGCGCCTCGGCGGCGACCGCCGCCTGCCAGTCCGGGTCGCAGGCCAGGAGGTAGAGCGCCCAGGCCAGCGCCGAGGCGCTGGTCTCGTGCCCGGCGAGAAAGAAGATCGCCACCTGGTCGACCATCTCGGCGGTCGCGAACCGCGCGCCGGTCTCGGGATCGGGGGTGGTCATGATCTTGGTGGCGAGGTCGTCGGGCGCGCGGCCCCGCGCGATCTCGGCCGCGCGGGCGGCGGTCATCTCGGCGATGAGGCTGCGGATCGCCCGCGCCGTCGCGATGGTGCGCCGGCGATGCAGCCGCGGTGCCCAGCGCGGCAGCGGCAGCAAGGCGCCCGCGTTCAGAAGCGGCTGCGCGCGCTGATGCGCCCGGAACAACTCGAAGACCGCGGCCGCCGCGGCATCGGTGATCGGAAGGGAAAAAAGCGTGCGGAAGATCACGTCCGCGGCGGCATGCGCGGTCTCGGACTCGATTTCCACGGTCGTGCCGGCCCGCAGCGCCAGCCGCCCGGCCGCCGCCTGCCCCGCCGCCCACATCGCCGGTAACGTCGCCTGCAACCGCCCACCGGCGAAGGCCGGGTCGATGATCCGGCGCTGGCGCGCCCACTCTGCCCCGTTGGTGACGAAGACCGACTGCCCCAGCAGCGGCGCCAGCCCCTCGCGCAGGCGGTCGGATTTCGGAAAGTCGCCGGGGCGCTCCTGCAGGACCAGCCGCACCAGCGCCGGATCGTTGCAGAGATAGGAACGGAAGAAGGGCGTGCGGAACTCCGCCATCCAGGCCCGGTAGAGATGCGCGGGCTGGCTGGCCAGGATGTCCTGCCGGAAGAGCCGTGCATAGCGCCAGAGCGACACCCGCCCTTGCCGCGCGGCCGGTTTGGGCGGCACGACGCTCATGCGCCGAAATCCCGGTAGGGGCTTTCCGCCCGTTCGATCCGGCTCGGCGAGGGGGGCCGCGCGGCAAAGTGCCGGGCCAGCGTCAGGGGCCCCGCGGTCACCCGGAAATAATCGTAGTCCCCCGGCGCGCCGCGCAGGTTGTCGAAGGCGCAGAGATACTGGAAATGCAGCCGGAAGAAACGCCGCCGCAACCGCGCCAAGCGGGCCGGCGACAGCGTTCGGCTGAACGCCGCCGAGATCACCAGCGGCCAGCGCTTGCCTGCCGGCGCGACGCCGGTCACGGCCACCGGGTCGCAGAGCGCAAAGGAACAGCCGTCGCCCGGCGCGGTGACATCGACCCAGGCGGCGCGATCCTGCACCGCCATCTGCGCGAGATCCCGGCGCAGCGCCCCGGCCCGCGGCAGGAAACTGACCATCGGCACCGCGTGACCCAGCGTCAGCAGCGACAGCGCCGGCCCCGCGGCCGGCACGCGCCCCTGCCGGATCAGCCCGGCCAGCACCGAGATCGCGATCTGCGCGCCCGAGGAATGCCCCACCACGAGCACCTCGTCCGGCCCCTCGGCCAGCGCCGCGGTGACCCGGTCGGCGAAGGTCTCGATCCGCGCCGCCAGCGCGGGCGGCGTGGCCCCGTCGCAAGCCGCCGCGAAGGCGTAGTCATGCATTAGGTAATGGGCATAGATCCGACGGTCCCGCGCCCGGAACCAGGCCAGCGTCGCCGGCACCGTCGCCGCGCCCGCCACCAGCGCCGCCCAGCCCGGCAGGGCCAGGCCGGCCAGCACCGCGATCCCCACCGCGAGTCCCAGCGCGACGAGCGCCTGCGCGACGAGCATCGCCGCCGGGTAGAGCGCCGCGATCACCGGCCCCCGGCGCAGCCGCGCCAGCCGGAACAGGACGCCGCCCCGCAGGTAGCGCCAGAGCGTGCGCGCCAGCAGGGCATAGGTCGCCCCCACCCCGCGCCGCATCGAGGCGCGGACGATGTCGGACCAGACCAGGACCTCGAACTCGGCAAGCACGTCCTGCCCGTCGAGCCGGGCGGACACGACCCACCCGTGACCGCGCGCGCCCGGCAGGCCCGCGACACGGATATCATGGCCGGACAGACGCGCCTGCTCCGCCGCCTCGCGGCGGTAGAGTTCGCGGTAACGGCGTGCTGGAAACGGATCGTAGCCGGGAATGTAGAGCACGCGGCGGTGGGTCACCGGCCGCGGTCGTTCCGCGTCACTCGTCATGCGTCTACTCGTTACCGGGTGCCCAGCGTCAACCGTTTCCGATCATAGGACGAAACGCTTAACGACGTAAGACGTTTCGCGCCTCAGCCGAGCGTGGCGAGCGACGGGAAGGTCTCGAGCAGCCAGAAGGAGAGATCCGAGAAGGCCCCGGTCAGCAGCATCACCCCCACCACCAGCAACAGCGCGCCCATGGTCTTCTCGATCACGCCCATGTGCCGCTTGAACCAGCCCATCATCTTCATCGAGCGCTGCAGGAAAACGGCGACCAGCAGGAAGGGAATGCCGAGCCCGGCGGCATAGACGCCCAGGAGCACCGTGCCGCGCGCGACCGAGGCCTCCTGCGCGGCAAGCGAGAGGATGGCGCCCAGCTGCGGCCCGATGCAGGGCGTCCAGCCGAAGGCGAAGGCAAGCCCCAGCACATAGGCGCCGAGCGCCGATCCGCCCTTGTCGCCGGCGTCGAGCCGGGCCTCGCGGTCGAGGATCGGAATCCGGAAGACATTCAGGAAATGCAGCCCGAACACGATCACCACGGCACCTGCAATCTGCGCGAAAAGCTGTTGATTTTGCAGGAAGAACGCCCCGAAGGCCGAGGCCGTGAAGCCAAGGAAGAGAAACACCGTCGACAGGCCCAGCACGAAGAAGAGTGCCGTCAACAGCACGGTGCGGCGCGCCTTCACGGTGCCGGCGGCCTCGTTCATGGTCACGCCGCTCATATAGGCGAGGTAGGGCGGCACGATCGGCAGCACGCAGGGCGAGAGGAACGACAGCAGCCCCGCCGCCGCCGCGATCAGCATGGCCGGCAGGAGACTGGCATCTATGATGTCGATTCCGAACATGGCGCTCCGTGTCCCGTTGCTCGACCCATGTAATCCATCCGGGCCGCCGGGTCACCGCCCGGGCTGTCACATTCCCGTGGACACGAGGTCGCGGGCGCGCTATCGCCCGGTCATGACATGGGATGCGGAACTCGACGCGACCGGCCTGCTCTGCCCGCTGCCGGTGCTGAAGGCGCGCAAGCGGCTGTCCGCCCTGCCGCGGGGCGGCGTGTTGCGGGTGCTCGCCGACGATCCCGCCGCCGTCGTGGACGTGCCGCATTTCTGCGCCGAACAGGGGCACGCGCTGCTCTCGGCCGAGACGGGAACGATCCCGCAGGTCTACCTGATCCGTCGCGGGGGCTGAGGCCCCCGGCACCCTGCCCCGCTCGCGGCCGTCGCCCCTCACGGGGGCAGGGTGCGCGAGGTTACTCACACGCATGTGCCAAGGAACGGCACCACTCGCACAAAGGTATATGAAGCATGCCGATGGTGGGTCGTTAATCCCCCGTAGAGGGTAATTTTTCGGCCGTTATTGTCTCGTTGGGTGAGTTTTTCTACCACTGAAGCTGTAAGTGTTTGGAGTAAACGGTGTCACAGTATCTCGTTCGTGCGTCGGACAGCCTGGAACGGGCGCGTTCGATCGACCAGCTATGGGAGCGGTTCGAGCGCGCCATCAGCGCCGAGGGCTTTCGGTTCTACACCTTCCTGTCCGCCGATCCCGGCGGCCAGCTTTACCAATATGGTAACCTTCCCCTTCATCTGGGTAGCGCCGAGGACGAGGAACCCTTCCTCGACTGGTGTTGCTCGACCTACCACGTTTCCCTCACCGGCACGGAATTCCTGCATCGCCACAGCTTCATGCCCGGCGAGGTGCGCCAGATCATGCGCGAGGCCGGGGCGCTGGGGTTCCGCGCGGGCCTGGGCGTGCCGGTGCGGCTGACCGGCAGCGGGCGGTGCGCCGCCTTCAACCTCGGGACCTCGCTCGACGGCGGCGCCTTCGAGATGCAGATGCTGCCCAAGGCCGACGCGCTGCGCGCCTTCTGCCTGATCGCGCACCGGCGGGTGGAGAACTTCCTCAACGCCAGCGCGCGGGACCGGGTGCTGCACGGGATCGAATCGCTCTCGCGCCGGGAACGGGTGGTGCTGGACCTCATGGCCGAGGGGCTGAGCCGTGCCCAGGTCGCCGAGCGCGCGGGCGTGTCCGTGCACACGGTCTCGTCCCATATCAAGTCGATCTACAAGAAGCTGGGCGTCCATTCCCAGGCAGAGGCCGTCCGGGTCGCGCTGACCCAGAACGCGCCTTTCCTGCGCACCGGCAGCTAGGCGGCGGTCACTCCGCCGCCTGCCCCATCGCCGCCGGGCCGTTCCGGAGCGCCGCGCGCAATTCCTCGCGGCGCTTCGCGGCCCGGCGTTCGTTGGCCTCCTTCACCGGGCCGAAGCCACGGATCTGCAGCGGCAGCTCCGCCAGTGCCACCGCCGCGTCCGGGTTATCGGCCGCCCGCTCCAGCACCTCGGCCATGTCGCGCTCGTATTGCCGGATGAGCGCGCGTTCCATGCGCCGCTCGGCGGTGTAGCCGAACGGGTCGAGCGGCGTGCCCCGAAGCCAGCGCAGCCGAGCCAGGACACCGAAGCCACGCCGGATCCAGGGACCGAATTCCCGCTTCTTCGGGCGCCCGTCCGGCCCCTTGCCGGCCAGCAGCGGCGGCGCGAGGTGATAGGTCATGCGGAAATCACCGTCGAACTCGGCCCGGGCCTTGTCCTCGGTCTCGAGCAGCAGCCGCGCGACCTCGTATTCATCCTTGTAGGACAGGAGCTTGTGATACCCCTTGGCGATCGCCTCCTTCAGCCGGGGCGACTCGGCGCGGTCGACCAGCTTGCGGTAGCGTTTCGCCAGCCGCCGGCCCTGGTAAGCCACGAGGTGATCGGCGCGGTAGGCGATCTGCTCGTCCAGCGTCTTCGGCTTGGCCAGCACCTTGTCCTCCAGCACGCCGGCGGCGTCGGCCGGGTGTTCGACCGCCCAGCGGCCGAGCGTGAAGGCGCGCGTATTGGCCTCCACCGCCGCGCCGTTCAGCCCGATCGCCGCCAGGATGGCCTCCTCGCTCAGCGGCACCAGCCCGCGCTGCCAGGCCGCGCCCAGGATCATCATGTTGGAATAGATCGAGTCGCCCATCAGCTTGTGCGCCAGCTCGGTCGCGTCGAAGAAATCGACACCGCCCGCGCCCAGCCGCCCCTCGAGCGACAGGGTCAGCCGCTCCGTCGGCAGATGGAACTCGGTGTCGCGGGTAAAGTCGCCGGTGACGATCTCGTGGCTGTTGACCACGGCGCGCGTCCGGCCATTGGTCATCAGCCCCAGCGTCTTGGCGCCCGCGGTGGTCACCAGGTCGCCGCCGATCACGCAGTCCGCCTCGCCGGTGGCGACGCGGATCGCGGTGATGTCCCCGGGCCGTTCGGCCAGCCGGCAGTGGATATGCACCGCGCCACCTTTCTGGGCGAGCCCGGCCATTTCCATCATGCCCGCGCCCTTGCCGTCGATCTGCGCGGCCTGGGCCAGGATCGCCCCGACCGTGACCACGCCCGTGCCGCCGACGCCGGTGATGACGATGTTGTGGGTGCCCGCGATGGCGGGCAGCGTCGGGCTGGGCAGATCGGGGATCTCGATCTCGACCGCGGCTTCCTTGCGCAGCGTCGCGCCCTCCAGCGTCACGAAGGACGGGCAGAACCCCTTGAGGCAAGAGAAATCCTTGTTGCAGGCGGACTGGTCGATGGCGCGCTTGCGGCCAAGCTCGGTCTCCTCGGGCACGATGGCGACGCAGTTCGACTGCACCCCGCAATCGCCGCAGCCCTCGCAGACATCGGTGTTGATGAAGACCCGGCGGTCGGGGTCCGGAAAGGTGCCGCGCTTGCGGCGGCGGCGTTTCTCCGCGGCGCAGGTTTGGACGTAAATTATGGCCGACACGCCCTTGTATTCGCTGAGCTTCTCCTGGACTTCGTCAAGCTCCGCGCGCTCGTGGAACGTGACCCCCTTGGGAAATTCGGACAGATCGGGCTTTTCCTTTTCGTCGTAGACCAGCGCGATATGGGCCACGCCCATCGCCTGCACTTCGCGCGCGATCTGCTGGGGCGAGAGACCGCCCTCGTTCTTCTGGCCGCCGGTCATGGCCACGGCGTCGTTGTAGAGGATCTTGTAGGTGATGTTCACCCCTGCCGCGAGGGCGGCGCGGATCGCCTGGACGCCGGAGTGGTTGTAGGTTCCGTCGCCGAGGTTCTGGTAGACATGGGTGGTGTTGGAAAAGGGCGCCTCGCCGATCCAGTTGGCGCCTTCGCCGCCCATATGGGTGAAGCCGAGCGTGTTGCGGTCCATCCACTGGACCATGTAGTGGCAGCCGATCCCGGCATAGGCGCGGTGCCCGTCCGGCACCTTGGTCGAGGTGTTGTGCGGGCAGCCCGCGCAGTAATAGGGCAGCCGCGCCGCGATATCCTCCGCATTGTCGGCTTTCTGTGCCTCTTCAATCTTTTGGAGCCCGGCCTTCACGCGGTCCGTGCCGCGGCCCTCCTCGATCAGGATATGGCCGATCTTATGGGCGATCATCACCGGATCAAGCGCGTAGCGCGTCGGGAAAAGCTCCTGGCGGCGGCCGTTCTCCCAGCTGTCGCCCTTGTGCCAGCCATAGACGCGCCGGCCGCGCCGGTCGTCGAAGATCGCCTCCTTGACCTGCACCTCGATCAGCTTGCGCTTTTCCTCGACCACCACGATCAGCTCGAGTCCCTCGGCCCATTCGTGGAAGCTTTCCATGTCGAGCGGCCAGGTCATGCCGACCTTGTAGGTGGTGATCCCGAGCCGCTCCGCCTCGCCGGCGTCCAGCCCCAGCAGCTCCAGCGCGTGGACGAGGTCCAGCCAGTTCTTGCCCGCCGCGACGAAGCCGATCTTCGCGCCCGGCCGCCCCCAGACGCGGCGATCGATTCTGTTCGCCCGTGCAAAGGCTTCGGCGGCGAACCTCTTGTGGTCGATGACCCGCGCCTCCTGCGCGACGGGCGTGTCGCCGAGGCGAATGTTCAGCCCGCCCTCGGGCATGTCGAGCGCGGGCACGACCAGCTGCATCCGGTCCGGCCGGCCATCGACGACGGCGGTGGCCTCGACGGTATCCTTCATCGTCTTGAGCCCGACCCAGAGCCCCGAGAACCGCGACAGGGCATAGCCGAAGACCCCGTAATCGAGGATTTCCTGCACCCCGGCGGGGGAAAGCACGGGCATGTAGGCATCGACCATCGCCCAGTCGGACTGGTGCAGCGTGGTAGAGGATTCGCCGGTGTGATCGTCCCCCATCGCCATCAGCACGCCGCCATGGGGCGAGGTGCCGGCCATGTTGGCATGGCGCATCACGTCGCCGGAACGGTCCACGCCCGGCCCCTTGCCGTACCAGAGCCCGAAGACGCCGTCGTATTTGCCCTCGCCCCGCAGTTCGGCCTGCTGACTGCCCCAGATGGCGGTCGCGGCGAGATCCTCGTTCAGGCCCGGCTCGAAGCGGATATTGGCCGCGCCCAGCTCTGCGCCCGCCCGGGCCATCTGCATGTCGACGGCGCCGAGCGGCGAGCCACGGTAGCCGGTCACGTAGCCGGCGGTGTCGAGCCCCGCGGCGGCATCGCGTGCCTTCTGGATCAGCATCAGCCGGACCAGCGCCTGGGTGCCGTTCAGAAGCACCGGCGACTTGTCCAGGTCGAAGCGGTCGGAAAGACGGATATCCTGTCTGCTCATGGCGCACCTCCTGCGCTTGAATATAGGGCAATACTAGGTCATAGAGGCTGACCTTGACAGGAAAAACCGTCATCAACTCTTTGTTTGCATGGCGGTTCGGGCTATCGGTAATGCATGCTCTGGACGCCCCGCGGCAAACGGAAGAAACGCACGTGTTGGACTGGGACAAGCTAAGAATATTTCATGCCGTCGCGGATGCCGGCAGCCTCACCCATGCCGGCGAGATCCTGCATCTGAGCCAGTCGGCGGTCAGCCGCCAGGTCCGCGCCCTGGAAGAAAGCCTGAACACCACGCTGTTTCACCGCCATGCACGGGGCCTGATTCTCACCGAACAGGGGGAGCTGCTCTTCGACGCCACCAGCGCCATGCTGAAACGGCTCGACGCGGCCGAGGCGCGCATCCGCGACAGCGAGGACGAGGTCTTCGGCGAGCTGCGCGTCACCACCACCATCGGCTTCGGCACGCTGTGGCTCGCGCCGCGGCTGACCGCGCTCTACGAGAAATACCCCGATCTCAAGATCGACCTGATGCTCGAGGAACGCGTGCTCGACCTGCCGATGCGCGAGGCCGACGTCGCGATCCGCATGAAGGAGCCCAGCCAGGCCGACCTGGTGCGGCGCAAGCTCATGGATGTGCACATGCGCCTCTACGCCGCGCCCGGCTACCTGGAACGCTACGGCACCCCCGAGACGCTGGAGGACATGGCCCAGCACCGGCTGATCAGCCAGAACACCACCTCCGCACAGGTCTCGGCCGGCGCGACGCTGGTGCAGAAGCTCTTTACCGCCGACATCCACTCGCATCTGACGGTGAACAACTATTTCGGCGTCCTGCAGGGGGTGCTGAACGATCTCGGCATCGGGGTGCTGCCGGACTACCTGACCGACGACTTCCCGCAGCTCGTGCGCGTGCTGCCCGACATCGAGTCAAACGAGGTGCCCGTCTACCTCGCCTATCCCGAGGAACTGCGCCATTCCAAGCGCATCGAGGCCTTTCGCAACTTCGTCACCGAGGAAATCTTTGCCTACAGAAGACGCTTGCGCGAGGCAGAAACGGCGCAGGATTAGGCAAGTTATGCACGAGCGCGATAGCTGGTATGCACCCTTTCGCGCGTGTTTTCTCTTGATCGAACGGGGCGCGCGGCATAAATCGCCTGTCGAAGACGGCGATTTGCTGCAACGCGGCACGCCTCTTCTACCTCCCTGTTGGACTTCGGCCGAGACATCGTCTCGGCCTTTTTTTTGCCCGCGCGCCCCGTTGCCTCCCGGTGATTTGGCAGGTCCCCGCGCGCGCCCCTTTCCTCTGGCCCAAAAGCCGCCTAAAACGCCGGCGACACGCCAGACGGGGGACGCGCCGTGACCACGGAACCAGAGATCACCGAGGAACTCATCGCCGCGCACGGGCTGAAGCCCGACGAATACGCCGAGATCCTGCGCCTGCTGAACCGGCCGCCCAGCTTCACCGAGCTCGGCATCTTCTCGGCGATGTGGAACGAGCACTGTTCCTACAAGTCGTCCAAGAAATGGCTGCGCACCCTGCCGACCGAGGGGCCGCAGGTGATCTGCGGGCCGGGCGAGAACGCCGGCGTGGTCGATATCGGCGATGGCCAGGCGGTCGTCTTCAAGATGGAGAGCCACAACCACCCCTCCTAT
This sequence comes from Rhodovulum sp. YNF3179, assembly GCF_050586465.1. Classification (NCBI taxonomy): domain Bacteria; kingdom Pseudomonadati; phylum Pseudomonadota; class Alphaproteobacteria; order Rhodobacterales; family Paracoccaceae; genus Rhodovulum; species Rhodovulum sp. YNF3179. Next base: position 198,127 of record NZ_JBOCEG010000003.1, on the reverse strand, counting down.
ATCGAGCCCCACCAGGGCGCGGCGACGGGCGTCGGCGGCATCCTGCGCGACGTCTTCACCATGGGTGCGCGCCCCATCGCGGCGATGAACGCGCTGTCCTTCGGGTCGGTGGATCATCCCCGGACCCGCAGCCTCGTGCATGGCGTGGTCGAGGGCATCGGCAGCTACGGCAACTGCTTCGGCGTGCCGACCATCGGCGGCGAGGTCCGCTTTCACCCGGCCTATGACGGCAACTGCCTCGTCAACGCCTTCGCCGCCGGGCTCGCGGACGCGGACAAGATATTCTACTCGGCGGCCTCGGGCGTCGGCATGCCGGTGGTCTATCTCGGCGCCAAGACCGGGCGCGACGGCGTCGGCGGGGCGACCATGGCCTCGGCCGAGTTCGACGAGACGATCGAGGAAAAGCGCCCGACGGTGCAGGTGGGCGACCCCTTCACCGAGAAGCGCCTGCTCGAGGCCTGTCTCGAGCTGATGCGGACCGGCGCGGTGATCTCGATCCAGGACATGGGCGCGGCGGGACTGACCTGCTCGGCCGTGGAGATGGGCGACAAGGGCGAGCTGGGCGTGCGGCTGAACCTCGACGCGGTGCCCTGCCGCGAGGAGAACATGACCGCCTACGAGATGATGCTCTCGGAAAGCCAGGAGCGGATGCTCATGGTGCTCCGCCCCGAGAAGGAGGCCGAGGCCAAGGCGATCTTCGAGAAATGGGATCTCGACTTCGCCATCGTGGGCGAGACCATCGGCGAGGACCGGTTTCTGGTGGAACATGGCGGCGCCGTGAAGGCCGACCTGCCGCTGCGCGCGCTCTCGGGCAGCGCGCCGGAATACGACCGCCCGTGGGAGGCCCCCGCCCCGGCCGCGGCCCTCTCGGAGGTGCCGCGGATCGGCCCCATCGCGGGGCTGAAGGCGCTGATCGGATCGCCCAACTACGCCGGCAAGCAATGGGTCTACGAGCAATACGACCACATGGTGATGGCCGACACGGTCCGCCGGCCCGGCATGGGCGCGGGGATCGTGCGGGTCCACGGCACGGAAAAGGCGCTCGCCTTCACCGCCGACGTCACGCCGCGCTACTGCCGCGCCAACCCGCGCCAGGGCGGCCGGCAGGCGGTGGCCGAGGCCTTCCGCAACCTCTCGGCCGTGGGCGCCAGGCCGCTCGCCACCACCGACAACCTCAATTTCGGCAATCCCGAGAAACCCGAGATCATGGGCCAGTTCGTCGGCTGCATCGAGGGGATCGGGGATGCCTGCCGCGCGCTCGACATGCCGATCGTGTCGGGCAATGTCAGCCTCTACAACGAGACCGACGGCCGCGCGATCCTGCCCACGCCCACCATCGGCGCGGTGGGCCTGCTGGACGACCTCGACCGGATCATCGCCGGCCCGGCCCGGCCCGGCGACGCGGCGGTGCTGATCGGCACAGATGGCGGTCACCTCGGCCAGTCGGCCCTGCTCTGGGAGGCATGGGGCCGCGCCGAGGGCGATGCGCCGCCCGTGGATCTCGAGGCCGAGCGGCGCAACGGCGACTTCCTGCGCGACCAGCACGCCGCGATCCGCGCCGCCACCGATCTCGCCGATGGCGGGCTGGCGCTGGCCGCCTTCGAGATGGCCGAGGCCGCGGGCACCGGCGTCACGCTGGCGGAGGACGACACCGGCCGTCTCTTCGGCGAGGACCAGGCGCGCTACCTTCTGGCGGTGGACCCGGCGGCGCTCGACGCGCTGCTGGCGGCGGCCGAGGCCGCGGGCGTGCCGGCGCGCAAGCTCGGCGGCTTCGGCGGCGAGACGGTCACGCTCGGCGGCGACAGCGCCCCGCTGACGGAGCTGGCCCAGCTCTATCGCGGCGCCTTCGCGGCGGCGCTTGGCTGAGCCCGGCGGCCGCGCGCCTTGCGCGGCCCGCACCCCCGGACTAAATGCAATCCAAGAAGGAGGAGACGCGCATGGCGATGGAAGCGGCCGAAATCGAACGCCTGATCCGCGAAGCGTTCCCGGAGGCGAAGGTGACGATCACCGACCTGGCCGGCGACGGCAACCACTACGCGGCTGAGGTGATCGACGAGAGCTTTCGCGGCAAGAACCGCGTGCAGCAACAGCGCGCCGTCTACGCGGCGCTCAAGGGAAAGATGGACGGCCCCGCCGGCGAGTTGCACGCCCTGGCGCTGACCACCAAGGTGCCGGAGTGACGTGATCTGGCAATGGGACCCGAGATACGCACTCCTGCTGCTGACGCCGTTCGTCGTGATTTTTCTCTGGGCGGCGCGGATCGAGCTGACGCGATGGTGGAAATACGGCCCCTCCGAGAACCGGCGCGCGGACTTTCCCATCGACGAGAACGCGCCTAGCTACGAACCCCCGCCGGGGGAAGACGGCGACGACGAGAGCGACGAGACCGACCACACCGCAGAGAAACGACAAGGCGAACCATGACAGACGCAAAGACCAAGATCGACGAGACCGTGAAGTCCAACGATGTCGTGCTCTACATGAAGGGCACCAAGAGCATGCCGCAATGCGGGTTTTCCAGCCGCGTCGCCGGGGTGCTGAACTACATGGGCGTGGATTTCACCGACGTGAACGTCCTGGAGGACGAGGAGATCCGCCAGGGCATCAAGGATTATTCCGACTGGCCGACCATCCCGCAGCTCTACGTCAAGGGCGAGTTCGTGGGCGGCTGCGACATCATCACCGAGATGACCCTGTCGGGCGAGCTGGACCAGCTCTTCGAGCAGGAAGGCGTCTCCTACGACAAGGACGCGGCGGAAAAGATCCGCGAAGCCAACGCCTGAGAGGCGCGGGACCCGCGGCAGAGAGGCGCGCCCCGAGGGGCGCGCCTTTCGCGTCCCGTGATCCGGGCAGACAGCGGGGGCCGGTCGCGCTAGACTGTGGCCGGGACCGCGCGGACGCCGCGCGCGGACGAAAGGACACGGCATGACCCGACCGCTGCGACGCATCCTGGGCTGGGCGCTCTGCATCGCCGGGGGCATCGCGGCGCTGGCGGGGGCCTGGGGCATCGGGGCCTATGCCTGGGGCGTGATCGACGTGCTCGACGAGCCCGACCAGTCCTGGATGTTCTGGGGGCTCGTGTTCCTCTTCGGCGGAATCATGATGCTCTTCCTGGGGATTGGCGCCATCCTGCTCGGCCGGGAGGCCCTGCGCCGCTAGCACGCGCCCGGCGCTTTTGGCGTCGGGGGCCGGTATGGTGTATACTCCGTGGCCTGGCCGAGTTCCGGCTCTTGGGGGGGGACCATGCTGGCCGAATACGGAGTTGCCCTGGGCGGCGCCACGGATGGCGGCGGCCCGCATATCAACGTCTCGAACTGGATCACGCTGTTCCTGAACGAGCCGGCGGCGGTACTGCTGGCCGGCTCGATAGTGGCGGTCTTCGCCTGGTACGCCTTCGTCCGCTGAGCGTGCGCGCCGGCGGGGGCGCTGTCAGCCCGCCTTTTCCTCGACCTGCTGGGCCAGCGCCTCGGCACGGGCGGCCAGTTCGGCCATGCGGTCGGTGACCTCGCGCGGGACCACCGGCACCTCGATGCGTTCGGGTGCGGCGCGCGGCGCGTTGCGGGCGGATTCCAGCTCGCGGGCCTGGGCGTTGAGCTTCTCCTGCGCGGCGCGCAGGTCCTCCTCCAGACCGGCCGTCTTGTCGGCCAGCATCAACCCGGCCATCAGCAGCATCCGCGCCTCGGGCACCCGCCCGATCTGGCTGGTCAGGGTCGTCGCCTCGGTGTCGAGCAGCTTCGCGGCGGCGTGCAGGTAATGCTCTTCGCCTTCCTGGCAGGCGACCTCGAACTGGCGCCCGCCGATATCGATCTTGACTTCAGGCATTGGCGGCCTCCGCATCGACGAGGGGTTTCAGCTCGGCAAGGATCTGGTCCATCTCCTCGACCTCCGCCGCGCGTGTCCGGCGCAGCGCCTCGAGCTCGGCCTGCATGCCGTTATTGATCGCCCCGGCATCGCCGACCATCCCGGCATTGCGCTCGCGCAGGAGCGCGTTGTTGTTGCGCAGCTCGGCATTGACCGCGGTGAGCCGCGCGATCTGGCTCTCGGCGTTCTCGAGCCGTTCGATCAGCGCCGTGACCCGTTTCTCGAGCCGCGCGGCGCGATCCTCGGCGCCGCGGGCGGCCGCCTCGGCGGCGCTGCGCGTTTCCTCGTGGGCGGCCCGCTCCGCGCGCAGCGCGTTCTCGGCCTCCGTCAGGGCGGCGGCGTCCGCGCCGTCGCCGGCGGCCCCGTCCAGCCCGGCCGAAATCCGGTCGAGCGCGGCGCCGATCCGCTGTTCGAGTTGTTCGATATCGCTCATCTGCCCGTCCTGTTCTGGTCCGATCCGAATCGAAACCCGCCTGTTTTTCCCGACAGTTTACCCAAGGATCGCGCAAAATGCGCCCCCCAAGCCCCTGACGCCCGCCCTGCAAGCTTGATCTTCGGCCCGAGGCTGCTATCACGCGCCCTGATCATACGCCCCAGAGCGACGAAGGAGCGCCCGCCGTGGACATCGCCGAAATCCGAGAGAAGCACCCCGATCACTGGACCAAGGCCTGCGCGATCCGCGCGCTGGCGATGGACGCGGTCCAGGCCGCGAAATCCGGCCACCCGGGCATGCCGATGGGCATGGCGGACGTGGCGACCGTGCTCTACGAAAAACACCTGAAATTCGACGCCGCCGCGCCCGGCTGGGCCGATCGCGACCGCTTCATCCTGTCGGCCGGGCACGGGTCCATGCTGCTTTACGCCCTGCTCTACCTGTCCGGCGATCCGGAGATCACGCTCGACGAGATCAGGAACTTCCGGCAACTGGGCGCGCGCACGGCCGGACACCCCGAGAATTTCCACGCCGCCGCCATCGAGACGACGACAGGGCCGCTCGGACAGGGCCTGGCCAACGCCGTCGGCTTCGCCATGGCCGAGGAAAGCCTGCGGGCGCGCTTCGGCAAGAAGGTCGTGGATCACCACACCTACGTGATCGCCGGCGACGGCTGCCTGATGGAAGGCATCAGCCACGAGGCGATCGGGCTGGCCGGGCGCCAGAAGCTGGGCCGGCTGATCGTGCTTTTCGACGACAACGGCATCTCCATCGACGGCAAGGTGTCGCTCTCGGATATCACCGACCAGAAGCAGCGTTTCGAGGCCGCGGGCTGGCAGGTGCTGTCCTGCGACGGCCACGACCCTGCGGCGATCGACGACGCGCTGACCGCGGCCAAGGCGACCGACGTGCCGACGATGATCGCCTGCCGCACCCATATCGGCTTCGGCGCGCCGAACAAGCAGGACACCGCCGGGGCGCATGGCGCGCCGCTCGGCCCCGAGGAAATCGCCGCGGTCCGCGACGCCTATGGCTGGCCTCACGGTCCCTTCGATATCCCGGCCGAGACCAAGGCTGCCTGGGAAAAGATCGGCGCCCGCGGCCGCGCCGAGCGCGAGGCCTGGGAGACCCGGCTGGACGCGCTTTCGGCGGGCAAGCGCCGCGACTGGGACCGCATGATGTCCGGCGCGGCGCCGAAGCGGCTCTCGGCCACGGTGAAGGCGCTGAAGAAGCAGATCAGCGACGAGCAGCCCAAGGTCGCGACGCGCAAGGCCAGCGAGATGGCGCTCGAGGTGATCAACCCCATCACGCCCGAGACCATCGGCGGCTCCGCCGACCTGACCGGGTCCAACAACACCCGGACCGAGGGGCTCGGCATCTTCTCGCCCGAGGATCGCAAGGGGCGCTACGTCCATTACGGCATCCGCGAGCATGGCATGGCGGCGGCGATGAACGGCATGGCCCTGCATGGCGGCGTGCGCCCCTATGGCGGCACGTTCCTCTGTTTCGCCGATTACGCCCGCGGCGCGATGCGGCTCTCGGCGCTGATGGGGGTGCCGGTCACCTACGTCATGACCCATGACAGCATCGGGCTGGGCGAGGATGGGCCCACCCACCAGCCGGTCGAGCATCTCGCGATGTGCAGGGCGACGCCCAACACCCATGTCTTCCGCCCCGCCGACGCGGTGGAAACGGCCGAGGCCTGGGAACTCGCGCTGACGAGCGACCGCACCCCCTCGGTGCTGGCGCTGTCCCGCCAGGGGCTGCCGACCGTCCGGACCGAGCACAAGACCAGGAACCTGACGGCCCAGGGCGGCTACGTGCTGGCCGAGGCGGTCGCCAAGCGGCGCGCGATCCTGATCGCCACCGGCTCGGAGGTCGCCATCGCGCTCGAGGCCAGGGAGACGCTCGAGGCCGAGGGCATCGGCACCCGCGTGGTGTCCATGCCCTGCTTCGAGCTTTTCGCGGCGCAGGACGAGAAATACCGCCGCCGCGTGCTGCCGGCGGGCCCGGTGCGCGTGGGCATCGAGGCCGCCATGCGGCTGGGCTGGGACCGGGTGCTGTGCGGCGAGCGCGGCGCCGAGAAGAAATCCGCCTTCGTCGGTATGGAGGGCTTCGGCGCCTCGGCACCGGCGGGCGATCTCTACGCCCATTTCGGCATCACCGCCGACGCCGTGGTCGCGCGCGTCAAGGCGCTGCTCTGACATGCCGGGGCCCGGCGGCACGTCGCCGGGTCCCACCCCCGCCGTCACGGGAACATCGCGCGGATTTCCCTGGTGAAGGCCTGTTCGACATCCGCCATTTCGCCCGCGGATACACGCTCTTCCAGCAGCTTGAAGACGGCCCCGATCGCCGCCTCGGCGTCGCCCATCGGATCGGTCTCGAAGGCCTTTTGCACCCGCGCCACGAACCCCGCCTTGCTGCGTTCGCGCACCGGCAGCGCGGCCGGCCGGAAGCCCTCGTAGTAGATGCCGCGGATCAGCGTCGGCAGCTGCGCCCCCAGGTCCGCCGCCTCGCCCGGGCTCAGGTGGTCGCGGATCTCGTGCAGCACCGCGCGCAAGAGCCGGTAGGCGCGCTGCTTGTCTTCCCAGCCGGTCAACGCCACCAGCCGGTTCAGCCAGGCATGCGTCGTCGCCACCGTGTCGTCGATCAGCGTCAGGCCGAGATTGCCCATGCTTGCCTCCCCCGTTGCGGGGAAGTCTACCCTATCCGGCGGGCCGGGCACAGCGCCCCGGCTGTTAGCGCTACCCCGCATACACGGGCATACGTTTGCGCTAACATGCTGGCAAACCGCCATCTTCTGTCTTTATCCGCGCGCTCCGCGCGGGTATAGAACGCTCGAATCCGCCGGCGTGGCGGCCCACCGCGCCCGAGAACAGGAGAGCTTGCATCATGTCGATCACCGTCGGTATCAACGGTTTCGGCCGCATCGGCCGCTGCACCCTCGCCCATATCGTGGAAAGCGGGCGCAACGATCTGCAGGTCACCAAGATCAACGCCACCGGCCCGATCGAGACCAACGCGCATCTCCTGAAATACGACAGCATCCACGGCCGGTTCGGCGGCGAGGTCCGCGTCGAGGGCGACACGCTGGACCTGGGCCGCGGCCCGATCAAGGTGTTCTCCACCTACAATCCGCAGGCGCTCGACTGGTCGGGCTGCGACGTCGTGCTGGAATGCACCGGGCAATTCAACAGCCGCGAGGCCGCCGCGGTCCATCTCGCCCACGGCGCCAAGCGCGTGCTGGTCTCGGCCCCGGCGAAGAACGCCGACCGCACCGTGGTCTTCGGCGTCAATCACCGCGACATGAAGCCGAGCGACCTGGTGGTCTCGAACGGCTCCTGCACGACGAACTGCCTCGCGCCGCTGGCCAAGGTGCTCCACGACGCGATCGGCATCGAGCGCGGCGTGATGACGACCATCCACAGCTACACGGGCGACCAGCCGACGCTGGACCGCCGGCACAAGGATCTCTACCGCGCCCGCGCCGCCGCCATGGCGATGATCCCGACCTCCACCGGGGCGGCCAAGGCCATCGGCGAGGTGCTGCCGGAACTGGCGGGCCGTCTCGACGGCACCGCGATGCGGGTGCCGACGCCCAACGTCTCGGCGGTGGACCTGACCTTCGAGGCCAGCCGCGACGTCACCGTGGACGAGGTGAACGCCGCCGTGGCCGCGGCCGCGCAGGGCCACATGGGCGCGGTGCTGGCCTATGATCCGGAACCCAAGGTTTCCGTCGATTTCAACCACACCACGCATTCCTCGATCTTCGCGCCCGACCAGACGAAAGTTGTGGGCGGCCGCACGGTGCGTGTGCTAGCGTGGTACGACAACGAATGGGGCTTCTCCTGCCGCATGGCCGATACGGCCGCGGCGATGGGGCGCCTGTCCTGAAGGTCCGTCCCGGCCGCGGGACGGCGCATGGGGTGACATGACCGACGGGATCGGCATCTTTCTCGCGGCGCTGGCCGGCATCCTTTTGCTGGCCGATTACCTGCTGTTCGATCTCGTCGGGGTGCGGTTCATCCTCGGCACGCTGACGGATATCATCGAATTCCTGGCCTTCTGGCGCTGATCCGACCTACCGGATCAGTGGTTGAGATTTTCGTTTTCCTGTGTTTTGTTAGCGCTAACGAAAATCTGCGAACACAGCCGCCCGTCCGCGCACCCGCGGACAACTGGAGGAAACAGCCATGACCGTCAAAGTCGCCATCAACGGTTTCGGCCGGATCGGCCGCAACGTGCTGCGCGCCATCATCGAATCCGGCCGCACCGATATCGAGGTCCTCGCGATCAACGATCTCGGCCCGGTCGAGACGAACGCCCACCTGCTGCGCTTCGACAGCGTGCATGGCCGCTTCCCGGCGGAGGTGACGACCGGCGCCGACTCGATCGACGTCGGCCGGGGGCCGATCCGCGTCACCGCGATCCGCGATCCCAAGGACCTGCCCTGGTCCGACATCGACATCGTCCTCGAATGCACGGGCATCTTCAAGGACGACAAGGCGGCGGTGCACCTGGAAAACGGCGCCTCCCGCGTGCTGGTCTCGGCGCCGTCGAAAGGGGCCGACAAGACCGTGGTCTACGGCGTCAACCACGACACGCTGACGGCGGCGGACCGCATCGTGTCGAACGCCTCCTGCACCACCAACTGCCTCGCCCCGGTCGCCAAGGCGCTGCATGACGCGATCGGCATCTCGCGCGGCTTCATGACGACGATCCACAGCTATACCGGCGACCAGCCGACGCTCGACACCTATCACGCCGATCTCTACCGCGCCCGGGCCGCGGCGCTGAACATGATCCCGACCTCGACCGGCGCCGCCCGGGCCGTGGGCCTCGTCCTGCCTGAGCTGAACGGCCGGCTCGACGGCGTGGCGATCCGGGTGCCGACGCCGAACGTCTCGGTCGTGGACCTGACCTTCGAAGCCGCCCGCGAGACCAGCGCCGAGGAAATCAACGAGGCCGTCCGCGCCGCCGCGGCGGGGCCGCTCCGGGGTATCCTCGGCTTCACCGAGGCGCCGAACGTGTCGATGGATTTCAACCACGACGCCCATTCCAGCATCTTTCACATGGATCAGACCAAGGTCATGGAAGGCACGATGTGCCGCGTGCTGTCCTGGTACGACAACGAGTGGGGCTTCTCGAACCGCATGGCCGACACGGCGGTGGCGATGGGCAAGCATCTCTGAGACGCGCGCGAACTTCGCGTTGACCCCGCGCCGGCTTCGGGGCATTCCCGCCCCGGACCGCGATGGAGGAGAGCCGCATGGCCTGGAAAACGCTCGACGATATGGATCTCGACGGCAAGCGGGTGCTGACCCGCGTCGATATCAACGTGCCGGTCGAGGAAGGCCGCGTGACCGACGCCACCCGGATCACGCGCATCCGCCCCACCGTCCGGGCGATCCAGGACGGGGGCGGCATCCCCGTTCTGCTGGCCCATTTCGGCCGCCCCAAGGGCAGGACCGTGCCCGAAATGTCGCTGAAACAGGTCCTGCCCGCGCTCGAGGACGCCTTCGGTCAGGCGGTGAAATTCGCCGGCGAAGACGGCTATGACGACGTGGCCGCGGCGACGCGCGCGCTGGCGCCGGGCGATATCCTCCTGGTGGAGAACACGCGCTTCCACGCCGGGGAAGAGGCCAACGACCCGGCCTTCGCGGACCGGCTCGCCACCTTCGGCGACGTCTATTGTAACGACGCCTTCTCGGCCGCGCACCGCGCCCATGCCTCGACCGAGGCGCTGGCCCACCGCCTGCCCGCCTGCGCCGGGCGCCTGATGGAGGCCGAGCTCACCGCGCTCGAGACCGCGCTCGGCGACCCCGCGCGCCCGCTCGTCGCCGTGGTGGGCGGCGCCAAGGTCTCGACCAAGCTCGCGCTCCTGTCCAACCTGATCGGGCGCGTCGACACGCTGGTGATCGGCGGGGGCATGGCCAACACCTTCCTCGCCGCCCAGGGCCTCGACGTGGGCACGTCGCTGGCCGAACACGACATGGCCGGCACCGCGCGCGAAATCATGGACGAGGCCCGGACCGGCGGCTGCCGCATCCTGCTGCCCTCCGACGTGGTCGTGGCCCGCGCGTTCCGGGCCGATGCCCCGCACGAGACGCTGCCGGCGACCGGCTGCCCGGCCGACGCGATGATCCTCGACGCGGGCCCCGACAGCGTCGCCGCCATCGCCGCCGCCTTCCACGACGCCAAGACGCTGATCTGGAACGGCCCGCTCGGCGCCTTCGAGATCCCGCCCTTCGACGCCGCCACCAACGCCGCCGCGCGGATCGCCGCCGAGCTGACCCGCGCCGGCCAGCTCACCTCGGTCGCGGGCGGCGGCGACACCGTCGCGGCGCTGAACCAGGCCGGCGTGGCCGACGATTTCAGCTACATCTCCACCGCCGGCGGCGCCTTCCTCGAATGGATGGAAGGCAAGACCCTGCCCGGGGTCGCCGCGCTCGGCGGCTGAGCTTCATCGTTCCGGAAATATCCCGGGGGTGAATGCCCGCCCCCGGCGGGCAGAGGGGGCAGCGCCCCCTGCCCCCGCCTCCGCGCTTGCGCCGGCGGGGCCGGGCTTCTAAACCCTGTTCCAGGCCCACCGAACAGAGGACGACGGACATGAAGGCGACCCGCGCAGTTCAGAAAATTCTTTCCAATTACGAAGGCGAAACGCCGGGCGTGAAGGGCAAGCTCTGCCAGATGCTGATGCACGGCAAGCTGGGCGGCACCGGCAAGATGATCATCCTGCCCGTCGACCAGGGCTTCGAGCACGGCCCCGCGCGCAGCTTCGCGCCCAACCCGGCCGCCTATGACCCGCATTACCACTACCAGCTCGCCATCGACGCCGGGCTCAACGCCTATGCCGCGCCGCTCGGCATGCTGGAAGCCGGCGCCGACAGCTTCGCCGGCCAGATCCCGACCATTCTCAAGGCCAACTCCGCCAACTCGCTGATCCCGTCGGAGGCGCCGAAGGACCAGGCGATCACCGCCAGCGTCGACGACGCGCTGCGCCTCGGCTGCGCCGCGATCGGCTTCACCGTCTATCCCGCCTCGGCCGCCGGGCTCGAGATGTTCGAGGAAATCTCAGCCATGCGCGAGGAAGCCGCCGCCAAGGGTGTCGCCACGGTGATCTGGTCCTACCCCCGCGGCGAGGCGCTGACCAAGGATGGCGAGACCGCGATCGATATCGGCGCCTATGCCGCGCAGATCGCCGCGCTGCTCGGCGCGCATGTCATCAAGATCAAGCTCTCGACGGATCACCTCGAACTGGACGCGGCCCGCAAGGTCTACGAGTCCGAGGCCATCGACATCGAGACCCAGGCCGCCCGCGTGGCCCACTGCATGGACGCCGCCTTTGCCGGCCGGCGCATCGTCGTCTTCTCGGGCGGCGCCAAGAAGGGCACCGACAGCGTCTATGACGACGCGCGCGCGATCCGCGACGGCGGCGGCAACGGCTCGATCATCGGGCGCAACTCCTTCCAGCGGACGCGCGCGGACGCGTTGGAGATGCTCGGCAAGCTGGTCGACATCTACCGCGGCAAGGCCTGAGGCCGCACCGGGGGCGGCCGCGGCCGGCCGCCCCGCACACCGCCTGCACCATGACATCGGCTGTTTCCCGCAATTCCTTGGACTCCGGGGCAGAAAAGGGATTCACAAGGCGATTCGGCTGTGCCATGATTCAGCGACCGCCCGGCAGAGGCGGAAGACGAGGCAGGCAGAAATGTCCCAGACCCCCAGGCGGCCGGCCGTCGGCCCGGCGCTCTATTTTACCCTGGCGCTCTCGCTCGGTGCGTATTTCACCTTCGCCGCCGTGCAGGGGGATTACGGCCTGTTCCGCCGCGTGCAACTCGACGCGCAGGCCGAGGCGCTGGACGCCGAACTGGCGACCCTCACCGAGGAGGTGGCCTGGATGCAGAACCGCACCCGCCGCCTCTCGGATGCCTATCTCGATCTCGACCTGCTCGACGAGCGCGCCCGCAAGGTGCTCGGCCTCGTGCGCGGCGACGAGATCGTCATCCGCTGACCCGCCGCCCCCGCCGCCACAGCCCGCCCGCCCCCGCGCGGCCGGGCCAAATTTTTGCGTGATTTGGCGCCAATCTTGCGTTATAGGTATTGTTTAATATTGAACTATTTTCGAAACCGGGGGACCGCTCGCCATGGCCACGCGGAGAACGACAAAGAAACCAAACACATCCAAGGAGGACCTGCTCCAGTATTACCGGGACATGCTGCTGATCCGGCGATTCGAGGAGAAGGCCGGCCAGCTCTACGGAATGGGGCTCATCGGCGGTTTCTGCCATCTCTACATCGGCCAGGAGGCCGTCGTCGTCGGGCTGGAGGCCGCGGCCGAAGAGGGCGACAAGCGCATCACCACCTATCGCGACCACGGCCACATGCTGGCCTGTGGCATGGATCCCAAGGGCGTCATGGCCGAACTGACCGGCCGCGAGGGCGGCTATTCCAAGGGCAAGGGCGGCTCGATGCACATGTTCTCCAAGGAGAAACACTTCTACGGCGGCCACGGCATCGTCGGCGCCAACGTGCCGCTCGGCGCGGGGCTGGCCTTCTCGGACAAGTATCGCGGCAATGACCGCGTGACCTTCACCTATTTCGGGGATGGCGCGGCGAACCAGGGCCAGGTCTACGAGACCTTCAACATGGCCGCGCTCTGGGAACTGCCGGTGATCTTCGTGATCGAGAACAACCAGTACGCCATGGGCACCGCGCAGAAGCGCTCCACCTCCACGCCCGAGCTCTACACCCGCGGCTCGGCCTTCGGCATCCCCGGCGAGGCCGTCGACGGCATGGACGTGATCGCGGTGCGCGACGCCGGCCGCAAGGCCATCGATCACTGCCGCGCCGGCGAGGGCCCCTACATCCTCGAGATGAAAACCTATCGCTACCGCGGCCACTCGATGTCGGACCCGGCCAAGTACCGCACCCGCGAAGAGGTCCAGAAGATCCGCGAGGAGAAGGATCCGATCGAGCATGTCCGCGACCAGATCCTCGAGGGCAAGCATGCCGGCGAGGACGAGCTCAAGGACATCGACAAGGACATCAAGGGGATCATCAACGAGGCCGCGGACTTCGCCCGCGAGAGCCCGGAACCCGATGAGTCGGAACTCTGGACCGACATCTACGCCGAAGCGTGACCGCCGGCAGGACAGGAATTCAGACGAGGTAATCGACAGATGGCGACAGAGATTCTGATGCCCGCGCTTTCTCCGACGATGGAGGAAGGCACGCTCGCCAAGTGGCTTGTGAAAGAGGGCGACGAGGTCAAGTCCGGCGACATCCTGGCCGAGATCGAGACCGACAAGGCGACGATGGAATTCGAGGCCGTGGACGAAGGCACGATCGGCAGGATCCTGGTCTCCGAGGGGACCGAGGGCGTGGCCGTGAACACGCCCATCGCGGTGCTGGTCGAAGAGGGCGAGAGCGCCGACGACGTCGCGGCCTCCGCGGCCTCCGCGGCCCCCGAGACCAAACCGGAGACCGCGCCCGAGAAGACCGACGCGGCCGCGCCGACCAAGCCGGCCCAGGCCCCCGCCCCCGCGGCGCCCGCGCCGCAGGCCGATCTCGAGCCCGAGATCCCCGAGGGCACGGAAATGAAGAGCACCGCCGTGCGCGAGGCGATCCGCGACGCCATGGCCGAGGAAATGCGCCGGGCCGACGAGGTCTTCGTCATGGGCGAGGAAGTGGCCGAGTACCAGGGCGCCTACAAGGTGACCCAGGGGCTGCTGGACGAGTTCGGCGCGCGCCGTGTCATCGACACCCCGATCACCGAGCATGGCTTCGCCGGGCTGGGCGTGGGCGCGGCCTTCGGCGGGCTGCGCCCGATCGTCGAGTTCATGACCTTCAACTTCGCCATGCAGGCGATCGACCAGATCATCAACTCGGCGGCCAAGACGCTCTACATGGCCGGCGGGCAGATGGGCTGCCCGATGGTCTTCCGCGGCCCGAACGGCGCGGCGGCCCGCGTCGCGGCCCAGCACAGCCAGGACTTCGCCGCGTGGTACAGCCACATTCCCGGGCTCAAGGTGATCCAGCCCTACTCGGCCGCGGATGCCAAGGGGCTGCTGAAATCCGCGATCCGGGACCCGAACCCGGTGATCTTCCTGGAAAACGAGATCCTCTACGGCCGCAGCTTCGACGTGCCGGTGATGGAGGATTTCACCCTGCCCATCGGCAAGGCCAAGATCTGGCGCGAGGGCACGGACGTCACCATCGTCAGCTTCGGGATCGGCATGACCTACGCGCTCGAAGCCGCCGACAAGCTGGCCGAGGACGGCATCTCTGCCGAGGTGATCGACCTGCGCACGCTGCGCCCGATGGACACCGACACGGTGATCCGTTCGGTCATGAAGACCAACCGCTGCGTCACCGTGGAGGAAGGCTTCCCGGTCTGCTCGATCGGCAACTACGTCTCGTCGGTGCTGATGCAACAGGCCTTCGACTACCTGGACGCGCCCGTGATCAACTGCACGGGCAAGGACGTGCCGATGCCCTACGCCGCGAACCTCGAGAAGCTCGCACTGACCTCGACCAAAGAGGTTCTCGAGGCCGTCCACCAGGTCACCTACCGCTGAGGAGAGCGCCATGCCCACGGAAATCCTGATGCCCGCCCTCTCCCCCACGATGGAGGAAGGCACGCTCGCCAAATGGCTGGTCAAGGAAGGCGACGAGGTCTCCTCGGGCGACCTTCTGGCCGAGATCGAGACCGACAAGGCCACGATGGAATTCGAGGCCGTCGACGAAGGCACCATCGGCAAGATCCTCGTCGCCGAGGGCACCGAGGGCGTGGCCGTGAACACGCCCATCGCCGTGCTGCTCGAGGAAGGCGAGAGCGCCGGCGACATCTCCGCCGATGCCGGCTCGGGCGGCAGCGCCGCCAAGGCGGCCGCGGAAACGCCGGCATCCGACGAGACGGGCGGCGACACGCCCGCGGCGCCCGGCGGCGACGCCGGGGCGCCCGGCGCCGCGACGCCGGCGCCGGCCGCGCCGACCGACGACGAGGGCACGCGCATCTTCGCCTCGCCGCTTGCGCGGCGGATCGCCAGGGACAAGGGACTCGACCTTGCCCGGATCACCGGCTCCGGCCCGCATGGCCGGATCGTGAAGGCCGATGTCGAGGGCGCAGAGGCCGCGCCCGCGGCCGCCCCGGCCGCGAAACCGGCCGCGCCCGCCGCCGGCGCCGCGCTGCCCGCCGGCCCCTCGGCCGATGCGGTGGCCAAGATGTTCGAGGATCGCGAGACCGAGGAGGTCAAGCTCGACGGCATGCGCAAGACGGTCGCGCAGCGGCTCACCGAGGCCAAGCAGACCATCCCGCATTTCTACCTGCGCCGCGACATCCGGCTGGACGCGCTGCTGAAGTTCCGCGGCCAGCTCAACGCCCAGCTCGAGCCGCGCGGGGTGAAGCTGTCGGTCAACGACTTCATCATCAAGGCCTGCGCGCTGGCGCTGCAGGAGGTGCCGGACGCCAACGCCGTCTGGGCCGGCGACCGCATCCTGCGCCTGACGCCGTCAGACGTGGCCGTCGCCGTGGCGGTGGAGGGCGGCCTCTTCACGCCGGTCCTCAAGGACGCGCAGCAGAAGACACTCTCCGCTCTCTCGGCCGAGATGAAGGACCTGGCCACCAGGGCCCGTGACCGCAAGCTCGCGCCGCACGAATATGTCGGCGGCAGTTTCGCGATTTCCAATCTCGGCATGTACGGGATCGAGAATTTCGACGCGGTCATCAACCCGCCGCATGGCGCGATCCTGGCGGTGGGCGCGGGCATCAAGAAACCCGTCGTCGGCGAGGATGGCGAGCTGACCACCGCCACGGTGATGTCGGTCACGCTCTCCGTCGATCACCGGGTGATCGACGGCGCACTCGGCGCGGAACTGCTGGCCGCGATCAAGGCGCATCTCGAAAACCCGCTCGGCATGCTGGCCTGACAAGGTGCCCGTCGGACCCAAGGGGGCGGCCGCGCCGGCCGGCGCCCCGTTTCCGTCCGCGCGCCCCGGGGCTTCATCGTTCCGGAAATATCCTCGGGGGTGAATTGCCCCCGCGCCGGCGGGGGCAAGAGGGGGCAGACAGCCCCCTGCCGCGCCTAGAGGTTCTCGGTCGGGTCGTTCAGCAGCTGGTCCATCGTCACCGAGGGCTGGTCGCAACCGGCCTCGCCGACGATCTTGGCCGGCACACCCGCCACCGTCTTCATCGGCGGGATGTCCTGCAGCACGACCGAGCCCGCCGCGATGCGCGAGCAGTAGCCGACGCGAATATTGCCGAGGACCTTGGCGCCCGCGCCGATCAGCACGCCGTCGTCGATCTTGGGATGCCGATCGCCATCTTCCTTGCCGGTGCCGCCCAGGGTCACCGAATGCAGCATCGACACGTTGTCGCCCACGACCGCGGTCTCGCCGATCACGATGGAATGGGCGTGGTCGATCATGATCCCCTGCCCGATCCGGGCATTGGGATGAATGTCGACCCCGAACATCTCCGAGACGCGCATCTGGATGAAATAGGCCATGTCGGGCCGCCCGTTTTCCCAGAGCCAATGGGCCAGCCGGTAGGACTGCACCGCCTGGTAGCCCTTGAAGAACAGGATCGGCTGGATCAGCCGGTGGCAGGCCGGGTCGCGTTCGTAGACCGCCACGAGATCCGCCCGCGCCGCGCGGCCGAGCGTCGGGTCGGCGGCATAGGCCTCGTCGGCGATCTCGCGCAGGATCTGTTCGGACATCTCGCCCGAGGCCAGCTTCATCGAAAGCCGGTAGGCGAGCGCCCGCTCCAGCGTCGGATGGTGCAGCACGCTCGAATGCACGAGTCCGCCGAGCAGCGGCTCGTCCTTGACCACCGCCTCGCCTTCGTCGCGGATCCGGTCCCAGACGGGATCGACGGCGGCAATTCTGGAACGTCTCTCGGCCATCGCGGTTTCCTCCGTGTCGCGCACTCCTTACAACAAATAGGCGTACCGCGCCAATGAGAAAGGGGAAGGCTCACATGTCCTTGAGCGATGACGAGATCGAGGGGTTCCGCCGGCAGCTCCTCGAGATGCGCGCCGACCTGTCCGATCACGCGGAAAAAGCCGGCGGCAACCGCGCGACCGTCACGCTCGACCAGCAGTCGGTCGGGCGGCTGAGCCGGATGGACGCGCTGCAGCAGCAGGCCATGGCCCAGGCCACCCATGCCCGGCGCCGGCAGATGGAGACCCGCATCGCCGCGGCGCTCGCGCGCATCGCCGCGGGCGAGTTCGGCTTCTGCGACAGCTGCGGCGAGGACATCCCGCCGAAGCGCCTCGCGCTCGATCCGACGATCACCCGCTGCGTGAGTTGCGCCGCGGGCTAGCCCGCCCGCCGGGCCCGCCCGCGACCAGCGCCTCGAAGACCAGCATCATGCATTCCGCGTAGACCGGATCGTCCAGCCGCGGCTCCGGCGCAAGCGGCCGGCGCGCGGCGGCAGCCTGCAGCGTGCCATCGCCCCAGGCCGGGTGGCGGCGCCCGGTATGCCGGCGGTACGCGTCGGCCGCGCCCGCCTCCATGAGAAGCCGCGCCGCCAGCCCCGCGCGCCCCGCCGCCGGCGCCGCGCAGAGCGCGCGCGCCGCCGTCACCACGTCGCCGTGCAGCACCGGGCGCATCAGCCCAGCGCCGGCACGTCCAGCCGCAACAGATGGATCGCCATCCGGAGCCGCCCGCCCGCGAAGGTGCCGCCCTCGGGCGTCAACAGGAGCGGGGTATCGGAATAGTAGCTCACCGGCGTGCCAGTCAGCCCCCGCACCCAGCTCCCGGCCACGAGGCTCAGCCCCGAGCCATAGCGATTGTCCGAGCCCGCGACCCCCAGCCGCCAGCCCGACAGGCTGCCCGTCACCGGCTCGAGCACCCGCGCCGTGACGCCGATCACCTGCGTGCCCCAGGGAATGACCACGCCCGCTTCGTGGGCGCCGCCCGCGATCACCTCGTGGTCGAACTCCGCCACCTCGAAGCGGGTCGCCGCGCCGCCCGCACCGGCCGCGGCGGGCGTGTCCGCCCAGGCCGCGCCGGTGTGGTGGACCGCCCGCGCCTCGTCGGCGACCCAGGCCCGCCAGCCGGCCCGCGGCGCCAGGAAGACCCAGCCGCCATTGAGCCGGAGCGCGAGCTTGCCCTCCTGCCCCTCCCAGGCGTTCACCGCCCCGGCGGGCACGGCATAGGCGCTGCCGTCCGTCGCGGTCTCGGGCGGGATCGTCACGGCCCGCGAAACCAGCGTCAGTTGCAAGAGCGCGTCGATCCGCGCCAGCGCCTCGTTCATCGTGACATGCTTTTGCGCCTGCGAGGCCTGCAGCAGCGGCAGGCCGGTGTTCGCCGTCTCACTCATCTATGACCATCCTCGCAAAGGGTCCGGGTCCGAACCGGTCGGAAATCTGCGCCACCTCGACGGTGACCGGCGCGATGCCGTCGGCCGCGCGCGCCGCCGCGTCATAGTGCCAGCCCGGCACGGCGGTCTTGGCCTCGCGCAGGATCGTGCCGTCGCGGGTGACGCGCAGCAGATAGGCCTCCTGCGCCTCGCCCAGCGGCACCTCGGTCGAGGCCCAGCTGTCGCCGTCGATGCGGCTGCGCCGGATCCAGCTGATATCGAGCGCCCCGTCCCCGGCCCGCGCCGCCCGCAGATGCACCGGGGCATAGGGGCGCAGGCCGTTGCCGCGGAACGCCCGTTGCTCGTGGTGATAGACCGGGTCGTCATACCCCCGCTGGGCGGGGCCGATGCGGAAATGCCGCGCGAGATCGCGCGCTGCCGGGGCCAGGTCGATCTGCACCGGCGCCGAGTCGAGCAGGACGACATAGGACCCCGGCGGCCATTCCTCGGGCATGACCGCATCGGTGCCGAGCTGCCCGCGCAGCCGCAGCGACAGCGCGTAAAGCCCGTCGCCCACCAGCCGCGCCTCGGTGAACTGGAAGATCTCCCAGTCTCCGCCCGAGCCGCTGCCGATCGCCGCGGCGTTCGCCCCGTTCAGCACCTGCGCCGTGCCGGCCGAGGACAGCGTGCCGCCATAGACCCGCAGCCGGAGCGCCGCGCCCCGGTCCCAGACCGACGGATCGGCCCGGTGGAGCGGGGTCTCGGTCACGCCGAGCGTCGCGCCGCGCTCGATCAAGCGATTGAGACTGTAGCCCGCATCCTCGGGCGCGTCGTAGACCGCGACCGACCCCGGCCAGGGGGTCGCCGTCACGGCGATATGCGGGGCGTGCGGTACCTCGGCTCCCGTCAGGAGCGGCAGGTCCAGGAACAGCGGAAAGACCGGCCCCGCCACCGAGAAGGGCCGCACCGCCGGCATCTCTTCCACCGCGTCGCTCGGCCGGAAGAGGGTCGGCTCGACGCGCACCGCCTCGCATTGGCGCGCGCCCGCGTCCTCGACCCGGTCGATCCGGTAGAGCGCCGCCGCAGCGCCCGTCCCGTGGGCCACGACGTCGCCGGCGCCCAGCGCCGCGTCGGAAGGCGGCAGCGCGAAACGCAGCGTGTCCCGCGCGACGCGGGACTCGGCCAGCCAGCGCTCGACGATGCCGCGGGCCTCGGCCCCGGTCAGCGCGAGCGGCAGTTCCGTGCCGGCGACCGCGTGGCTTTCCTCGCCGGGGAACACCGCCTCGGCGGCACGGGCGGCATAGGCGTCGTCGGCCTCGACATAGGACAGCCGCACCCGCCCCGCCGTCTCGGCCTCGGGCAGGCGCGCGGTCTCGATCCCGCCCGGCAGGTCACCCGCGACCGCCAGCGTCGCGGGGTCCAGCACGGCATCGGCCACCGCGTCGCGGTTGGCGAACCGGATGATCCCGTCGCGCTCCACCGCGTCGAACCCGTGGGCAAGCATCAGGGGCTGCAGCGCCGCGCGCGCGGTGTCGGTCTCGGCCTGGGCATAGCCCCGCAGGATGCCGTGCAGACGGGCGGTGTCGTGGTCCGCCATGCCAGAGCGCTCGCAGATCTCGGCGACGACGTCGTCCAGCGTTTCGGAGGCGATGCGCCCGCTGACCCAGTGCCCGCGGGCGTAGTTCTCGCCATCCGTCCAGAGCGCGCGGGCATTCGGGAAAGCCGGCCAGGGCCGCGCATCCCAAGCCCAGACATGGGCGCGCGACATGTCCACCATCGGCCCGCCATAGACCGACGAGTCCGGGTTCCGCGCCGGATCGCCCCAATGGGCGTAGAGCGCCCGCAGGTATTGCAACTGGATCAGGTCGTCGCGCCGTCCGTCGGAAAACCGCGGCAGCGCGGATTCCGAAGACTTCGGGTCGACGAAGACATTCGGCTGATTGGTGCCCTTGTCGACGGCCGGGCAGCCGATCTCCGTGAAGAGGACGGGCTTGGATTCCGGCACCCAGGCCGTCGGCGTCGCGGCCCGCACCCCGCCAACCCGGTCGTGATGCGGGTTGCGCCACCAGTTCAGGATGTCCTTGTAGCGAAACACCCAGGGCTCGCCATGGGCGCCGTCGGTGATCGGGGTGCGGATCTGCGCCGCGCGCGCGGCGTCGGACTCGTAGAACCAGTCATAGCCTTCACCCCCGGCGACGTTGCCCGCGAGATAGCCCAGATCGTAGATCGCCCCATGCGCGGCATCGGCGTGATCGGACCCCTCGCGCCAATCCGACAACGGCATGTAGTTGTCGATGCCGATGAAGTCGATCGCCGCGTCGGCCCAGAGCGGGTCGAGATGGAAGAAAACGTCACCCGACCCGTCCGCCGGGTGATAGCCGAAATATTCCGACCAGTCGGCGGCATAGCCGATCCGCGGTCCCGCGCCGAGGATCGTGCGCACGTCCCGGGCCAGGCTGCGCAGCGCCGCGACCGCCGGGAAGCTGTTCCCCGGCCCGCGGATCTGCGTCAGGCTGCGCATCTCGGAACCGATGCAGAAGGTCTCGACGCCGCCCGCGGCCACGCAGAGATGGGCATAGTGCAGGATGAAGCGGCGATACGACCATTCCGCCGGCCCGTGATAGGCGACGCCATCGGCGGTGCGCGTGAAGTCGCCCGGCGCGGCGCTGCCGAAAAGGGCGGCGACCTCGGCCTCGGCGGCCGCGGTGCCGTCTGGTGTTCCGTCCCGCCCCGGCGCCGCCGCGAGCGTGATCCGCCCGCGCCAGGGATAGACGGGCTGGCTGTCCGCCCCGGTCCAGGGATCGGGCAGCGCGTTGCCCTCGGGCACATCCATCAGGATGAAGGGGTAGAACATCACTTCCTGCCCGCCGTCCCGGATCGCCCGGATCGCCTCGATCACCGAGGCATCTGCCGGCGTGCCGCCGAAGGCCGGCCGGTCGTCGCGCCGCGAGACCGGAACCGCCCCCGCGCGCCCCTGCCCCGACACCTGCCAGGCCATGTCCTGCCCGTCGGCCGCGGTCTGTTCCACCCGGGGCTCCAGCCGGCACTGGCCCGCGCGCAGGTCGGTTCCGAACCAGCTGACCACCAGCGAGACCGACCGGCAGTTCGGCACCTCGCCGCGCAGCGCGTCAAGCGCCGTCTCGAGATCGCTCTTGCCGCTCGGCGTGTTGACGTTCGCGGTGCGGCTCACGCCGGGCCCTTCGGAGAAGCGCACCGGCGTGGTCGCCAGGGCGTATTCGCCGGTCCCCGGGATCAGCGCGACCCCCTGCACGAGATCGGCCGGGCGCCCGGGACCCGCGGGCACCGCCGGCTGCGCCGGGCGGAACAGCTCGAAGGACAGCTGCGGCACCCGGTTGCCATAGGGCGCGAGATCGAGATCCTCGATCACCACATAGGCCGTGCCGCGATAGGCCGGCGCGGCGCCTGCCCCCTCGATCGCGGCGATCGTTGGATCCGGCAGCTGCCGGGCATCCCCGGGGTAGAAGCGCAACGTCAGATCGTCCGGCGCGATCTCGGCCCCATCGGCCCAGATCCGCCCGATCCGGCTGCAGACGCCCTCGCCCAGCGCCAGCGCAAGGCTCACCGAGTAGCTGTAGCTGGTGGTCTGGGGCCGCGGGGCGCCGCCCTTGCCGCTGCCGCCGCCCGAGCTGGTCTTGTGCTCGGTGAAGCGCGAGGCCCAGATCACCTGCCCGGCCACGCGCATCCGGCCCCACTGGACCGGCACCGCCGTCCCCTCGCGCGCGCCCGTCAGGCGGAACCGGTCCACGCGGCCGGTCTCCACCGCCTCGGCCCCCTGCCCGAGCAGCCGCTGGTCGATCAGCTGGCCGAGCGTCGCCCCGGCCGCGCGCCCGATCACCACCGAGGACAGGCCGGCAAAGGCACCGCCCGTGACAGCGCCGGCCGCCGCACCCGCAGCCGAGAGAAGGATGGTTGCCATCAGTGTCTCCGTTCGGGAAAGGCAAAGCGCGCCACGACGCGCCGCGCCCAGGGAGCCGAGAGCGGGCTTTCGACCACGCCGTGGCCCTCATAGGCATGGATGAAGCGAGCCTCCGCCCCGACGGCCGAGGCCAGGCCCAGGTGTTTCGCCACCGCCCCCCGGCGCATGCGAAACAGCAGGACGTCGCCCGGCGCCGGCGCGTCGAGCGGCCTGGCCCGCAGGTGCCGCGCCGCCGCCGCCCAGAGCGCCTCGTCCCGCGCGGGCTCGGACCAGTCGCGGGTATAGGGCGGCACGGCTTCGGGCTCGGCCCCGTAAAGCTCGCGCCAGACCCCGCGCAGCAGGCCGAGGCAATCCGCCCCCGCCCCGCGGACCGAGGCCTGGTGACGATAGGGCGTGCCGATCCAGCCCCGCGCCGCGCGTATGGCCGCCTCCGCGACGGTGTTCATTCCGACCGGCTCCCGCCGTCATGGGGGCCGCCCGGTTTCGGATAGGCCATCAGCCAGTCGTCGCCGGGGATATGGGGAAAGCCGCGGAAGTTCTCGAAGTTGTGGAACTTGAATCGGCAGGTTTCGGCCCGCTTGTCGCATCCCGGGCGCAACCGCACCCGGTCGCCCGCCGCCAGCGCGCCGCGAATCGTCTCCCAGAGTCCGATCTCGCGCCGCGCGCCATCGCCGCGATCGGTCTTCACCACGCCCCCGGCCCCGGCGGCGTCCCCGTCCAGCACGTCGAGCCGGCCGCGCTCGAACCAGCGGGCCGCGAAGCCGTCGAGCCCGGTGCAGCGCAGCACGCGCCCGTCCTCGAGCGACTCGATGACGGCCTCGCCGCTGTAGCCGGGCGTATCGAGATCGAAGCCGCAGCGCGCATCGCCCAGCACCGCCGCGCAGTCCCGCTGGTAGACCCCGCCCTGCGGCCGGTTCAGCGCCTCGGCCAGGCCGCGCAGATCCGCCTCGAAGCGCCCTCCGGCGCGCCGGATCTCGCCCAGGCTGCCCCGGAACTGGAGCTGCCTTTGCGCCGGATCGGTCCAGTTGACCAGCCAGATGCGAAGCGCCGCGCCGTCATAGAGCCCCGCGAGGATATCGTCCTCGGTCACCGAGGCGTCCGACAGCGCGCCGACGGCCTGAGCGTTGTCCACCGCAAGCCCGCTCGTCTGCTGCAGCGCCGAGGCGGTCAGCCCCGACCGGGCGCGGAAGGTCACGCCGTCGAAGACGAGGTCGCGATCATGATCGGTAAACCCCAGAACCCGGCCGTCCCGGCGCGTCACCGCCCAGGCCCGGCAAAGCGTCGTCGCCCCCGTCGCCAGGTGCGCGGCGAGGCCCGCGTTCAAGTCCCGCATCAGACGCGCACCTCCACCACCGGCACGGCCGGCACCTCGCCGGCCGCGAAATTGGCCACGGAGGTCTGGATCCGGTCGGTGTCGAACCGCACCGGCACGTCGAATTCGAACCCGGCCGTGACCGCCGCGCCGCCGCCCGGCGGCTCGGCCAGCGTCACCGCCCCGGTCGTCGTGTCGACCGCGTAGTGGACGCCCTCGACCAGCGCGTCGGCCCCCAGCCCCAGCCGCACCGTGCCCGCGACGGGCTTGGTGATCGGGCGGCGATAGGCCTGGTCGCCGGATCGGTATTCCTTCGACAGCTGGAACACGGCCGTCGCCCCGTCGCCGGTGCCGATCACCTGGTCGGTGAAGGCCGGCTCGGCCGAGGGCGCGCAGGACTTGTAGTCGGTCCAGTCCTTCCAGCGGAACCCGTTGAGCTGCCCCTGGCGCGCCTCGAAGAAGGCCACCAGCGTCTCGATATCGTCGAGCGAGCGCAACCCGACGCCCGCGTCGTAGCGCCGGCGCGCATCCGCCCAGGGGGTGTTGCGCTCCTCCGCGCCGTTGGCCAGCGTGACGATCTCGGTGCGCCGCTCGGGCCCGCCGACCGATCCGAAGCTCAGCGCCGACGGGAAGCGAATCTCGTGGAAACTCATGCGCCTCTCCTCAGCGGTTGCGGGCCCCGCGCGCCAGCGCGCGGCTCACCTGGGCGGCGATCTGCGACTGCGAGCGGCGGAAGCCCTCGACGTCGGGCGTCGTGACGTTGACCGTGACCTGCACAGCGCGTCCCGCCGACCGGCTTTCCACCCCGAGCCGGCCGTCGGGCCCGCGCGCCAGCGGCAGGATCGCCTCGGGCCCGGCCTCGCCCATCAGCCCGACCCCGCCGCGCATCGGGAAATAGGTGGGGCCAGAGACCACGCCCCCGCGCGCGAAGGGCTGCACCCGTCCCTGGCTGAACGGCGCGCCCTTCTCGAAGGGCAACAGCCCCGAGACGAGCGCGTTCATCCCCTCCGCGATCGCGCCGCCAAGCCCGTCCTGCACCGGCTTCATGGCCGTGTCGTAGGCCGCGCGGCTCATGGCGCGGCCGACCTCGCGCAGCGCGTCTGACAGCCGCATGCCGTCGAAGACCAGGCCGTCGAAGGCCCGGCGCAGCCCCGAGCCGATTCTTTTCGAAAGCGAGTCGACCTCGCGCCCGGTGTAAAGCAGCGTCTGCCGCATCGCGGCCAGTTCCCCCTGGAAGGCCGACGACATCTCGCGCGCGCCGCCGAGCGCCGTCTCCAGCGCCGCGATCTCGTCGTCGAGCGCCTCCAGATCCTCGAAGACTTCCGTCATGCCTGTTCCTCCGTCTCGTCGGGAAAGCGCCGCGCCAACGCCTCGAGCCCGGCGCGGCTCATGCCGGACGCGCCGCCCGTCCCGCCCAGCATCAGCATCAACTCGGCCGGGGTCAGCGCCCAGAACTCTGCCGGGCGCAGCCCCAGCCCCCGGATCCCCGCCCGCATCAGCCCCGGCCAGTCGAGACCGCTCATGCCTCTGGCCCGGGCAGGCGGAACGCGCGCGCCAGCAGTTGCGCGGCCACGCGGGCGGCTTCCATCGGGCCGCCCGCGATCTCGGCGGCCAGCAGGTCGGCCGCGCCGCCCCGCCAGCCGCCGCCGCGCAGACCGGCCACCACGACGGCGAGAATGTCGCGCGTGCCGAAGCGGCCCGTCTCGAACCGTTCGACCAGGGCCAGCAGGCTCTCGTCGGCAAGCGCGGCCTCGAGCTCGGCCAGCGCGCCCAGCGTCAGCCGGCAATCATGCGCCACACCGTCGAGGGTCAGCTGCACCTCGCCCGCCCAGGGATTGGCCATCAGAGCCCCGTGAAGCTGAGCGCGCCGGCCGAGGCCATGGTCAGGTCGTAGCTGGCCTCGCCGTCATGGCTGCCGGCATACTCGATCGCGGTGATCTGGAACGGCCCCTCGACCACGCCGAAATCCGGGATCACCACCTGGAAATCCGGCACCTCGCCGTCGAAGAAGATCTGCCGCGCCCGCTCGTCGGTGCCGGCATCGCGGAATACGCCCGAGCCGCTGATCGCGGCGGCGCGGACGCCGGCCCCGGCCAGAAGCTCCCGCCAGCCGCCCTGGCTGTCGAGCGATGTCACGTCCACCGGCTCTGCATTGAAGCTGATGCGCGTGGCGCGCAGGCCCGCGATGGTCTCGAAACTGCCGGACCCGGTCATGTCCAGCTTGACCAGCAGGTCCTTGCCTTTCTGGGCTCCCATATCTCTCTCCTGGGTTCTCGTCGGTCAGGCATCCTCGAGCCGCGCCCGGAAGCGCAGCTCGATCAGGTTTTCCCCGGCACCGGCGCCGCGGCGGGCGCGGGCGCGGGTAAAGCGCAGGCTCACGAGCCGTCCGCGCGCCAGCGCCAGGGGGGTGTCGTGCAGGGCCTCGCAGACCGCCGCCGCGACGCTCTTGGCCGCGTGGAAGCCGCCCGTGCGCCCGCCGACCAGCACCGTGAAGTCATGGACGGCGCCCGGCCCCGACGCATCGGAGCTGTCGCGCACCTGTTCAGGGCCGAGCCGGACATAGAGCGGCGGCAAGGTGTCCGCGGGCGCGGTGTCGAAAATGGCGTCGCCCAGCAGCGCGTTCAGCGCCGGATCGGTGGCCAGCGTCTCGTAGACCGCGGCCTGCAGCGCGGCGGACTGCGCGTAACTCATGCCGGGGCCTCCTCGGTGGCGAAACAGGTCAGGTAGCGCCCCGCCGGATCGTCCTCGGCCACGGCCGCGATCCGGAACACGCGCCCGTCGACCCCGCGCAGCCGCTGGCCGGCCCGCGGCCGCCGGGCCGATCCCGGCGGCGCGGCGCGCAGGATGACGCGATAGGCCACCCGCGCGCGATCCAGCCCGCCCGCATCGTCCCGGCGGCCCGACCCGGCCCGCAGATCGGCCCAGACCGTGCCCGTCGCCGTCCAGCTCTCGGCATGGCCGCCGGCGCCGTCGGGCACGCGCGCGGGCGTCTCCAGAACCAGTTTCCGGGTCAGCTGCACCGGCCTCATCTCCGGCCCCCGATGGTGCGGACGGTGCGGAAATGCTCGATCAGGGCCATCACGCCGAAGGGCATGGCGCCCTCGACGCCCGCCGCATCGGCACGCTGCTCGTAGTAATGGGCCGCAAGAAGCATCACCGCCTGGCAGAGCTCGGGCGGCACCCCCGCCCATGACGCGTCATAGCCGGCCTCGAAGCGCAGCTCGACCACGCCCGCCTCGGGCACCAGCGGCAGCGCCGGCCCGATCGCGGCGAGCCGCGGGCGGAAACTGTCCTTGACCAGCGCGTAGCGCGCGGGATCGACCACCGTCTCGGCGCCGGCGTGATCGCGGATGGTGACGGCGGTCACCTCCGTCACCGGGGCTACCGGCAAGGCCTGGCCGTCCGGCTCGCGCCAGCCCGAGAGCGTCCAGGAGAACCCGCGCCGGATCAGCGCCTTGCCGCTGCGCGCCTCGACCGCGGCGATCGCGGCGCGCAGGTAGCGCTCCAAGGCGGCGTCCTCCGCCCCGTCATCGGGAAACCCGGTGCCCAGGCGCAGATGCGCCCCCAGTTCCGCGACCGGCAGCACCGCCGACTCGACCGGCGCCAACTCGACTAACATCATGGAAAAACTCCGGAAAACCTGTCGTATGGGGCGCGCGGCCCCGCGCCGTCCTGGCGGAGGGAAGCAGCTGGATGACGCGGGCGCCACGCGCCCCGGCCGGCGCGGGAGACCCGCGCCGGCCCTCGCGCGGCCGTCACCCTTCGGCTCAGACCGCCGCGAACTTCATCAGCTTGATCGCCGCGAAATCGCTGACGTCGCCGCCCACGCGCTTGGTGGCGTAGAACAGCACATGCGGCTTGGCCGAGAACGGGTCGCGCAGGATGCGCAGGTCCGGCCGCTCGGCGATGGTGTAGCCGGCGGCAAAATCGCCGAAGGCGATGGCCGTGCTGTCGAGCGCGATGTCGGGCATGTCCTCGGCAATCAGCACCGGGTACCCCATGAGCCGGGCCGGTTCCCCGGCGGCCAACCCGTCGGACCAGAGGAAGCGGCCATCCGCATCCTTCATCTTGCGCACCGCGCCCGCGGTTTTGGAGTTCATGACGAAACTCGCATTGGCGCGGTAGCGCGCGCCAAGCGCGTAGACCAGGTCGACGATGGCATCGGCCGGGTTGGAATCTGCGAAATCCCCGTCCTTGCCCGAGGCGACATAGCCCAGTTTGCCCCAGTCCCAGGCATCCTGCGCGACCGTGGGATGGCTCAGGAAGCCGGTGGGCTTGTCGGCCCCGTCCCCGGCGACGAAGGCCGCGGCCTCGGCGCGGGCGAACTTGTCGGCGATCCGGGTCGCCAGCCAGCCCTCGATGTCGAAGGCCGCATCGTCCAGCAGCCGCTGGCTCGCCTTGGGCAGCGCCGAAAGCTCGTGCAGCGGGATCGGGATGCGGTCGATCTGGGGGGTGTCGGTCTCGCCCACCGCGGCGGTCTCGGTGGCCCAGCCCGCGCCGAACTCGCCGTGATCGACCAGCACGTCATAGGCGGTCGCCTCGACCTGCACCACGTTCGCGATCGCCCGGATCGACGCCGTCGCCTTCAGCACGCCCTGGATGCGTGCCGCGGTCTCGGGATCGACGAGGTAGCCGCCCTCGGCCGCCACCGCCGAGGAGAGCGCCTTCTCCTCCAGCTCCAGCGCGCGCAGCGCATCGTCGTCGCCCGAACGCAGATAGGCCTGGAAGGCCTTCTGATGGGGCGCCCCGGTCTCGGCCGCGGCGGCCAGCGCCGGGCGCCTCTGGGTCATGGTCTTGCGGTCCAGCATGGCAACTCGCTCTTCCTGTTGTTGAAGCCTGGTCTTGATATCGTCCTGGAATTCCCTGAAATCGCTCAGGAAACCGGCAAGGGCGGTCTTCACCTCGATTGCCGTGGCACGGCCGGTCCGCCCGGCCGCCTGGTCGGTCTCGCTCATCTTTCGGTCCTGTTGCTGATGATGGTTTCGCGCCCGTCAGTCCCGGGCGATCAGGCGCCCGGCCTCGGCGAAGGTCTCGGCGACGGCCCGGGCCAGCGCCTCTTCCTCCGCGACGGTCTTGGCGCCGATCCGCGCCTCGGGCAGCATCGGGAAGGTCACGAGGGACACTTCCCAGAGATCGAGATCGGCCAGCAGCCGCCGGCCCTTGCCGTCCCGCTCGGCCTTGACCGTGCGGTAGCCGATGGAAAGCCCGTCGATCGCCCCCGCCCGGATCAGCGCCAGCGCCTCGCGCCCGCGGGCGATGGCATCGAGGATACGCCCCCTGACATAGAGACCGCGCGCGTCCTCGCGCACCTCGTCCCAGACCCCGATGGGCTGGGCCGGATCGTGCTGCCAGAGCATCTTGACCCGCCGTCCGGACCCCGCCAGCGCCTCGAGCGACCGGGCATAGGCGCCGCGCGCGACCGTGTCACCGCCCTGGTCCGGCGTCCCGAAGACAGAGGCGTAGCCCGCGATCACCGCGTCCTCGCCGACCTCCGGCACGGTCTCGAAGCGGCAGAATTTTCGCTCGAGCTCCGGGATATAGGTATCCGAAATCATGTATTATCCCCCTTCAGGGCCCCATTTCGAGGATCGCCAGGACCCCCCGCGTCAGGATGAAGGCGACGACACCGAAGACCGCCAGCCAGAGCCGGCGCTCCAGCCGCTCCAGCATCGTCTCGATCGCCTGGAGCCGGCGTTCGAGCCCGGCCCATCTCTCGTCGAGCACCCGTTCGTTGGCCTCCACGCGCGCCGCGGTGTCGAACGGCTCGTAGAGGAAACGCGATCCTCCCCGTGCGCGCAGGGTCATTCATCCTCCGGCACCGCCGGCAGGCCCAGCAACCGGCGTTTCTCGGCATCGGTCAGGAACGCCGCGCCCGTGACCCGCGCCCATTGCGCGTCGCGCTCGGCGGCCAGCGCCGGCACCGCGTCCAGGTCCGGGCGCAGGTCCAGCGCGCCCCCGGCGAGCCCCGAAAGCCAGTGCGACACCGCCGCCGTGA
This sequence comes from Rhodovulum sp. YNF3179, assembly GCF_050586465.1. Classification (NCBI taxonomy): domain Bacteria; kingdom Pseudomonadati; phylum Pseudomonadota; class Alphaproteobacteria; order Rhodobacterales; family Paracoccaceae; genus Rhodovulum; species Rhodovulum sp. YNF3179. The sequence continues at coordinate 168,284 of NZ_JBOCEG010000003.1, read as the reverse complement.
CCCGCGTGGCCAGCGGCAGCACCGTCAGGCGGTAGAAGGCGCGGTTGGCCTCCTGGTAGTTGGCGTAGGTCGCATCGCCCGGCAGGCCCAGCAGCATCGGCGGCACGCCGAAGGCCAGCGCGATCTCGCGCGCCGCGGCCTCCTTGGTTTTCTGGAATTCCATATCCGCCGGCGAGAAGCCCATCGGCTTCCAGTCCAGACCGCCTTCCAGCAGCATCGGGCGCCCCGCATTGGCGGCGCCCTGGTGATGGGCGGCCATTTCATCCTGGAGCCGAATATATTGCGCCTCGCTCAGCGCGCCCTGCCCGTCGCTGCCGCGGTAGACGATCGCGCCCGAGGGCCGCGCGGCATTGTCCAGCAGCGCCTTCGACCAGCGGCTGGCCGCGCTGTGCACGTCCAGCGCCGCCGCCGCCGCCTGCATCGGCGAGAGTCCGTAATGGTCGTCCTGCGGATGAAAGCTGCGTACATGGCAGACCGGGGTGCCCGCGGTCATGTCGAAACGATGCTTGCGCCCGCCCACGGCGTATTCATAGGCCACCGGCCAGCCGTCCGGGCCGGGCACGAGGCTCATCCGGTCCGACCGCAGCACATGCAGCTCCGCGGGGACACCGTCGGGCCCGACCGCCTCGATATAGCCGTTCCCGGTCAGCAGGAGCTGCCCGTAGAGCGCCTCGAGCAGGTCGGCCCGACCCTGGGCCGGGTTCGGCCGCGCCAGCAGCGTCAGCATCGGATGGGTGTCGTAGCGCCGTTCCGCGTCCTGCAGCACCAGCGGCAGCGCCGCGGCCGCCTCGGCGATCAGCTTCACGCAGCGAAACCCCACCGGGTTGCCGGTAAAGCCCGTGCGCGTCAGCGAGACCGTGTCGCGGGGCGACCACGCCACCCGGCCGCTGCCCGGCCAGGCCAGCACGGCCCCGGTGGCGGACGCCTTCCGCTCCGGCACCGCCTCTGGCGCGGACCGGCGAAATAATTGCCTAAGCATAGAGGCTTGTCTCCTTGTCTTCAGGCTTCAGAGCGGGCGCATCTGCGGCCGGCGCCAGCTTGCCGCCGGCTCGATCATCAGGTCGGTCAGCGCCCAGACCAGCGCGTCGACGCGGTCCGGGCTGCCCGCGCCCTCGTAGCCGCGGATCGTCATCCGGCACATCTGGTCCTCAAGCGCGGCGAGCCCGGGCAGATGCGCGACGCGGCCCTGTTCGTACAGGGCGGCGACCGGCTCGGCGCGCGCGGCCTTGCCGCGGGCGGCGCGGACCGCCCGGAACGGCACGAGCGGGTCGATCTGCCGGATCACGCTCTCGACCAGGTCGCCGCCCTGGTTGACCTCGGCCACCAGCCGATCCGCCCCGTGGCGCGCCATCGCGGCGATCGCCGCCTCGGCCCAGTCCCGGGGCGATGCCCCGGCGAGGCTCGCATCCTCCAGCACCACGGCGCGCCAGTCGCCGGGCGGCCCTTCGGTCAGCGCGCCGGCCACGACGATTCCGCAGGCATCCGAACCGGCGCCACCCGTCACCGGCGGGTCCACCGCCACCACCACGCGGCTGAGCGCCGGTGCCTCGGGCAGGCGGCAGGCCTCGAGCCCGGCGCTGGTCCAGAACGCGCCCTCGGCCTCTTCGAGCAGTTCGCCATCGAGTTCCTGCCGGCCGAGCCGCGTGCCGCCGTATTTCGCCCGCACCGCCGCGAGGAAGGAGTCGGCCAGGAAGGCGCGGTTGGCCTCGGTCGGGGCCGAGGTGACCACGGTGTCGGCGGCCTTCAGCAGCTCCTTCAGCACACCCACATTGCGCGGTGTCGTGGTCACCACCTGGCGCGGATGGGTGCCCAGGCGCAGGCCGAACTGCAGCATGTCCCAGGCCTCGCGCCCCTTTTTCCATTTCGCCAACTCGTCCACCCAGGCGGCGTCGAACTGGGGGCCGCGCAGGCTTTCCGGCTCGTGCGCCGAGAAGGCCTGCGCGATGGCCCCGTTCGGCCAGACCAGCCGCCGGCGCGTGGCTTCCCACTGCGGGCGGCGGTCCGGCGGCGCACAGGCGAGGATCCCGCTCTCGCCGAAGACCATCACCTCGCGGACCTGGTCGAGCGTCTCGCCCACCAGCGCGACCCGGCGCGCGGCCCCCACGTCAAGGGGCCGCGCGCCTTCGACCTGGGTGCGCACCCACTCGGCCCCGGCGCGGGTCTTGCCCGCCCCGCGCCCCCCGAGGATCACCCAGCTCTTCCAGTCGCCCTCGGGCGGCAGCTGATGATCCAGCGCCCAGAATTCGAAGATGTAGGGCAGCGCGAGGATGGCCTGTTCGCTCAGCCCTTCAAGAAACGTCTCCGCCGTCTCCGGCGGCGCGGAGGCGAGCCAGGCGGCGCCCGATTTCAGCGCGCGCCGCGTCGAAGTCGATGGCATATCCGTCGGCGGCGCCCCGTTCCGCCTTGCAGCGCTCTTCAAGTTTCTGTTCCTCCGCGACAGCCGTGTTCAGGGCCCGCAGCAATTCGCGCCGCACCCCTTCGAACCCGGCGACCGTCTTGGGGTCGCCGGCTTGCAGTTTCTCGAGGAGATCGTTCATCTCCGCGTTCATGCGTCTGAATTGCGATCGCGCCGTCGTCAGAAGACTGTCTGACGGCGCATCCTCGCCGGACCGATCGAATGACATATACGCCTAGGCCTGCCTCTCATGCTCCTCCGCACGAGCGAAAGGAAAGGCGGCCGCGGGGTCGCCCCCGGGCCGCCTGCCCATTTCTGCCAGCTTGCCCAAAGCTATACTCCGGACCGCGCGCAAAGTCAAGAAGTTTATTTTTAACAAAGGGTTAACGGAAAATCTACTCGCCGTTCCGACGCTCTGCCTCGATCTGGCGCCAGCGCGCGACGTTGCGATTATGCTCGGCGAGCGTCTCGGCGAAGGCATGCCCGCCGCTGCCATCTGCCACGAAGTAGAAATAATCCGTCTGGGCCGGGTTCACCGCCGCCTCTATCGAGGCGCGGCCGGGATTGGCGATCGGTGTCGGCGGCAGCCCGTAGATCACGTAGGTGTTGTAGGGCGTGGCCCCGCGCAGCTCGCTCTGGCGCAGCCCGCGGCCCAGAACGCCCTCGCCCCCGGTAATGCCGTAGATCACCGTCGGGTCGGTCTGCAGCCGCATGCCGGCCTCCATCCGGTTGACGAAGACCGAGGCGACCTGGCGGCGCTCATAGGGCACGCCGGTCTCCTTCTCGATGATCGAGGCCAGGATCAGCGCCTCCTCGGGCGTGTCGACGGGCAGATCGGCCTGGCGCAGCGCCCAGACCTCTTCGAGGATGCGGTCCTGCGCGGCGCGCATGCGCGCGAGGATCTCCGCGCGGTCGGCCCCGCGGCGCACCTCGTAGGTCTCGGGCGCGAGCCGGCCCTCGGGGGGAACATCGGGCACCGCGCCGGACAGGAAATCGGCCTGGCGCAGCGCGTCGGTCACCTGCCAGCTGGTCGTGCCCGGCGCCACCGTGATCCGGTAGGCCACGGCGGCCCCCGAGCCTTCGACCGCGGCATAGGCCTCCGGCACCGGCTCGCCCGGCGCGAAGGCGGCCAGTTCCTCGGTCTCGCCGCTGCCCGGCGTGCGCTCGACCAGGCGCATCTCGATGTCGCCCACGCCGATCAGGTAGTTGGCGACATAGCGGAACCGCGACGCCCCGCCCTCGGTCAGGATCTCGAGGATCGCTTCCATCGAGGTGCCGGCCGGGATCTCGTAATTGCCGAATTTCAAATCTCCCGCCATGTCGGCATAATCGGCGCCGATGCGGAAGATGGGCCCGCTGGTGATCGCGCCGGCCTCCTCCAGGCGGCGCGACACCGCCTGCAGGCTGTCGCCGCGCTGCACCTCGAAGAAGATCGCCTGCTCCAGCGGCCCCGGGCCGGTGAATTGTCGCTGCCCCCAGGCGATCAGAACGCCGAGCGCGATAACCGCGACGATCAGCAGCGTGATCGCGTTCGAGGCGACGTTGCGCCACATCAGCCGTCGACCCGGCCCAGGACGAGCGAGGCGTTCGTGCCGCCGAAGCCGAAGGAGTTCGACAGCGCGATATCGATCTTGCGGTCCCGCGCGGCGTTGGGCGCGAGATCGATCGGCGTGTCGACCGCCGGGCTGTCGAGGTTCAGCGTCGGCGGCGCCACCTGGTCGCGGATCGCAAGGATCGAGAAGATCGCCTCGACCGCGCCGGCGGCCCCGAGCAGGTGGCCGATGGATGATTTGGTCGAGGTCATGGTCGCCTGTCCGGCGGCATCGCCGAGCAGCCGCTCCACCGCGCCGAGCTCGATCACGTCGGCCATGGTCGAGGTGCCATGGGCGTTGATGTAGTCGATATCGGCCGCGGTGATGCCGGCATGCGCCAGCGCCGCGCTCATCGAACGGTAGCCGCCCTCGCCATCCTCCGACGGGGCGGTGATGTGATAGGCATCCCCCGAGAGCCCGTAGCCCAGCACCTCGGCATAGATCGTCGCGCCGCGGGCCCTGGCGTGCTCGTATTCCTCCAGCACGACGACGCCCGCACCCTCGCCCATGACGAAGCCGTCGCGATCGGCGTCATAGGGCCGGCTGGCGGATTTCGGATCGTCCTTGCGCTTGGTCGAGAGCGCCTTGCAGGCGTTGAACCCGGCGATGCCGATCTCGCTGATCGGGCTTTCGGCGCCGCCCGCGACCATCACCTCGGCATCGCCGTAGCGGATGAGGCGCGCCGCGTCGCCGATGGCATGGGCCCCGGTCGAACAGGCGGTGACCACCGCGTGGTTCGGCCCCTTGAAGCCGTAGCGGATCGAGACCTGTCCCGAGGCCAGGTTGATGAGCGCGCCGGGAATGAAGAAGGGCGAGACCCGCCGCGGCCCGCGTTCCTTGAGCGCGATGGCGGTGTCGGCGATCGAGGACAACCCGCCGATTCCCGAACCGATCATGACCCCCGTGCGCAGCCGGCTTTCCTCGTCCTCGGGCGTCCAGCCGGCGTCCTTCACCGCCTGGTCGGCGGCCGCCATGGCATAGAGGATGAAATCGTCGACCTTGCGCCGTTCCTTGGGCTCCATCCAGTCGTCGGGATTGAACGTCCCGTCGCTGCCGTCGCCCTGCGGGATCTCGCAGGCGTAATCGGTCGCCAGGTGACCGGCGTCGAAGCGGGTGATGGTGCCTGCGCCGGACTCGCCCGCGAGCAGCCGTTTCCACGTTTCCTCGACGCCGCAGGCCAGCGGCGACACCATTCCCAGTCCGGTCACGACCACACGACGCATGTTTCTTCCTCGCTGCTCGACCTTCATCAGTCGGCGCCTCTGATACACGGCTTCGCGTCTCAGGGGCAAGGGCGCCGGGGCGGTCCGGGGCCGGTTTTCGCCGGCTCAGAGGAACTCCGCCGTCTCCTCGGGCTCGGGCTGCGCCATCTTCAAGGCGGTCTCGAGATCGACGGTCCGGTTGAAAAGCGCCCGCCCCAGCACCGCACCCGAGACGCCCGGCACGTATTTGAGCCGCGCCACGTCGTCGATACCGTGGATCACGCCGCTGGCGATCACCGGTGTCCGGCAGGCCGCGGCCAGCCCCGAGATCACCCCGATCGAGGCCTCGGTCCCCTCGATGTCGGTGTTGATGTCGGTGATCTTGATCGCCGCCAGCGGCGTCTGGGCAAAGCTCTCGATGAAAGCCTCGGGCGTGATCGCGCAGGACTGGGTCCAGCCCTCGACCATCAGCTTGCCATCCATGACGTCCACCGCCAGCACGATCTGGTCCGGGTAGTACTTGGCGAGCTCCTGCACCAGGGCCGGGTCCTGCACCGCGAGCGTGCCGATCACGACGCGCCCGGCGCCCTGCTCGATCCAGTCCTCGACCCGCTCGCGCGACCGGAAGCCACCGGCCAGTTGCACCGGGATGCCGGCGGCGCGGATGATCTCGATCACCAGCGCGCGGTTGCGGTCGTTCCCCGCGAGCGCGTCGAAATCGGTCAGCTGCATCCAGGACGCACCCGCCTGCGCAAACTCGCGCGCCTTCTCGACCGGATCCACATGCCAGATCTGGGGCTCGTCCAGACGGCCGCGGTAGAGGCTCACGCAGCGCCCGCCCTGAAGCTCGATCGTCGGGTAAAGTATCATTTCCGGACACCCTTGCAGCGGCGCCGCGCCCGGCCTGGCGGGCAAACGGCGCGATGTGACGTTCCGCCGGTCTTTCCCGGCGAGCGGACAATAATCCGGACCGAGCATAACCTATCGGGTGTCACCGACCAAAAACGGTCCTTGCGCGACCCCGCGGCACAACGAAAAACGGCGCCCCGGGGGGCGCCGTTTCCATCACCGCGAAGCGGTCGCGCTTACTGCGCGTCCTTGATGAACTTCACCGCGTCGCCGAAGGTCTGGATGGTCTCGGCCGCATCGTCCGGAATCTCGATGCCGAATTCCTCTTCGAAGGCCATGACCAGCTCGACGGTGTCGAGGCTGTCGGCCCCGAGGTCGTCGATGAAGGAGGCGTTTTCGCTCACCTTGTCCTCTTCGACACCCAGGTGCTCGACAACGATCTTCTTAACGCGATCTGCGATGTCGCTCATGTCTTAAATCCTCACATTCCTGCGGGAGGAATTCCCGTTCAGTTCTCGCTCGTGTGCCCGTTGCGGGCGGTTTGTTGCCCTTTGTGCAGGCGGCGGGTCACCGCAAAGCGTTTAAGCGCCCCCGGCAAAACTGCGCCGCCTATAGCACAAACGTTCCGCTTGGCAAACGGTTTCGACCCCAATTTCCGGCCGGGTCAGATCATCGCCATTCCGCCGTTCACATGCAGCGTCTGGCCGGTCACGTAACCCGCTTCCGGCGCCGCCAGGTAGAGCACGGCTGCGGCGATTTCCACCGGGTCGCCCATGCGCCCGGCGGGGATCTGGCCGAGGATCTTGTCCTTCTGGTCGTCGGTCAGCTTGTCGGTCATGGCCGTGGCGACGAAACCCGGCGCGACCGCGTTGACGGTGATGCCGCGGGTCGCGACCTCGTAGGCGAGCGACTTGGACATGCCGACCATGCCCGCCTTCGCGGCGGCGTAGTTGGCCTGGCCCGGATTGCCCGTCGCCCCGACCACGGACGAGATGTTCACGATCCGCCCCCAGCGCGCCTTCATCATGCCGCGCAGCACCCCGCGGCAGAGCCGCATCGCCGCGGTCAGGTTGACGTCGAGCACCGACTGCCATTCCTCGTCGGACATCCGCATGAACAGGTTGTCGCGGGTGATCCCGGCATTGTTGACCAGGATGTCCACCCCGCCCATCGCCGCGGCCGCCTGTTTCGGCAGCGCCGCGACTGCCTCGGGGTCGCCCAGGTTGCAGGGCAGCACATGGGCCCGGTCGCCCAGCCGGCCGGCCAACTCTTCGAGCGGCCCGGTCCGGGTGCCCGAAAGCCCCACCGTGGCGCCGGCGTCATGGAGCGCGGTGGCGATCGCCCCGCCGATCCCCCCGGAGGCCCCGGTGATCAGCGCGCTCTTTCCCGTCAGGTCGAACATGTTTGTGCCTCTCATTGCAGTGTCTCGGCCGCCGCGGCGGCCTCTTCGGGCGTGCCCACCGTGCGGGTGACGATCGCGCGGTCGATGCGCCTGATCATCGCCGACAGCGCCTTGCCCGCACCGATCTCCCAGGCCTCGGTCACGCCATGCGCGGCCATCCAGGCGACCGACTCGCGCCAGCGCACCGAATGCGTTACCTGCTGGATCAGCAGCGTGCGGATCTCGTCGGGGGCGGTGACGGCGGCGGCCGGAACATTGGCCACCAGCGCCACCTTGGGCGTCTCGATCGCGACCTCGGCCAGCGCGTCGGCCATGACGCGCGCCGCGGGCTCCATCAGACGGCAGTGGAAGGGGGCAGAGACCGGCAGCATCACCGCGCGCTTGGCGCCCGCCTCCTTGGCAAGCTCGGTGGCACGCTCGACCGCGGCTTTGCTGCCGGAGATCACCACCTGTGTCGGGTCGTTGTCGTTGGCGGCCTCGCAGACGGCGCCGGTCTCGCGGGCGGCAGCCTCGGCCACGTCCCGCGCACCGGCGAGGTCCAGCCCCAGCAGCGCCGCCATCGCCCCCTCGCCGACCGGCACGGCCTCCTGCATGGCGCGGCCCCGGATCCGCAGCAGCCGCGCGGTATCGGGCAGGCTGATCGCACCGGCCGCGCAGAGCGCCGAGTATTCGCCCAGCGAATGGCCCGCGACATAGTCGGCCGCGGTGACCGCGACGCCCTCGGCCCCGAGCGCGGCCATCGCCGCCATCGAGGTGGCCATCAGCGCCGGCTGCGCGTTCTGGGTCAGCGTCAGCGTCTCGGCATCGCCCTCCCAGATCAGCGCCGAGAGCTTCTCGCCCAGCGCCTCGTCGACCTCGTCGAACACGGCCCGCGCCTGCGGATAGGCCTCGGCCAGGGCCTTGCCCATGCCGATCGCCTGCGCCCCCTGCCCCGGAAATACGAATGCGCGCGACATCCACGCTCCTCCCGTTGATCCCTGTCCGGCGCATGACTAGCGCTGTCGGGCCGCGCCGTCTAGGCCGGGTGCGCCGGGGTCCGGTTGCATCGTGGGCTGAGCCGTGTATAAGGCCCCATCCTTCCGCAAAGGACATGAACCGCGATGCCTCTCGCGGGCGGGTGCGGAAGGTGGCAGACCCGCCCTTTGAAGCACGCTTGAAAAAGGAACCGACCATGCCGCTCTACGAGCATGTGGTTATCGCGCGTCAGGACATTTCCAACGCGCAGGCCGAGGGCCTTGCCGAGCATTTCGGCACCGTTCTGGCCGACAACGGCGGAAAGCTGATCGACAGCGAGTACTGGGGCCTCAAGACGATGGCCTACAAGATCAACAAGAACCGCAAGGGTCACTACAGCTTCATGCGCTCCGACGCCCCGGCGCCGGCCGTGCAGGAGATGGAGCGCCTGATGCGCCTGCATGACGACGTGATGCGCGTCATGACCATCAAGGTCGACGAACACGAGGAAGGCCCCTCGGTTCAGATGCAGAAGCGCGACGATCGCCGCCGTTGAGGAAAGGACACTAAGTCATGGCAGCAAGACCGTTTTTCCGTCGGCGCAAGGTATGCCCCTTCTCGGGCGAGAACGCGCCGAAGATCGACTACAAGGACACGAAGCTCCTGCAGCGCTACATCTCCGAGCGTGGCAAGATCGTGCCCTCCCGCATCACCGCCGTGTCGGCCAAGAAGCAGCGTGAACTCGCCCGTGCCATCAAGCGCGCGCGGTTCCTGGCGCTTCTGCCCTACGCCGTGAAATAAGGAGAAGAGACATGGACGTCATCCTTCTCGAACGCGTCGCCAAGCTGGGCCAGATGGGCGAGGTGGTCTCCGTCAAGGAAGGCTACGCGCGCAACTTCCTGCTGCCCCAGAAGAAGGCGCTGCGCGCCACCGAGGGCAACATCAAGGTCTTCGAGGCACAGAAGGCGCAGCTCGAGGCCCGCAACCTCGAGACCCGCAAGGAAGCCGAGAAGCTCGCCGAGCAGCTCGACGGCCAGCAGTTCGTGGTGATTCGGGCCGCCGCCGATTCCGGCGCGCTTTACGGCTCGGTCAGCACCCGCGACGCGGCCGATTCCGCCGCCGAGTCCGGCTTCACCGTGGCCCGCAGCCAGGTCGCGCTCGACCGCCCGATCAAGGAGCTGGGCCTGCACAAGGTGACCGTGACCCTGCACCCCGAGGTCGAGGTCGAAATCACCCTCAACGTCGCCCGCAGCCAGGACGAGGCCGAGCTTCAGGCCAAGGGCAAGACGATCCAGGAACTCGCCGCCGAGGAAGAGGCCGAGGCCGAGTTCGAGATCGCCGAGCTCTTCGAGGACATCGGCGCCTCGCAGCTCGACGAGCTGGAAGAAGGGGCCCAGGCCGAGACCGAGACCAGCGACGACGCCGCTGCCGAGGCGACCGGCGACGAGGACGAAGACAAGTCCTGACGCCCGCCCCGGGCCCCCGAGAGACAGGAACCGCGCCGGGCGACCGGCGCGGTTTTTTCGTGCAGCGGGGACGCCGCCGCCGGGCCTGCAGGACCTGCCGCACGCCCCCGCGCGCGGCGCCGGCTCAGTCGTCGGCCAGAAGCAGCTCGATCTTCCGGCGCATCGGCAGTTCCAGGTCGTTTTCCAGCAGCGAGCGGATCAGGACGACCTCGCCAAGGGTCAATGACCCGAAATTCGTGGTGTCGTATCCCTGCGCCTGCAGGTCGGCCTTCACCGTCCGGCGCAGCGAACTGTCCTCGGTACCGCCGGCCGGCACGGGCGGCGCCGCGGCCCCCAGCAGGATGGCCGCGACCAGAAGGGCGGCAAGGCTCCGGTGTCGCATGTCGATGTCCTTTCGGCGTGTGTCCCGGCCGCGACCCGCGCGCGCGGCCGGCGGTCCGGGTCAGCGCGTGGTGTCGCCCTCGTCCCCGTCCGCGGTGTCCTCAGCGCTGTCCCCGGCCTGTGGGCGGCTTTCCGACGACACGACCCAGGGCGTGTCGCGGTCATAGGTGTTCGGATCGCCCTTGGCCCGGATCTCGCCCGAGCTTGGAAAGGCCAGCCGCAGCCCGAAGGCGGCGACGAACCAGCCGACGGCCACGATGGCAGCGATCGCGACCGGGCCGAGGCCGAACGCCCAGGACAGCGCGGCGCCCAGCGCCAGGGCGAGCGAGAGTCCGAGGAAGATGAAGGCCGGCGACACGATCTCGAGCACCAGCGCGATCATGGCCAGGACCAGCAGAACGGCCCAGAGGCTCAGGCCATCGGGGCCGAAAAGACCGATGAGCGTCTCCATCAGCGATCCCTTTCCCAGGGGCCTTCACCCGCCCCGCCCGCCGAGTCGGGCGCGTCCGGGGACGGCCGCGGCGCGGCGGATGCGGGGGCGGTCTCGTCCTGCGGCGGCGCCTCGTCGACGTCGGCCACCTTGTTGGCCTTGGGCGTCGGGATGAGCCCGCTGAACTCCGTCAGCAGCGACGAGAGACCGGCCAGCGTGCCCGTGATGTCCGACGGGATCAGCACGGTCTTGGACGACTCCGACGCGCCGATCTTCTCCATCGCCTTGATCTGGCTGTTGATCAGCTCCAGCCGGATGGGGTGGTCGCCGGCCTCGGCGATCGCGGCCGACACGGTGCGCGTCGCGTCCGCCTCGGCATTGGCGCGCACGATCCGGGCCTCGGCTTCCTTCTGCGCCGTGTAGAGCTCCGCGTCGGCGGTCAGTTCGGCGGCGCGCTTTGCCCCCTCCGCCCGCGTGACGACCGCGCGGCGCTCGCGCTCGGCGTTGATCTGCATCTGCAGCGCGCGCTTGGTTTCCTCGTCGAAGGTCACGTCCACAAGTTCGGACCGGGTGATCTCGATGCCCCATTCCTGCGCCTGTTTCTCCAGCTCCTTCTCGAGGTTCTGGGACACCGACGCCCGGTCGTATTGCAGCGCGTCGAAGTCGATCTTGCCGATCTCGGCGCGCACGATTCCGGTGACGAGGCTCTGGATGGCCTGCTCGATGTTGGCGATGCGGTAGACGACCTGGTGCGAATGGGTCACCCGGAAGAACGTCGCGGCCGTGACCGAGATCGGCGCGTTGTCCTTGGTGATGGCGTCGATCGGGTATTCGGGCAGCTGGCGTTCGAGGATCGAGACCTTGTGGGCGACCTTGTCGACCCCGGGGATGATGACGTGAAAGCCGGATTTCAGCGTCAGCCGGTACTTGCCCAGTCGCTCGACGACCCATTCCTGGCTTTGCGGGACGATCTTCGTCGCCGCGAAGACGAAGACGATCACGAAGACGGCCAGCGCGCCGGTGAGAATCATGCCTTCCACGAGACACTCCCTTTTCAGGCGCCGGGTGCCCCGACGCGCGCCACCGCACGCACCCCCGCGAGACCGGCCCGTGGCCGCCGGCCCCTGCCGCCTATTGCTACTGCGCGCCCGGTGCGCTTGCAAGGGCCGGGCTGCGCCGGGGCCGGGCGCGCCACGCTGCCATCGGCTCTTGCCCCGCCCCGCGGCTTCGCCAATTCTACGCCCGCGAAGGAGGCCCCATGCCAGAGAGTTCCCAGAGACCTGCCGCCGCCCTGCCCGCCGTGCCGCTGCTGGTGGCGATGCAGGCCGCCGTCGCCGCCGCGAGCCTGGTGGTCGAGATCGTCGCCGGGCGGATGCTGGCGCCCTATGTGGGCATGTCGCTCTATACATGGACGGCCGTGATCGCGGTGGTGCTGGCGGGCTTTTCCGCCGGGCACTGGCTGGGCGGCCGGGTGGCCGAGCGCCCCGTGGGCGCCGCCCTCGCCGCCAATGGCTGGGCGATGGTCGCCGCCGCGCTGACCACGGCAGCGGCGGTCTTCGTGCTGCGCGCCGCCGCAGAGCCGGTGATCTCCGCGCTCGGGGCACCCGTCGCCGCGATCACGACGCTGACCATGGCGGTCTTCTTCCTGCCCTCCTTCTTCGCGGGCGTGCCCGCCCCGGTGCTGGCCCATATCGCGGCGCAGGCGGCGCCGGACCGCGCGGGCCGCGCGCTCGGCGCGATGTTCGCCGCCGGGGCGGTCGGGGCCATCCTCGGCACGCTCGCGGCGGGATTTCTCTTCATCTCGTGGCTGGGCTCGGTCGCGACGCTGGCGGTGGTGACCGCGGCCTATGTCGGGCTGGCGCTGCTCTCCTTCGTGCTGGCCGGGCGCGCGGGAAGGCGCGTGGCCCGCGCGCTGGCGGCGGTGCTGCTGCTGGCGCCGCTGGGCCTTGCCGGCGCGGGGCTGAGCCGCGCCGATCCCTGCACCCGCGAAAGCGATTATTTCTGCATCCGGGTGCTCGTCGTCTCGGGCGACCCGGCCGACCCGATCCGGCTGATGGTGCTGGACCACCTCGCCCACGGCATCTCGGCGCGCGCGGCGCCGGAGGTGCAGTTCACCGATCACGCGGCGATGCTGGACGCGCTGGCACGGGCGCGGATGGCCGGGCGCGACTTCAGCGCCTTCTTCATCGGCGGCGGCACCTATTCCATGCCGCGGGCCTGGGCACTGCGCGATCCCGCCCCCGCCGTCACCGTGGCCGAGATCGACCCGGCCGTGACCGCGGTCGCGCGCACGTCCTTCTGGTTCGACCCGGCAACCGCGCGCATCCTGCACAGCGACGCCCGCCGGGCGCTGGCCGCGGACCCGGCGCGCTACGACGTGGTGATCGGCGACGCCTTCACCGACATCGCCGTGCCGGCCCATCTCGTGACCGAGGAATTCTTCCGCCTTGTGCGGTCGCGGCTGACGGCGGACGGGGTCTACCTGATGAACGTGATCGACCACACCGACAACATGCGCGCGGTGGCCTCTATCCTGGCCACGCTGAACGCCGTCTTTCCCGAGGTGGAGGTCTGGACCGAGGCCGTGCCGGTCGCCGGGCCGACGCGCAAGGTCTTCATCCTGGCCGCCGGCGCCCGGCCGAGCACCGTCAGCGCGCTGAGCACGCGCGCGCCCGATCCGCTGCGTTTCGCCCGGCTCTCGGAGGACTGGGAGCGGCGGCTCCTGGCCGGCCACGAGGCCGTGCGGCTGACCGACGACTACGCGCCGATCGACCGGCTCATGCGCTGGACGGACTGAGGCTCACGCGAAGCGGGCGACGGTGACGCCCGCGCGTTCCAGCCGGGCGCGGATATGGCCGGCCATCGCCACCGCGCCCGCGCTGTCGCCATGCACGCAAACGGTCTGCGGCCGGACGGGAATGCGCTTGCCGTTGAGCGACACGACCGCCTGCTCGTCGATCATCCGCAGCACGTTGTCGGCGGCGATGTCGGCGTCGTGGATCATCGCCCCGGGCGTGCCGCGCGGCACCAGCGTGCCGTCGTCGGCATAGGCGCGATCCGCGAAGACCTCGGCCACGTAGGGCCCGCCATCGGCCTGGGCGGCGTGTTCGAATGCCGTGGCCGGCATCGCCACGACGGTCAGATCGGGGCCGGCCGCGCGGGTCGCGGCGACGAGCAGCTCCGCCATGGCGCGATCCTCGGTCGCCATGTTGTTGAGCGCGCCGTGAGGCTTCACATGGGTGACTTCCGCGCCCTCGGCCCGGGCGATCGCCTGCAGCGCCCCGATCTGGTAGAGCATCAGGGTCGTCAGTTCCTCGTCGCTCAGGCCGAGGATACGCCGCCGCCCGAACCCCTCGGCATCGCGGAAGCCCGGATGCGCGCCCACCGCCACGCCCTTCTCGCGGCAGAGCGCCACCGTGCGCCGCATCTCGACCGGGTCGCCGGCGTGAAAGCCGCAGGCGACATTGGCCGAGGTCACGATATCCAGCATCTCGGCGTCGCGCCCCATCCGCCAGGGACCGAAGCTCTCTCCGAGATCGGCGTTCAGGTCGATCGTGGTGCCGGCGGTCGTCATGCGCATGGTCCTTTCCTGGCGGTGGCGTGCCCTGCGGCCGCGGTCCGGCGGAGGTGACGCCGGCCGGCCGGGCGCGGACCAGATAACCGCGCGCCACGGCCGAGAACAAGCCCGTCTTAAGCCGTTGGAAATCCACCCGCGCTAGCACGGGGGGTACCGCCCCCGCAGGAGATCCACGCATGACGGACCAGGCCCCGACCGGCACCGCGCTCCAGACACGGCCCGCGACCGCGCCCCCGGCGCCCCGCCGCGCGGGCCCGCTCACGCGGCGCCAGAAGGCCGCCGTGATCGTGCGGCTGCTGATGGACGAGGGCGAGTTTGCGCCCTTCTCGCGGCTCGAGGCGCCGTTGCAGGCCGACCTGACCGCGGCGATGGCGTCGATGCGCTACGTGGACCGGGACACGCTGCGCGCCGTCGTTCGCGAGTTCCTGGCCGAGCTCGAGGGCATCGGCGTCAGCTTTCCCGGCGGCATCGACCGCGCGCTGGCGCTGCTCGAGGGCCATATCAGCGCCCAGGCCGCCGAGACGCTCCGCCAGGGCACGGGTGTGCCGCCGGACCCCTGGCGGCGGATCGCGACCCTACCGACCGAAGAGATCCTGCCGCTGCTCGACGGCGAAAGCGCGGCGGTGGTGGCGGTGGTTCTCTCGAAGCTCGCCACCGCCCGCGCCGCGGAGATCCTGGAACAGCTGGACGGCACCCGCGCCCGGGACATCGCGCTGGCCATGCCGGCCACGGCCGACACCGCGCCGGAGACCGTCGCGCGCATCGGCGCGACGCTGGTCCACAGGCTCGACACGCGCCCGGCGCGCGCCTTCGCCGCGGATCCCGCGGCACGGGTGGGCGCGATGCTGAACCTGACACCGGCGCGCACCCGGGACGCGCTCTTGGCCGGGATCGACAGCGCCGACCAGGATTTCGCCGAGTCGGTGCGCCGCGCGATCTTCACCTTCCGCGACATCCCCGCCCGCGTCGATCCCCGCGACGTGCCCAAGGCGCTGAAGGGGCTCGACCAGGACCTGCTGGTCACCGCGCTCGCCGCCGCGGGCACCGACGCCCCCGATGCCGCCGACTTCCTGCTCGACAATCTGTCCAAGCGCATGGC
Source organism: Rhodovulum sp. YNF3179 (assembly GCF_050586465.1). Lineage (NCBI taxonomy): Bacteria > Pseudomonadati > Pseudomonadota > Alphaproteobacteria > Rhodobacterales > Paracoccaceae > Rhodovulum > Rhodovulum sp. YNF3179. Next base: position 152,937 of record NZ_JBOCEG010000003.1, on the reverse strand, counting down.
CGAGCAGCTGCGCGAGGCGGTGGAAGACCGCGCCCCGGTCAAGCGCCGCGAGGCCGACGCCGCCCACGCCGCCGTGGTCGAGGAAATCCGCCGTCTCGCCGAGGGCGGCGAAATCGACCTGATCACCAGCGAGGAAGAGGACGAGATCTGACCCCGTCAGGCCTGGCCGGATGACCCGGCCTCCGGCGCCGGGGCGTCGGTCTCGGGCGTCGGGGGGCTGGCGTGCCTTCGGCCCGGCGCCCCGATCTTCACCGCGCGGAATCCCCGCAGCTGCCCGAGCCGGCCCGCGAAGACCCCGGCGCGGCCGGGCGCCTCCAGCGCGATCGCGTCGATGGCGCCGGCCGGCAGGTCGATCCGGTCGCCGGGGCCGAGCGCCGCCAGCTTGTCGAGCGACATGTGGAACCGGTGCGCCACCGCCTCGAGCGCGAGCGGCGCCGTCGTCACCGCGTCGCCGAGCCGGCGTTCGGGTGCATCGCCGGCGGCGCGGGCCGCCGCGGCCGGGTCGACGGCGGCGGGCAGGCAGACCGTCAGCGTCCCCGCGCCGGCCGCGTCGCCCGGCTTCAGCGTCGCCACCAGCCGGCGGCAGGCGCCCGGCGGCATCCGGTCGCCCAGCGTCCCGGGCTCGGCACAGAAGCCGCCCGCGCGAAGCGCGGCATCCTCGGCCCGTCCGGTGGCGGCGGCGATCTCGTCGAGCAGCGCCGCCGCGTATCCGCCGAGGATCGCGGCATCGAGATCGGTGGGCGGTCGCGGCCCGGCGCCCCCGGCAGGCACGCGGCCGGTGACCTCGGTCTCGACCAGGGTCGCGGCCAGGCCGGGATCCAGCGCGATCACCCCGCAGGGCGCGCCCGCGGCATCCTCCAGCGTCAGGACCAGGCCGCCGGCCGGCAGATCCGCCAGCACCGCGGCCAGCTCCGCGGGCGCGAGCTCTGCCGCGGTGGGGATGGCCGCGCAGCGCAGGCCACGGCGCGCCGCGCGGGCCAGCGCACGGCGCAGCGCCTCCGTCCCGAGGCCGCCGGACGGCCCATCGCCGCCCGCCGGGGCCAGCTTGCGCCGCAGGATCGGTTCGTCTTGCTCGGCCATGTGCGGACGCGGCTCCTTTCTGGGTCCAGAACTGGCCGGCAATGTTTTAAAAAAGGTGTATCCCCGGCTCAGGCGGCGTGGCGGACGTGGCGCCGCGGCAGGGTCAGGCGGAAGGTCGTGCCGCTGCCCGCGTCGAGATAGGCGATGCTGCCGCCGAGATTGCGCATGATCTCGCGGCAGATCGCCAGGCCCAGCCCGGCACTGCCCGCGGCGGACTGGTCGGAAAGCCGGGCGAACTTCTCGAAGATGATGGATTGCTGCTTTTCCGGGATGCCCGAGCCGTTATCCTCGAAATCGACCTCGATCCGGTCGGCGGTGGTGCGGACCACGATCCGCAGCTCCGGCGCGGCGGCATCGCAGTATTTCCGGGCATTGCCGATCAGGTTGATGAAAACCTGTCGCAGGCGGTCGCAATCGGTGTAGATCGCCACGTTCTCGGCGCTGCGCTCGCGGCGAATGGCGAGCGGGCGTTCCGTGGCCATGGACGCGGTCGCGGTCACCGCACCGTCGAGGATCTCGGCCAGGTTTCCCGGCTCCTCGTGCAGCGTCACCTGGCCGTTTTCCAGCACGCTCAGGTCCAGCAGGTCATCGAGCAGCCGCGTCAGTCGCAGGCTCTCGTCATGGATGATCGAGGCATAGCGCTGGAACTGCGCCGGGCCCAGCTCGCGGGAATCGCGCAGGATCTCGGAGAAGGCCCGGATCGACGACATGGGCGTGCGCAGCTCGTGGCTGATCTGGCTGAGGAAGGCGTCTTTCTGGATGCTGATCTCGGTCAGCTTGTCGTTGGCCTCGCGCAGCTGCGCGGCGGTCTCGGACAGCTCGCGGCTCTTGGCTTCGAGCCGGCTGGAATACTCCATGATCTGCGCGGTCTCGTCGGCCACAGCCAGCAGGTCCTCGACCGAAACCGCGGCGCCGCCGGTGATCTGGCCGACCATCGCATGTGCCGCGGCCGCGCCGACCGATCCCGAGAGTTCGCGTTCGAGCCAGTCGATGAAATCCGGCGTCGGGTCCGGCAGGTTGCCCTCCTTGCCCTGTGCGCGCGCGGCTTCCTGGAAGAGCGCCTGCGCCTGGCGCGGGCCGAGGATGCGCTGCGCCATGACCGACAGATCCTCGGCCGCGGCCGAGCCGCCGACCCAGCCGCCCGGGCCGCTCGAATGCTGGAAGACGTTGACGAATTGCGCGCCCTGCAGCCGTTCCATCGGCGACGGGAAGCTCACCAGCGATATGCCGACGAACAACAGCGTGTTGACCCCGAGGCTCCAGATCATCGCGTGGACCAGCGGGTCGCCGGTGTCGAGCCCCAGCAGCGCGCGCGGGCGCAGCAGCCCGATGCCGAACGGCCCCTCGGCCAGGACGGCGGCCGGCATCAGCCAGGTGCCCTCGAAGCTTGGCAGGAAGAGCGTGTAGGCCCAGAGCCCGAAGCCCGTGACCAGCCCGGCCGCCGCCCCCTTGAGCGTCGCGCCGCGCCAGAAGATCCCGCCCAGAAGCGAGGGCAGCACCTGGGCCAGCCCGGCGAAGGAAATCAGCCCGATGGCGGCCAGCGCCTCGGTGCCGCCGGTGAAGCTGTAATAGGTGTAGCCGAGCAGCAGGATACCCGCGATGGAGAACCGCCTGGCCCGCAGCACCACCGTCCGCACGTCGCCCGAGAAGCTGGCGCCGCCCGTCCGCAGCCGCAGCCAGAGCGGCATCACGATATGGTTCGACACCATGGTCGAGACCGCGATGGCGGCCACGATCACCATCGAGGTGGCCGAGGAAAAGCCGCCGAGGAAGGCCAGCATCGCCAGGCCTTCCCGATCGAAGGCCAGCGGCAGGGTCAGCACGTAGAGATCCGGGTTCTCGCCCGCGGGCAGCGTCGAAAGCCCCACCACCGCGATCGGCAGCACGAAGAGGCTCATCAGGAAAAGATAGAGTGGAAACGCCCAGGACGCGGTGGCGAGATGGCGCTCGTCGGAATTCTCGACCACCGTCACCTGAAACATCCGCGGCAGCGTCAGCACGGCCGCCGCCGACAGGAAGATCAGCGGCGCCCAGCGCCCGCCCCCGCCCTGCCACTCGGCGATGGGCGAGGCGTCGATCCGGTCGAGGATGTCGCCCGCACCCCCGGCCACGCCCCAGACCACGAAGATGCCGACCGAGAGCAGCGCCACCAGCTTGACGACCGCCTCCACGGCGATGGCGGTCACCACGCCGTGGTGGCGTTCGTTGGCGTCGAGGTTGCGGGTCCCGAAGACGATGGTGAAGACGGTCAGGCCGGCCGCGACCCAGAAGGCGGTCGCGGTGCGGTCCGGCACCTGCCAGCCCTCGACCGCGGCGGCGGAAAAGACGTTGAAGCTCAGCGTGACCGACTGGAGTTGCAGCGCGATATAGGGCGTGGTGCCCACCACCGCGAGCAGCGTGACGATCACGGCCAGCAGGTTCGACTTGCCGTAGCGAGACGAGATCAGGTCGGCAATCGAGGTGATCCGCTGCGCCCGGCCGATGCGGACGAGCTTGCGCAGCAGCCACCACCAGCCGACGAAGACGATGGTCGGCCCGAGATAGATGGTCATGAACTCGAGACCCGACCGCGCCGCGTAGCCAACCGCACCGTAGAAGGTCCAGGCGGTGCAGTAGACCGACAGCGACAGCGTGTAGACCAGCGGCGAGCGCAGCCAGCCCAGCCGCCCGGCATCCGCGCGCCGTTCCGCGGCGAAGGCCACGAGGAAGAGAAAGATCACATAGCCGATGCAGACGGCGACGAGCAGGTCGAAGGGGACCATCAGTCCTCCGTCGGGCGGACGCCGCGCAGGCGCCGCGCGAGCAGCGCGGCGGCGAGGATCAGCAGGAACCAGACGCCGAAGAAATAGAGCCCGGCCGCGCGGGTCGATCCGGTCTCGCCCGGCCCGGTGCCGAGACCGACCAGCGGCATCACGAAGAGCACCGCGGCCATGACCGGCAGGATCAGCGCCGCGTCCTGCAGCCGGCGGCGGCGATAGCTGCGCCGCTCGAGGAACAGCGCCCTGCGCTGCGCGGCCCTCACGACGCCACCAGGTCCCGGACCGAGTCCAGGACCTCCTGGTTCGAGAACGGCTTGGTCATGAAGCGGCTGGCGCCGTAGGTCTCGGCCATCTCGCGGTCGCGGCTCTGTCCCTTGGCGGTCAGCAGCAGAACCGGCAGCGCGGCGGTGCCCTCGGCCGCGCGCAGGTCGCGCAGGATGTCGTAGCCGCTCCGGTTGGGCAGCATCACGTCGAGGATCACGATATCCGGCCCCTCGCGGTCGACGATGTCCACGGCGTCGGCCCCGTCCGAGTGGGTCGATACCGTCCAGCCATCGCGTTCCAGGATGAAGCGGATCGCCTCGATGATGTTCGGTTCGTCCTCGATCAGAAGGACATGTTTGCCCATCTGTCGCTCCCCCCTTCGTTTCGCGTTTTCTTGCTTGTTTTGGGGATCATAATGCCCGCTTTCGCAGCCGTGTCAAAATTCCTCTCGCAGGATCGACGGCTCGCGCCGCGCCACGCAGTCGGCGCGGGGACAGATGCGGCAGCTCGTGCCCACCGCGAAGACGGTTTCGCCCGGCGCCGGCGCGGCCTCGCCGGCGTCGAGAAACAGCATGCCGGCCTCCACCACCTGTGGCCCGCCGAACCCCGACGGGGCGACGGGCTGGCACATCGCATAGGCCAGGAAGCGGGTCTCGTCGGGGGTCTCCATCACCGCGCGCACCGGCGCCGTGGGCCGGATCAGCGCCTGGTAGAGCGGCCAGAGCGGACAGGCCGCCCCGTAGCGCGGCAGCGAGAAACCGGGCAGCGGCTTGCGAAAGGTCACGGTCCCCGAGCCGTCGCAGGCGACGAGACCGAACTCCGGCCGCCCCTCGCGCGTTGGCAGGCTGGCGAGCCGGCGGAAGACGGTCAGCAGATCGGTGTCGAAGTCCGCGGCGAGCCGGGCCGGGTCGTAGCCCAGCCGCTCGGCGGCGGGTTCGAACCGGTCGAGCGGCACCGCCCGCGCATCGGCCGCGTAGCGGTCCAGGTAGCCCCGCGCCATGCGCGCGGCCGCCGGGGCGTCCAGCGCGGGCGCCGCCTCGATCAGCGGCTCGGGATCGCCGCCGGCCTCGAGCGCGGGGAAATGGTAGCCATGGGCCTCGGCGAAGGCCGCGGTCGCGTCGGGCGCGGTGGCAAAGCCGGTCTCCTCGCGCGAGAGCCGGTCGAAATGCGCCACCAGCGCCTGGCTGGTCTCGGACAGGCGCTGGCTGTCACGGAAGATGTTGCCGTGGAAACGCTCGCGCCATTCGGGCTCGATGTCGGGGGTCTGCGCCAGGATCGAGGAGGCCGAGCGGATCGCGGTCACGGTCGAGAGGATCTCGTGAACAGACTCGGCCAGGAAAGGGTCGTGGGTCAGGCGATCCGAAAGGCTGTCGACCGCCTCCTCCAGGGCCGAGATCCGGTCGTGCAGCGCCGCGACGCTGCGCGCCCAGCCGGGAAAACGGCCGGCCAGTTCCTCGGCGCGGTCAAGCTCCGCGCCGGCGTCCTCGACCCGCGCGGCGGCGGCGCGCAGCGCCTCGAGCAGCGCGGCCTCCGCCCCCTCGGTCAGCGCCGCGACCTCGACGCCGAGCACGCGCGAGATGTCGATCAGCAGCTTGCCGCCGATTCCCCGGCGGTTGTGCTCGATCAGGTTGAGATAGGAAGGCGAGATCCCGACCTGGCGGGCCAGATCGGCCTGGCGCAGCCCCATGCCGGCGCGCCGTTCGCGGATCCGCGTTCCGGTGAGCGTATCTGACCCCACGTCAAAGCCCCTGATAAAAGGCCGGGAATCCGGCATCGCGTCAATTCGTTTACAGAAGCAGGCCGCTTTCTGTCCATAACTTTACAAAAAAATTGTTACTCTGCAAGCAGTTGTTGCGAAATTTTCGGATCATGCCCGATAATAAGGCGTCCCTGAAAAGGGTCCGGCGCCGTGAGGAGGATGGCGTCGTCAAACTTAGGGAGGATTATATGTCCAATTCGAACTTCACCCGCCGGGGTGTCCTGAAGACCAGCGCGGTCGCCGGTGCGGGGCTCGCCCTGCCGACGATCTTCACGAACCGCGCCAACGCCTTCACCAACGAGCCCACAGGCTCGACGGTCACGCTCGGCTTCAACGTGCCGCAGACCGGCCCCTACGCGGACGAAGGCGCCGACGAGCTGCGCGCCTACCAGCTTGCGGTCGAGCACCTCAACGGCGAGGGCGACGGCGGCATGATCAACACCTTCTCGTCGAAGACGCTGGACGGCACCGGCATCCTCGGCAAGAAAGTCGAGTACGTCACCGGCGACACCCAGACGAAGTCGGACGCCGCGCGCGCCTCGGCCCGGTCGATGATCGAGAAGGACGGCGCCATCATGATCACCGGCGGCTCGTCCTCGGGCGTCGCCGTGGCGGTGCAGGCGCTCTGCCAGGAGGCGGGCGTGATCTTCATGGCCGGCCTGACCCACTCCAACGACACGACCGGCAAGGACAAGAAGGCCAACGGCTTCCGCCACTTCTTCAACTCCTACATGTCGGGCGCGGCGCTGGCGCCGGTGCTGGCCAACGCCTATGGCAACGACCGGAAGGCCTATCACCTGACGGCCGACTACAACTGGGGTTACACCACCGAGGAAGCGGTCCGGAACTCGACCGAGGCGCTTGGCTGGGAAACGGTGGCCGCGGTGAAGACGCCGCTGACGCAGACGGACTTCTCGTCCTACATCGCGCCGGTGCTGCAGTCGGGCGCCGACGTGCTGGTGCTGAACCACTACGGCGGCAACATGGTGAACTCGCTCACCAACGCCGTGCAGTTCGGCCTGCGCGACAAGATGGTCAACGACAAGAACTTCGAGATCGTCGTGCCGCTCTACTCGCGCCTGATGGCGCGCGGCGCCGGTGCCAACGTTAAGGGCATCTACGGCTCCACGAACTGGCACTGGTCGCTGAGCCAGGGCTTCACCACCCCGGACGGCACCGAGGTCGCGCCGGACGCGGCGTCCGCCGCCTTCGTGAAGTCCTTCGGCGAGAAGTACGGCTTCCCGCCGAGCCAGGCCGCGCACACCTGCTACTGCCAGACCATCCTCTACGCGGATGCCGTCAACCGGGCGGGCAGCTTCAACCCCTGCGCCGTGGCCGAGGCTCTCGAGGGCTTCGAGTTCGACGGCCTGGGCAACGGCCCGACGCTCTACCGCGCCGAGGATCACCAGTGCTTCAAGGACGTGCTGGTCGTGCGCGGGAAGGAGAACCCGCAGTCCGAGTTCGACCTCCTCGAGGTCGTCGAGGTCACCCCGGTCGGACAGGTCACCTACGACCCGTCGATCTTCGGCGGCGATCTCGGCTCCTGCAACCCGGGCGCCTGATCCAAACCAGAGCCGGCCGCGCGCATCCCGCGCGGCCGGACCGCTTTCACGAGGCCGCGACGCCCGTGCGCCGGCCGCGTATGTCAAGTCATAGGTGGGGACAATGGACGCCATCCTTCTGCAAATCCTGAACGGCCTCGACAAGGGCAGCGCCTACGCGCTGATCGCTCTGGGCCTTACGCTCATTTTCGGCACGCTGGGTGTCGTGAACTTCGCCCACGGGGCGCTGTTCATGATCGGCGCCTTCTGTGCCGTGACGCTGCAGCGTTTCCTGAGCCTGTCCTTCGAGACGGTGGACCCCACCCAGACGGACTTCCTCGGCAACCCGCTCAAGGTCAAGACGCCGTATGTCGAACACTGGTTCGGCCCCGAGATCGGCGGCGCGATCATAGACTGGTCGGTGCCGCTCGCGATCCTCGTCGCGATCCCGGTGATGGTCGCGGTCGGCTTCATCATGGAGCGCGGCCTGATCAAGCATTTCTATCGCCGCCCCCATGCCGACCAGATCCTCGTGACCTTCGGCCTGGCGATCGTGCTGCAGGAAATCATCAAGTATTTCTACGGCGCCAACCCGATCCCCACCCCGGCCCCGGACATGTTCGCCGGCAGCCTGGACTTCGGCGCGCTCGTCGGCATGGCCGAGAACTCGATCATCTACCCCTACTGGCGGCTGGTCTACTTCGCCTTCGCCGCGGTGATCATCGGATCGGTCTTCGCCTTCCTCCAGTTCACCACCTTCGGGATGGTGGTCCGCGCCGGCATGGCCGACCGCGAAACGGTGGGGCTGCTCGGCATCAACATCGACAAGCGGTTCACCATCATGTTCGGCATCGCCGCCGCCGTGGCGGGCCTGGCCGGCGTGATGTACACGCCGATCAACGCGCCGAACTACCACATGGGGATGGACTTCCTCGTGCTCAGCTTCGTCGTGGTCGTCGTCGGCGGCATGGGCTCGCTGCCGGGCGCCGTGCTGGCGGGCTTCCTGCTGGGCATCCTCGAGAGCTTCGCCTCGATGAAGGAAGTCATCGACCTCATTCCCGGCATCAACCAGATCATCATCTACCTGGTCGCCATCATCATTCTGCTGACACGTCCGCGGGGCCTCATGGGCCGCAAGGGCGTTATGGAGGAATAAGCCATGCTTGGTCTCGGCAAGAAAGACATCGCCCTCTTCATGATCGTCGCGCTGCTGACTCTGCTGGCGCCCTTCATCCTCAACCCCTTCCCCGAAGGCTCGGAACTGGCGCAGTTCAACGCCGGCTATCCCGACCTGATGCAGCGCTTCGTGATCTTCGGGATCTTCGCCATCGGCTTCAACATCCTCTTCGGCCTGACGGGCTACCTCTCCTTCGGCCACGCGGCCTTCCTCGGGGTCGGGTCCTACGCGGCGATCTGGATGATGAAGCTGCTGACGATGAACGTGATCCCCGCCATCATCATGGCGGTGATCGTGGCCGGGCTCTTCTCGGTGCTGGTCGGCTACATCTCGCTGCGGCGCTCGGGGATCTACTTCGCGATCCTGACGCTCGCCTTCGCGCAGATGTCCTATGCGCTGGCCTATTCGGTGCTGACCCCGATCACCGGGGGCGAAACCGGGCTGCAGCCCAAGGTCAGCGATCCGCGCCTTTTCGACGGCGCGCTGGCCGAGGGCGCGACGCCGCAGGCCAATCTCTTCGGGCTCGACATGGGCGCGAGTTACGAGATGGCCGTGGGCAACTGGCTCTTTACCTTCAACGCCGGTTACTACGTCGCGGCCGCGGTGATGCTGGCCAGCTTCTACGTCGCCATCCGGATCTTCCGCTCGCCCTTCGGCATCATGCTGCGCGCGGTCAAGTCGAACCAGCAGCGGATGAACTACACCGGGCTGAACTCCAAGCCCTACACGCTGGCGGCCTTCGTCATCTCGGGCATGTATGCCGGCCTCGCCGGCGGCCTGATGGTGGCGATGGACACCCAGGTCGGCCCCGAGCGGATGTTCTGGACCGCCTCGGGCGAGGTGGTGCTGATGACCATCCTCGGCGGCGCGGGCACCCTGATCGGGCCGGTGCTGGGCGCGGGTATGATCAAGTACATGGAAAACATCGTTTCCAAGATCAACTCGGACATCCTGCACACCTGGTTCGCCTTCCTGCCGGACGGGCTCGAGGACGTGCTGGTGGCCATGGTCTATCCCTTTGTCGGCAAGGGCTGGCACCTGACGCTGGGCATCGTCTTCATGCTGGTCGTCATCTTCCTGCCCGGCGGGCTGGTCGAGGGCGGACAGCGGATCATGAACCTCTTCCGCCGCAAGAAGCGCGCGGGCGACGATTCCACCCCGGCGCCGAAATCGCACCCGGCCGAGTAAGGAGACAGGCTGATGAGCATTCTCGAAATCAAGGGCGTCTCCAAGCGCTTCGGCGGTCTCAAGGCGCTGGACGACGTGAACATCTCGGTCGCCGAGAACGCGGTGCACGCGATCATCGGGCCGAACGGGGCCGGCAAGTCGACGCTGCTGAACTGCCTCGTCGGCAAGCTGATCCCCGATACCGGGTCGGTGACCTTCCAGGGCCAGTCCCTGCTGGGGATCAAACCCCACCAGATCAACCAGATGGGCGTCAGCCGGGTGTTCCAGACACCCGAGATCTTCGGCGACCTGTCGGTCTGGGAAAACGTGCTGATCCCGCTCTTCGCGCGGCGTGACGGCGCGTTCCGGATGCATGCCTTCGAGACGATCGCGAACGAGGCCGATATCTGCGACAAGGCCGAGCAGATGCTGATCGACGTGAACATGCAGGACAAGATGCACATGCACGCCGCCAGCCTCTCGCGCGGGGACAAGCGCCGGCTGGAAATGGCGATGTGCCTCAGCCAGGAGCCGAAGCTGCTGCTGCTGGACGAACCGACCGCCGGTATGGCGCGGGCCGACACCAACAACACGATCGACCTCTTGAAGGAGATCCAGGCCAGCCGCAACATCACCATGGCGATCATCGAGCACGACATGCACGTGGTCTTCAGCCTGGCCGAACGGGTCACGGTGATGGCCCAGGGCACGCCGCTGGTCGAGGACACGCCGGACAACATCAAGGGCCATCCGAAGGTCCAGGAAGCCTATCTTGGCGGCCACTGAGGAGGGGGCCATGAACATGCAAGCACCGCTCGAAAAGAACGCCAACCACGCGGCGACCGCACCCGCCTATTTCTCCGTCTACGACGTGCACGCCTATTACGGCGAGAGCTACATCGTGCAGGGCGTCAGCTTCAACGTGCACGAGGGCGAGATCCTCGCGCTGCTGGGCCGCAACGGCGCCGGCAAGACCTCGACGCTCAGGACCGTCGCCCGGCTGGGCGACCCGGAACTGCGCCGCGGCGAGATCTGGCTCGACCACCAGCACCTGCACTCCATGAAGAGCCACGAGGCCGCCGTGGCCGGGATCGGGCTCGTGCCCGAGGACCGGCGCATCATCCCCGGCCTCACCGTCGAGGAGAACCTCGAGCTCGCCCAGATCGTCGAGCCCACGGGCTGGACCATCGAACGTCTCTACGATCTCTTCCCCCGCCTCGGCGAACGCCGCAAGCAGGAGGGCGTGACCCTCTCGGGCGGCGAACAGCAGATGCTGGCCATCGCCCGGGCGCTGGCGCGCGACATCAAGGTGCTGCTTCTCGACGAGCCCTATGAGGGCCTCGCGCCGGTCATCGTGCGCGAGATCGAGAAGACGCTGCACCATATCCGCGAACAGGGCATGACGACCATCATCGTGGAGCAGAACGCGATCGCGGCCCTTGAACTCGCGGACCGTGCCGTCATCCTCGACACCGGCTCGGTGGCTTTCGACGGCACCGCCAGGGAGGTTCTGGAAAACGAGGATCTCCGCCACGAATACCTGGCCATCTGAGCCGGGAGAAAGCGCCCCGGGCCGCGCGCCCGGGGCCGGACAAGACAGGACAGGACTTACCGACATGACCGACAGTGAAGCCAAAACCTATCCGCCCAGCCCGGACTTCGCCAAGAAGGCGCATGTGGACGCCGAGACCTACGAGACGATGTACAGGGCCTCGGTCGAGGATCCCGACGGGTTCTGGGGCGAGCAGGCGAAGGCACGGCTGGACTGGATCAAGCCCTTCACCACGGTGAAGAACGTCTCCTACGCCTACCCCGACGTGTCCATCAAGTGGTTCGAGGACGGCACGCTGAACGTGGCCGCGAACTGCATCGACCGCCATCTCGAGACGCGCGGCGACCAGACCGCCATCATCTGGGAACCCGACGAGCCGACCGACGAAGCCCTGCACATCACCTATCGTGAGCTGCACGGCCATGTCTGCCGCATGGCGAACGTGTTGAAGGAGCTGGGCGTCCAGAAGGGCGACCGTGTCGTCATCTACCTGCCGATGATCCCCGAAGCCGCCTACGCGATGCTGGCCTGCGCGCGGATCGGCGCGGTCCACTCGGTCGTGTTCGCGGGCTTCAGCCCCGACGCGCTCGGCAACCGGGTCAACGATTGCGACGCCAAGCTGGTCATCACCGCCGACGAGGCCCCGCGCGGCGGGCGCAAGACGCCGCTCAAGTCGAACACCGACGCGGCGCTGCTGCATGCCACCCATGATCCGAAGATGCTGGTCGTCAAGCGCACCGGCGGCCAGACCACCTGGGTCGAGGGGCGCGACTTCGACTATCACGAGATGGCCAAGACCGTCTCCGACGAGTGCCCGGCCGAAGAGGTCGGCGCCGAGGACCCGCTCTTCATCCTCTACACCTCCGGCTCCACCGGCAAGCCCAAGGGCGTGGTGCACAGCTCGGGCGGTTACCTGCTCTATACCGCGATCACCACGCAGCTGACCTTCGACTACCACGAGGGCGACATCTTCTGGTGCACGGCGGATGTGGGCTGGGTCACGGGCCACAGCTACATCGTCTACGGCCCGCTCGCCATCGGCGCGACCACGCTGATGTTCGAGGGCGTGCCGACCTACCCCGACGCCAGCCGCTTCTGGCAGGTCTGCGAGAAGCACAAGGTCAACCAGTTCTACACCGCGCCCACCGCGATCCGCGCGCTGATGGGCCAGGGCGACGAGTTCGTCACCCGCTGCGACCTCTCCAGCCTCAAGATCCTCGGCACGGTGGGCGAGCCCATCAACCCCGAGGCCTGGAACTGGTACAACGACGTCGTCGGCAAGGGGCAATGCCCGATCGTGGACACCTGGTGGCAGACCGAGACCGGCGGCCACCTGATCACCCCCCTGCCCGGCGCCACGCCCACCAAGCCCGGCTCGGCCACCCGGCCCTTCTTCGGGGTGCAGCCGGTGGTGCTGGAACCCGAATCCGGCAAGGAGATCGAGACCACCGCGGCCGAGGGCGTGCTCTGCCTCAAGGACAGCTGGCCGGGGCAGATGCGCACCGTCTACGGCGATCACGCGCGCTTCGTCTCGACCTATTTCGAGCATTACAAGGGCTACTACTTCTCCGGTGACGGCTGCCGGCGCGACGCCGACGGCTATTACTGGATCACCGGCCGCGTGGACGACGTGATCAACGTCTCGGGCCACCGCATGGGCACCGCCGAGGTCGAGAGCGCGCTGGTCGCCCATGCCAAGGTGGCCGAGGCCGCCGTGGTGGGCTACCCGCACGAGATCAAGGGCCAGGGCATCTATGCCTATGTCACGCTGATGCATGGCGAGGCCCCCAGCGACGAGCTGCGCAAGGAGCTGGAGAAATGGGTCCGCACCGAGATCGGCCCGATCGCCAAGCCCGACCTGATCCAGTGGGCGCCCGGTCTGCCCAAGACCCGGTCCGGCAAGATCATGCGCCGCATCCTGCGCAAGATCGCCGAGAACGACCACGGATCGCTGGGCGACACCTCGACGCTGGCCGACCCGTCGGTGGTCGACGACCTGATCGAGAACCGGATGAACAAGTGATCCCCCGGCCCGGCCGGGCACCCTGCCCGGCCGGCGGCCCTGCAACCGGCGCCTCGGCGCCGGTTTTTTTATGGGGGGCGTGCGCGGCGGGCCACGGGTGGCGGTGGAGGGACGGCCACCGGGGCGCGGTCTGACCCATCACCCTATCCGGGGAAAAGGGCCGGAGCGCGAACGGCCCAAAGGAGACATCCAGTGCCGGATCGCGATGCTGCGGTCGCAGCCCGCTAACCGGACGTTCGCCGAATATGAAATGTCAAGCTTGCGGGCCTAAAGTGGAAGGTCCCGAAGATCGACCGCGCCAATGGTTTGTTTGTGGCGAACGTCGACGGGCAGCCCTAGGCAGCAGACAGCAATGGCTGAGTGATCAGCAGGATCGACCATGGGACCTCCCGACAAGCCAATAGTTGCGGGATGCTGAAGAAGGTAACCGCGCTTCTGGTCAATAAAAACATCAGCGGATCGGCATTCGATTTTTTTTCGAACCGCGGAGGTTGGTGCGAATGGGAGAAGAGAACGCTCAAGAGCGAGGTCCTTAACTACAATTCGCTTATCGCTTACTACGCAAGCAAACGGGGCAGTGCTAGCCTCATAACCTAAACACAAACCTTCGGTAACGTCTTCGTGGGCCTTCGTAGACACGGTTAGCCTGGCAGTTGGTGCGCGGCAGTCAATTCGGGCTATGTCGAAGCCTTCAAAGTGTTCGTAGCAGCCGTTTCGGATCAACTCGTGTGATCCGTCAGCGTGCCCGATCCACACGTCAAAGTCGTCGAAGCCATTATGTGGCTTCCATAGCTCGTCGAGATGATGCGACGCTGTCAAAACTATGCCAGTCGAAAGCGTGAATGCGGTCCCGCAAATCCCCCCGATTGCGTTGTTTTTCCCCTCCGCAGGAAGGCCTCGGAAGTTAGTTTTCCACGAAACTTTGATTAGGGCGGAAGGCGCTGCATACATACGAACCTCTACGCGAACATCAATGTTTGAACCGTGTCCACAACGCGGTCTTGACGTCAATAGGTCAAGTCAAGACGCAGCAGAAGCAGCCCACGTCGTAACGGGTTGGGTCTTGCGTGAAAACAACCCTACGAGCGCCCGCTTTCTTCACCTTGTCCATGCCACTTCGTGGCTGCAGCGAATGACCGCTCCCCACTCTTCCATTCGCAGCGTCACGACCGGCCCACCCCCCCAACATGCGCTCCGCACGCATCGCGCCGCGCCCCGCGTCACCCCCCGCCCGGCGGGTCGTCCGGGCGGGGGTCGGTCAGCCCCTCAGCACTGGCCGGAGGGCACCGCCCTGTCGATCTGGCCCAGATCCTTCACGCCGGGCTCGCATGCCTCCGGCGCGGGCGTGCAGGCGGCGAGCGCGGCGGCGGAGACGAGCGCGAGGGCAAGCGCGGCGATGCGGGTCTTCGGTCTGGTCATGGGTAGGCTCCTTTCCCTGTCACTCTCTGCCGGGCGGACCCGGGACGGGCCGAGCCTGCCCCGGCCGGCGCCGCCCCGCCTTGATGGAAATCAACGCCGACGCGGCGTCACTGCGCCGTCCAGCCGCCATCCACCGGGATCGCCGTGCCGGTCACGTTATGGGCCACCGGCGACGCGAGCCAGAGCGCCAGAGCGCCGATCTCCGACGGGTCCGACAGCCGCCGCGAGGGCTGCTTTTCCGACAAGAGGTCCGCCACCCCCTTGTCACGGTCGCCGCCGAAGGCCTTGGCGCGGGCCGCGATCTGGGGCTCGATCAGCACCGTCTCGGTCCAGCCGGGGCAGATGCAGTTGACGGTCACGCCGCCCTTGGCCGCCTCGCCCGCGGCGGCGTATTCCAGCGCCGCCACCTTGGACAGGCCCACCAGCCCGTGCTTGGCCGCGACATAGGGGGCCTTGTTCACCGATCCGACCAGCCCGTGCACGCTGGCGATGTTGACCACCCGGCCATAACCGCGCCGGGCCATCTCGGGCAGCGCGGCCTGCATGGTGTGGAAACAGGCATGCAGGTTGACGGCCATGATCTGCTCGAAGGTCTCGGCGGGCATCTCGCCCAGGGGGGCCGTGTGCTGGATGCCGGCATTGTTCACCAGGATATCCGTCCCGCCCCAGGCATGGACGGCGGCCATCATCTCGCGGATCAGGGTCGGGTTGCGCAGGTCGCCGGGGAAGAATTCCGCCGCGGGCGCGCCGGCCTTCTCCATCGTCTCGCAGGCCTCGCGGGCCTGTTCGTCGCCGGCGAGCCCATGCACCGCGATCCGCGCCCCCGCCCCCGCCAGCGCGCGGGCGATCTCCATCCCGATGCCCTGCACGGACCCGGTCACCAGCGCGGTCTTGCCGCTCAGATCGGTCATTGGCCGTCCTCCTCCAGTCGTTTGCGCAGTTCGGTCTTCAGCACCTTGCCGTAATTGTTCTTCGGCAGCTCGGGCAGCGCGCGGTAGGCCTTGGGCCGCTTGAAGCGTGCGATCTCCGCCAGGCAATGGGCGTCCAGCGCCGCCGGGTCGAGCCCGGCGCCCGGCGCCGGCACCACGAAGGCCACCACCGTCTCGCCCCATTCGGCGTCGGGGCGGCCGACCACCGCGACCTCGTGGACGTCGGGATGGGTCAGCAGCACCTCCTCCACCTCGCGGGGGTAGATGTTCGTCCCGCCGGAGATGATCACGTCCTTGGACCGGTCCTGCAGCGTCAGGTAGCCATCCTCGTCCATCCAACCCACGTCGCCGGTCATCAGCCAGCCGTCGCGGAGCGTCTTCGCGGTCGCCTCGGGGTTCTGCCAGTAGCCCGGCATCACCGGGTCGCCGCGCACCATGATCTCGCCGATCTCGCCCGGCGGCAGCGGGCGGCCCTCGGCATCGCCGATCCGCAGCGCCACCGGCGCCTGCGCCCGCCCGACCGAGCCGAGCCGCGCGCGCCAGCGGGGATGCGCGCGGTCGGCCACCTCGGCGCGCGAGAGCGCGGTGATGCACATCGGGCATTCTCCCTGCCCGTAGATCTGCACGAATTTCGACCCGAACCAGTCGACCGCCTGCTCGATATCGGCGCGGTACATCGGCCCGCCCCCGTAGACCACGGTCATCAGCCCCTCGGCCCGGTCCCCGGCCGCCCGCGCCGTGTCCAGGAGGCGGCGCACCATCGTCGGCGCCATGAACATCGACACCCGCCCGTGCCGGGCGGCAAGCTCCAGAACCTCGCCGGCGTCGAACCCGCCCGAGGCCGGGCAGACATGGCGCGCGCCCTTCAGGACATGGATCATGTTGTAGATGCCCGCCCCGTGGCTCATCGGCGCAGCATAGAGCACCGCGTCCTCCGCCGAGACCGGATCGACATGGGCGAGGTAGGCGAGGCTCATCGTCGCCAGCATCCGGTGGGTCATGCAGACGCCCTTGGGCCGCCCCGTCGTGCCCGAGGTGTAGAAGAGCCAGGCGAGATCCCCCGGGTCGCGCGGCGCGGGCGCGGCGACGGGCGCGCAGCCGGCCAGCGCCTCGAAATCGGCGTCACCGGCGACCAGCACCGGCGTCTCCGGCGCCGCGGCGGCAAGCTCCGCCGCCAGCTCGGGCGTGGCGACGGCCAGCCGCGCGCCCGCGTCGCCCAGGATCCACGCGGCCTCCCGGGCGTGCAGCTTGGCGTTGATCGGCACCACGGCCGCGCCCGCGTACCAGGCGGCGTAGAAAGCCACGAGATAGTCGGGGCCGTTCTTCATGAAGAGCGCGACGCGGTCGCCGGGCGCGACGCCGAAGCGATCCGCCAGGCCGCGCGCCAGCCCCGCGGCCCGGCCCCGGAAGCCGGCGTAATCCGCCATCACCTCGGTCCCGAGATGCAACGCCGGGCTTGCGCCGGCGGTCACCGCGGTCCGGTCGAGCCAGTTCGCCAGGTTCATCTCGCGCCATCCTCCCCGGGACAAGATCAGCAGCAAAACCGGCAGGGTGCAATGCGGCTTTTCGGGATGCCGGCCCGCGCGGCGGGAAATTGGCGGTTTCAATCGGGCCATACATGCTGTTTGCTCGGAGACCGGACCACACGGGAGACGCACCGCCCCATGCCGGGAGAGATCGCCCGCCGCAGCGCGCCCAAGGCGCCGGACGGCAAGACCACCGCCCCGCGACCACGCATGGAGATCGGCTGGCGCGAGGATATCGGCCTGCCGGATCTCGGCATCGGCCGTCTGAAGGCCAAGATCGACACCGGCGCGCGCACCTCGGCCATCCATGCCGAGGACCAGGTGACCTTCGACCGCGAAGGGCAGCGCTGGGTCGCCTTCACCGTGCCCCACGCCGTGCCGTCGCGGGTCGAGGCGCCGATCCTCGACGAACGCGAGATCAAGAACACCAGCGGCCGGCCCGAGCGGCGGATCGTGATCCGCACGACCCTTGTGCTCGGCACGCGTCGCTGGCACATCGACCTGTCCCTGGCGGACCGCGCCGAGATGACCTTCGACATCATCCTCGGGCGGACCGCCATCCGCAAACGCCGCATCCTCGTGAACCCGGGCCGCTCCTTTTTGGCCGGCCCGCCGGGGAAATCCGCCGCCGAGACAAGGAGCTCCGCATGAAGATCGCGATGCTGTCGCGCAGCCCGAACCTCTATTCGCACAAGCGCATCAAGGAAGCCGCCGAGGATCGCGGCCACGAACTCGACATCGTCAACACGACGCGGTGCTACATCAACATGGCGGCGCGCCGGCCCTCGGTCTATTACAACGGCGAGAAGCTGCTGGGCTACGACGCGGTGATCCCGCGGATCGGCGCCTCGGTCACCTTCTACGGGCTGGCGGTGCTGCGCCAGTTCGAGATGATGGGCGTCTACCCGGTCAACGAATCCGTGGCGATCGAACGCTCGCGCGACAAGCTGCGTTCCATGCAGCTGCTGGCGCGCGACGGCATCGGGCTGCCGGTCACCACCTTCGCCCACGACCCGAAGCAGACCGACGAGGTGCTGCGCCTCGCCGGCGGCGCGCCGCTGGTGATCAAGCTGCTCGAGGGCACCCAGGGCATTGGCGTGGTGCTGGCCGACACCGACCGGTCGGCCAAGTCGGTGATCGAGGCCTTCCGCGGCACCGGCGTCTACGTGCTGGTGCAGGAGTTCATCAAGGAAGCCGGCGGCGCCGATATCCGCGCCTTCGTCATCGGCGGGCGGGTGGTGGCGGCGATGCAGCGCCAGGGCGCCGAGGGCGATTTCCGGTCCAACCTGCACCGGGGCGGCTCGGCCAAGGCGATCCGCATCTCGCCCGAGGAACGCTCCACGGCGGTGCGCGCGGCCAAGACCATGGGGCTCAATATCTGCGGGGTGGACATGCTGCGCTCCAACCACGGCGCGGTGGTGATGGAGGTCAACTCCTCACCCGGGCTCGAGGGGGTCGAGAAAGCGACCGGCAAGGACATCGCCGGCATGATGATCGACTACATCGCCAAGAACGCCAAGCCCTGGAAGACCAAGACCAAGGGGCGCGGCTGATGGCGCCACGCGCCGGGTTCGAGATCAACGGCACCACCGTCGCGCCCGGCACGCGGCGCACGGTGGACCTGCCGGTCAGCGTCATGTCCGACCACACGCCGGTGACGATGTCGGTCCACGTGGTCCACGGCAAGCGCCCGGGACCGACGCTCTTCGTCAGCGCCGCGATCCACGGCGACGAGGTGATCGGGGTCGAGATCGTGCGCCGGCTGCTGCGCTCCAAAACGCTGGCAGGGCTGCGCGGCACGCTGCTGGCGGTGCCGATCGTCAACACGCTCGGCTTCATTCACCAGTCGCGCTACCTGCCCGACCGGCGCGACCTCAACCGCTCCTTCCCGGGCACGGTGCGGGGATCGCTCGCGGCGCGGCTGGCCGATCTCTTCGTCACCCAGGTCGTGGCGCGCTCCGATGTGGGGATCGACCTGCACTCGGCCGCGATCCACCGCACCAACCTGCCACAGATCCGGGTGTCGCCGGGCCGCCCCCGCGCACTGGCGCTGGCCGAGGCCTTCGGCGCGCCGGTGATCCTGACCTCCAGCCTGCGCGAGGGATCGCTCCGGGCCGTGGCGGCCGAGCATGACGTGGAAATGCTGCTCTTCGAGGCGGGCGAGGCGCTGCGTTTCGACGAGTACGCCGCGCGCGCCGGCGCGGCCGGCATCCAGCGCGTGATGCGCGAGCTGGGCATGCTGCCGGCCAAGGGCATCGCCCGGGCCCGGGCCCAGCCGCTGCATTCCGTCAGCTCCTACTGGGTGCGCTCGCCGGCCGGCGGGCTGTTCCGGCCCTTCCGGTCGATCGGCGAGGAGGTCGACCATGGCGGGCTGCTGGGCGCGGTCTCGGGACCCTTCGGAGAGGTCGAGGAAGAGATCCGCGCCGACACCGCCGGGCTGATCGTGGGCCGCGCCAACCTGCCCGTGGTCAACGAGGGCGACGCGCTCTTCCACGTCGCCCAGATCAAGGAACACCCCGACCCCGAGGCGACGGTCGACCGGCTCTCCACCCAGCTCGAGGGCGACCCGCTCTTCGACGAGGACGAGATCATCTGACGGGCGTTGCCCTGCCCGCCCCAAGCCGCTAGAGCCGCCCGCAACGGTCCAGAGAAGGAGACGAAGATGCAACTCGACGGTGTGGCGGCGATCGTGACGGGCGGCGGCTCGGGGCTTGGCGCGGCGACGGCGCGGGCGCTGGCGGCGGCGGGCGCGCGGGTGGGCGTGCTCGACCTGCGCGCGGACGCCGCATCCGGCGTCGCCAACGAGATCGGCGGCCTCGCGCTGGGGGCGGACGTGGCCGACGCGGCCGATGCGGAGGCCGCCATCGCCAGGGCCGAGGCGGCGCACGGAACCGCGCGGGTGCTGGTGAACTGCGCCGGCATCGCGGATGCGGGCAAGATCGTCGGCCGCGAGGGGCCGCTGGCGCTCGAGGCCTTCGAGACGGTCCTGCGCGTCAACCTGGTCGGCTCCTTCAACATGCTGCGCCTTGCCGCCGCGCGGATGGCCGCGGCCGCTCCCCTGACGGAGGGCGATCGCGGCGTGATCGTCAACACCGCCTCCATCGCCGCCTTCGAGGGCCAGATCGGCCAGGCCGCCTATGCCGCGTCTAAGGGGGGCATCGCCGCGCTCGGCCTGCCCGCGGCGCGCGAACTCGCCCGCCACGGCATCCGGGTGAACACCATCGCGCCGGGCATCTTCCGCACGCCGATGGTCGCGGCCATGCCCGAGGAGCTCCAGGAAGCGCTCGCCGCCGGCATCCCCTACCCCTCGCGGCTGGGCGACCCGGCGGAGTTCGCCCGCACCGTGCGCTGGATCGTCGAGACGCAATACCTGAACGGCGAGACGATCCGGCTCGACGGGGCGGTGCGGCTGCAGCCGAAGTAAAGCCGCTTCGCGGCGATACGGGCCTCCGGCGGGGATATTTCCGCCACTTGGACGGAGGGGGCGTGTCGCCTGCCCCTCCAAGTGGTCCAAATATCCTCGCGCGCAGCGCGAAACGCGGCCCGGAGGGCCGCTCAGGCCCGCAGCCGCGCGCCCGCGGGATCGAAGGGCGCGGCCTCCAGAAGGCGAGCGCGGTGGGGCCGGCCCAGCACGGCGACGTCGAATTCCGTGCCGGCCGCGGCATGCGCCGCCGCGACATAGGCCAGCGCCAGCGATTTCTCCACGTGGTAGCCATAGCCCCCCGAGGAGACATGCCCGACCGGGGTGCCGTCGGGCAGGAACACCGGTTCGGCGCCGGTAGCGTCGGCCTCATCGGCGTCGATCTCCAGCATGACCAGGCGCTCGCGAGCGGGCCGCGCCAGCGTCTCCGCGACCGCGGCGCGGTTCAGGAAATCGCCCTTGTCGAGCTTCACCAGCCGCTCCAGCCCGGATTCCTGCGGCCAGTATTCGGGCGAGTATTCCCGGCCCCAGCTGCCATAGCCCTTCTCGAGCCGGAGCGACATCAGCGCCCGCGCGCCGACCGGCCCGGCGCCAAAGGGCGCGGCGGCCTCCAGCAGCGCGGCGTAGAGCGCGGCCTGGTCCGCGGTCGCGCAGTGCAGCTCCCAGCCCAGGTCGCCGGTGAAGGAGACGCGGAGCGCGAGGCAGTCGATCCCGGCCACCGCGATCCGGCGCGAGCGCATGAAGGGGAACGCCGCCGTCGAGAGATCGGCGTCGGTCAGCCCGGCGAGGATTTCGCGCGCCCTGGGACCCGCGACGTTGAAGCCGCAGAGCGCCCCGGTCCGGCTTTCCCAGCGGGTGTCCGCGGGCAGCGGCACCGCGTCGAAGAAGCGGCGGTGAAAGCGCTCGGCCATGCCGGAGCCCACCATCATGAATTCCGCGTCGCCCAGCCGCGTCACGGTGAAGTCCCCGGCGATCCCGCCGCGCTTGCCGATCAGCGGCGCGAGGCAGGAGCGGCCTGTCTCGCGCGGCATCCGGTTGGCCAGGAGCGCATTCAGCCAGGCCTCGGCGCCCGGCCCGGCGACGCGGTACCTGGCGAAATTGGAGATGTCGATGATCCCGGCGGCGTCGCGCAGCATCCGCGCCTCGCGCCCGACCGGCGCCCACCAGTCCTGCCGGGTGAAGCCGTAGCTTTCGCGCGCGGCCGCGGGCGTGCCGGCGAACCATTGCGGATGTTCCCAGCCGTAATTGAGCCCGAAGACCGCGCCCATCGCCTTCTGCGTCTCGTAGACCGGGCGGGTGCGCAGGGGGCGGCCGGCGTCGCGTTCCTCGTTCGGGAAGTGGATCTTGAAGCGGTGCGCGTACTGGTCGGCCACCCGCGCGCGGGTGAAGGACCGGTCGGCCCAGTCGCCGAAGCGCGCGAGATCCCAGGCGAAGAGGTCGCGCTCGGGTTCGCCCTCGATCATCCACTGCGCCGACATCAGCCCCAGCCCGCCCGATTGCGAGAAGCCGGGAATGATGCCCGTGCAGCAGAAATAGTTGGACAGTTCCGGCACCGGGCCGAAGAGCGCGGCCGAATCCGGCGACCAGATCATCGGCCCGTTGATCACCCGCTTGATGCCCGCCGCGGCCACCGCCGGCACCCGGTCGATGGCGCGCATCATGTTTTCCTCGATGCGGTCCAGGTCGTCGGGAAAAAGCTCATGCCCGAAGCCCTGCGGCGTGCCGTCCTCGGCCCAGAAGCGCATGTCGCGCTCATAGGCGCCCACCAGCAGCCCGTTGCCTTCCTGGCGCAGGTAATACTCGCCGTCGCGGTCCGCGACCGAGGGCAGCCGCCGGTCGAGCGCGGCGATCTCGGCCATGGTCTCGGTGACGAAATACTGGTGCTCGGTCGGCACGAGCGGCAGGGTGATCCCGGCCAGCGCCGCCACCTCGCGCGCCCAGAGCCCGGCGGCGTTCACCACCCAGCCGGTGTGGATGTCGCCCCTGGGCGTGCGCACGATCCAGCTGCCGTCGGGCTGCTGTTCGGTCGCGGTAACGGGGGTGAAACGGTGGATTTCCGCCCCCCGTGCCCGGGCGCCGGCGGCATAGGCGGCGGTGACGCCCGAAGGATCGACATTGCCGCCCTCGGGTTCGAACATGATGCAGCGCACGCCGTCGAAATCGACCAGCGGGTGCAGGCGTTCGGCCTCGGCGCGGGTGACCTCGTGAAAGTCGATGCCGTAAAGGCGCGCCTTGGCTTCCTGCAGGCGAAGCTGGTGTTCGCGCGCCTCGGTCTGGGCGAGGTAGAGCGAGCCCGGCTGGAACACCCCGCAGCCCTGGCCCGTCTCGGCCTCGAGCGCCTTGTAGAGATGCATCGTGTAGAACTGCATCCGCGAGATGT
This sequence comes from Rhodovulum sp. YNF3179, assembly GCF_050586465.1. NCBI lineage: Bacteria > Pseudomonadati > Pseudomonadota > Alphaproteobacteria > Rhodobacterales > Paracoccaceae > Rhodovulum > Rhodovulum sp. YNF3179. The sequence continues at coordinate 129,940 of NZ_JBOCEG010000003.1, read as the reverse complement.
TGGTGTTGTCGTGCAGCCCGTGGATATTGGCCGCGGCATGCCAGGTGGAGCCGCTGGTCAGCTCGTCGCGTTCCAGCAGCACGACGTCCTGCCACCCGAGCTTCGCGAGGTGGTAAAGGATCGAGCAGCCGACGACCCCGCCGCCGATCACCACTGCCTGTGCGTGGGTTTTCATCGTTGCCCCGTTGCCTCTGTCACGGGGTCCAGCATCGCAGCCCGGCCCCGTCGAAACCGCCAGATCGCGACAAATGGCCGGGGGCTGCTGACGGTTTCTGACCGGCCCTCAGCCGGCCTGTGCGGCGACGATCATGATCTCGACCCTGAGCTCGTCGGTGGCGAGCCGCGACTCTCCGCAGGCGCGGGCGGGCGGGTTTCCGGGGTCGACCCAGGCATCCCAGACGGCGTTCATCTCGGCGAAGTCCTCCATCGAGGCGAGCCAGATCGTGGCCGAGAGGATGCGCGACTTGTCCGAGCCGCAGCGCGCGAGCAGCGCCTCGATCTTCTCGAGGATGGCGGTGGTCTGGGCGGTGACGCTGCCCCCCGGCGCGCCGACCTGCCCGGCGAGATGGACGGTGCCGTTGTGAATGACGGCCTGGCTCATGCGCGGGCCGGGGTCGAGGCGGGTGATGTCGGTCATGTCAAATCCTTGCTTTTTCAGGTGAAATCAGCCGGTCCGGCGCCAGCGCCGCGACCACCTCGGGGGCCAGAACCGGCGCGTGGCCCTGCACCAGATCGGCCGCCAGGCGCGAGAGCGCGGGCGCGGTCTGGATGCCGTAGCCGCCCTGCCCCGCCAGCCAGAAGAACCCCTCGGCGTCGGGGGCGAAACCGGCCACGGGCGTGCGGTCGGGGACGAAGCTGCGCAGACCGGCCCAGCTGCGTTCGACCCGCGTCACCTCGATGGTCACGGCCTGTTCGAAGCGCCAAAGCCCCTCGGCCAGCACCATGTCCTCGGGCCAGGCGTCATGCGGGTCGACCGGGTCTTCGTCGGCCGGCGAGACCATCAGCTTGCCGGCCTCGGGCTTGGCGTACCAGGCATCCGTCACGCTGGCGAAGAGCGGCCATCGGTCGATGCCATGGCCCTCGGGCGCGGGCAGGATCGCCGCCGAGCGCCGGCAGGGCCGGAGCCCGGCCGGCCGCACACCGGCCAGGCGCGCGACATCGTCTGCCCAGGCCCCGGCGGCGTTGACGAGCACCGGCGCCGCGAAGGCGCCGGCCGGCGTCTCGACCCGCCAGGTACTGCCCACCCGCGCGATGGCGGTGACGCCCGCACCGGTCGCGATCCGGCCGCCGCGGCGTTTCAGCAGCCGCGCATATCCTTGCAGGAAGCGGTCCACGTCGATGTCCTGCGCGTCGGGCTCGATGGCGGCGGCGGCGATGGCGCCCGGCCTCAGGATCGGCACGATGGCCGCGGCCTCTTCCGGGGTCAGCCGCTCCATTCCCTCGGCGCCCTCGAGGTAGTCGTCGAGCGCGGCGAGTTCGTCCTCGGCCGCGAGCAACATCTCGCCGCGGGGGCTGAGCAGGCTCTCCTCCGCGATCTCGCCCGGCGAGTCGAAGACCGGGGCCGCGGCCGCGTTGAGCGCGCGCAGCGTGGCGTTACCGTAGTTGCGGATGAAGATCGCCGCCGAGCGCCCGGTGGAATGGCGGCCGATGGCGTGCTCGGCCTCGAGCACGGTGACGCGCGCGGCCCCGGCCATCTCGGCCGCCGCGCCGATGCCGGCAATACCGCCGCCGATCACCAGGATGTCCGCCGTTTCGGTCATGCGCCCTCGTAGCCGGTCAGGAAATGCGTGAGATTGTGCCCGAGTTCCTCGGACAGGTATCCGCCCTCCTGCACCATCAGCGCCGGGAGTCCAAGCCCCGCGATGGCCGCGCCGATCCGGGCAAAGCCCGGCGTCGTGATCGCCAGCCCCTTGAGCGGGTCGTTTTCATAGGCGTCGAGCCCGAGCGCCACCACCAGGACGTCCGCGCCGAAGGCCCGGATGCGGTCCAGCGCGCGATCGAGCGTCTCGAGATAGGCATCGTCGCCGGTGCCCCGCGCGAGCGGCAGGTTCAGGTTCGCGCCGCGCCCCGCACCCGTGCCGCGTTCCTGCGCGTAGCCCCAGAAGAACGGATAGAACCGCTCGGGATCGGCGTGGATCGAGACGGTCAGCACGTCGCCCCGCGACTCGAAGATCCCCTGGGTGCCGTTGCCGTGATGCACGTCCACGTCGAGGATCGCGGGGCGTCGGCCGGCGGCGGCCAGCCGTTCGGCCGCGATGGCCGAATTGTTGAGGAAACAGAATCCCCCGGCGAGATCGGCATAGGCGTGGTGCCCCGGCGGACGCGACAGCGCGTAGATCGCCCGTTCCCCGGCCACCAGGCGGTCGGCCCCGGCGATGGCCGTCTGCGCCGACCAGTAGGCGGCCTCCCAGGTCCCCGACGAGATCGGGCAGGCCGTGTCGGCCTGGTGCCAGCCCGCCTGCCCCACGGCCGATTTCGGGTAGCCGCAGGATCGGCTGTCGGGATGGATGTTCGGGATCACCTCGTCGCCCGCGCCCTCGATCCGGCGCCAGCGGGTATAGATGTTCTGCAGGAACACCAGGTATTCGGGGGTGTGCACCGCCGCGATCGGCGCGATCCCGGCATCCTCCGGCGTCTCGAAGCTGCAGCCGGCGGCCGCGGCCCCGGCCTTCAGCACCTCGATCCGGCGAGGCTGTTCGGGGCTCGGCAGCACGGTGCCGTTGGCCATGAAATGCTTGGGGTCGTGGACCCACTGGCGGTCGTCGAACAGGGCTTTCATGGGTCTCCTTTCAGGGCCTCGAACGCGGCTCCTTGCATGCTCATGTATTGCTCGCGGGCCGCCGGGGTAAAGCCGAGCCGGTCGTAGAAGGCCCGCGCGCGGGGATTGTCCTCGTAGACGGCGAGCTTGATGAAGCCCGCGCGCCAGCGCCGGGCCGCGTCGCGCGCCACCGCCGCCAGCAGCCGCCGGCCAAGCCCCTGCCCCCGCGCGGCGTCGGCGATCCAGAGGTCAGAGACATAGACCCCGGCCTGCCCCCGGGCCGTCGAGACCAGCGGCGAGTAAAGCGCCGCGCCGAGCAGGCCCGTCGTCCCCTCGGCCAGCAGGGCGTGGGCGGCCGGCGCCGCCCCGGATATCGCCCGCGCCAGAAGGTCCGCATCGGCGGCGTGCGGATCGTCGAGATCCGCCGAAAGCGCCGCCAGCGCCGCGTTCAGCCGCCCCGCATCCGCGGGTGTCGCTTGCCGGATCGCGATCCCGTCCATGGCTCAGAACGCGGTCCCGTCGCGGCCCTTGAGCCCCAGCATCGCGCGGGCCTCGTCGGGGGTGGCCACCGTGCGCCCGAGGCCTTCGACGATGCCGCGCACCTTCTCGACCTGCTGGGCATTGGACGTCGCAAGCGCGCCGCGGGCGATCATCAGGCTGTCCTCCAGCCCGACGCGCACATGCCCGCCCATTCCCGCGGACATGGCGGCGAAGGGCATCTGCTGCCGCCCCGCGGCCAGCACCGAGAACTCGTAGCCGTCGCCGAACAGCTTGTCGGCCAGCCGTTTCATGTGCGTCAGGCTTTCGGGATCCGGCGCCATGCCGCCCAGCACGCCGAAAACGAACTGGATGAAGAAGGGCGGCTCCACCAGCCCGCGATCGGCGAAGTGGGCCAGCATGGTCAGGTGCCCCATGTCGTAGCATTCGAACTCGAAGCGCGCGCCGCGCTTCTGCCCCATCTCGGTCAGCACATGCGCGATGTCGCGGGGCGTGTTCTTGAAGATCAGGTCGTCGGAATCGTCCAGGAACGGCTTTTCCCAGTCGTGTATCCAGTCCGTGATCTTCGCCGCCATCGGGTAGAGCGCGAAATTCATCGTCCCCATGTTGAGCGAGCACATCTCGGGCGCGGCCTGTTTCGGCGCGGCGAGACGATCCTCGAGGCTCATCACCGCGCTGCCCCCGGTCGAGATGTTCACGACCGCGTCGGTCTCGCGCGCGATCCGCGGCAGGAAGCCCATGAAATGCGCGGGGTCGGCCGAGGGACGCCCGGTCTCGGGGTCGCGCGCGTGCAGGTGCAGGATCGACGCCCCCGCCCGCGCCGCGTCGATCGCCTGGCCGGCGATCTCCTCGCCCGTGACCGGCAGGTAGGGCGACATGGAAGGCGTGTGAATGGAGCCCGTGACCGCACAGGTGATCATGATCTTCGACATGGGCCTCTCCTCAGCCGGTCGCGGCGGCGACCGGCGTGATCTCGGCGGCGAAGGCATCGAGCGCCGCGGTCAGCCCTTCCATGATCTCGTCGACGTGGGTCTCGGTCGCGATCATCGGCGGGCAGACCAGGAAATGGTCGCCCTCGTAGCCGCCGCGGGTCCGCCGCGAATAGATGATGAGCCCGTTGGCATAGGCCAGTTCCACCACCCGGTCGAAGGCGGCGTAGCCGCGCGGCAGCGGGCGCATGCTGGTGCGGTCCGCGACCAGCTCGAACGCCAGCAGCAGGCCCTTGCCGCGCACGTCGCCCACGAAGTCGTAGCGATCCATCAGCCCGGTCATCCGGGTCTTCAGCATCGCGCCGATCCGGGCCGCGTTCGCCATCATGCCCTGGGTCTCGATCTGCTCCAGCACGGCGAGTCCGGCCGCGCAGGCCAGCGGGTTGCCGGCATAGGTGAAGCCATGGATGAAGCCGCCCGCGTCCAGCACCGGCTCGACGATGCGCTCATGCGCGACCATCGCGCCGAGCGGCGCGTAACCAGCGGCGAAGCCCTTGGAGACGACGAGGATATCGGGCGCGACTCCCCAGTGTTGGGCCGCGAAGAAGGCCCCGGTGCGCCCGCCCCCGGACATCACCTCGTCATGGATCAGCAGCACGCCGTAGCGGTCGCAGATCTCGCGGATGCGCTGCATGTAGCCCGCCGGCGGCACCAGCGCCCCGGTCGAGGCGCCGCCGACCGGCTCCACCATGAAGGCGAGCACGGTCTCGGGGCCTTCCTCCTGGATGCGGGCCTCGAGCATGTCGGCGTAGTAATGGCCGGTCGCCGGATCGTCGGGGTCCCGCCCGTCGAGATAGGCGCGCGGCGCGGGGATCTTGGGCATCGAGCGCATCATCGGGTCGAAGGGCGCGGTCATCGGCGCGTAGCCGGTCAGCGCCAGCGCGCCCAGCGTGCAGCCGTGATAGGACGGGAAGCGCGAGATCACCTTCCAGCGCTGGCTTTCGCCGATGGCGAGCGCGTATTGCCGGGCCAGCTTGATCGCGCTCTCGACGGCCTCGGAGCCGCCCGAGACGAAAAACACCTTCTCCAGCCCTTCCGGCGCCAGCGCGGCGGTCCGGGCGGCCAGTTTCTCGGCCGGTTCGGTTTCGAAGTGCAGCCGGTAGCCGAACGTCGATTTATCCATCTGCCGGCGCATGGCTTCCAGCACGGCGGGGTCGGAATGGCCGATATTGCAGACCATCGCCCCCGAGGAGCCGTCGAGGTAGCGCCGGCCCTCGACATCCCACATGTAGACGCCCCGCGCCTGGTCGAGCATCGGGCGCCGCCGGCGGGACTGGTAGAAGAGATGGCTTTTCGGCGCCTGCGTCATGCCGTGCCTCCCGGAAGCGCGGAACAATCGCGGGGACGCAGGATCACCGACACCGCGTCGCCCTCGTGGAAGGGGTGTCCGTCGATCATGTTGATGGCCTGGAACTGCGCGTCGCCGATACGCAGGAAATAGCGCACCGCCTGGCCCTGGTAGTCCACCGTCTCGACGGTGCCGTCGACCGTGACGGCGTCTTCGGGCGCGGTGCCCGGCTTGGCCAGCGTCAGTTTCTCGGCGCGCAGCACCAGCTTGGCCGGGCCCGCCCCGGCGATCTGCGGCGCGCGCTCGGCGGGCACGCCGATCCGTCCGAAATGCGGCACGTCCAGCGTGACGGTGCCGTTCGCGCGGCCCTCGGCGCTGGCCTCCAGGATGTTGGAGGCACCGAGGAAACGCGCCACGAATTCGCTGGAGGGGGTGTTGTAGACCTCCTCCGGGGGGCCGACCTGTTCGACCCGGCCGTTCGACATCACGACGATCTCGTCGGACATGGCCAGAGCCTCCGACTGGTCGTGGGTGACGAAGATGGTGGTCACGCCGATCCGGTCCTGGATGCGCTTCAGCTCGACCCGCATGTCCTCGCGCAGGTTGGCGTCCAGCGCCGAGAGCGGTTCGTCAAGCAGCAGCACGTCGGGCTCGATCACCACCGCGCGGGCCAGGGCGATCCGCTGCTGCTGGCCGCCGGACAGCGCCTTGGGATAGCGCTCGCCCACGTCGGGCAGCTGCACCAGTTCCAGCGCGTCCTGCACGCGGCGGGCGATGTCGCTCTTCGGCACGTCGCGATACTTGAGTCCGAAGGCCACGTTCTCGGCCACGGTCTTGTGCGGGAACAGCGCGTAGTTCTGGAACACGATGCCAAGGTTGCGCTTGTGGATCGGCACCTCGTTGACGCGCTTGCCCTTGATGGCGATCTCGCCCTCCGACGGGTCGAGAAGACCGGCCACCATGCGCAGCGTCGTCGTCTTGCCGCAGCCGGAGGGGCCGAGCAGCGTGACGAAACCGCCCTCGGGAATTTCCAGCGACATGCGGTGGACGGCGGTGAAATCGCCGAAGCGCTTGACGATGTCGGTGAGCGTGACGGCGCTCATGGCCGGACTCCTCTCGTTGTCTTGGCGCGGCGCCCTTCCGGGGGCGGTCGCGGGCGGCCGCGCGACGGCCGCCCCGGGTGTCGTGGATCGCGCCGTTCCTCCCCCGGGCGGGGGAGGTCGGGACGCGCGCGGGGCTCAGTAGCCCTTCTGGACGCGGCCGAAGGTCTTGGACCACTCGGCCTCGTTGCCGTTCCAGTACTGCGGATCGGCGAAGGTGAGGCCCGACAGCGTGCCGGTCGGGTCGTAGGCCGGCAGGGTCGGGATCTTGTCGCCCAGGTCGACCTTCGTGCCGTCCAGCGCCGGCGGGTAGTTCTGACCCTCGGCCACCGCGATCGAGGTCTCGGGCGCCAGCATGAAGTTGAGCAGCTCCTCGCAGGCCTCCACAGGCGAGCCCTTGATGACGAAGAGGCATTCCTGCCAGCCGAACCCGTTCGGCGGGTCGTAGTAGCCGATGTCGTGGCCCTGCTCCTGCAGGGCGGCGATCCGGCCCGACCAGCCCTCGGTGACGTAGATCTCCTCCTCGGCCAGCAGGCTCATCAGCTCCGCGCCCGAGCCCCAGTATTTCAGCGCCAGGTCGCGGTGCTGGCGGATGGCGTCCCAGACGGCGTCCATGTCCTCGATGTTGTTGGGATCCTGCCCGGTCTGGAGCGCGCCGTACCACACCCGGGTGCGCCAGTCGGACCAGCCGCCGATCTTGCCCTTGTAGGCCTCGTCGATCAGGATCGACGCGCCCTTCTCGCGCATCTCCTCGTCCGAGATGTACTTGCGGTTATAGGCGAGGCCCGTGGTCCCGTAGTCGTAGGGCACGGCCGAGAGCGCGTCCGGCGTGACGGCCCGGTAGGGCTCGATCAGCCGGGTCATCACCAGCTCCATGTTGGGGATGTTGTCGAGATTGAGCGCGGTGGTCAGCTCGAAGTTGTGATACCGCGCGTAGTCGAACACGCCGGACAGATGGGCGATGTTGTACTCGCCGGGCTGGCTGGCGCGGACCTGCGCCAGGTACTCGTCGCCCCCCGAGAAGGTGCCGTCCACCACCTCGATCCCGGTCTCGGCGGTGTAGGGATCGAAGGCGTGCTCGCGGAACGCCTCGGAGACGACACCGCCCCAGCCGTCGAAGCGCACCTGGCTGACCGACTGCGCGTTGGCATATTTGGCGAACGGCGTCTGAACGCCGTAGGCCAGGCCGGCCGCGCCGATCAGGCCGAGGAAAGAGCGCCGGTCGAGATCGCCGTTCTGGTAGCGCTCGCGCAACCGCTCGTAGCGGGTGGTATTGTCCATTTTCTTCATCTTACTCTCCTTGTCGGTGCTGTCTCGTTATGGGTGGGGCGCGGTTCTATCCGCCGCGCTTGGTCGACATGCGTCGGGCGATCGCCAGCCCCAGCAGGGGGAGCCCGACGGTCAGCAGGATCATCACTGTCCCGAGCGCGTTGATCTCCGGGCTGATCGAGTTCCGGAGCATGGCGAAGATCTGGGTCGGAACCGTCTCCACCCCGCCCGGCTTCCAGAACAGCGTCCCGGTGATGTCGTCGAAGCTGATCGTGAAGGCAAAGAGCGCCCCCGCCGCCACCGCCGGCATCATCAGCGGCAGCGTGATCTGGAAGAAGGTCTGGCGCGGGCTGGCGCCAAGGCTCATCGCGGCCTCCTCCACGTCCCGCTTGATGCCCACCAGCCGGGCCTGGACCACGAGGATCACGAACGGCAGCGTGAAGATCACATGCCCCGCCAGCAGCAGGGTGAAGCTCTTGTTCACGTTGAGGAAATTCAGAAACAGCAGCAGCGCGACGGCCAGCACCACCTCGGGCACCAGGATCGGCGCGATCAGGAGCGTCGAGATCATGTTGGCGCCGGGCACCCGGTAGCGCACCAGCGCCAGGCTCGCCAGGACGCCCAGCGTCGTCGAGATCACCGCCGTCATCAGCCCCAGCACGATCGAGGTGCGGAAGGCGCGCAGGATCGCCTCGTTCTGGGCCAGCTCGATGAACCAGCGGAAGGAGAAACCCGTCATCGGGAAGCTGCCGAACTGGCTGGCGTTGAAGCTGAGCAGCACCACCACCGCCACCGGCAGGAACATGAAGGTATAGACCAGGAGGGTCCAGAAACGCACCAGCTGCCAGCCCATCAGCCCAGCCCCTTCATCAGCTGCGCCATCCCGAGATAGCGGTTGTAGATCAGCACCAGCGCCCCCAGCACCGCCAGCAGCATCAGGCTGAGCGCCGAGCCGAGCGGCCAGTTCAGCTGGGTGATGATCGCCTCGTAGACGAGATTGGCGAACATCGCGTCGGTGGGTCCGCCCAGGACCAGCGGCGTGATGTAGGTTCCGGCCCCGAGCACGAAGCAGAGCAGCCCGCCCGCCGCCAGCCCCGGCAGCGACAGCGGCAGCGTGACCTGCGTGAAGGCCTGCCATTTCGTCGCCCCGAGCGAGTTCGCCGCGTCCTCGAGGTTGCGGTCGATCCCGTCGAGGCTGACGAAGACGTTGAGCACCATGAAGGGCAGCAGGAAATGCACGAGCCCGAGGATCACGGTGGTCTCGTTGTAGAGCATCTGCACCGGCTCATCGAGGATGCCGACCGCCATCAGCGCCGAGTTGAACGCCCCCGACACGCCGAGGATGTTGATCCAGCTCATCGTGCGGATGATGTAGCTGATCCAGAACGGCAGCATCAGCAACAGCAGCAGCACCGCCTTGTTGCCGCTCGAGCGGGCGATGAAATAGGCCGCCGGGTAGCCCATCAGCGCGCAGACCAGCGTGGTGATCGCCGCGATCTTCAGCGTGTTGAGCAGGATGTCGCGGTAGAACGGATCGCTGAGTGCTTCCTGCCAGTTGTCGAGGTAGAACCCGACCTGGTCAGCGCCGGCGGCGCTGCGCAGCCAGAAACTGTAGACGACGATGAAGATCAGCGGCACGAACAGCAGCAGCGCCACCGCCGACAAGGCCGGGGAGAGCAGGATCCAGGGCTGCCGCGCCTCGCGCGCTTCGACCGTCATGACCGTCCCTTTGCACTTCTTGCTTGATCGGAGCGTGGCAAAGCCGCACACATTGATCAAATAGATATTCGGAATTGTAGCTATAGGCTGTATCTATGGTCGACGTTCCCCGCACCGAGCTGAACGAACGCCTCGCCCGCGATCTGGACTGGAACCTGCTGCGCACCTTCGTGGTGCTGGCCGAGGCCGAGTCCGTCACCGCCGCGGCCGAGCGGCTGGGACTGACCCAGCCCACCCTCTCGGCCGCGCTGAAGCGGCTGGAGGACCGGCTCGGCAAACGCCTGATCGAGCGCAAGCCGGGCCATTTCGCGCTGACCGAGGCCGGCAAGCTGCTCTACCGCGAGGCGGTGGAGATCCACGGCGCGATCCTGCGCCTCGGCACGCTGGTGCGCGACGTCTCCGACGAGGTGCGCGGCCATGTCCGCATCGCCATGGCCAGCCATGTCGTCTGCCCGGTCTTCGACGCGGCCCTCACGGCCTTTCACCGCCGCCACCCGGCCGCGACGATCTCCATCGACGTCTCCGCCAGCCGCGAGGCGGTGGGCGCCGTCACCGCCCGGCGCGCCTCGCTCGCGGTCTGCCTGGTGCATGACCGCAGCCCCAAGCTCGAATACCGGCGGCTCTACCGCGAGTATTTCGGCCTGTTCTGCGGCCCGCCGCACCCGCTCTTCGGCCGGCGCGGGCTGGCCATGGCCGATCTCGCCGGCCATTCCTCGGTCAGTTTCGTCACGGACCGCATGTCCGACGCGCTGCGCCCGGTGGCCATGATGCGCGCCGAGGCCGAACTCGAGGAGCGGATCGTCGGCACCTCGGCCCATCTCGAGGAGGTGCGCCGGATGATCGTGGCCGGGCTCGGCGTGGGGCCCCTGCCCATGCATGTGGTGCGCCGCGACATCGAGGACGGGCTGCTCTGGCAACTGCCGCCCTACGAGCGGATGCCGGCCATCGACGTGCATATCATCTGGAACCCACGCGCCCGGATGAACCGGGCCGAGGAAGCGCTGCTGGCCGACCTGCAGGCCCGGATCGAGGCCACGCCGATCGAGGCCCGCACCTACAGCTGAGCCCAAAGCCGCGCCACGTCCAGCATCCGGTTCGAGAAGCCCCATTCGTTGTCGTACCAGCCATAGACCCGCAGCATGCCGCCCGCCGTCACCCGCGTCTCGGGTCCGGCCATGATCACCGATTGCGGCAGCTGGCGCAGGTCCGACGAGACCAGCGGCTTGCCGGTGTAGCCGAAGACATGGGCCTCGGGGCCGCCCGCCGCGGCCTGCAGCACGGCGTTGACCGCCTCGGCGGTGACCGGGCGCCGGGGCATCACCGTCAGATCCACCGCCGAGACGCTCGCCGTCGGCACCCGCACCGCCGCGCCCTCCAGCCGGCCGGCGAGTTGCGGCAGGACGAGATCGGTCAGCTTCTCGGCGCTGGTGGTCGTGGGTACCATCGACAGCGCCGCCGCCCGGCTCCGCGCCAGGTCGCCGCGGGGGCCGTCCACCGTCGGCTGGCTGCCGGTGTAGCAGTGGATCGTGGTCATGAAACCGGTCTGGATCCCGAAGGCGTCGTCGAGCAGCCGCGCCAGCGGCGCCAGCGCGTTGGTGGTGCAGGAGGCGTTCGAGACCACGCGCTGATCGCCGCTGAGCCCCGCCGCGTTGGCGCCCAGCACGACGGTATAGTCGGCGTCCGGGCACGGCCCCGAGACCAGGACCCGGCCCGCGCCCACGTCCAACGCGCGGGCCGCGACGGACCGGCTCTTGGCGCGGCCGGTGCAGTCGAACAGCATGTCGACGCCCCCAAGCTCCAGCGCGGTCACGTCGCCCGCCTGGGTAAAGGGGATCGCGCGGCCGTCCACGACCAGGTGGCCCGGCGCCTCTTCCACCGTGCCCGGGTAGCGCCCGAAGACGCTGTCATAGGCAAAGAGATAGGCGCAGGTCTCGAGCCCCGCGATATCGTTGATCGCGACGATCTCGAGCCCCGGCCAGGCCTCCGGCGCCTGCAGCCAGGCGCGCAGGACCGACCGGCCGATACGTCCGAACCCGTTGATGGCGATGCGTGTCGTCATGCCCTGCCCCGCGGCCCTGCGGCGGGGCGGATGGCGCCCCGGCCGCGATTCCTCTGTCGCGCGCAAGATCGACCGACTGCGCCGCGACCGCAAGGTCCCGCGGACCGCGCCCGGTCAGAGCGCCAGCCGCGGGTGCCGGTTCACGTCCTTGTAGAGCAGGTAGCGGAATCGCCCAGGACCGCCGGCATAGCAGGCCTGCGGGCAGAAGGCGCGCAGCCACATGAAGTCGCCGGCCTCGACCTCGACCCAGTCGCGGTTCAGCCGGTAGACCGCCTTGCCCTCGAGCACGTAGAGCCCGTGCTCCATCACGTGGGTCTCGGCGAAAGGGATCACCGCGCCGGGCGCGAAGGTGACGATGTTGACATGCATGTCATGGCCCATGTCGTCTGGATCCACGAAACGGGTCGTGGCCCAGCGCCCCTCGGTTCCCGGCATCGGCACCGGCGCGATGTCGCGCTCGTTCACGACGAATCCGGCGGGGCGGTCGATGCCCGCCACCGGCTCGTAGCGCTTGCGCACCCAGTGAAACCGCGCCGCGGCCGCGCCCGCGTTGCGCACCGCCCAGCGCGCGCCCGGCGGGATGTAGGCATATCCGCCCGGCCCCATCTCGTGGCCCGCGCCGTCCAGGGTCAGCGTCACCGCGCCCTCCATCACGAAGAGCACCGCCTGCGCCTCGGGGTCCGGCTCGGGCCGGTCGGACCCGCCGCCCGGCGCCAGCTCGACCACGTATTGCGCGAAGGTCTCCGCGAAGCCCGAGAGCGGCCGCGCCAGGATCCAGGCCCGCGCGCCGGTCCAGTGCGGCAGGTTCGAGGTCACGATATCGCGCATCGTGCCCCGCGGGATCACGGCATAGGCCTCGGTGAAGACGGCGCGGCCGGTCAGCAGTTCGTGCTGGCCGGGATGGCCGCCCGGCGGCGCGGCGTATCTGGGCTCGTTCATGGTCTCGCCTGTGCTGCGCCGGCCCCGCCCGGCCCGGTCGAAGGGGTGCGGCCCATTATCCAGCTTCGCCCGGCCAAACCAATGCCCGGCGCGCGCCGGGCGTCCGAAAGGGCCTTCTGGCAAAACTTGATAATGCGGCGATCGCGCGAAATCCGATTGAACCCGCCGCTGCCCCCCGTATCATCGCGCGCGAACCCGACACGTCCAATCCGAGAGGCCGCATGAACACGCCCCGCAGCAATTTCCCGCCCACCGCGGAGATGCAGGCGACCGACGCCGCGCACCACCTGCACCCCTTCACCCATGGCGACGCGCTGAATGCCAAGGGGGCGCGGATCATCACGCGGGCCGAGGGCGCCTTCCTGACCGACAGCGACGGCAACGAGATCCTCGACGGCATGGCCGGGCTCTGGTGCGTGAATATCGGCTATGGCCGCGACGAACTGGCCGAGGCCGCCGCGCGCCAGATGCGCGAGCTGCCCTATTACAACACCTTCTTCCAGACCTCGCACCCGCCGGTGATCGCGCTGGCCAAGCGGCTGGCCGATCTCGCGCCCGGCGACCTGGATCACGTCTTCTTCGCCGGGTCCGGGTCGGAGGCGAACGACACCAATATCCGGCTCGCCCGCACCTACTGGGCGGCGCGCGGCAAGCCCGAGAAGCGCGTGATCATCAGCCGCAAGAACGCCTATCACGGCTCGTCGGTGGGCGCGGCCAGCCTTGGCGGAATGCAGGCGATGCACGGGCAAGGCGGGCTGCCGATTCCGGACATCACCCATATCGACCAGCCCTACTGGTACGGCGAGGGCGGCGACATGGACCCCGAGGCGTTCGGCCGCGAACGCGCGCGCCAGCTCGAGGCCGAGATCCACCGGCTGGGCGAGCACAACGTCGCGGCCTTCATCGCCGAGCCGATCCAGGGCGCGGGCGGCGTCATCATCCCGCCCGAGAGCTACTGGCCCGAGATCCAGCGGATCTGCGACGCCCATGACATCCTGCTGATCGCCGACGAGGTGATCTGCGGCTTCGGGCGGACCGGTGCCTGGTTCGGCTCGGAAACCTACGCGATCCGGCCCGACATCATGACCATCGCCAAGGGGCTGTCCTCGGGCTACCAGCCGATCGGCGGCTCGATGGTGACCCGCCACGTGGCCGAGGTGCTGAACGCCCATGGCGAGTTCTACCACGGCTACACCTATTCCGGGCACCCGGTCGCCGCGGCGGTGGCGCTGGAAAACCTGCGCATCCTCGAGGAGGACGGCATCGTCGAGCATGTGCGCGACACCGCCGCGCCCTACCTGGCCGAGAAATGGCTGCAGCTGGCCGACCACCCGCTGGTGGGCGAGGCCCGCGTCAAGGGCATGCTGGCCGCGGTGGAACTGACGCCCGACAAGGCCGGCCGCGCGCCCTTCGCCGCGCCGGTGGGCACGGTGGGCCTGCGAACCCGCGACATCTGCTTCCAGACCGGGCTCGTGATGCGCAACGTCCGCGACAGCATGATCGTCTCGCCTCCGCTGATCCTGGACAAGCCAGAGATCGACCTGCTGATCGAGCGGGCCGTGCAGGCGCTCGACACCGCGAAGAAGGGGCTCGAGGCGGACGGGTTGATGACCGCCGGCTGAGGGCGGCGCCCGTGGACCTGCTGACCGCAAACGACCGGCCCGGCGCCTACCCGGACTCGTGGTACGCCGCGACCGTCGATCCCCTGCCGCCCTTCCCGCCGGCGCGGGGCGAGATCGCCTGCAACGTCTGCATCGTGGGCGGCGGCTATACCGGGCTCTCGGCGGCGCTGCACCTGGCGGAACGCGGCTACACGGTGCGCCTGCTGGAGGCCAACCGCGTCGGCTGGGGCGCCTCGGGGCGCAATGGCGGGCAGATCGCCGTCGGCCAGAGGGTCGAGCAGGACAGGCTCGAGGCCGATCTCGGGCGCGAGACGGCGGCGCGTCTCTGGCAGCTAGGGCGCGAGTCGGTCGAGACCGTGCACGACCTGATCGCGCGCCACGGGATCGACTGCGGCTACCGCCCCGGCATCATCCACGCCGATCACCGCGCGCGCTACGTCGCCCACAGCCACGCCTATGCCGAAAAGCTCCGCCGCGACTACGGCTACGACAAGCTGCGCCCGCTCGACCGCGACGAGATCCGTGCCCTGGTGGGATCGCCGGGCTATCACGGCGGGGCGCTCGACATGGGCTCGGGCCACCTGCATCCGCTGGCCCTGGCGCTGGGGCTGGCGCGGGCGGCGGATGCGGCCGGCGCCACGATCCACGAGGCCAGCCGCGTCACGGCCATCGCCGCGGGGGCGAGGGTCGTGCTGACGACGGCAGAGGCCACGATCCGCGCCGATCACGTGATCCTGGCCTGCAACGGCTATCTGGGCGGGCTCGCGCCGCCGGTCGCGGCGCGCGTCATGCCGATCAACAATTTCGTCGTCGCGACCGAACCGCTGGGCGCGGACCGGGCGCGCGGGCTGATCCGCGACGACCACGCGGTGGGCGATTCCCGCTTCGTGATCAACTATTTTCGGCTCTCGGCCGATCACCGGCTGCTCTTCGGCGGCGGCGAGAGCTATGGCTGGCGCTTCCCCGCCGACATCGCCGCCAAGGTGCGCCGCCCGATGCTCGAGGTCTTTCCGCAGCTTCGCGGGGTGGCGATCGACTACGCCTGGGGCGGGACGCTCGGCATCACGATGCGCCGCCTGCCCCATGTGGCGCGGCTGGCCGGCAACATCTTCAGCGCCGGGGGCTATTCCGGCCACGGGGTCGCGATGGGCACCTTCGCCGGGCGCGTCATGGCGGACGCCATCGCGGGCCAGGCCGAACGCTTCGACGTGATGGCGGGGGTGCCCGCGCCCCGCTTCCCGGGCGGCGCGGCGCTGCGCTGGCCGCTGCTGGTGCTGGCGATGAGCTGGTACGCGCTGCGCGACCGGCTCTGATTCCCCTGTGCCGGCCGGAAAATCGGGCTACACTGGGTCGCGAACGGCAGAGAAAGGCAGGACGGGATGAAAAAGATCCAGGCACAGGGCGTCCATCACATCACCCTCGTCGGCGCCGACCGCAAGACGACCATCGATTTCTGGGAAGGGGTGCTGGGCATGCCCTTCATCTTCGATCAGCCCAATCTCGACAACGCGTCCGAGAGCCATCTCTATTTCGATCCGGGCGACGGGCGGCTCATCACCGTTTTCTGCGACGAGGGCCGCACGCCCGATCCCCGCCGCACGCCGACCGACCCGGGCTGCGTGCATCACCTGGCCTTCGCGGTCAGCGCGGCGAGCTTCGCGCAGGTGGCCGACCGGCTCGACGCCCGCGGCATCGCCCATTCCGGTCCGAAGGACCGCGGCTTCATGGATTCGATCTACTTCAAGGACCCGCTGGGGCTGTTGATCGAACTCGCCTGCTACCGCTTCGAGCCGCCGGCCGGGTCGCGCCATGCCGAGGTGCTGATGGAGGCCCACAAGATCCGCGTCGCGCGCGGCGACGGGCATATCCAGCAGGAACACCTCGCCGACGCGATCGAGGCCATCGCGGAACGGCGGAACGGCAGCCTGTCCGAGGACCGGGGTCCGCGGAACCCCTACTGAGTCGCCGCGCCCAGCGCCGCGCGCTTCCCGGCCACGGCCTCCCTGGCGCGCGTGGCGGCCGTCGCCTTGACCGGGCCGTAGCCGCGGATCTCCAGCGCCTCGGCCAGCAGGTCCTGCCAGGCGGCCGCGGTCCCGGCCGTCAGACCCGCCGCCGCCTCGTCCAAGAGATCCTCGTACCAGCCGATGAGCGCGCGTTCCATGCGCCGCTCGGCGGTGTGGCCGAAGGGGTCGAGCCAGCTGCCCCGCACCCGTTTCATCGGCGCCAGCACGGCAAAGACCCCGCGCATCCAGCCGCCGAAGGCGCGCTTGCGCGGCCGGCCGCGCCGGTCCTTGCCAAGCGGCAGCAGCGGCGGCGCCATGTGGTAGCGGATCTTCGCGCCCGCGCCGAAGGACTGGCGGATGCGATCCGCGAAACCCGGGTCGCGGTGCAGCCGCGCGACCTCGTACTCGTCCTTGTAGGCCATCAACCGGAACAGCGCCTGCGCCGCCGTCCGCGTCAGCGCTTCGCCCCCCAGCCGCGCCTCGGCGGCGCGCAATGGCGCCAGGCGGGCGCGGTAGCGCGCGGCGTAGGCCGCGTCCTGGTAGCCGGCCAGGAAATCCGCCCGCCGATCGATCATCTCGTCCAGCGTTTCCGCCCGTTCCGGCCCCGCGCCCAGCAGCCCGGCGAAGCGGCCGGGATCGGCCGCCGCCAGCCGCCCCAGCGCGAAGGCCCGGCGGTTGGCCTCGGGCGCCACGCCATTCAGCTCGATCGCGCGGTCGAGCGCGGCCAGCGATACCGGCACCAGCCCGCCCTGCCAGGCGAAGCCCAGCATGATGACGTTGGCGAAGACGCCGTCGCCCAGCAGGTCCTCGGCCGCGCGGTTGGCGTCGATGGCCGAGAGGTTCCCCGCCCCCACCGCGCCCGCGATGGCGGCGACCCGGTCGTCCACGCGCAGATCCGCATCACGGTGCAGCACCACGTCGCCGGTCGGCATCCTGGCGAGGTTCACCGCCGCCCGCGTGCCCGCGTGATAGCAGGCCGACGCCTTGGGCGCGGAGGACACCACCACGTCGCAGCCGATCAGCGCGTCGGCCGCCCCCTGGTCGATGCGAACCTGGTTGATCTGCTCCGGGGCCGGTGCAAGACGCACAAAGGACAGCACCGGCCCGAATTTCTGCGCGAAGCCGGTGAAATCCAGCACGCTCGCGCCGCGGCCCTCGAGATGCGCGGCCATGCTCACCAGCGCACCCACGGTCACGACGCCGGTGCCGCCCACCCCGGTGATCAGCAGGTCATAGGGTTTCGTCAGCGCCACCAGCTCGGGTTCCGGCTGTCCCTCCAGCGCCCGGTCGAGATCGCCGCCCGCCTCGGGGCGCCGTTTCAAGCGGTCCGCGCCCTCGACGGTGACGAAGCTGGGGCAAAAGCCGTTGAGGCAGGAATAATCCTTGTTGCAGGAGGATTGGTTGATCCGCCGCTTGGTGCCGAAGGCGGTCTCGACCGGTTCGACCGACAGGCAGTTCGACTCGACCGAGCAGTCGCCGCATCCCTCGCAGACCAGCTCGTTGATCATGACGAATTTCTTCGGGTCCTCCATCGTGCCCCGCTTGCGGCGGCGGCGCTTCTCGGTGGCGCAGGTCTGCTCGTAGATCAGGACCGAGACGCCAGGCACCTCGCGCATCTCGCGCTGCACGGCGTCGAGGTCGCGGCGGTGGTGAATGGTGGTGCCTTTCGGGAAATCCGCCGTCTTGAACTTCTCGGGACGGTCCGAGACCAGCGCGATCCGGGCCACGCCCTCGGCGCGCGAGATATGGGCGATGGCCTGCACGCTGACCGGCCCGTCCACGGGCTGGCCGCCGGTCATCGCCACGGCGTCGTTGTAGAGGATCTTGTAGGTGATGTTGGCACCGGCGGCGATCGCCTGGCGGATCGCCATCGAGCCCGAGTGATACCAGGTGCCTTCGCCGAGGTTCTGGAAGACATGCCCCCGGCCGGTGAAGCGCGAGGACGCCGCCCAGTTCACGCCCTCGCCGCCCATCTGGATCAGCGAGGTGGTGTCGCGGTTCATCCAGCTCGCCATGAAATGACAGCCGATGCCCGCCAGCGCCTTCGAGCCCTCGGGCACGCGGGTCGAGGTGTTGTGCGGGCAACCCGAGCAGAAATAGGGCGTGCGCACCGCGCCCGGCACGCTGATCCGCGGCGGCGCCTCGGCGGCGAGCCGCGCGCCCTTCTCGGCGAAGCCCGCGCCGGGGAAGAGCGCCTCCAGCCGGCGTGCCACGATGGGCGCCAGCAGGTGCGGCGACAGCTCGCCCGTCCAGGGCACCAGGCGGTCGCCCGCCTCGTCGCGCTTGCCGACCATGACCTCGGGCTTCTCGCCGTCCCAGTCGTAGAAATATTCCTTGAGCTGGCTCTCGATGATGCCGCGCTTTTCCTCGACCACCAGCACCTCGCGCTTGCCGCGCACGAAATCGAGCGCCCCGCGGCGCGCGAGCGGCCAGACCATGCCGACCTTGTAGACGTCGATACCGAGCCGGTGGCAGGCGGCCGCGTCCAGGCCCAGCAGGCGGAGCGCCTCCATCAGGTCGAGATGCCCCTTGCCGGTCGTCACGATGCCGAAGCGCGCCCCGGGGATGTCGTGGATCCGCCGGTCGATCGGGTTGGCCTCGGCGAAGGCGAGGACGGCCTCCTTCTTGGCCTCCATCCGGGTCTCGATCTGGAAGCCCGGCAGGTCGGGCCAGCGGTAATGCAGCCCCTCGGGCGGCGCGGTGAAATCGGGCGTGCGAAAGACGCGGTCCGGGCGCAGGTCCACCGAGGCGCCGGACTCCACCGTGTCGGAGACCGCCTTGAAGCCGACCCACATGCCCGAGAACCGCGACAGCGCGTAGCCCCATTCGCCGAATTCCAGGTATTCCGCGACGCTCGCGGGGTTCAGCGTCGGCATGAACCAGGCCATGAAAGCCACGTCGGACTGGTGCGGCATCGAGGACGAGACGCAGCCGTGATCGTCACCGGCGACGACCAACGCCCCGCCGCGCAGGCTGGAGCCGTAGGCGTTGCCGTGTTTCAGCGCGTCGCCCGCGCGATCCACCCCCGGCCCCTTGCCATACCACATGCCGAAGACGCCGTCACAGTCGCGCCCGGGCTCGGTCTCCACCTGCTGGCTGCCAAGGATCGCGGTGGCGGCGAGATCCTCGTTCACCGCCGGCAGGAAGTCGACCCGCGCCGCGTCCAGCCGCGACGCCGCGCGCCAGAGTTCCAGGTCCAACCCGCCCAGCGGCGAGCCGCGATAGCCCGTGACCAGCCCGGCGGTGTTCAGCCCGGCCGTACGGTCGCGCCGGGCCTGGTCGAGCAGGATACGCACCAGCGCCTGCGTCCCCGTCAGGAAAACGCGGCCGCTGCGGCGGTCGTAGCGGTCGTCGAGGGCATAAGCGTCGAGCGGCTGGAACTGATGGGTCATGGCAGGCCTCCTTTTGTCGAGTCTGCCATCCGGCACGGGAAATTTCCTTTCCATTTTGCTGTTCAAGGGGCATCTTGCGGATGATCCTTTCGGGGATTATCCAAAATCTGGAAGAGGTTTCCATCTTATGCAGCTTGACCCGCAGGACCGCCGCCTGCTCGACATTCTCCAGCGCGAGGGGCGCATCTCCAACGCCGATCTGGCCGAGCGCGCGGCGCTCTCGGCCTCGGCCTGCTGGCGGCGGGTACGCGCGCTGGAAGAGGCCGGCGTCATCCGGCGCTACGCGGCCCTGATCGACGCGGCCGAGATCGGGATGGGCTTTCACGCCATCGTCCATGTCCAGCTGACCCGGCACGCGCCCGAGGCGGTCAACACCTTCATCGAGGCGGTGCGCCACCGCGCCGAGGTGCAGGACTGTTTCGCCACCGCCGGAGAGGCCGATTACCACCTGCGCGTGGTCTGCCGGGATCTCGAGGCCTACAACGCCTTTCTCGACGGCTTCCTGTTCCGCCTGCCGGGGATCGCCAATGTCCGCACGAACATGGTGCTGAAACAGATCAAGCACGAGCCGGCGCTGCGCCTCGGCTGAGGGGCGCGGCTCAGCCCTCGAACCGCACCGGCAGCCGGAAGGGGAAACGCTGCCCCGGCAGCCGGTCGGGCGCGGGCGGGAAGGCCCCAGCCCGCTGCACCGCGGCCACCGCCGCGCGGTCCAGCGCCGCGTCGCCCGAGGATTGCACCACCCGCACCCCCGCGAGCCGCCCGCCGCGCGTGACGGTCAGTTCGACCATGGCGCGGCCGCGGCCGCCGCGGATGCCGCGCTTGGCCCGCTCTATCGCGACCCGGATCTGCCCGCCCCAGGCGGCCATCAGCGTCGCGCGCTCGCCACGCGTCAGCGCGGCCTGGCGCGGAACCGTGGCGCCCTCGGTCCGGGCGGCGCCCGGCCCCGCGGCCTTCTGCGGCGCAACCGGGACCGAGGCCTGGCGCACGGGGCGCGGTTTCGGTGCGACCGCGGCCTCCGCGGCCGGGCGGACCTCGGGCGGCGGGGGCGCCGCCGGGGCCGTGTCCAGCCGGGGCGCGGGCTCGGCGCGGGGCGCTTGCATCCGGGGGGTGGCGCGCGCGCCCCCGGGTGCGGGCGCATCGCGCGGTGTGACCCGCGGCGCGGCATCGACGGACGGGGGGGCCGGCGTCGCCAGCCGCGCCATCACGTCGGGCGTGGCGCGGGGCGGCGGCGTCGTCTCGACCGTCGGGCGGGCGGGCTGCGCCGGGGCCGGGGCCAGCACCGACATCCGGCGCGGCGCGGCCGGCGCGGTCTCCGGCGGGCTGACCGTCGGGGCCGCCGCAGGAGCCACGGGCGCGCGCTGCGCCGCCGCGACCTCTGTCGCGGCCGCCGGGCCGCGGTCCCATTCCGCAACGGTTCCCGCCAGCCCGGCCGGCGCGGCGGCCAGGGTGACCCTGGCCCGTCCCTCTGCCCCGGCGCCGGCGCCCCCGCCGGGCGGCGCGGTCAGCGCGAAGACCGCCAGGTGCAGCCCGGCGGCCAGCGACAGGAACCCCGCTATCTCGACGGCCTGCCTCATTGCGCGGTCACCAGCTCTATCCGGTCGACCCCGGCCGCGGTCAGGCGCGGCAGCAGCGCGGCCAGCCGCCCGGCCGGCAGCGCCGCGTCGGCGCGCACCACCAGCGGCCCGCCCCCGTCGCGCCCGGCCAGCGCCCCGAAGACGGCCTCGCCCCGCAGGGCGCCGAAGGCGAGCCGCCCGTCGGCCGCCACGTGCAGCACCCCGTCATCACCGGCCGCCACCTGTCCGCCAGCGGCCGGCGGTGTAACCTCGAAGGGCACGGGCGGCGCGATCTCGGCCGTCATCAGGAAAAAGATCAGCAGAAGGAACACCACGTTGATCATCGGCACGATGTGCTCGCGGCGTGGGCGATCTCTGGGGCTGTCGAACTGCATCGCGTCACTCCACCAGCACGAGGTTGGTGTAGCCGGCGGCCGAGAGCCGCTCCATCAGCGCGACCAGCCGGGCGAGATCGGCGTCCCCGGTGGCCCGCAGCACGACCGGGTCGGCGCGGGTCTCGACCAGGGGCTCGAGCGCGGCGGCCAGTCCCGCCGGGTCGGTCGCCACCCCGTTCAGGCGGACGCCGTCGGCCGCGATCTCGACCAGCCGGGGCGGGCCGGTCCAGTCCCCCGCCCCGCCGCCGAGCGCCAGCGGCAGCGCGCCCTCGGACCCGAACCGCGCGGCCAGCATGAAGAAGACCAGCAGCAGGAACACCACGTCGATCATCGGCGTGAGGCTGGGCCGGCGGGCCCGGCGCGCGGCGGCGAAGTCGAACATCAGCCGCCCCCCTGCCCGGCGCGGGCCACGAAGAGCCGGGTCGCCAGGTCTTCCATGTCGTGCTGCGCCCGTGCCGCGACCGAGGCGAACCAGCCCTCGGCCAGCGCCGCCGGGATCGCCACCGCCATGCCCGCCGCCGTGGTCAAGAGCGCCTCCCAGATGCCGCCGGCCAGCGCCGCCGGGTCGGCCCGCGCGCCGCTCTGCTCGAGGGTCTGGAAGGCCTCGATCATGCCGAGCACCGTCCCGAAAAGCCCCAGGAGCGGCGCGATGGAGGCGATCAGTTCCAGCGCGCGCAGGCCGCGCCGGGCCTCGTCCAGCAAGCCCCGCGCCACCCGCGTCGTCTCTTCGCGGGCCGCGGTCTCGGGCAGCCCGGCGGCCAGCGCGTCCATCGCCGCGCGCACCAGCGCCGCGCGCAGCCCGACGCGTCCGGCCAGCGAGGCGCGCGCCGCGTCCGCATCCCCCCCGAGCCAGAGCGCGACCGCGCGCTCGGCCCGCGCGCCCGCCCAGGCGCCCATCAGGGCCAGGCGCCAGCCCTTCCACAGGATAAGCCCCAGCGTCACCACCGAGAGGGCCGCGATCGCCCAGATCGCCGGGCCGCCCTTGGCCAGGAACTCCGCCAGCGCCGCGTGCCATCCGCCCAGTTCCATCAGCCGTCCCCCTCTCGCGTCTCGCCCCAGAGCGCCGCGCAGATCGCGTCCAGCCCGTCGGTCAGCGCCGCCGGTCCCGGCTGCAGCAGGAGCGGCGACTTGATCTCGTGGATGCGCCCCGCCGCCACCGCCGGCACCGCGGCCCAGCCCGGCCGCGCGGCGATCCGCTCGGCGCGCACCTTCTTGCCGCACCACGAGGCGATGATGACTTCCGGCGCGGCGGCGATCACGTCCTCGGGCGACAGGATACGGTCCGTCGCCGCCGCCGCCCGGGCGCGGTCGGCGAAGACGTCCTGCCCGCCGGCGATCGCGACCAGCTCCGACACCCAGCCGATGCCCGAGATCAGCGGATCGTCCCATTCCTCGATCCAGACCCGGGGACAGGCCGGGCGCGGCGTGGCGCGGATCGTCTCGAGACGCGCCTCGAGCGTCGCCGCCAGCGCCCCGGCCCGGTCTGCCGCGCCGACCAGCGCCCCCAGCGTGCGGATCATCGCCAGGATACCCGCCACGTCGCGCTGGTTGAAGGCATGGACCGCGACCCCGGCGCGGATCAGCTCTGCCGCGATATCGGCCTGCAGATCGGAGAAGGTCAGCACCAGGTCCGGGTCCAGCCCCAGGATCTTGGGGATATCGGCCGAGGTGAAGGCCCCCACGCGCGGCTTCTCGCGGCGCACGCGGGCCGGACGCACGGCATAGCCCGTGACACCGGCGATGCGATGTTCCTCCCCTAGCAGGTAGAGCGTCTCGACGGTCTCCTCGGTCAGGCAGACGATGCGTTCCGGCGGGAAACGGGTCATCGGATCGTCTCCGTCGGCTGGAAGACCGGCCCGGCGGGCGTGTCCGCGTAATGGGCGCGGACATGGAAGACGCGCGCCAGGTTCTCGGGCGTCAGCACCTCCCCCGGCGGGCCGTCGGCCACGAGCCGGCCGCGCTCGAGCATCATCAGACGCGTGCAATGCCGCGCGGCGAGCCCCAGATCATGGATCGAGACGACGACGGCGTGGCCCTCGGCGGCCAGTTCGGCGAAGACCTCCATCGTCATGATCTGGTGGGCCGGGTCGAGCCCGGCGATGGGCTCGTCGGCCAGCAGGAGCGGCGCCTCCTGCGCCAGGGCGCGGGCGATGAGCGCCCGCGCCTGTTCGCCGCCCGAGAGCTGCGTGGCGGTACGGTCGCGGAAGGCGTCGAGCCCCATGCGCGCCAGCGCGTGGTCGACCGCCGCGCGGTCTGCCGCGCCCCAGCGCCCGCCGGGCGGCAGGTGCGGCGTGCGGCCGAGGCGCACCAGCGTCTCGACGCTGACCGGCCAGTTGATCTCGCGCCGCTGCGGCATCCAGGCCGCGGCGCGCGCGCGCTCGGCCGGGGCGAGCCGCGCGAGGCTGCTCTCGCCCGCGGCCGGCAGCAGCCCCAGCGCGCCGCGCATCAGCGTCGTCTTGCCCGCGCCGTTCGGGCCGATCAGCCCGACGCATTCGCCGCGCGCCACCTGGCAGGTGACGTCGTCGACCACCGGGCATGGCCCGCGATAGACCGAGAAGGCATCGAGGCGCAGCATGGCTAAACCCCCTCCCGCCGGGTCTTGTAGATGAGATGCAGGAAGAGCGGCGCGCCCACCAGCGCGGTCAGCACCCCGAGCTTCAGGTCGCGTTCGGGCACCACCACGCGCACGGCGATATCGGCGGCAAGCACCATCGCCGCCCCGCCCAGCGCCGAGGCGAAGAGCAGCCGCGAGGGCTGCGCGCCGACAAGCGGGCGCAGCAGATGCGGCACGACCAGCCCGACGAAGCCGATGGCCCCGGCCACCGCCGTCGCCGCGCCGACCGAGGCCGCGGTGCCGCAGACCAGCAGAAGCCGCATCCGCGCCAGCCGGATGCCAAGCGCGGCGGCCGCGTCCTCGCCCAGCGTCAGCGCGTCGAGCCCGCGCCCCAGCGTCGCCAGCGCCGCCCAGCCCAGCGCCATGAAGGGCAGCGCCAGCCAGACATGGCGGAAGGATCGGTCCGCCACCGAGCCGAGCATCCAGAACATCGTTTCCATCGCGGCGAAGGGGTTGGGCGACAGGTTCAGCGCCAGCGATGTCAGCGCCCCGGCCAGCGCACTGATCGCGATCCCGGCCAGGATCAGCGTGAAGGCACTGCCCCGCGGCCCGGCCAGCAGCAGGATCAGCGCCACCGCGGCCCCCGCGCCGGCCAGCCCGGCCAGCGGCAGCGCCAGCGCGAAGGCCCCCGCCAGCCCGGTCTGAAGCGCGATCACCGCGCCCAGCGCCGCAGACCCGGTCACGCCGATCAGCCCCGGCTCGGCCAGGGGGTTGCGCAGGTAGCCCTGCATCGCCGCGCCCGACAGCCCGAGGCTCGCCCCGATCATCGCAGCCAGCAACGCCCGCGGCAGGCGGATCTCGCGCATCACCAGCGTGACGGCCTCGCCCCGGCCGGTGAGCAGCGCGGCCAGGCTCTCGCCCGGCCCGATGCCGGCCGGCCCCACCAGCAGCGCGGCCAGGAACAGCACCGCGACCAGCAGCCCGAGGCCCGGCAAGAGCACGCGCGCGGTCATTCCAGCGTCTCCCGGATCGCGGCCAGCCCCGCGATGGCGCGCAGCACATGCGGCGTGCCGCAGGCCCAGTCGCCCCCGGTGCGCGCCCCGGCCCGGCGCAGCCCATCCAGCGCCGGGTGCGCCAGCAGCGCCTCGCCGCGCGAGGCGCCGGGATAGCGCGCGCCCTCCACCACCAGCTCGGGGGCGAGCATCACCAGCCGCTCCAGCGCCAGCGCGCCGCCCTGGGTCAGCCCGGCCTCGGTCGCGACATTGGCGAAACCCGCCGCGGCGAGGATCTCGCCGGCCAGCGACCTGTCCCCGGCCGTGTAGCCATTGGCGTAATAGAGCGCGGCGCGCGGCCGCTCGGCCAGCGCGTCCCGGAGCCGGGCGCGCCGCGCCTCGAAATCGGCCGCGAGCCGGTCCGCCGCCGCCGCGCGGCCAAGCGCGGCGCCCACCTGGGCGATCTGGTCGCTCACGGCGTCGAGCGATGTCGCGGGCGGCAGGGTCACGACGGGGATGCCCAGCCGGCGCAGCATGTCGACGGTGGCCGGGGTCGTGTAGCTGCCCGCCAGCACCAGGTCGGGATCGAGCAGGAACACCTCTTCGGCCTGGCCCCGGTTGACGGGGTAGCGCATCGCCTCGGCCACCATGGCCGAGCTTTGCGGCTCGCGTGCCAGCGCCGAGACCGAGACGAGCTGGCCCGGCGCGGCCAGCATCATGGCCAGCTGGTCGGTGCAGAGGTTGATCGACACGACCCGCTCGGGCGGCGCGGCCATCACGGGCCACGCCGCCAGCGCCCAGCAGAGCGCCGCGGCGACTATCCTAGAACGACGCACGCAGCCCCACATAGAACGCCCGGTCGGAGGTGCCGTAGCCGTCGACAAGTTCGTATTGCTCGTCAGTCAGGTTCTGGACCCGCATATAGGCTTCGGTCGCGTTCCCGAGATCGTAGGTGAAGGTCGCGTTCACGGTGGTGTAATCATCGAGCGTCGGCCGGTCGGCCACATGCAGCAGCCCCCAGGACGCAGTGAGCCTGTCGGAAAGGTCGGCGTCCAGGCCCAAGGCAAGCTGATGGCGGCCAAAGCCCGAATTCCAGGTATTGCCTGACGAAAGCGATGGATTCTGGGAATCGGTGTAGGTGTAGGCGCCGGTCAGGCGAACACTGTCCGAGATGGCTGTTTCGCCCTCAAGTTCCAAGCCCTGGCGCCTGGTCGTACCAGCCACCTGGGTGTAGCTGCCGCCGATATAGTCAATCAGGTTATCAGTCTCGATCCAGAACATGGTTGCTCGGGCAAATGCGTCCTGGCCGAACTGCTTCTCTATCCCCAGATCGGCGGAAACGCTTTCCTCAGGTGTCAGGCTCGGGTCGCCATAGGGGCCGAAGAGTTCGTAGCCCGAGGGCGCACGGAACCCGGTTCCAACGGCGCCGCGGAGGATCACGTCACTCGAAATCCGCCACGCAGCGGCTGCTCGACCGGTCAGGAACGTGCCGAATTCCGAATGTTCATCCGCACGGGCTGACAAGGTGAGGTCAAATGTATCCGAAAGCGCCGCTTCCCATTCGGCATAGGCGCCGAGCGTGCGTGAGCTCCCGCCATTCGCCGACGCTCCAAAACCGAAATCGGACACCTGGTCGTAGTTTTCCCACGTGATATCAGCACCAAACGAAAGCTGGGCTTGCCCGGCAGCCACACTCGCAGTCCAGTCCAGCGATTGCCGGCCGCCTTCGTAATCCTGACTAGATGCCCCAAAGCCAGTACTACCACTCAACGTACGGTCGATGGTAAAGGCGCTGGCCGCCACCTCATGCTCGACCCGCCCAGTTTCGAACCGGACGAAACCGCGCAAACCACGCGCGGTCGCCTCTGACACTTCGTCGGGCGACCCATCGGCAATCGAAAATTCGTCATAATCCCCTTTCGAACGCTCGACGAAGCCCGAAAAACCCAAAGTGACGCCCTCGCCCAAGGCCGTCTCCCCCTTCACCGACAAGCGCGTCGCCTCGTAGCCATCGGCCTCAGTATTGCCGTCGGCTTCATTGGCGGCCGAATAACCGTCGGTCTTGACGTGAGACAGGTTGAAACCCAAGGCGTCATCGCCCTTCCGCACGCCGTAGCTGAAATTTCCGGAAAAAGTGCCATAGGAACCCGCTTCAACTTCGACGGCATGCGTCGTGCCGTCCTCTCGCGGCAACGCGGTCTGCAGGTTCACGACCCCAGCGACGGCTTGGCTGCCGTAAACCGCCGATTGCGAGCCCCGCAGGATTTCGACCCGGTCGAGACCGAAACTTGTCAGCCGCCCGAAATCATAGGCGACTTGCGGACCGGAGGGATCCGAGATGTCGATGCCATCAAACAGGACCTTGACGTAGTTCTGACTGACTCCACGGACCGTAATGCCCGTCTGCGTGCCCAACGGCCCTTGCGAACGGATGCCGATGCCGGGCTGGCGAGCCAACAGGTCAGTCAGGCGTGACTCGCTGGTCCGATCGAGGTCCTCCTCGCCCAGAACGGTCACCGAGGTGCCGGTGCGGCTGGCCTCGATCTCCCCCAGATTCGCGGCGAAGACGATCTCGTCGAGAACGAAGGGCTCCTGCGCGGCGGCCGGTGCGGCGGCGGCCAGGACGGTGCCCAGGGCGGTCAGTGTCTTTCTCATGCATTCCCCCGATCCACGCGGCCTCGGCCGCGTTAAGGTCTGTTTACAAGTCCTTGGAAAGGGGTCCTTTCCGCAGACGGTGCCAAGTTGCCGTCACCGCTGCGGATCTTCCGCTTCCCTGGCGCGCCCCGCACCGGGAATGGGTGATCACTTCGGCAGGTCTCCTGGCTCGCGGGTCTCTGCTTGGCTGGCCTTCCCGGGTCGCCCCAGTGGCATGTTCAGCCGCGCTCTCCGCCTACAGTTGCGGGGGCAGCCACGGATTTGGCATGTGCCGTACCGTGTTCCCTTTTCATCCACCGCCCGGGGGCGGCGGAACCGAAGTGGATCGTGCTTAGCGCATCATGCGTGAAAATCAAGGATGATTCCGCGGCGCCGCTCAGAAGGCGGCCAGCCCGTCCCGCGTCAGCTTCACCCCGGCGACGAAGAGCAGCGCCAGGATGATGCGGAAGAACCACGCCTCCGGCACCCGGTGATGCGCCCAGATGCCCGCCGCCATCCCCACCGGCGCCAGCAGCGCCAGGACAGCCGAGACCTGCAGCCGCTCGGGCGTGAACAGGCCCAGCTGCAGGTAGGGCGGCACCTTCACCAGGTTGACGAAGGCGAAGAAGATCACCGTGGCGGCCTGGAATTGCGTCTTGGTGAGGCTCAGGCTCAGCAGATGCACGCCGAGCGGCGGGCCGCCGGCATGGACGGAGAAGCTGGTGAACCCCGCCAGGCTGCCCCAGATCCAGCTGCGCCGCCCCATGCGCCCGCCCGCTTCCGGCAGCCGCGCGCGAAAGATGTAGTAGGTGAAGAAGGACAGCGTCATCAGCCCGATGAAGAGCTTCAGCGTCCCCGCGTCGATGAAGCGGAAGAGCGCCCAGCCCAGGCCCACGCCGACGAGCCCCCATCCCATCACGCGCCGCAGCGACGGCCAGTGCCAACTGCGCCAGTAGGCCCAGACGCCGATCGCGTCCATCAGCAGCAGGACCGGCAGCATGATCGCCGCCGCCTCGACCGGGCCGACCATCATCGCGAAGAGCGGCGTCGAGACCACCCCGGCCCCGGCGCCGAACCCGCCCTTGGAGATTCCGATGATCAGCACCGCCAGCACGCCGACGGCAAAGGCCTCGATCCCGATCCCGGCGATCATCCGCGGGCCTCCGGGGCGGGGCGCGGGGCGGCGCGTGTCACGCGGGCCGGGCCAGCGACAGGGTGCGATAGCGCAGGATCTCCTCCGGCAGCGCCTCGATCCCCAGCCCGTGCAGGTCCGGGATCCGCCAGCACCCGTCCCGCATCCGTGCCCCCGGCGTGCCGAAAGCGTCGCGCAGCGGGTTGGGGTTCACGTCCACCTCCAGGAGCCCCGCGCCCCCGGCCGCGGCCAGCAGATGGGCCGAGGCGGCGAGCCCGACGCCCCCGCCCAGGAAATGCGGGCAGGCCAGCCGCCCGGCCCCGATGGCGGCGCGCATGGCGCCGAGACAGCCGGTCACCCCGCCCCACTTGGCGAGATCGGGCTGGATCACGGCGAGATGCCCCGCCGCCGCCGCGCGTGCGAAGGCCGCCCTCCCGGCGATGTTCTCGCCCCCCGCGAGCGGGATCGGGCAGGCACCGGCCAGCCGGGCCCAGTCAGCATCGGGCGCATCGGCCGGGATCGGCTCCTCAAGCCAGCCGAGCCCGCAGGCGGCCACCTGCCCGGCGAAATCCAGGGCCGTCCGGACGTCCCAGGCCTGGTTGGCATCCGCGAAAAGCCGCTCTCCCGGCGCCAGCGCGGCCGCGGCCGCGCGGATGCCCGCGACATCCGCGTCCATGTCGAAGCCCACCTTGACCTTGAAGGCCGTGAACCCCGCGGCGCGGGCCGCCGGGATCGCCTCGGGCGCGTCGGCGATCTTGATGCCGCTCGCATAGGCCGGGACGGCCCCGGGCGCATCCGCGCGCAGGACCCGGCCAAGCGGCATCCCGGCCCGGCGCGCGAATAGATCCTGCGCCGCGGTGTCGAGCCCCGCGATCCCCTGCGCGAAAGGCCCCCATTCCCCGCATTGCAGGGCGCGGATACGGGTCTCGGCGGTGAGCGCGTGGAAAAGATCGCCCGGCCGCGCGATCTCCCGGCCCAGCAAGAGATCGGCGATGTCCTCCATCACCAGCCGCGCGCGGTGCTCGGCCCCGGCGGCGGGCCAGTTGGCAAACACCTCGCCCCAGCCGAAGGCGCCGTCGGTGTCCTCCAGCCGGACGAAGACGGCGGGACGGTCCCGCATGACGCCGAAGGACGTCTCCACCGGCCGGTCGATGGGCACGCGGAAGACCTCGGCGGCGAGCCGCGCGATGCGGACCGGCGCGGTCAATGGCCGGCGCCGGAGGGCGCCGGCAGGCCGGCGATCCGAACGTTGACGCAGGCCGGCTTGCCGCTGGCCACCGCGCGGGCGAGCGCCGCGTCCAGATCCGCCGCCTCGGTCACGTATTCGCCGTGCCCGCCGAGCGCCGCCACCGCCGCGTCGTAGCGCGCGCCGCTCAGCTCGCATGCGATCAGCCGGTCGGGGCCGTAGTCGCGCAGCTGGATCTGGTGCTCGGCGTTCCAGCACGCGTCGTTGCCGATGACCGCCACGACCGGCAGGCCGGCCCGGGCCGCGGTCTCGAACTCGGCCAGGTGAAAGCCCACCGTGCCGTCCCCCATCA
This sequence comes from Rhodovulum sp. YNF3179, assembly GCF_050586465.1. Classification (NCBI taxonomy): domain Bacteria; kingdom Pseudomonadati; phylum Pseudomonadota; class Alphaproteobacteria; order Rhodobacterales; family Paracoccaceae; genus Rhodovulum; species Rhodovulum sp. YNF3179. The sequence continues at coordinate 99,506 of NZ_JBOCEG010000003.1, read as the reverse complement.
GGGCGAAGACCGGCGCCGCGGGCCGCGCCGCGCGTGCGGCGATGGCATAGCAGATCCCGCCCCCGATCGCGCCCGAGGGGCCGTTGATGACACGTGCCGCCGGGCGCAGGCCCGCCTGCGCCCATTGCCCGAATTCGCCGCCGTCGCAGACCGCGACCGCGCCCGGATGCGCCGCCATCGCGCGCTGCACGGCCGCGGTCAGCTCCGCCGGGGTGACGCGCCCGTCGGGATCGCCCGGATCCGGCGCGCGGGCGGCGGTGCGCCGGGCGGCCTCGTCGCGCCAGCCGGCGCGGTCGGCCGCGGGGCTGCCCCGGGAAAGCGCCTCTGCCAGGGCATGCGGATCGGCCTCCAGCGCGCGGTCGAGCCGGTCGCCAAGATTGGCCCGCGCCATCTCGAGCGCCGGCGTCTCGGCATCGACGACGATCCAGCGCGCGCCCGCGGCGAAAGCCTCGGCCTTGCCGAGCCCGAGGGTGAAATCCACCCGCTTGCCGAGCGCCAGGATCAGGTCCGCCTGCCCCAGCACGCCCTTGAGGTCACCGAGCGCCGGATCGCCCAGCCCGCGCGGGCTTTCCATCGGCAGGACCGGCGCGCCCAGCGCCGCGGCCAGGCGGTCGGGCAGATCGCCCGCGCGCGTGGCCGTCATGGCGGGCCCGGCCAGGATGACGGGCCGCGCGGCCCCGTCCATCGCCACGCGCAGCGCGGCGACGGCCTCCTCCGCAGGGGCCGCGCGGTCGGGCCGGCAGGCGGCCCGGTCGGGGACCGGCGCACCGGTCTCCGCGTTCAGAACGTCGAAGGGCAGCGCGAGATGCACCGGCCCGGGCCGCCCGGCGGCCGCAAGCCGCAGCGCGCGGGCGGTCTCCTCGCCCATGCGGTCGGCGCTGGCAGGCCGCGCGGCGTGCTTCACCCATGGCGCGGAGGCCGCGCACTGGTCCATCTCCTGGAAGCCCCCCCGCCCATCGAGCGCCACGGGCGCGTCGCCCGAGAACAGGAGAACCGGGCTTTCCGAGGCGCGCGCGGAATACAGCGCCCCGAGCGCGTTGCCGAAGCCCGGCGCGGCGGTGACCAGCGCCACCCCCACCTCGCCCGTCAACTGCGCCCAGGCATCGGCCATGAAGACCGCGGCGGCCTCGTGGCGGGTGTGCAGGATGTCGATCCCGGCATCGATGCAGGCGTCGTAGACCGGCATGATCTGGTTGCCCGAGAGGCTGAAGATCCGCCGCACCCCGGCGGCCGCCAGCGTCGCGGCCAGAAGGTCCGCTCCTCGCATGTCGTCTGTCCTTTCCGTTGATCGGCGGTTCAGCCCGCCCGCGTCTCCGCCGCCGCGCGGCGCTGGCGCCGCGCGTCCCGGTGGCCCTTCACCCCGGCGCGGACGATGGCCACCACCGTGATCAGCGTGACCGTCCAGAAGAACCAGGTGATCGGCCCGCGGGCCAGGATCCACGGGGAACTTCCCGACATCAGCATCGACTGGCGGAAATTGTCTTCCAGCAACGGGCCGAGGATGAAGGCGATCAGGAAGGGCGCGGCCGGGATGTTCGCGCGCAGCATGATGTAGCCAAGCCAGCCCATCGCGAACATCACGCCCACGTCGAAGATGTTGTTGTTGACCGCGTAGACCCCGTAGACGCAGAGCACCATCACCGCCGGGAACAGCACGCCGCGCGGGATGTCGGCCACGTAGCGGAACGCCCGGATCGAGATCGAGCCGACGAAGAGCAGCAGCACCGAGCTGATGATCAGCCCCATGAACATGCCGTAGATGATGTCGACGTTCATGATGAACATCATCGGGCCGGGCTGCAGACCGTGGATCATGAAGGCGCCGATGATGATCGCGGTGATCACGTCGCCCGGCACGCCCAGCGCCAGCAGCGGGATCAGCGTGGCGCCGGCGACGCCGTTGTTGCCCGCCTCGGAGGCCGCGACGCCCTCGATCTCGCCCTTGCCGAAATTCTCGCGGTTCTTGGATTTCCGCCGTGCCTCGCTGTAGGACAGGAAGGCCGAGGGCGCGGCGCCGATGCCCGGGATCGAGCCCAGGAAGACGCCGATCAGGCTGCCGCGGATGATCGAGCGGAAGCAGCGCTTGTATTCGGCGAAGGTCACCCATTTGGACCCGAGGCTGCGGGTCTTGCCGTCGGCGCTGGCCGGGTTCCAGACCATGTTGAGGATCTCGGGGATCGCGAAGAGACCGATCAGCACCGCGATGAAGTTGAGCCCGCCCATCAGGTTCGGATCGTTGAAGTTGAAGCGGTTGGTCCCGTAGACCAGGTCGAGCCCGACGGTGGCGAAGAGCAGCCCCAGCACCGCGCTGAAGATGCCCTTGAGCAGGCTGTCTCCCGACACGCCCGCGATGATCGTCAGCGAGAAGAGGATCAGCGTGAAGAACTCCGGCGGGCCGAAGTTCAGCGCGAAGGAGGCGAGGATGCCGGCGAACATGATCAGCGCCATGTTCGAGATCAGGTCGGCCGTGCAGGAGGCGTAGAGCGCCATGCCGAGCGCCTTGCCCGCCTGGCCCTTCTCGGCCATCGGGTAGCCGTCCAGCACCGTCGCCGACGAGGCCGGCGTGCCGGGTGTCTTGATCAGGATCGCGGGGATCGAACCGGCGAAGATGCCGCCCTTGTAGACCCCCAGCAGCAGCAGGATGCCGGTGATCGGCGCCAGCGAGAAGGTGAAGGGCAGCGTCAGCGCCACCGCCATGGTCGCCGACATGCCCGGGATGGCCCCCGCGATCACGCCGACGGTGACGCCGATCGCCAGGGCAAGGAAGCTTTCGACATTCGCGACGAGGGCGAGCCCCGCCATGATGCTGTCAATGAAACTCACGGCAACCTCACGAAATCGCCCTGGGGCACCGCGACGGACGCCACGTGGGCAAAGAAGGCATAGAGGATGAGCGGCACCGCGACGGCCGAGACCAGCGCGGGCAGCGGGTGGCGGGTGCGCATCAGGAAGGCCGCGGCGGCGAAGGCCAGCATCGAGGCCCAGACCATGCCGAGCCGCGGGATCGCCGCGGCGTAGACCGCCATCAGGACCGCCATCGCGCCGAGCCGCATCCAGGCTTCGGTCCCGTGCGCGGGCGCGTCCGCTGCGTCGTCAGGCGCCGCCACGATCTCGCGGCTGCCCATGATCAGAAGTCCCGCGCCCACCAGCGCCAGGACGCCGGACAGCGCGTAGGGCCAGAAGACCGGCGACAGCACGACGTTGGAGACGTTGCCGGGGGTCGTGACCCAGGTCGGAATGGCGAAGAGGAAGAGAAATGCGGAAAGCGCCAGAGACGCGAGCCCGATCGTGAAATGCGACGACTTCAGCATGTAATCCCCCTGAGATCGGGGCCGCGGCGCAGGTCGCCGCGGCCCCGGACCGGATCAGCCTTCGATCCGCATGCCAAGGTCATCCACGAGCTCGCGGAAGACCTCGTACTGGGTCTCGATGAATTCCTGCGATTCCACCGGATCCATCAGCCGGATGACCGAGCCGCGTGCCTCCATCTTGGAGACAAACTCCTCGTCGGAGGTCGCCGCGGCAAGCCATTCACCCCATTTCGCGGCGATGTCGTCCGGCAAGCCGTCCGGTCCCGCGATGCCGGTCCACCCGACGAGCCGCTGGAGCTGCGGCATGTCGAGATCCGCCGAGGTCGGCGCGTCGAAGCCCACCACCGGCTCGGCCGTGGTCACCACGAGCGGCTTCAGCTGCTCGTTGGTGACGAAGCTCGCCAGCGCCGAGGAGTTGGTGCAGATAAAGGTCGCGGTGCCGTTCAGCACGGCGGTCGCCGCCGCCCCGCCGCCCTTGAGCGGGATGTGGATGGCGGATTCGACGGGGTTCTCGACGCCGAACTCCCGCAGCATCATGGCGCCCGCGAGGTGCAGCAGCGAGCCGACGCCGGACGAACTGTAGCTGACGGTGCCGGGGTTCGCGTTCACCTCCGCGACCAGGTCCTCCATGCTGTCGTAACCCGAGTCGGGATGCACGGCGCAGGCCACCGGGTTGATCTCGTAGACGCCGACGAAGCGGAAATCGTCCAGCGTGTAGGGCAGCGTCGCCTTCATCGCCGGGTTCACCGTGTGCGAGCCGACGCGGGCGAACAGCATGGTGTAGCCGTCGGGATTGGCGTTCTGGACCGACACGGAGCCCGTCGCGCCGCCCGCGCCGGTGCGGTTGACCATGACCAGCGGGTTGTCGACCGCCGTGGTCAGCGGCTCGGAAATCGTGCGCGCCGAGATGTCGGTCGCACCACCCGGGCCGTAGGGAATCACCATGGTGATCGGTCGCTCGGGATATTCGGCCACGGCCATCGAGGCCGTTACGCTCACGGCTGCCGCGATGGTGGCGCCTTTCACGAGATGTCGCATTCTAGTCCTCCCAGTTTCGGTTTTCCTTGCGGGCGCCCGTCGCTGCCGTTGGCCGGCGCCCAGATATTGTCATTTGACGGCTTGTTGACACAGGTTAAAAGTAAGATATTTTTAGCGATAGTGATATCTTCTTACCCGGAACGCAATATTTTCTTACAATAAGAGGCGGCTCTCTTGTGTCCATCCGCAATCTCAGAACGCTCATTGCGGTGGCCGATCACGGAACGTTCAGCGCCGCGGCGGAGGCCGTTTTCGTCACCCACGCCGCCGTCAGCCAGCAGATGAAGGCGCTGGAGCAGGAGTGGCAGGTTTCCCTCTTCGACCGCTCGAGCCGGACATCCAGCCTGACCCCGCTCGGCCATGCCCTGGTGGCAGAGGCGCGCAAGGTCGTCGCCGCCTATGACAGCATCGTGCCGGCGGCGCTCGGCGACGGGGGGCTGGCCGGGGAACTCACGCTCGGCGCGGTACCGACGGCGTTGACCGGGATGGTGCCGTTTTCGGTGGCGATGCTCAAGGACGATTACCCGGATCTGCACGTCCGCGTCGTGCCCGGCGCCACCATCGATCTCGTCGAACAGCTCGAGCGCGGCGCGCTCGATGCCGCGGTGATCACCAAGCCGCTCTCGGTCCCGGCCACCACCGACTGGCACGAGATCGCCGTCGAGCCGCTGGAACTGATCGCCGCCGCCGAGACCGAAAGCGAGGATCCGCGCGAGTTGCTGGAGACCAACCCCTTCATCCGCTTTTCCCGCAAGGCCGTGGTGGGCGCGATGATCGATCATTGGCTGCGCGACCGGGGAATCCGCGTCGCCGACAGCATGGAACTTGAGAACCTCGAGGCGATCTCGTCCATGGTCTATGCCAATCTCGGGGTCTCCATCGTGCCGCGCCAGTCGGTCGTCGTGGCCGACCGGCTGCCGCTGCGCCGGATTCCGCTGGGGGATTCGAACGCGGTACGCGTGATGGGCGTGCTCTCGCGGCGGGACCGCGTGAAGGTCCGGGTGCTCGAGGAATTGCGGGCAAAGCTCCAGAAAACCGTCGAAATCGGGCGCTTCGATCCGCGCCGGCAAACACCCGCGGAGACCACCACGGGGGATAGCGAAAGGAAACCGACCAATGACTGAAACCATCCGCTACGACGCCGCCGAGGGCGGCCGGATCGAGGCCGACCTCTATCCGGGCGGCGCCCACGGGGTGCTGCTTGCCCATGGCAAGGTCTTCGACAAGGACAGCTGGGCAGAGCTCGCCACGGGGCTGCAGGGGGCGGGCTACACCGTGCTGGCGCCCAACTTCCGCGGCTACGGCGAATCGACCGGCGACGGCGCGCCCAAGACCTATGCCGCGGACGTGGCCGGCGGGCTGGCCGCGCTGCGCGCCCGCGGCTGCGGGCCGGTCTCGGTGATCGGCGGATCGATGGGCGCCGTCGCCGCGGCCGAGGCCGCGATCGCGGGCCTGGCCGGCGAGGTGGCGCTGCTGATGCTGCTCTCGCCCCGCCAGATGAGCGCGCCGGAAGACCTGGCCGGCGGTCACGTGGCCTTCGTGGTCAGCGAAGACGAGGACTGCGCGGCGGATGTCCGCGCCATGTACGACGCCTGCACCGCCGAAAAGAGCCTCGAGGTCTATCCCGGCGCCGCCCATGCGCAGTTCCTCTTCGACTCCGACCAGGCCGAGGCGCTGAACCAGCTGATCCGGGACCGCCTGCAGGCGGCGAGCACCGCCGCCGCATGACCCTCGAGACCGTAGTGGTCATCCTCCTGGGCGGTTTCTGCGGCGGCTTCGTTACCGGTTTGGCCGGGTTCGGCCTGTCGCTCTTCGCGCTCAGCTGGTGGCTGCAGGTGATGCCGCCCGTCCAGGCGGTGCCCGCGGCGCTGGTCATGTCGGTGGTCAGCGGGCTGCAGGGCGTCTACCTGGTGCGCACCTCGGTCGACTGGCCGCGGCTGCTGCGCTTCCTGTTGCCGGCGCTGCTGGGCATCCCGCTCGGGCTGATGCTGCTCGACGTCATCGACTCGCGGTCGCTCAAGCTGGTGATCGCCGGTTTCCTGATCCTCTATGGCGGCTTTTTCGCCTTTCGCCGCGAGCTGCCGAACCTCACGCGCCCCACCCCGGTGATCGACGGCGGTATCGGGTTCGTCAGCGGCTTCCTGGGCGCGGTGGCCGGGCTATCGGGCGCGCTGCCCACCATGTGGTCGGCCATGCGCCGCTGGGGCAAGTCCGAACGGCGGGCGCTGCTTCAGCCTTTCAACGTGGCGATCCTCGGCATCTCGGCCGCGATCCTGGCGGTCACCGGCGATATCGGGCGGCAATCGCTGATCACCATGGCGCTGGCGCTGCCGGTCACGATCATCGCCACCCAGATCGGGATCCTGGTGTTCAAGCGCGTGTCGGACACGGCCTTCCAGCGATTGGTGATCGTGCTGATGTTCATCTCGGGGCTCGGGCTGATGCTGCGCGAGCTGATGATGGCCTGAGCCTCAGCCCAGCGCACCCTCCGCCCGCAGCGCGGCGATCTCGGCGGCGCTGAAGCCCGCCTCGAGCAGCACGGCCTCGGTGTCGCGGCCAAGCGTCGGCGCGGGCGCGGGCGCGGGCGTCTCCCAGGCGTCGGTCTGCACCGGGCTGCCCGGAACCGCGACCTCCATCCCCAGTTCCGGCACGGGCATCGACCGCATCAGCCCGCCCGCCCGCATCTGCGGATGGGCGAGGATCTCGGCCAGCGTGCGCAGCTTTGCGGCCGGCACATGGACCGCCGCCAGGCGGGCCTCCCAGGCCGCGGCATCGCGCGCCTGGAACGCCGCGCGCAGGGCGGCGGCGATCTCGGCCTCGGGCGCGCCGGGCAGGTCCGGCAGGCCCAGCGCCTCGGACAGGCGGCGGGCCTGCGGCGCCGTGTTCGCGGTGATGACGAGCTGGCCGTCGGCGGTGTCGAAGACGCCCGAGAACGGGCTGTCGGAAAAGGCGCGGTTGCCCTCGAGCCCGCGCAGCGTCCCGGTGGTCTGCCAGTGCACCGCATAGGCCGCCATCATCGCCACGAGACTGTCGAGCATCGGCACGCCGAGATACTGCGCCCCGCCCTGCCCGGCCCGCCGCCGGTGGAGCGCCGCCAGGATGCCGAGCGCCGCCTGCTGCCCGGCGATGTAGTCGACGATCGGGAACCCCACGCGCAGCGGACCGCTTTCCGCGGTCCCGGTCATCGCCATCATGCCGGAGATGCCCTGAAGGATATGGTCATAGGCCGGCGCGCCGGCGAGCGGGCCGTCCTGGCCGTAGCCCGTCAGGCTGCAATAGACGATATCGGGGCGGACCGCGCGCACCGCCTCGAAGCCGACGCCGAGCCGGTCCACCACGCCGGGGCGGAAGTTTTCCATCACCACGTCGGCGCCCGCGGCGAGCCGCAGGCAGGCATCGCGCCCGGCCGCGGTCTTGAGATCGAGCGCGACCGACCGCTTGCCCGCGTTCTGGCTGAGGAAGGACGCCCCGAGCCCCGCGGCCTTCATCGCCTCGGTGCCGCCGTGGCGGCGCACGAAATCGGTGCCGTCGGGATGCTCGATGCGGGTCACCTCGGCACCGAGCAGGGCGAGCTGGTAGGTCGCGAAGGGGCCTGCCAGGACATGGCTCAGGTCCAGCACCCGGATTCCGTCGAGCGGCGGCGCCCCCGCCATGGCTCAGATCAGCTCGTCGGAGCGGTCGTCGGTCTCGCCGAAGCGTTTCAGAACGGCCGGGCGGGTGCCCTCGTAGACCTTGTCGAGATTCTCGGCGATGCGGGCGTTCTCGCGCTCGAAGAGGCTGTTGCCCTCGAGATCGCTCTCGACGATGAACGGCCCGAAATTTTCCACCTCGATCACCCACATCGCCTGGGCGAGGCCCAGTTCCTTGCGCCAGTGGACGGCCTTCACGCCCTTCACCCCGCGCCCGAGCAGCGCGCCAGTCCCGTAGCCCACCGTCGTCAGGTAGATCGCGCCGTTGGGCACGAAATGCTCGCGGTAGTCCTTGGCGCTCATGCCGCCCTTGCCGAGGATCAGCCTGGCGCCGGATTTCTGGAACCAAGCCCCGATCCACTTGCTGAAGCGGAACGAGGCCGTGGCCGTCACCGCGCCCATCTTGACGTTGCCGTCATCGTCCTGGGTCGCGGCGGGCGAGCAGTGGAAATTCGCCGCGCTTTCGGCCGGCAGGTCCAGCGGCAGCGGTTCGCCCTCCTCGAGGGCGCGCTTGTAGACGCCCTCGCGCCCTGTGTAGACCGTGCCGTCGAGATAGACGATGTCGCCGATGCTGAGCTTTTCGAGCTCTTCCCGCGAGGGGTTGGTGCTCAGGCGGATTTGCTTTGGCTTTCCGTCGGCTGCCATGCGACCGTCTCCCTGCGTTGATAATCGGTGAACCACTGCGGATCGGTGCGGTATTCCACCCGCCCGTCGGCGTGGATCCGCGCCACCGCGCGGCGCGAGGACAGGCAGAAAGCGTGGACGCTCATCTGCATGCCGCCGGTATGGCAGTAGCCGACCTCGATATGGCAATCGATCACCATGTTCTTGCCGACGAAGCCCATCGCGCCCATGCCGATGGAATTGCCGAGTTCCTTGAACTCCTCTTCCAGCTTGGCGATCTCGGGGTCGGGGTTGCGGTCGCCCACGGTGCGCAGGCAGGCCGCGCGCTTGCCGAGCACCATGCAGGTGTCCTTTGAGCCCCCGAGCCCGATGCCGATGATCGCCGGCTGGCAGGCCAGCCCGCGCTTGCCGAAGGCCACGAGGCTGTCGAGGTAGAAGCGCTTGATCCCCTCGATCCCGTCGGAGGGGAACAGCATGCGGTAATCGGTGCCGAAAAGCCCGCCCTTGTGCACCGTGATGAGGTCGATCCACTCGCCTTCGGGTTCCGGCTCGAAACCGTATTCGATCTCGGGGGCGTTGATACCGACGTTGTTGTCGTGGTCGGTGCGCCAGAGCGGGTGCACCCGGTTCGGGCGCAGCGGCACGCCGTTGGTGGCGTTGGCCGTGGCCCGGCGGAGCGCCTCTTCCAGCGCGATCGGGCCGCCCTCGACGCGGGCGTCGTTGCTCATCTTGACGTACCAGCGCGGGCAGCCGGTGTCGCCGCACATGGCGCGGCGGTCCTCCTTGGCGGCCTCGTAATTCTCCAGCATCGCCTGGAGCACGAAGGAGGACAGGTCGCCCTCCTCGTCGGCCGCCGCGGCCTGCAACCCGGTCAGGTAATCGTCGGGAATCTCGATCGCGGCCTTGTCCATCAGGGACTCGGCGGTCGTCTGGATCGTGTCTATGGGTATCATTGTGCTGCCACCAGTGTTTCGGCCTCGTCCTCTTTCAGCAGGGTCTCGCCCGGGCGGACGATGCTGAACTCGACCGCCTCGCGGGTGACCTCGGTCTCGCCGTCAACCTGCCGCGCCACGGTGAAGTAGGAGCTTTCCAGGTCGCCCGTCTCGGGGAAGTCCTCGCGGTAATGGGCGCCGCGGGAATTCTCGCGCCAGAGCGCGGCGCGCGCGATAACGTCGGAAATCTCCACCAGGCTCTGCAGGTTCAGCCAGTCGTGCCAGGTGAGGTTGAAGGCCAGGTTGTCGTCGGCGACGCCGATCTCCTTCAGCTCGGCGCCGATCTCGGCCACGCGCGCGGCGCCGCGCTTCAGGCCCTCGGCGTCGCGCAGGACGCCCACGTCTTCCCACATCGCGTCCATCAGCGCCTCGCGCAACGGCTGGATCGGCTGCGCCTTGCGGGTGAGCGGATGACGGGCGCGGGCGATCTCGGCCTCGAGCACGGCCTCGTCGGGCGTGCGCAGCGACGTCATGGCGCGGGCGTCCGCCGCCATCACGTCGCCCGCGACACCGCCATAGACGGTCGAGTTCGCCACCCCGTTGCCGCCCAGCCGGTTGGAGCCATGCGCGCCGCCCGCATCCTCGCCCGCGACGTAGAGCCCGGGAATGGCGGTGCGCGTCTCGGGGTCGACCACGACGCCGCCCATGAAGTAATGCGCCGTCGGCACCACCTCGACCCGGCCGCCAGCCAGGTCGAAGCCGCAATCGGCGCAGCGCTTGACCATGCCCTTGAACTGGCTGGCGACCTTGTCGGGGCCGAGATGGGCCATCGAGATGTAGACCCCGCCATTCGGCGTGGTGCGGCCGGCGCGCATCTCGGCATACATGCCGCGGCTGACCACGTCGCGCGTCGCCCGTTCGCCGTGATCGTCGTAGTCGAACATGAAGCGCTGCCCGTCGCCGTTCAGCAGGTAGCCGCCGGCGCCACGCAGGCCCTCTTCCAGAACGGTGCCGGTCATCCGGGTGCCCAGCCCGGCCAGAAGCCCGGTGGGATGGAACTGCACCATCTCCATGTCGCGCAGCGGCAGGCCGAGGCGCAGCGCCATGGCCAGCCCGTCCATCGTCTTGTCGCCCGAGGGGGTGTGATAGCGGTACATGGTCGGCCCGCCCCCCGTGGCCATCAGCACCGTCTTGGCCCGGACGAAGCGGAAGGCGCCGCGCCGCATGTCGATGAAGAGCACCCCGGCCAGGCCCTCGCCGCCCTTGGCGGGGATCAGGCCGATGGCGCGATGTTCCTCGAGCTTCTCGACCGGGCGGGCGAGAACCTGTTCCATCAGGCGGCTGATGATCTCGATACCGGTCAGGTCGCCCTTGTGCACGGTCCGGTCGGCGGTCTGCCCGGCAAAGGCCTTCTGGTGCAGCGTGCCGTCCGGGTTGCGGTCGAAGAAGCAGCCGATCTCGTTTTCCAGCTCCGTGATCCGCTCGACGGCGGTCTTGCAGAGTTTCCAGGCCATGTCCTGGTCGGGCAGCCACTTGCCGCCCTTGATCGTGTCCATGAAATGCCGCTCGACCGAATCGCCGGTGCCGACGGCCACGTTGTAGCCGCCCTGCACCATGCGGGTGCAGCCGCATTTCCCGATCAGCCCCTTCACCGCGATGGTGATCTTCTGCTCGGGCGCGGCCTGCTGCGCGTGGAGCGCGGCGAAGAGCCCGGCGCCCCCGGTGCCAAGGATAAGGATATCGGTGTCGTGGCGTTCGATCTGCATCAGACGGCCCTCAGAAGGAAGAGCCCCGCGACGAGGAAGGCCAGCGCCGCGGCCGCCGCCGCATAGGCCTTCTGGCGCCCCGACCAGGGCAGGAATTCGAGCGCGATCAGCCGCAGCCCGCCGAACATGTGCACCGCCAGCAGGAAGACGAGGCCGAACTCGGCCAGCTTCACCGCGGGCAGATCGGCCCAGTGCAGGAACCCGTCCAGCCGCGCCGGGTCGGTCAGCGCGAAGGAGAGCACCCAGAAATGCAGCGGCAGGAACAGCGCCAGCAGCAGCCCCGAGACGCGGTGCAGCGCGTAGGCATACCAAAGCGGGTGCGACCTGTGGGTCCGCGCCAGGCTCATGCCGCCGTCACGGCGTAGACCGCCCGTGCCCCCATCGCGAAGAGCCCCAGCCCCGCGGCCCAGGTGAAGATCGCCAGCCCCGTGCCGCGCAGCCCCGCCATCTCGTGCAGGATGGCGCGCAGGCCGATCGCGGCATGGACCGAGACCGCCGCGACGAACAGCCCGTAGAACGCCGCCCAGCCGAGCGAACCCTGCGTGCGCCCGAGGATCTCGGCCGCCGAAAGCCCGCCCTGTATCGCGTAGACCATCACCGCGATATGGGTCAGCACCAGCGGTGCCATCAGGATGGCGGTGATCCGTTGCAGCATGTAGAGCCGGAGATCCAGCATCGCTCAGCGCCTCCACTTGAAGAAGGACTTGGCCGTCTCGCGCTTGAGCCCGGCGATCGAGGCGGTCGGGTTCAGTTCGTTCGGGCAGTGCTGCACGCAGCCCTGCTGCGAATGGCAGTTATGGCAGCCGCCGCCGCCCGAGACCGCGGCGAGCCGCGCGTCGCGCGCGCCGTCCTTCTGATCGTTGACCAGCGTCCAGGCCCGGTTCAGCGCCGCCGGGCCGAGGTAATCGGGGTTCGCCGCCACCACGTCGCAGGCAGCGTAGCAGATCCCGCAATTGATGCATTCGATGGCGTTGTCGATCTCGACGCGCTTTTCCTCGCGCGGGTCGATCTTCGGGATCTCGTGGGTGCGGGTCGCGGTGGGATGAAAGACGCCCTCGGCCGCCACCCACTTGTCGAAGAACCCGCTCATGTCCGCGGCCAGGTCCTTGATGACCGGCATGTTCCGCAGCGGCGCGATTTCCAGGATGCCGCCGTCGAGCACCTTCTGGACATGGGTGCGGCAGGTCCAGCGCGGCTTGCCGTTGACCGTCATCGCGCAGGAGCCGCACATCCCGACCCGGCAGGCGTACCGATAGGAGAGCGAGGGATCGGCGTTCTGCTGGATCCAGGTCACCACGTCGAGAATGGTCTGGTTTTCGCGCTCGGGCACCTCGAAGGACTCGTATCTCCCCTGGTCGCCCTGCCCGCGCCACACGCGGACCGTCATATGCGTTTCACGCTCTGCCACGATATCGACCGCATTTCCCATTTTTGCGTCGCCCTACAGACTAATTCGTTACATTCCCTAACACAACGGAACTAATTCTTACCCGTAGCGTCATATTTGCTTTCACAACGGCGCGGATTGCATGGCTTGCTGCGAAGCCATGCAGAGGGCGCATAGCGACTTTGCGCCGCCGGCTGTTGCTGCAGCGCGGCATACGCGTATGTAACGGGTCAAAGACAGACCGGAGAGACACATGGCCCTCATCGACCGCACCCCCCTGCAGCACGACGCCCCCGTCCTGGCCCCGCTGGCCGCCGCCGCCGCGGCGATTGCCGGGTTGTTCGACGGCGTTCTGCGTGCCGCCCGGCTGGCCGATCGCGCGCGCCTGCTCGCCGCGTCCGACGCCGCGCTCGCCGCGGAAGGCCTTGACCGGGACGCGCTCTGCGACGCGCTGCGCGACGAGATTTCCGGCACCGCCTGAGGCCCCTTGCCCCGGGGCGGGACGCCGCGCCGCGGGGCGGCAAGGCAGAAGATGCTTGCCTTGGACGTCCGGCATCGACAACACTTTCCTATCCGCCGCTATGCTGCCCGGTCCGCGTTGGGGAACGCGCCCGCCTGGCAGAGACGAGGATCGCGATGGAAAAGAAGCTGCTGATTGCGGAAACCGAAGAGAACGGCGCGCTCGCCTGGCTCTGGATGGCCCGTCCCAACGCGGTGCCGCGGGCGGTGTCGCCACACGAGGTGGGGCACCTGCCGCTCGACGAATGGGAAATCCACGGCGCGTCCCGTGACGCGGTGAAGCTCTGGGTGACCCGGCACGCCGAGAACTGAGACCGGCCGCGCGCCCGGACCCGGCCGCCCCCGCGCGGCCCCTGTCGACGCGCCCGGAAAAACCATTGGATCAGGCCCCGTTAGCCCGTCGCCGCGGCCGTGATGCGCCGTGGCCTGGCCCGCGCCCTGCCCGCCCCGGCGCGCGGCGCGGAGGGCCGCGCCCGCGGGCTGACGCTACGGCATTGCGTCCACGCGTTGCCACGGGTGCAGCGATCCCTTGCCCGTCGGCACGGTGCTGTTAATCTAGCGTCACAGTCGAACGGCCCCCGCGAACCGGGGCCGCTACAACAGGGAGACCTAGCCTATGAAACCGACGACCGGCCTTCTTGCCGCCGCGCTGCTCGCGACCACCGCGATCGGCGCCCCGGCCGAAACGCTGCGCTGGGCGCGCGCGGGCGATTCGCTCACGCTCGACCCGCATGCCCAGAACGAGGGCCCGACGCACACGCTGGCCCACCAGATGTACGAGCCCCTGATCATCCGCGACATGACCGGGGCCTTCCAGGCCGCGCTCGCCACCGACTGGGCGCCCAAGGACGGCGATCCGAACGTCTGGGTGTTCAACCTGCGCCAGGGCGTCACCTTCCATGACGGCGCCGCTTTCACCGCCGAGGACGTGGTCTTCTCGATCAACCGCGCGAAATCCGAGAACTCCAACATGAAGGAGCTGCTCTCCTCGATCACCGAGGTGCGCGCGGTGGGCGATCACACCGTGGAATTCGTGACCGACGGGCCGAACCCGATCCTGCCCTCGAACCTCACCAACCTGTTCATGATGGACAAGGGCTGGGCGGAGGCCAATGGCGCGGTCGACGTGCAGCAGGTCGAGGCGGGCGAGACGACCTTCGCTTCCACCAACACCAACGGCACCGGTGCCTACAAGCTCGTCTCGCGCGAGCCGGACGTGAAGACCGTGCTCACCCAGAACGAAGATTACTGGGGCATGGACCAGTTCCCGCTGGACGTGACCGAGATCGTCTACACCCCGATCCAGAACGCCGCGACCCGCGTCGCCGCGCTGCTCTCCGGCGAGGTGGACTTCATCCAGGACGTGCCGGTGCAGGACCTCGGCCGCGTGGCCGACACCGAGGGGCTGGTCGTCAAGACCGCGCCGCAGAACCGGGTCATCTTCTTCGGCATGAACATGGGCGCCGACGACATCGCCAATGACGACGTCGAGGGCGCGAACCCGCTGGCGGACGTGCGCGTGCGCAAGGCCATGTCGATGGCCATCAACCGCGAGGCCATCCAGCAGGTGGTGATGCGCGGGCAGTCGCAGCCCGCGGGCATGATCGCGCCGCCCTTCGTCAACGGCTGGTCGGAAGAGATGGACCAGGCGACCACCGACATCGACGCCGCCAAGGCGCTGATGGCAGAGGCGGGCTACGGCGACGGGTTCTCGATCCAGCTCGACTGCCCGAACGATCGCTACATTAACGACGAGGCGATCTGCCAGGCGGCCGTCGGCATGCTGGCCCAGATCGGGGTGACCGTGAACCTCGACGCCAAGCCCAAGGCGCAGCACTTCCCGCTGATCACCAACGGCGAGACCGACTTCTACATGCTGGGCTGGGGCGTGCCGACCTACGACTCGGAATACATCTTCAACTTCCTCGTCCACACCCGCGGCTCCGAGCGCGGCAGCTGGAACGGGACCGGCTACTCCAACCCGGAGCTCGACGAGATGATCGTGAGCCTTGCCTCCGAGACCGATCTCGACGCGCGCAACGCCACCATCCAGTCGATCTGGGAAGTGGTGCAGGACGAGCAGCTCTACATCCCGATCCACCACCAGGTGCTGAACTGGGGGATGACGGATGCCGTCGGCATCGATGTCAGCCCCGAGGACGACCCGAAGATGAAGTTCTTCACCATGAACTGAAGCATGGGCCGGGCCTACGGGCCCGCCCCGCCGGCGCCGTGCTCCGTTCCGGGGTGCGGCGCCGTCCTGTAACGGAGCCGCCATGCTCGCCTACATCATCCGACGCGTCGCCCAGTCCGTCCTCGTGCTGCTCGTCGTGGGCCTCGTGGCCTTCTCGATGTTCCGCTTCGTCGGCGACCCGGTCGATAACATGCTGGGCCAGGAGCGCACCCAGGCCGATATCGAGCGCCTGCGCGAGACGCTGGGACTCGACCAGCCCTTCCCCGTCCAGTACTGGCGCTTCCTCGAACAGGCGGCGCAGGGCAATTTCGGGCTGAGCTACCGCCAGGGCCGCGAGGTCGGCGACATCCTGCTCGAACGCCTGCCGGCGACGCTGGAACTGGCCTTCGTGTCGGGGATCTTCGCCATGGTGGCGGGGATCGGGCTGGGTGTCTTCACGGCGATCCGGCGCCGCGGCGTCGCGGCCAACGCGATCATGACGCTGAGCCTTGTCGGCGTGTCGCTGCCGACCTTCCTGATCGGGATCCTGCTGATCTACCTCTTCTCGGTCGAGCTCGGATGGCTGCCGTCCTTCGGGCGCGGCGCGGTCACCTCCGTCGGCGGATGGTGGACAACGGGCTTCCTGACCGAAAGCGGGCTGAAGGCGCTGATCCTGCCGGCGATCACGCTGGGGCTCTACCAGATGACGCTGATCATGCGGCTGGTGCGCACCGAGATGCTCGAGGTGCTGCGGCAGGATTACATCCGCTTCGCCCGCGCCCGCGGGCTGCGCGAGCGCGCGATCAATTTCCACCACGCGCTGAAGAACACGCTGGTGCCGGTGATCACCATCACCGGTCTGCAGCTCGGCTCGATCATCGCCTTCGCCATCATCACCGAGACGGTGTTCCAGTGGCCGGGCGTGGGACTCTTGTTCATCAACGCGATCCAGTTCGTCGACATTCCCGTCATGGCCGCCTACCTGATGCTGATCTCGGTCATGTTCGTGGGCATCAACCTGATCGTCGACCTGCTCTATTTCGCCATCGATCCGCGCCTGCGCGTGGACCGCACATCGGGGAAGACGACATGAGCGACACCCCCCTCAGCCCCGTGCGCGAGGCCCGTGCCATGCGCCGGCTCAAGCGCGCCTGGGACAGCGATTTCGCCTATTCCTTCCGCCGCGCGCCGGTGGCGGTGATCAGCTTCCTCGTGGTGCTGACGCTGGTGCTGGCGGCGGTCTTCGCGCCGCTGATCGCGCCGCACGATCCCTTCGACCCGGCGACGCTGAACCTGATGAACGGCTTCACGCCCCCGGGCGAGGCCAACGCCTTCACCGGCGAGTTCTTCCTGATGGGCACCGACGACCAGGGCCGCGACGTCTTCTCGACGATCCTGTTCGGGATGCGGATCTCGCTCTTCGTGGGGTTCGCGGCGGTGCTGCTGGCGATGGTGATCGGCGTCACGCTCGGGCTGGTGGCGGCCTATATCGGCGGCTGGACCGAGACGATCATCATGCGGATCGCCGATGTGCAGCTGACCTTCCCGGCGATCCTGGTGGCGATGCTGATCTTCGGCATCGCCAAGGGCATCACGCCGCCGGAATACCGCGACCAGATGGCGATCTGGGTGCTGATCCTGGCGATCGGCCTGAGCGACTGGGTGCAGTTCGCCCGCGTGGTGCGCGGCGCCACGCTGGTCGAGAAGAACAAGGAATACGTGCAGGCCGCGCGGATGATCGGGCGCTCGGGCCCGGGGATCATGCTGCGCCATATCCTGCCCAATGTGCTCAACCCGGTTCTGGTGATCGCCACGATCAGCCTGGCGCTGGCGATCATCGCCGAGGCGACGCTCAGCTTCCTGGGCGTGGGCGCGCCGCCGACGAAGCCGTCGCTGGGCACCCTGATCCGCATCGGGCAGGAATTCATGTTCTCGGGCGAGTGGTGGATCCTGTTCTTCCCCGCCGTCACCCTGCTCGCGCTGGCGCTCTCGATCAACCTGCTGGGCGACTGGCTCCGCGACGCGCTGAACCCGAGGCTGAGATGACCCAGACCACAGACGCGCCCCCCGTGCTTTCCGTCCGCGACCTCGTGGTCGAGATTCCCACCCGCGCGGGCATCCTGCGCCCGACCGACGGCGTCAGCTACGACATCCGCCGGGGCGAGATCCTGGGCGTCGTGGGCGAATCCGGCGCCGGCAAATCCATGACCGGCAACGCGGTGATCGGGCTGCTGGACCCGCCGGCGCGGATCGCCGGGGGCGAGATCCTCCTCAACGGGCAGCGGATAGACCGTCTGCCGCGGGACAAGATGCGCCATATCCGCGGCGACAAGATCGGCATGATCTTCCAGGACCCGCTGACCTCGCTCAACCCGCTGCTGACCATCGGCGACCAGCTGACCGAGACGATCCTCGAGCATCTGGACGTCTCGCAGTCCAAGGCGCGGGAGCGGGCTATCGCCGCGCTCGAAGAGGTCGGCATCCCGGCGGCGCGGTCGCGCATCGACAGTTACCCGCACGAGTTCTCGGGCGGCATGCGCCAGCGCGTCGTGATCGCGCTCGCGCTCTGCGCCGAGCCGGACCTGGTGATCGCGGACGAGCCCACCACCGCGCTCGACGTCAGCGTGCAGGCGCAGATCATCGCGCTGCTGAAGCGGCTCTGCCGCGAGAAGGGCGTCGCGGTGATGCTGGTCACCCACGACATGGGCGTGATCGCCGAAGCCGCGGACCGCGTTGCGGTGATGTATGCCGGCCGGCTGGTGGAACTCGGCCCGGTGCAGGAGGTCGTCGAGACCGCGCGCCATCCCTATACGGCCGGCCTCATGGCCTCCACCCCGCGGGCGAGCCTCGGCCACCGCCGGCTGCGCCAGATCCCGGGCGCCATGCCGCGGCTGAACGCCCTGCCAACGGGCTGCCCCTTCCATCCGCGCTGCGACCGCGCTGAAGAGAAATGCCGCCAGGAGCCGGCCCCCAGCCTCGGGGCCTGCGGGGGCCGCGCGGCCTGCTGGTTCCCCCTTGACCCCGAGAAAGAGGAAAACGCTGCATGAGCTCGCTGATTTCCGTCCGTGGGCTGACGCGCATCTTCGACGTTTCCAAGCCCTGGCTGAACCGCGTTCTCGAACGCCGGCCCAAGGCCTACCTGACCGCCGTCTCCGACGTCGATTTCGACGTCGAGGAAAAGACCGTCTACGCGCTGGTGGGCGAGAGCGGGTCGGGCAAGTCGACCATCGGCAAGATCGTCGTGGGGCTACTGTCGCCCAGCGGGGGCAGCGTCGAGATCGAGGGCATCGACCTGTCCCATGAACCGGATGCCGCCAAGGTCGACCGGATTCGCTCGGACGTGCAGATGATCTTCCAGGATCCCTATGCCTCGCTCAACCCGCGCTGGCGGGTGCGCGACATCATCGTCGAGCCGGTGAGCCACCGCGGCGGCGATACCGAAGGCCTGGCCGAGAAGCTTCTGGAACAGGTGGGGCTCTCGGCCCATGACGCGTCGAAATTCCCGCACGAGTTCTCGGGCGGGCAACGCCAGCGGATCTGCATCGCCCGCGCGCTCGCCTCCAACCCGCGGGTGATCGTCTGCGACGAACCCACCTCCGCGCTGGACGTGTCGGTGCAGGCACAGGTGCTGAACCTGATGAGCGACCTGCGCGAGGAATTGGGGCTGACCTATCTCTTCATCAGCCACGACCTGACGGTGGTCCAGCACATGGCCGACCGGATCGGTGTGCTCTATCTCGGCCGGCTGGTCGAGGAGGCCCCGCGCGACCGGCTCTTCACCGAGCCGAAGCATCCCTATACCCAGATGCTGTTCGACGCGGCCCCGCGCATGGACGCCTTCGGCCGCGAGGTGAACCCGCCCCAGGGCGAGATCCCCGACGCGATCAACCCGCCCTCGGGCTGCGCCTTTCATCCGCGCTGCCCCATCGCGACGGAACGCTGCGCGCGCGAACGCCCGGAGATGCGCACCATCGGCGACACCCGCGTGGCCTGCCACCTCGCCGAGTGACCGCGCGGGGGCCTGGCGCAAAGGCGCTTTCCCACCGCGGCGCGCGTGCTACCCTTTGCGCATAGCCGCGACGGAGACTGCCATGGCCACGCTTGCCCGGAGATTCGCCTCCCTGACCCTCGCCGCCCTGCTCGCGGCCGCCCCCCCGCTTTGGGCCGACGACACCGAAAGCGTGACGCGCCACGGGATCTCGGCCTTCGGCGGGCTGAAATACGGGCCGGACTTTCCGCATTTCGACTACGTCAATCCCGACGCGCCCAAGGGCGGGACGATGAGCTTCCGCGGCACCGGCGCCTCGCGAACCTTCGACAGCCTCAACGCCTTCATCCTTGCAGGCGAACCCGCGCAGGGGCTGGCGCGGCTCTACGACACGCTGCTGGTTCCCGCCCACGACGAGCCGGACTCGGTCTATGGCCTGCTGGCCGAGACCATCACCTACCCCGAGGACCGCAGCTGGGTGATCTTCCGCCTGCGCGACGGCGCCCGCTTCGCCGACGGCGAACCGGTGACGGCGGAGGACGTCGTCTTTACCCTCGAGACCCTGCAGGCCCAGGGCGCGCCCACCTACCAGATCCGGCTGAAGGACGTGGCCCGCGTCACCGCGCTTTCGGCGCGCGAGGTGCGTATCGACTTCGCCGACGATGCCTCGACGCGGGACCTGATCGCCGATGTGGGCCAGATCCCGGTCCTGCCGGCGCACTACTACGAGACGGTGGAATTCGCCCGCTCGACGATGGAGCCGCCGCTGGGCTCGGGGCCATATGTCGTCGACGGCGCCGATGCCGGGCGGCAGATCACCTATTGCCGCAATCCAGACTACTGGGGCGCCGATCTGCCGGTGAATGTCGGGAAGGACAATTTCGACTGCGTCCGCTACGAGTATTACGCCGACAACACGGGCGCCTTCGAGGCCTTCAAGACCGGCGGATACCTCTTCCACGAGGAATTCACCTCGGCGCTCTGGGCGACGAATTACGACTTCCCCGCGCTCGACCGGGGCTGGATTCTGCGCGAGGAAATCGCCGACGATCGCCCCTCGGGCGCGCAAGGCTTCTGGCTGAACCTGCGCCGGGCGCAATTCGCCGACCCGCGGGTGCGCGAGGCCATCGCGATGATGTTCAACTTCGAATGGTCGAACCGGACGCTGTTTTACGGGCTTTACGAACGCACCGACAGTTTCTGGGAAAACTCCGGCATGCAGGCCGAGGGCCTGCCGGAGGGCGACGAGCTGGCGCTGCTCGAGACCTACCGCGACCAGCTGCCCGAGCGGGTCTTCACCGAGCCCGCCGTCACCCCGCCCGTGCAGAGCCCCGAGCGCGGGCTCGATCGCGGCACGCTGCGCGCGGGCAAGCGGCTGATGGAGGCGGCCGGCTGGCGCCCCGGCCCCGAGGGCCTGCTGCGCAACGCCGAGGGCCAGACCCTGCGCGTGGAGTTCGTCTCGGCCAGCGCCGGGTTCGAACGGATCGTCCTGCCCTTCATCGACAATCTCAAGCGGCTCGGGGTGAACGCGATCTATACCCGCGTCGATCCCGCGCAGATGCAGCAGCGCCAGGAGGAGTTCGATTACGACGTGGTGATCGGCCGCTTCATCCTGCCGCTCAGCCCCTCGATCGAGCTGCGCACGCTCTTCGGCAGCGAAAGCGCCGCGGCACAGGGCAGCCCGAACCTCGCCGGGGTGCAGGATCCGGTCGTGGACGCGCTGATCGAACAGGTGATCGCCGCCCCCGACCGCCGCACGCTGGAGACGCGGGTCGAGGCACTCGACCGGGTGCTGCGCGCCAAGCACATCTGGGTGCCCAACTGGCACAAGGGCTCGCACTGGATCGCCTACTGGGACGTGTTCGGCAAACCGGCCAAGAAACCGCCCTATGACCGCGGCATCGACTACTGGTGGTGGGACCAGGAAAAATACGACGCGCTCAAGGCCGCCGGCGCCCTGCGCTGACCCCTGCCCCGGCCCGGAGCGGCTTCGGATCTGGCCCGTATCGTGCTATCCTCGCGCCAGTTCCGGTGACCTTTCGTGACGTGATCGATCTCGTACTGGCTGGAATTGGGGGAAAATCCATGACCGTAGAACGCAGCATCCTGCTGGTGGTGGGCCTCGTCGTTCTCGCGACGGTTCTGCTCGCCGCCTATCACAACATCAACTGGCTCTGGGTGACGGGTCTTCTCGGCGCGCATCTCGTGCAGGCCTCTTTCACCGGCATCTGCCCGGTGGTGATGACGCTCAAGAAGATGGGGCTGCCGTCGAAGCCCGGCTTCGCCTGACCTGACCGGCTGGGCGCGCCGGGTCAGGAGAGGTCGAAGGGGGTGAAGCTGTCGGCGCGTGCGCGGCGCCAGCGCATGCGATAGCCGAAGCGGTCGTCCTCGCCGCCCTCCTGCAGCAGGAAACCCTCGGGCATGTAGGGGTAGATCTCGTCACCCGTGACCATGTCGCGGTCGCCCTCGCGCATCAGCAGATGGTGCGGCATGAACTCGCCGGGATGCTCCAGGCCGGCCGCACCGGTCATCTCGGCGATGGCGTGGAGCGTGTTGGCGTGGAACCGCGCCACGCGCTCTGACTTGTCCGGCACGTCGAGCGCACGGGCTCGCAGCGGATCCTGCGTCGCCACGCCGACCGGGCAGCAATTCGTGTGGCAGGCCTGCGCCTGGATGCAGCCGATGGCGAACATGAAGCCGCGGGCGGAATTGGCCCAGTCCGCGCCCAGCGCCATGACCTTCAGGATGGTAAACGAGCTGACCAGCTTGCCCGAGGCGCCGATCCGGACCCGGTCGCGCAGCCCCGCCCCCCGCAGCGTGTTATGCGCGAAGGTCAGCCCCTCGATCAGCGGCATGCCGAGGTGATCGGCGAATTCCACCGGGGCGGCGCCGGTCCCGCCCTCCTTGCCGTCGATGACGATGAAATCCGGCACGATCCCGGTCTCGAGCATCGCGCGGACCATGCACATGAACTCGCGCCGGTGCCCGATGCAAAGCTTGAAGCCCACCGGCTTGCCGTCCGACAGATCGCGCAGCCGGCCGATGAACGCCATCATCTCGACCGGCGTCGAGAACTCCGGATGCGCGGCGGGCGAGATGCAGTCCTGCCCCATGGGGATGCCGCGCGCCTCGGCGATCTCGGGGGTGATCTTGGCGGCCGGCAACATGCCGCCATGGCCGGGCTTGGCGCCCTGGCTGAGTTTCAGCTCGATCATCCGAACCTGCGGATCGGCCGCCTGTTCGCGAAAGCGGTCCGGGTCGAAACGGCCCTCGGGCGTGCGGCAACCGTAATAGCCCGAGCCGACCTCGTAGATCAGGTCGCCGCCCCCCGCGCGGTGATAGCGGCTGATACCGCCCTCGCCCGTGTCATGGGCGAAACCGCCCATCTTCGCGCCCTTGTTGAGCGCCAGGATCGCGTTGCCCGACAGCGCGCCGAAGCTCATCGCCGAGATGTTGTAGATCGAGGCCGCGTAGGGCTGGCGGCAATCCGGCCCGCCGATGGTCACGCGGAAATCCGGGTCCGCGACCGTCTTCGGCACCGAGGAATGCGTCAGCCATTCATAGCCGGCGTCGTAGACCCGCTGGCGGCTGCCGAAGGGACGCTTGTCCTCGACGCCCTTGGCGCGCTGGTAGACGAGCGAGCGCTGGTCGCGCGAGAACGGCTCTTCATCCGCGTCGCTCTCGATCAGGTACTGGCGGATCTCGGGGCGGATGCCCTCGAAGAGGAACCGCATATGGCCAAGGACCGGGTAGTTGCGCAGGATCGCGTGCGACCGCTGAAGCACGTCGTAGAGGCCGAGCGCGGAGAGAAACCCGAAGAGCGCCAGCGGCACCAGGAACCAGGCACTGAGCAGAAGCCCGGCGAGCGAGACCAGTGTCAGCGCGACCGCCCCGCCGAAGACCGCGAAGCGTTTCAAGACCGGAGCCCCCCGGCTACGGGGCGCGCGCCGCGCGAGGCGAGATGGGGCATCGCGGATCTCCTCTGTCGCGGCCGCACGGGCCATCCGGGCGAAGCATAGCCCCGCGCCCGCCGGAGGCCAAGCGCCTGCCGCGCGGCCGGCAGAGATGTCTCGACCACCGGTCCGAACAGACTATGTCACCGGGATCAGGAGGCGCCATGCGTATCGCATCATTCATCCTCGCCGCCGCCGTCGCCGCGGCGGCCCCGCCCGCCGCCGCCAGCCCGGTTCTTTTCGACGACGGCTGGCGCGAGCAGAAATTCAATCTCTTCTCGAGCAACAGCTACCGGCGGGACGGCGACAGCCTGGCGATCCGGTCGGACGGCACGGTCTCGTTGCTCTGGAAGGCGCTGCCCAGCGGCTTCTGGCAGGGACGCACCGCGTCGTGGCGCTGGCGTGTCGACGAGACGGTGCCGCCCACCGACCTGACCCGGAAGGGCGGCGACGATCGCAACATCTCGCTTTATTTCGTGTTCCTGCCGCCCGAGCAGGCCGCCGCGGCCGCGGGCAAGAGCATCCGGGCCCTGCTCGACGCGCCCGAAGCGCGGGTGCTGATGTATGTCTGGGGCGGCGCCCATGACCCGGGCGAGATCCTGCCCAGCCCCTATGTCGGGCCGCGCGGGCGCAGCGTGATCCGCCGCGCCGCCGGCACCGGCACGGCGGCGGAACGGGTCGATCTCGCCCGCGACCACCGGCGCGCCTTCGGCAGCGCGCCGGGCAGCCTCGTGGGGATCGCGGTCTCCTCCGACAGCGACGACAGCGGAACGCGGGTCGTCGCGCGGCTCTCCGGCTTGCGGATCGAATAGACCGCGGTCTCGGTTGCCCGGTTTTCGGCGCCACCTGTCAGGTTGTCGGTATCCAGGGCCTAGATCCTGGCCGTTTCCCGGCGTCGGACCTACAGCGACCGGAAAACATAGACCGGGCTGGACCAGGCCTGGGTTCCATCTTCGAGGGTCACGCGAACGAAGAACGGATTATCCCGTCCCGTCCCGGGTGACACTGTCCGCTCGATTCTGACGCAGGTATGAGGGTTTTCATCGGGCAGCCGAAACAGCCGAATGCCGCGCGGCAAGACGCCCGATGCATCCAACACGGTATCCTCGTAGCCGATATCGCCCAATGCGACCGTTTCCTTTATCAACGGCGTTTCCAGCGCGATGTTGCCCGATTTGCCGTTCTCGAGCGTCGCGATGAACCCGGCCAGGTTTCCCGTGGTTACCGATTTCCAGGCCAGATCAGCGGGGCTGCGCAGATCAAGTGTCTTGTCGCGATTGAAGAAGTTCACCGCTTGCGCGGAGGTTACGGCAGCCGCGTCGAAATGCGCAGAACCGTCCCATGGCACGGCGCGAAAACGGCCGCGATATTCTGCCCCTTCCCACAAAACCCCGATGCGGTCGCCCAGGTCGCTTTCGGCATAGGGACGGTGGCATTCCAGATGATCGAGACCGTTGAAGATATCGATGCAGCGCACGGGCGACGCCGCCTCGACGCTCATCGTCAGGTGAGCATCGCCCGACGGAAGATGCACGATGTCACCCATCATCGCCTCTGAACAAGGCTCGGTCGCGCATTCTTCGGTCAACAGGGGATCCTCGAGATACAGCGTCGCCTGTTCATCAAAGGACATCCTGACATCCAACCGGATGCGCCCGCTCGGGCCGCCGGTGGTGGCATAGTGATGTCGCCTGTTGATGCACTCGATCAACCCCTTCCGGGTCAGATCAGGCATCAAAAAGCACGTCAGACCGCCGACCGCACCGAACCACCCCGCGCCGGGATAGCTGGCGCCGGGCCGCCCCTTGTGACCATCCGAATTGCCGATGATCCCGACACGGTAGCCGCTCTTGAAGGCATCCTGCACGATCCACTCAAATGTGCCCCATGCGGAATGAACCTCGACGGATTTTTCGAACCTGCCATCATGTGCCATCGTGATGTCGGCATACCGGCCGCCACAATGGGCAAAACAGATGACATCCCATTCCCCGTTTTCGGCAAAGGCTTCGAACAGTTCACCGGCGGTGTGGCAATCTGTGCCGATGTCGCTTTGATCCTCGATCAGGGCATGCGAAGAGCGTCGCATCGTACGCCCCTCGACCGGGAAGAAAACATTGCGGTCACCGCCCAAAGCCGTGTTGCCCGACCATTCGTAACCGGGCAGCGTGACGAATTCTCCGTCTTGATTGAAATGTTCCGTGACCTTGTTGAGATCCTTCCAAAAGGTGTCGGTCATTTGGAAATCGTTACCCTGGTGCGCGCAGGCATCCAGAAAGGCGCGGTCACGCCCGAACGCGAAGTAATCGGCCGCGCTGTTGGTACCCAGGGTCTCATCGGATTGACCGTGAAGATCGCCCCAGTAGCTCTTGATCGCCGGTGCGGCCGTCACCCTGGCGGGATTGCACGTCGTCACGAGTGATCCGTCCGGCGCGTGAAGCGTGATCCTCAACGGGCCGTTTTCGTGGGCGACCAGCCCGGGCAAGACAGCGGCAAAATCACCTTCCTGGATTTCAAGGGTCTCCGGCAGGTTCTCGACCGGCTGGCTGGCCTTCGGCAACAGCGTCATCGCCGCCTTGTTCGTCGGATTGCCCCAACTGTCCTCGGATTTGATCTTGAGCGAGAAGGGTTCGCCGCGGGCAATCGTCGAGGGCACGACAGCGACCCAGGTCTCCGGGGCGCCGGGAACGATCGAGATGGCTGGTTGCTCAAGCAGCGTCTGGAAATTGTAGGTCGCGATCGGGTCGACCAGAACGCGAAACTCAAACCGGTTTTCGCAGAAGGTCTGCAACCGCATCCCCGGCGATCCGTGATCGGTGACGCCAAAGCGCACGGTGATCGTGTCGCCTTCCTTCATGAAGCCTTTGACGACCTTGATCTGAAGCGTCCGGTCCCATGGACGTATGTTGCCCTTGGGGTCAAACCGCGCCTCGAGAACGGCGTTGTTGGACGCGAAAACCTCGGTGAACCCCGGTGCCTTGGGATCATCGAACTGGGGGTTTGTCTGGTCGGTGGCAAAGCGCCAGACGATCCGCAAGCTGCCACTGTCATCAATGCCGAAACGGCCCGCGGTATAGGTCAGCGTGAAGCTTTGATAACTGCCCGCCTCGAACGCGCCGGATTTGTCGAGCACCGCCGTACCCAGGAGGCTGGGATCGATCGGGGTGCGCAACGTGCCGTTATGCATTTCGAGCGGTGTCATCATCGAGTTCGGATCGGACATGGGCCCCTCTTTTTCGCTTATGGAATCATACGCTTACAAACTGAAACTGATTTTCCGGTTTTCAGGAAAAGAAACGCATTCATTGCTCTTCCAAATCCGATTACTTGAGAAAATCCGCGGATCTCCATTGTGTAAGGAACCCCTTTCAAGGCGCTGCCGATCAAGAGAAGGCGCGCGGGGAATGCCATCGGCGCAAGGTCTTTTGGCAAGCGCTTGGTGCCCGCTAGACATCAGGACCATCCACGCGGATTACCAACTCGGTCCTTGGCCGCTCGGACGCGGTTCGGTGCCGTCCGCTGCGCGGGCATATCCAGGGGCCATCCGCCGCTTCGCGCGCATCCGCTATCCAGAGCCGGCGGCCCCTTCTCTGCAATGCCGGCGTATCGCCGGCGGCGGCCGCCCAGCCACCTTCGGCCGTTTCGACCGCCAAGGTCGCGATCAGCTCTCCGGCAAGCCGCGGGTTGAAGCGGCGGTCGACCAATCCGGTGCGCGTGAAATAGCCTCGGTCGACGTCGTCGAGGGTATCCAGGATGACATCAATGCCAAAGCCCAGCCCCGACATCGCAGCCTCGGCAAACCGTCTCGCATTCGCCACCTGATCCTCGAAAGGCTCGGCGGGGCTGGCTTCGGTCGATTTGACGTAGAGCACGGGCGCGAGTCCCGACCGGCCGGCGAAATCACGCAGGTTTCGCGCCGCCTCCCATGGCGACACGCTGCGTGGGATCGTGAACTGCGCGCCGCCGATCACCCCGGGATGGCGCGCCTCAAAGGCCGTGATCTCATCGGCTTCGGCCAGGGTGAACCCGTGACTGATGAGGTGATTGAAGCGTGCGCCGGTATGCTTCGCCCGATCCTTGCGATTGACACGGGACAGCACGATCGGGAGGCCGGACGCCCGTGCCAGCGCACCGACGTCATCGGCCAGATCATCCGCCTCTTCCCAGTTCAGGATCAGCTCAAGACGCTGTATCAGCGCCGCATTCTCGGTCAGCAAAGCGCGTTCCGAGGCATCCGGCATCCCGTAGAGATAGACCTGAAACCGATGCCCCATGCGCACCATCAAGGCCATGCGTCCCCCGATGCGCGCATCGGCGAGATCCTGGATCGGGACGCGCAACCCTCGGAGCGCCATCTCCCACATCGCCATGAGCGGATAATCGTTCCGGGCGCGTTTTCGCCGGAACTCGTCCACCGCCCCCGAGGGTGCGACCGTCAGTTCCTCGGCCCAGGCGTGGCGAAGGTCCACGAAGACATGGTCCAGTCCCTGGGTCTTGAGATGCGGCCGCCGCGCAACCGGAGGTGCAGGTTCGGCCTGCGGCGGCAACGTCGCGCCATAGCTCCGATGGTACTGCGCGACATGGCCGTTTTCACGGATTTCGAGCGTCACGAACCCAAGCTTGGCAGAATCGTTGCGCCCTTTCTGGTCACCGCCGTCAATCCGGTACATCTCGGAATAGTCGTGCCGGACGAAGCAGGTAGACGGCGTGATGTAATAGTCCGTCTCGCCGATGCGGTCGTACCAGAAATTGTGGACATGCGCGCTGAACAGCGCTTCCGGTTTGTAGCGCCGCAAAAGCTCAAGGAACCAGCTTCGGGCGGGCTCCTCGATATTGTCATAGCTGCCCGGTTCGTCCGGATCGCTGATATAGGGCGGGTAATGACTGAACAGAAACATCCGCTCGCCCTCGTGGCGCGCGAGAAAGTCTTCCAGCCAGGCGGCCTGTTCCGCCTCGGCGGGATCGCCGGAATTCAGCAACGGCGCGTTGATGACCACGAAATGACAGCCCTGGTGTGTAACGGCGTAAAAGTCCTGTCCGAAATGCTGGCGATAGAGCGCGATGAAATCGCTGTTAACCATCCCGGCCGGCATCCACTTGACCGGTTTGTCACCGATATCATGGTTGCCGGGAACAAGGTGAAGTGGTGACTGCAAGCCTTTGGCGATATTGTGGAAGTTTTCCGCGGCAGCAGGGTAGCTGGCCAGTTCCGGAACGGGGTTGACCATGTCACCGAGGTGAATGGTCAGCGCCGGCCCAATCTGGTTGACCTGGGAGAACACATACCTTGCACGCGGGTTGGCCTCGGCGTTGGCCGGGTACGGAGACGCCGAGAAATCCTCCTTCTCGTTCACATGCGTGTCGGAGACGATCGCAACGTTGAACAGAACCTCGCCGATGGGCTGTGTTGGCATACTGCCTCGCTTATGTCTGATGCGAAGGCGGTCCGTGGTTTGCCCGACACGCCGCGCCAAGACATCGGCCGACGATCCCGCCTCGCTCAGGCTCCAGACTAAATTGTTACTTCTCCTAACACAAAGGAACTAATTCTTACCCATAAAGTCATTTTATCTTTTATAATGCGGCCGTTTGCAGGAAATCTTGAGGTCGATGCGCGCCGTGCGACGAGCCAGAAAGCGTCCGCAGCCGGGGATCCGAAAGCGCATCTCTTGACCGTGCCGCATCGCCCCGCGCAGGCGGGTCCCCGCCCCTGTTGTTTCGGGGCCGGCCGGCAGATATCCGGCAGAACCGATCCCAAAGGTGTCAGGCCGTCCCAAGCGTGATCCCGGCGACGGCATCCGTCATTCGGCTCGGTTTGTTATCGTGACCGTTCCGGTCTCCGGCTCGACGATGAGATGATCGCCAGTCCGTATCAGTTCGACGACGTCGCCATCTTCAAAACGGTCACACATGGCGAGACCAGCCAATGCGGCGCCTTGTGCCAGGATCGTATTCGCCGTGTTGAACAGGATGGCCTTGGGAGTGATCCCCTGTGTTTTCATCTCATTGAGCATCCAGGCCGAGGCGACGCCCCCCTTCGCGGTGTTGTGCACCAGGATCTTCCCGTCGTAACTCTGGCCGAACAGTTCATGGTCCGGGCGTGAAAACACGCCTTTTTTTCGATCGAGATCGTAGCGTGCTGAAAAGTTGTCCGGCGCCACCAGGGCTTCGCCCTCGACCTTCTCCCCTATGCCGACATGACACTTGAGTACGATCATCAGACAATCTCCCCCCTGATTGCGGAAGCCACACACTGTTCCATATTCGCGAGCGCCGGCTCATAGCCGTAGCCGCCGAGAATATTGACGATCTTGGCCGAGTTGCTCAGAAGCCGCTTCCACCCGTTCGCTTCGCCTATTTCCCGCGCGAAGCCGTTGTAGAAACAGGTTCCGACGAGGACCTTGCCGCCTGCAGCCTCAATCTTCTCTACAAAGCCCATCCGCTCCGCATCGGGATATACCTGCGGGGCGGTGCACACATAGAGTGGAACCGACAGGTTTTTCCCCTCGCAGAGCTCCGCGACCTGCTTGACTTCAACCAGTGAGAGCTGAGGTGCGGCGAAGACGACGACGTCGACCTTGTCGCCTTTCCCGCCGAAGCGCGATCGCATGGAGTCCATCATCTCCGGCGAAAGGCTTTCGGGCTCGAGACGGTCCCCGCCCACGGAAGACAGCGTCGGGGCTTCCGGCGTAATTCCCACCAGGTGAAAGAGAGGCGTCGAGCCAAAGCTCGCCATGGCCGCGCCCAAATGCTTCATCTGGTCGGAGGTTGGTGTCACGTCGAGCCCTTCTATGACCGGAACTTCCCAATACGATCCGCTCAGCTTGCCAGCCACCGCACCGAGCGTGCCCCAGTCCGTGAGATCCTTGGGCTGTTCACTGACGACGAAGCGTCGGGTTGCCTGCCGGTTTTTCTCGAGGTGCAAGCCGTAACGCGGTGTCCGGCCGGTCAGCCCGGCCGCGAGAGCCGACGGGCCTCCTTCAAAATTGGAACGGGCGCCACATGCGGAGTTGGAATAAATCACCACGCCGGTGTCGCCGAACGCCACGTGTTCGCCGGCTACTGGCGGCATGATCGTTTGGTAATTGATACAGGTGTTCGTCATCATGACGCCCATCCCGGTCAGGGCCGCGATGATGCGGCGCTCCAATTCAGCCATCTCCTCCGTCTGACCGATGGGGCTGTAGTAATTCAGGTCCACGCCTCTTGGGTCCGTGATCGTCGGGACCACCGTTCTGGCGCCCTGATTGGCGAGACGCTCGAGAAACGCCGCCCCGGCGACACCGACGGCTTCGGGATCTCCCATGATGTGAGCCTGGCTGACTGGAACCAGATCCTCGGCGTCGAACATCCGGCCCACCTGCACCTGGTGATCCAATGCCCAACGCTTCACTTCGCCCAATTCACCCGCGAGCATTGCCTGCTCTTCGTCCGTAAGGCGCATCGATCGGAGTCCTCCCTTGTGATAAACCTTGGCGCCGCGTGGACGGAACTTTTCCCGACGACGGACGTGAAGGTTTTCCGTCAACAAGCCAGATATCCGGACGGTATGGAAGGGCCTTTTTCGGAAGGCCGCCGTCTCGTTCCCGGCGCGGCAACCATCGGGCTCGCGGCGGCTGATGGCCGACAGACACGATCGCTGTCACGCCACGGGCTCCGCTCCCACCGGTACCGGCAGCGGAGATTTCCCGGTGGCGCAACGCAGGAATACCGGCGAAAAAACCGCAAATTGGATTGCAGATTTCGACCGGTTAAACTTTCTCATCCTCTGCGGTCCGAACGCGATGTCCGCCAAGACGGACTCCCGCCTCTCGACGCCCGGGAAACGCCCGGACCGCCCCCCAGATTGTCGATCGTCGCGTGGCTCAGAGGCACGCCTCGAAGAGCGCGCGCGTGTTCTCGGCGGTCATCGGCACCGGGTTTCCGCCGACGCTGGGATCGCTCAGCGCCGAGCGGGTCAGCGCGTCGAGATCGGGATCCCGGACGCCCAGCGCGGTCAGCGTCGCGGGAATGCCGAGCCCCGCGTTCAGCTCGTCCACGAAGGCGGCGAAGCCCTCGAAGCCGCCGGAGATGCCCAGATAGGCCGCCGCCCGGCCCAGCACGCCCTCGACCGCCGGGCGGTTGAAGCGCAGCACCGCCGGCATGCAGACGGCGTTGGTCGTGCCGTGATGGGTGTGATGCTGGGCGCCGATCGGGTGGCTGAGCGCATGGATCGCGCCGAGCCCCTTCTGGAACGCGGTCGAACCCATCGCCGCGGCACTCATCATCTGGGCGCGGGCCTCGATATCGGTGCCGTCGGCATAGGCGCGCGGCAGGTAGTCCTTCACCAGCCGCATACCCTCGAGCGCGATGCCCTGGCTCATCGGGTGGTAATGGGGCGAACAGAACGCCTCGACGCAATGGGCAAAGGCGTCGAGCCCGGTCCCGGCAGTGATCGCCGGCGGCATGCCCACGGTCAGTTCCGGGTCGCAGATCACCACGGCGGGCAGCATCTTCGGGTGGAAGATGATCTTCTTCTCGTGGGTCTCGGAATTGGTGATGACACCGGCGCGCCCCACCTCCGATCCCGTGCCGGCGGTGGTCGGCACCGCGACGACGGGCAGGATCGCGTCGGCGTCGGCGCGGGTCCACCAGTCGCCGATATCCTCGAAATCCCAGATCGGCCGGGTCTGCCCGGCCATGAAGGCCAGCACTTTCGCCAGGTCGAGCCCCGAGCCGCCGCCGAAGGCGATCACCCCGTCATACCCGCCCGCGCGCAGCACCTCGAGCCCGGCGGCGACGTTCTTCTCGCTGGGGTTCGGATCGACCTCCGAGAACAGCGCCCGGCCAAGTCCGCCGGCCTCCACATGGTCGAGGGTGCGGGCGGTGATATCCATGCCCGCCAGCCCACGGTCGGTGACCAGCAGCGGTTTCGACATGCCCGCGGCGCGGCAGGCATCGGCGATTTCCGAGATGCGGCCCGCCCCGAAGCGCACCGCCGTGGGGTAGGTCCAGTTCCCGACGAGTTCCATGTCTCAGCCCTTCTTCAGATGGTAGGATTTCGGGCGGGTCAGCGCGTGGTAGCCCAGCACCGACAGCCCGGCGCCGCGGCCCGTGTCCTTGCACCCCGTCCAGCACAGCGCCGGGTCGAGATAGTCGCAGCGGTTCATGAAGACCGTGCCGGTCTCGAGCCTTGCGCCGATCGCCTCGGCGGCGGCGGCGTCACGGGTGAAGATCGCGGCGGTCAGGCCGAACTGGCTGTCATTCATCAGCCGCACGGCCTCGTCGTCGTCCCGGACGGGCATGATGCCCACCACCGGGCCGAAGCTCTCGTCGCGCATGACGCGCATCTCGTGGCTGACGCCGGTCAGGACCTGCGGCGTCAGGTAGGCGCCGCCGTCATCCGCCGGGAAGGTCTCGACATGCGCGGTCGCCCCGGCGGCGACGGCCTCGTCGATCTGGGCGCGCACCTCCGCGGCGAAACGGACATGGGCCATCGGCCCGATGGTCGTGTCGCGGTCCAGCGGGTTGCCCAGCGTCATCTTGCGGACCTCTGCCACGGCCTTTTCGACGAAGGCGTCATAGAGGCTCTCATGGACGTAGATGCGCTCGATCCCGCAGCAGCACTGGCCCGAATTGAAAAAGGCCCCGTCGAGCAGCCCGTCCACGGCCGCGTCGAGATCGGCATCGGCGCGGACATAGCCCGGATCCTTGCCCCCGAGTTCCGTGGCCACCGGCGTGAACGTGCCCGCCGCGGCGCGCTCCATCTCCTGGCCGCCCCTGACCGAGCCGGTGAAGTTCACGAAGTCGAAGGATCGCGCGGCGATCAGCGCGCTGGTGGTCCCGTGGTCGAGGAAGACGTTCTGGAACACCTCCTCGGGCACGCCCACGGCGTGGAAGGCCTCGGCCAGGCGCTCGCCCACCTGCAGCGTCTGCGTCGCGTGTTTCAGGATCACGCTGTTGCCGGCGATCAGCGCCGGCGCGACCGTGTTGATCGCGGTCATCCAGGGATAGTTCCAGGGCGCCACCACGAAGACGAGCCCGTGCGGCTCGCGCGCGATCTTGCGCAGGAAGGCGTCGCTTTCCTCGATGACCAGCGGGGCCAGTGCCTCGGCGGCGATATCGGCCATGTAGCTGGCGCGTTCCTCGAAGCCGCCGAACTCGCCGCCGTAGCGGACCGGGCGGCCCATCTGGTGGGCAAGCTCGGTCGCCATGCGGTCGGTGTCCTTGCCGATCTCGGCCACGGCGGCGCGAACCAGCGCGACGCGCTCGGCCAGCGGGCGCGCCGCCCAGGCCGGCTGCGCGGCGCGCGCGGCGGCCACGGCCGCGTCGGCGGCGGCCCGGTCCAGCACGGGGCGTTCGAGATAGACCGATCCGTCGATCGGCGAGATGCATGTCAGCGTCTTGGTCACGGCAGTCCTTTCCGCGTTTCTCGGTGTGTCGGGGGTCAGGCCCGCTCGAAGCCGCGCGCGATTTCCCAGTCGGTCACGACGCGGTCGAACTCCTCCTGCTCCCAGCGGGCGCAGCGGGCGTAATGGTCGATGACGTCGTCGCCCATCGCCGCGCGCAGCATCCCCGAGCCATCGAGCGTCTCGGTGGCCGCGCGCAGGGTGCCGGGGATCTCGCCGCCTTCGACGTCCTCGTAGACGTCGCCGCGGATCGGCGGGGCCAGTTCCAGCTTGTCCTCGATGCCGCGGATGCCGGCGGCGATCAACCCGGCGAGCGCCAGGTAGGGGTTCATGTCAGAGCCGCCGATGCGGCATTCGACCCGCACGGCCTTGGTGCCCTCGCCGCAGAGCCGGAAGCCGGCGGTGCGGTTATCGACCGACCAGACGGTGCGGGTCGGCGCGAAGGTGCCCTTCATGAAGCGCTTGTAGCTGTTCACATAGGGCGCGAGGAACCAGGTATAGTCGGGCGCATAGGCGATCTGCCCGGCCATGAAGTGGCGCATAATCTGCGACATGCCGTGGTCGCCGTCGGGATCGTGGAAGGCCGGCGCCCCGTCCTGCCAGAGCGACATGTGCACATGGCTGGAGCTGCCGACCTTGTCGGCGTGCCATTTCGGCAGGAAGCTCGCGGCATGGCCCTGCTGCCAGGCGATTTCCTTGGTGGCGTGCTTGGCGATGGTGTGCCAGTCGGCGCAGTTCATCGCGCCCGAATAGCGGATGTTCAGCTCTTCCTGGCCGGTCTCGGCCTCGCCCTTGCTGTTCTCGACGGGAACCCCGGCCGCGTAGAGCGTATTGCGGAGCCGCCGCATGACCGACTCTTCCCGGGTGGTCTGCAGGATGTGGTAATCCTCGTTGTAGCCGCTGATCGGGTCCAGGTCGCGGAAGCCGGATTTGCGGATCTCCTCGTAGCTTTGCCTGAAGAGGAAGAACTCGAGCTCGGTCGAGGTACCGGTCGTGTAGCCCATCTCGGCCAGCCGCGCGACCTGGCGTTTCAGGACCGCGCGCGGGCTGTGCGGCACGTCCTCGTGGGTGTGATGGTCCAGCACGTCGCAGAGCACCATCGCCGTGCCCTCGAGCCAGGGCACGGGCCGCAGCGTATCGAGATCGGGCTTCATCACGTAGTCGCCATAGCCCGCCGACCAGCTGGTGGCGGCGTAGCCGTCGGGCGTCGCCATCTCGAGATCGGTGGCCAGCAGGTAGTTGCAGCAATGGGTCTCGTCATGGGCGACGTCGACGAAATGCTGCGCGTGAAAGCGCTTGCCCATCAGGCGGCCCTGCATGTCGACGAGGCAGACGAGCACGGTGTCGATGTCGCCCCGGGCGACCTGGTCCTTGAGGGTTTCGAATGTCAGAGGCGCGGCCATGGGGGTATCCTGTCTCGGCTGTGGCATGTGGCGAAGGCCCCGGCGGTCACGCGCCGGAGCCTCCGGTCATCGGGACGCGCCGCGCCGGTCGGGCGCGGCGCAGGGGGCGTCAGGTGTCGTAGCGGTAGGGCCGCCCGGCCTTCTGCATCACATCGTTGTATTCCTGGATGATGCCGACCACCTTCTCGCGGATCGGGTCGCCCTCGGTCAGCTCGGCCCAGAACTCCTTGGCCGCGGTCTCGACCTGCGCCCATTCCTCGTCCGGGATCGAGGTCAGCTGCATCTTCTCGCCGTTGACGCGCAGCGCGGCCTCGCCGCCCCAGTACCACCACTGGCGGTAGTAGTGCGACTGCTCCATGCAGACGGTCAGCAGCGTCTTCAGGCGATCCGGCAACTCGTCCCAGCGGGCCTGGTTGGCGAAGAAGTGCCCGATCCAGGCGCCCGAGATGTTGTTGGTGAGGAAGTAATCGGTCACGTCGGCCCAGCCCACCGTGTAGTCCTCGGTGATGCCCGACCAGGCGATCCCGTCAAGCTCGCCGGTCTGCACGGCGACCTCGATGTCCTCCCAGGGCAGCGTCACCGGCACCACGCCGAACTGGCTGAGGAAGCGGCCCGCCGTGGGGAAGGTGAAGACGCGCTTGCCCTTGAGATCCTCGAGCGAGCGGATCGGGTCCTTGGTGGCGAAGTGGCAGGGATCCCAGGAGCCCGCCGAGATATGCTTGACGCCGACCTTGGCGTATTCCTCTTCCCAGATCTCCTTCAGGCCGTACTGGTTGAACAGCACCGGCACGTCGAGCGAGTAGCGCGTGCCGAAGGGGAAATAGCCGCCGAAGACGCGCACGGCCGTCGGCGAGGCCATGGAGTCGTCATCGGACTGCACCGCGTCGATGGTGCCGCGCTGCATGGCACGGAACAGCTCGCCCGTGGGCACCAGCTGATCGGCGAAATAGAGCTCGATCTCCATCTCGTCGCCCGCGATCTGGTTGAACTTGTCGATCGCCGGCTTGACGACATGCTCGGCGAGCGCGGCGCCGGCATAGGTCTGCATCCGCCAGACGATCTTGGATTGCGCGATGGCCGGCGTGGCGAGCGTGGCGCCGACGGCACCGACCCCCGCGGTCGAGAGGAACTTACGTCTTGTCGTGGTCATTGTCTTCTCTCCTATTGGTTGATGGCCCCGTTCGCCGGGGTTCTCGGGTTAATTTCCGTAGACCACCCCGGGCAGCCAGAGCGCGATGTCCGGGAAGGCCATGATCAGTGCAAGCGCGCCCGCCATCACCAGCACGAAGGGCAGGATCGAGCGGTAGATGTCACGCAGCCCGATTTCGGGCGGCGCCATGGCGCGCATCAGGAACAGGTTGTAGCCGAAGGGCGGGGTCATGTAGGCGATCTGCGTGGTGATGGTGTAGAGCACACCGTACCAGATCAGGTCGAAGCCCAGCTGATCGACCAGCGGCACGTAGAGCGGCGCGACGATCACCAGCATCGCCGTGTCGTCGAGGAAGGTTCCCATCAGGATGAAGCTGAGCTGCATCAGGATCAGGATCGTCCACGGGCTGAGCCCCATCTGCTGGGTGAAGAGCCCCTCGATCGCGCGCACCGCGCCCAGCCCGTCGAAGATCGCGCCGAAGGCCAGCGCGGCCATGATGATCCACATGAACATGCACGAGACGCCCAGCGTCTTGCGCACCGAGTTCTCGAAGACCTCGCGCGTCATCCGTCCCTTGAGCACCGCCGCGGCGAAGGCCGTCAGCGCGCCGATCGCCGAGCTTTCCACCAGCGAGGTCCAGCCGTTGACGAAGGGCACCATCATCGCCGCGAAGATGCCCAGCGGCAGCAGGCCCGCGCCCAGCAGCCGGAACTTCTCGGCCCGGCTGATCTGCTCGCGCTCGGACTCGGGCAGGACCGGGCCCAGATGGGGCTGCAGCCGGCAGCGGATCGCCACGTAGAGAATGAACATCGCCGCCATCATCAGCCCCGGCAGCACCCCCGCGAGCCAGAGCTGGCCCACCGGCTGGCGCGCGATCATGGCATAGAGCACCAGCACCACCGAGGGCGGCACGAGGATGCCGAGACTCGATCCTGCCTGGATCACCCCCGTCACCATGGTCTTGTCGTAGCCCCGGCGCAGCAGTTCCGGCAGCGCGATCGTCGCGCCGATGGCCATGCCCGCCACCGACAG
The DNA here is from genome assembly GCF_050586465.1 of Rhodovulum sp. YNF3179. Classification (NCBI taxonomy): domain Bacteria; kingdom Pseudomonadati; phylum Pseudomonadota; class Alphaproteobacteria; order Rhodobacterales; family Paracoccaceae; genus Rhodovulum; species Rhodovulum sp. YNF3179. The sequence continues at coordinate 62,153 of NZ_JBOCEG010000003.1, read as the reverse complement.
CCCGTTCATCGCCGAGATCAGCACCATCAGCCCGATGGTTCCGATCGCCAGCCCGCCCCGCACCGGCCCCATCCAGACATGGAACATCCGGTAGAGATCGTCGGCGATCCGGCTTTCGGACAGGATATACCCCATGAAGATGAACATCGGCAGCGTCAGCAGCGGATACCACTTCATCAGCTTCATCGCCGCCGAGAAGGGTATCGCGACGCCGCCCGTCCCCCAGAGCATGACCCCGGCGATCGCGCCGACGAACCCGATCGCCGCGAAGACGCGCTGGCCGGTCATCAGCATCAGCATCATCGAGGCGAACATCACCAGGGCGATCATGTCGTGCGACATCAGATCTCTTCTCCACGGATACGGAACAGGTCACGGACAAGCTCCGCCAGCGCCTGGAGGATCATCATCACGATGCCGATCATAAGGACCGTCTTGATCGGCCAGAGATACGGCCGCCAGGCGGTCGGGCTGCGCTCCATGTGGCCGAACATCTCGGCGGCGGCGCCCACCCCCTCGGTGACCAGCGTCACCAGAAGATCGCGGAAGAAGGCAAAGGGCTCCATCCCGAAATAGCCCAGCGAATAGGCTGTGGACTCGACCCCGCCGAGGAACAGGATCACGAGATAGAAGAGCAGGAAGAACACCGTGAAGGCATCGACCCAGGCCTTGGTGCGTGGCGTCCAGCTGCCATAGAACAGGTCCATGCGGACATTGGCCCCCTGCTGCAGCGAATAGGGCCCGCCCAGGATGTAATAGGCCACCATGGTGAACTGCGCCGTCTCCAGCGTCCAGAGCGACGGCAGCAGGAAGGTCTTGGAAAAGGACGACCAAAGCAGGATGCCGATCAACACGAAGATCAGGTACATCGCGATCCGCCCGAGCCGGCGGTTCACCGCGTCGACACGGCGCACGTAGCCCCGCGCAACCCGGCCGGGCAGGCTGTGACGCGCGGCCACGCTCATCCGGTGCCTCCCCTGCCGGCGGCGGCATCCGCATCGGCATCGGCGAAACAGGCGGCCAGCGCGGCGCCGAGCATGCCGGCGAGCCCGTCGGCGATGGCCGCGATCCCGCCGGCGTCGCCCAGCAGGCTGTTCTTCACCTCGATCATGACATTGGGCATGCCGCGCGGCACCGCGTGGGCGCGCAGGGTGTGGGTCACCCCGTCCCCGGCGTCGTAGGGGGCGTTGAGCCGGGTGTCGAGCCCGGGCAGATGGGCCGGCGCGGCGGCCAGCATCGCGTCCGCGAGCCGCGGGTCCGCGTCGTGCAGAAGCCCCAGGTCCACCGCGCGCGGTTGCCCGTGATAGACCGGCGTGAAGCTGTGCACGGTAACCAGCACCGTCGGGCCGCGGCGGGCGTCCAGCGTCGCGCGCAGGCAGCGCTCGAAGGGGCGGTAGACGGCCTCCACCCGCGCGGCGCGCGCCGCCGGGCTCAGGCCGCGGTTTCCGGGCACCGCGATCCGCTCGCTCTGCGCCGGGATCGCGTCGGCGGCCTCGGGCGGGCGGTTACAGTCATAGACGAGCCGCGACACCCGCGCCGCGACCAGCGGCGCGTCAAGCGCCGCCGAGAGCCCGCGCGCCAGCGCCAGCGCGCCGATATCCCAGACCGCGTGCGACAGGCGGTCGTCGGGGTGCAGCCCCAGGTCGCCCAGCGCCGCCGGAACGGCGCTGCTGGCATGTTCGCAGACCAGCACGGCGCGGCCCCGTCCCGCCGGGTTCAAGACCTCGACCGGGGGGGCTTCGTCACCATCGAGAAGGGGCGCGTCGGCATCCTGCATGGCACCACGATAAGGGTGTCACCGCCGAGGCTGTCAACGATTTTTTGTAGACGTCGCTACAAGAGATGCCTACGCTATAAAATATTCTACAAAAGAGGCAGCGATGCCCGCGGCCCCGACACTCGTGAAAGAGATGATCCAGGACGAGATGGAGACGCTGACGCGTTCGGAGCGCCAGCTCGCCAACATCCTGCTGCAGGACTATCCCGTGGCCGGGCTGCAATCGATCACCCGCCTCGCCCAGGCCGCCGGGGTCTCGACGCCCACCGTCATCCGCATGGCGCGCAAGCTGGGTTTCGAGGGCTTTCCGGACCTGCAGGAGCGGCTGCGCGAGGAAGTCGCGGAGCAGATCAAGAAGCCGATCTCCAAGCGCGACGCCTGGCAGGCCAAGGCCTCCGACGAGCACGTGCTGAACACCTTTGCCCGGGCGGTCTCGTCGAACCTGCACCACACGCTCGACCGGCTGAACCCGGCGATGTTCGACGAGGTGGCCGCCCTGCTGGCCGACACCGCGCGGCATGTCTACCTCGCCGGCGGGCGCATCACGCGGTCGAACGCGGATTATCTGTTCAACCATCTTCAGATCATCCGGCCGAACGTCACCCATCTGAGCCATTCGGCGAATGTCTGGCCGCAATACCTGCTCGACATGGACGACAGGGCAATCCTCGTCGTCTTCGACATCCGCCGCTACGAGTCCGACCTGTTGAAGCTGGCCCGCCTGGCCGCGGACCGGGGCAGCACCATCGTGCTCTTCACCGACCAGTGGGGCTCGCCCATCAGCAAGGTGACGCCGTTCGTCTTCAACGCGCTCGTGGAGGCCCCGTCGAACTGGGACTCGACCATCTGCATCATGATGATCGTCGAGGCGCTCATCGCAGAGGTGCAGACCGCGCGCTGGGAGGACAGCAAGGATCGCATCGAGGAGCTGGAATCGATGTTTTCCGCCACCAAGCTGTTCCGCAACTTCAACTGAGCGGGCCGCCGCCCGTCGGGTCGCGCCGGCGCCGGCCGGCGGGCCGGGCGATGATGGCTTGCACCGATCATGAAAAATCCGGCACTCTGCCCCCGCTGGCCGACGCGGACGGACCGGGACCGGGACCGGGCGCGGCGCGACCGGGGCCGCGCCGGCATGCCCGCCGGTCCGACGGCCCCGCAAGGAGAAGGAACAGGATGCATCTCGGATACGTCATGACCACCGAGCGCGGCGCGACCGACCGCCTGCTCAGCGCCTTCGCCGCGGCCTGTATCGCACGCGGCGTCCGCGTCTGCGGCGTCGTGCAGACCAATACCGACTGCACCGACTCGCGGCACTGCGACATGGACGTGCAGGTGCTGCCGGACGGCCCGGTCTTCCGCATCTCGCAATCGCTCGGCAAGGAGGCCCGCGGCTGCCGGCTCGATCCGGCCGCGCTGGAGGAGGCCGTGGCGACGGTGACCCGCGGCCTCGACCCGAAGCCGGATCTCCTGATCGTCAACAAGTTCGGCAAGCACGAGGCCGACGGGCGCGGCTTCCGCGATGTCATCGGCCAGTGCCTGACCGAGGGCGTGCCGGTGCTCGCCGGGGTCAACGCGCTGAACCTCGATGCCTTCGAGACCTTCACGGGCGGCGTGGGCGAGGCGGTGCCGGCCAGTCTCGACGGCTGCGCCGCCTGGCTCGAGGCGGCCCTGGCCGACGGCAGCCGCGCCGCCTGAGCGCGCCCCGGTCCCCTGCCCCGCCACCGCCGCCTGGGCGGGGCGCCGCGACCCGGCATTCGCCGTCGGAACCGTCGGCGTCAGTGCATCCTTTCGGTGCAGCCCCGTGGCGCGGGCACCCCGGAAAGAAGCGCCAGCCCCAGCTGTTGCGCCAGGCTGGCGGCGATCGGGGCGATGTCGGGGCGCACCAGCAGGGTGCCGACCAGCATCGCGTCCTCGCGTTCGCCCTCGGTGGCGATCCGGACGAAATGCGCGATGATCGTTTCATCCGACCCGATACAGCGACAGCCGACCCCGTGCAGGACCAGGGGGCGGCGTCCGTGGCTCTGGATCAAGTCAAGGAATTCCTCGAGCGATTTCAGCGCCCGCCGCGCCCGGACCGGGCCAAGCTCGACCGCAAGCGCGTTCCAGACCTCCTGGCGACGGTCCGGGCCGCCATCCCAGCGCCGCACCAGGTCGATGATACGCAGGGACTGCGGATCGACGCTGTCCGTGGTGCCGATCGCCGCGGCGCCGTAGACGTTCGGATCATGGTAGGACAAGGCTTCCCCTCCTGCGACAGCCGGGATCGGCCCTGCCGGTCACGCCGCCCCGTCCCGCGCGCCGCCGCGCGGACCGAAACCGCGGGAAAGACCGGACCGGGTCAGCGGCGAAAAGGCGTCATCCCATTTGCCGACAAAAACCGTCAGAATTCTCTCGGGCAAATCCTTACGAAAACAATCAGGTTTGTCAACGCCGATGGCGGGGGCGTCGCGCCCGGCCTCGAAGGACGGGGATCACCCGCCCCGCAGGCGGGCCGGAGACGCGACGACGGCCGCGGACGCGGCGCGTCCGGCCGGCCGGCCTGTCGCCCGTGCCGTTTCAGATCGCGAGATCGAGCCGCGGCTTCCAGAACGGGCGGAACAACTCGATCTTGGGGCAGCGATCCATGACGACCTTGAGGCCCGCCTCCTCGGCAAGCCGCGCCGCGCGGTCGTCATACACCCCGATCTGGCCCCAGAGCACCTTGGCGCCGATGGCGATGGCCTGTTCGGCGATACCGTAGAACTCTTCCTTGGGGCGGAAGACCTCGACCATGTCGACGGGGCGGTCGATCGCCTCGAGGGACGGATACACCGGGATGCCCCGGATCTCGGTCACGCGCGGATTGGGATTGACCGGGATCATGTCATACCCGGTCTCGTGCAGGACGCGCAGGACGCCATAGCTAAACTTGGTCTTGTCCGCGCTGGCACCGACCATGGCGATGGTTTTCACCGAGCGCAGGATGTCGGACAGGTAGGCCTGCGCGTAGTCATAACGATGGTCGATCTCGGCTTCGGGCATCTAGGTCTCCTTCGGTGTGGCGATATCCGCTTTCAGCTCGTGCGGCTCCAGGGGATCGAGGAAGGGATTGCGATAGAGCGTGTCATGACTCTCGACGCCGATCTCCAGCGTGCAGTCCCCCACCGGCCGCGCCACGCAAAGCAGCACGTAGCCGTTGGACAGCTGGCGATTGTTCAGCGCCACCTGCCGGCGCTGATCCACTTCGCCGGCCTTCAGCTTGGCCGCGCAGGTGATGCAGCCGCCGTATTTGCAGCCATAGGGCAGATCGAGGCCCTGTTCGCGCAGCGTGTCGAGCAGCGGCCGGCGCGCCGCGACCGTGTAGCGCGCCCCGCCGCGGTTGGCGATGGTTATGGTGCAGCTCTCCGTCACAGCCAGATATCGCTGGTGCAGTCGCCGCCGGGATAGCGGGTTTCGTGGCAGCGCGAGGGGCCGTTGGGCTCCTTGCCGAAATCGACGATGAAGTCCGGGTTGATCGACATGCCACCATTCTCGACATCGCAGTCGATCATCACCATGACGCCGCCCTGCGTGCGGATCTCGGGGTAGAACTGGTTGTCCCAGGTGGAGAAGAGCGACGTGGTGACGTAAAGCCGCCGGCCATCCAGAGACAGCTGGAACATCTGCGGCCCGCCGGCGACCTTGACGCCGTTGACCTCGGGCGCGCGGCCGAGCAGCCCGCCCATCCAGACCTGGCCCGTCAGTTTCGGGTTGTGCGGATCGGTGATGTCGTACTGGCGCATGTCGCCGTGCAGCCAGTTGTTGAGGTAGAGATACCTGTCATCCATCGACACGAGGATCGCCGACATCACCCCCGGCACCGGGATCGGCCATTCGGGATGCGGTTCGTTGTCGACGTCGATGACCTTTTCCCATTCCCACTTGCCAGCATCGGACTTCCAGAAATGGATCACGTTGGTCGACAGCGCCGCGCCGCAGAAGCCGTGCGTGCTGTCGGGATCGTGCAGGAACTTGACCTCGAGCGGGATCAGCCCGTCCTCGCCGAGATACATGCTCTCGACCGGCCGCCGCTTCTCGAAATCCCAGACGTGCAGCCGGCGGCCGTATTTCAGGTGACCGACTTCTTCGAGGTCGAAGCCCGGCATGAAGGTATTGGGCGCGGCCCATTCCGAGCTGATCATCACGTTGTGACGCGGCTGGTACCAGAAATCGTAGCCGAAGGGGATATCGCCCATGGTCTCTTCCCAGCGGCCGACGATCTCGAAATCCTTGTTGAGATGCAGGTAGCCGCCCGGCGCCTCGCCCCTGGCGTCGCCGAGGAACGAGATGATGATCTCCGATCCGAGGCAATGCACCGTGTGCGGCCCCGACAGGTCCGCCTTGGCCTTGATCTCGGCCCCGTCGATCACCTTGTGAAGCCGCGGCGCGCGCGGGTCGGTCGCGGTATCGACGACGTGGATGTTGTTCGACCGCACGCCCGGCACCAGCAGGTACTTGCGCGACATGGAACTGTCGTCGTGGCAGGACGAACAGGCATTCCAGCCCATGTGGTGCAACTCGTCCCCGATCCCCGGCATCTCGAGCCGGTGGATCACCTGGCTGTAGGTCGGACTTTCGGGATCCGCGTCCACGGTCGCCAGGTAGTCGGGCTTCTGGATGCCCGTCCCGGTGTAGATCGCGATCGTGTAGAGCAGCTTTTCGCGCGGCGCCTTGATCGCCTCCGCGGGGCTGGCATAGCCCGGTCCGCAACACCCTCCGTCCATGGCGACGCGCCTCCCTTGAATCTGCAGTGATTCCCGTATATCGAAAAAACACTTATCAGGATACGGGAAAATCATGCATCTCGAACGTTTGACGCTGATCCTCGAGATCGTCGGCCAGAAGGGCGAGGCCACGGTGGGCGAGATCTGCGCGCATTCCGATCTGCCCAAGGCGACCGCCTACCGGCTGGTGCAGGATCTCGTCGACGCGGGCTTGCTGGAAACGGTGACGCGGGGACGGTTCGTGATCGGCAACCGCCTGAAGCAGATCACGCAAGGTGACCGGTCCGATCACGCGCTGCGCGATCTGATCGCGCCGACGCTCAGACGCGCCGCGACCGACCATGGCGCCGCGTTCTTCCTGGCGCGGCTGCGCGGACGGTCGGTCGAGATCATTCACGTTGAGACGCCTGATACGGGCGTGTCCTTCCTGCATCCGGGTCTCGGGAAACGCCCGTTGCATGCCTGCTCCTGCTCGAAGGCGGTCGCCGCCTTCTCGCCCGACCTGCTCCGGTCACAGAGCCTCGAGAAACGCCTGAAGGCCTACACCGAGTTCACGCTCACCCGGCTGGAGGATCTCGAGGCCGACCTCGCGGCGATCCGGCAACGCGGCTACGCCGAATGCGTCGAGGAGATCGAACGCGGCATGGCGTCGGTCGCCGCGCCGCTTTCGGCGGCCGGCCCCGGCGCGCAGATCTCCATCGGTGCGACGGGATCGACGCGGGTGTTCACCGGGGCTTTCCGCGCCGAGATCGGCCCGCAAATCGTGCGCATGGCGCAGGACCTGTCAGCCGGTCTGCGCTGGAGCGAGGCGCGCGAGACCCGGCAATCGGCCTGAGGGACGCGGGGCGGGGCGCGACGCCGCCGCCCCGCCACGGCGTCAGGCCACCCGCACGGAATCCGTGGCGAGCGCCTTCTTCGGATCGAAGAACGGCCGGTCCACGATCTCCGCCCGCGTCGGGACATCGTCGACGCGCACCTCGACCGTCTCGCCCAGCACGGCATGTTCGGCCGCGACCAGCGCCAGGGCGATGTTCTGCCCCAGCCGCGGGGAATAAACGGCCGACGTCACCTTGCCGATCGGCGTGCCGTCCTTCGCGACGGGCCAGAACACCGTGTTGGGTCCGTCCAGCGGCCCGCCGCCGATCAGCAGGCCGACCTGTTTGCGGCTGATGCCCTCGTCCCGGATCCGGGTGAGCGCCGCCTTGCCGATGAACTCCGCCTCGGTGTCGAGATTCACCAGCCGCCCCAGCCCAAGCTCGTAGGGGTTCGTCTGGGCGTCCATGTCGGCATGGTAGGACAGCATGCCGGCCTCGATACGGCGGATGGTTGAGGTGTGGCCGGGTTGCAGCCCATAGGGCGCGCCGGCCGCCATGATCCGTTCCCAGAGCTCGTCGCCGCGCGACCCGTCGCGCAGGTAGATCTCGTAGCCGAGTTCACTGGACCAGCCCGTGCGCGACACGACGAGCGGGATGCCGTCAAGCTCGACTTCGCGCAGCCAGAAATAGCGCAGATCGAGGATGTCCTCGCCGAAGAGCGACTGCATGATGTAGCGCGACTGCGGCCCTTGCAGCTGCAGCGGCGAGACGTCGGGTTCGCGGATCGTGACGTCGAGCCCGGAATGCACGGCCAGGCCCTGCGCCCAGAGCAGGATGTCGCTGTCGGCCAGCGACAGCCAGAAATGATCCTCGGCCAGGCGCAGCACGATGGGATCGTTCAGGATGCCGCCCTCGGCATTGGTGATCAGGACGTATTTGCACTGCCCGACGCTCATGGTCGACAGGTCGCGCGGGGTCAGCATCTGCGTGAACCGCGCAGCATCGGGGCCGGTGATCTCGACCTGGCGTTCGACGGCCACGTCGCAGAGGATCGCCGTGGTGACGAGGTTCCAGAAATTCTGTTCCGGGTCGCCGAAATCGCGCGGGATATACATGTGGTTGTAGACCGAGAAGCCCGTCGCGCCCCAACGGACCGTCGCATCGAAATAGGGCGACTTGCGGATCTGCGTCCCGAAGCCGAAATTCCTTGTCATCGACATTTCGAATCCTCCTCCCAAAGGCCTCCGAAAAAGACGCGACCGCGGCCCTGGCGCTTGGTCGGGAAACGGTGCGTTTCCTCCCCGCGGCGATCCCGACCTCCTGCGCACGCGTCACCGCGCATAGGCTCCGTGCCTTGCTCATCCGCATCTAGGGGGCACCGCGCCCACGGTCTTGGGCGAAAACGACACGAAGAGGGATGGAACCGGCAGCGCCGCAACACGTGATCGGCCCTGGGGCGGGAAAACCGGGCCAAGGCCCTGCCCGGTTCGCGGCGATCACCCCGGAGGAAGCTGTCGCCGGCCTGCAGGCGGGACCCCGCGATCCGCGGGGCCCCGCGGCATCCCGGTCACCCGGAAAACCGCTCGCTCAAGAAGGTCGAGAAGGCCTCCCAGCTCGCGGTGTCCGCGCGTTCCTGGTAGCGGTCCGAGCCGAAGACCGTGAAGGCATGCGGCGCGTTCGAATATACCTCGATGGTATAGGTGTTGCCGGACGCTTCGAGTTCGGTGGCAAACCCCGCGACATCCTCCATGGTGATGGAGGTGTCCGCCCCGCCATGGAGCACGAGGACCGGCGGCTCGTCACCGTCCCAGGACTGGCCTTCGGGCGTGGACAGCCCGCCGTGGAAGGTCGCGTAGCCCTCGGCCATGTCGGCCATGTCGCTGCGCGCCATCTCGAGCGTCACGGCACCGCCGAAGCAATACCCCATGACGACCATCTGGTCGACGCTGGAGCGCGACAACGCCTGCTCGATGCCCGCCTCGATGAGTGCGCGCATGCGCGCGCGGTCCTGGTAGAGCGCACCGGTCGCGGCGCGGCGGTGATCGACGGTTTCCGTCGGCGTCTCGTCGCCGAACATGTCCAGCGCGAAGGCGTTGTAGCCCATCTCGGCCAGCATGTCCGCACGCTGGCGTTCGTAGTCGGTCATCCCGTCCCAGTCCTGGATGATCAGGACGAGGCCGGCCGGATTCTCCGCCTCGGCCCAGTAGCCGGTGAAGGACTCGCCATCCACGGTGTAGGACACGTCCTCGGCCAGTGCCGGCGTGGCCAGGCAGGCCGAGGCCATCAGGATCGAAGTCAGTCGCATTGGTTTCTCCCCGTCAAAGGTTGGTCGAATAACGTCATGGAACGCAAACGCGATACCGAAGGATATGGTCCGAAGGCGTGTCGCGGCAACTTCGGGGACGGCACCCCGCCATAGCCCGGGCGGCAATCCACGCATCGCGCCGGCCCACGCGGTCGTGATCCGATGACTCTGGACGCCGCCCGAAAGAGGGGCATGATCGGCATGCGATGACGAACCGGCGTCACATCCTGCTCTCTGCCACGGCGGCGCTGTGCGCGCCGGCGCTTCTGCGCGCGCGGACGGACGACCCCGGCGCGGCGATCGCGGATCTTCCGCAACTCCATTCCCTCCAGGTCAAGCGCGGCGACACGCTGGTTTTCGCGGCCGCGCCCCGCGGTCCGGGGCTGGACCGGCTGGCGAACATAAAGTCCTGCTCCAAGAGCATCGTCGCGCTGCTGCTGGGCACGGCCATCGACCGCGGCGAGATCCCGGCCGTCACCGCCACCCTCGGCGAGATCGCCCCCGGCCTTCTGCCGGGGGACGCGACGCCCGGCGCGGCCGACATCACGATGGAGGATCTCGTGACGCTCCGCGCCGGGCTGGAACGCACCTCGGGGCCGAATTACGGCGCATGGGTCAGCTCGCGGAATTGGCTCGCCGATGCGCTGCGCCGGCCGATGGTCGCCGCACCGGGTACAAGGATGCTCTATTCGACGGGGTCCACGCATATCCTGGGCGCGGCACTGGCCGAGGCGACGGGGCAGAGCCTGCTCAGCCTGGCACGGGACCGGCTCGGGCAGCCTCTCGGCATCGAGATCCCGCCCTGGACGCGGGATCCGCAGGGCTACTATCTCGGCGGCAACCAGATGGCGCTGCGGCCGACGGCGATGCTGAAGATCGCGACGCTGATGCGGGATGGCGGGCGTTTCGACGGCGACCGGGTTCTGTCGCGGGACTGGATCGCCGCGTCGCGCGTGCCGCGCGCCCGCTCGCCGTGGTCGGGCCTGTCCTACGGCTATGGCTGGTTCCTGTCACCGTCCGGCTATATGCTGGCACGGGGCTATGGCGGCCAGGTGATCGCGGCACATCCCGACCGGAATCTCGCCGTCGCGATCACCTCGGACCCGACCAGACCCGCCCGGTCGGAGGGGTATTTCGGGGATCTGATGCGGCTTCTCGACGGGCCGGTCCTGCGCCTTGCATAGGGGCGTGGTCCGGCGTCTCATGGCGCGGGTGAAAGGGCCCTGACCGGCGGCGCCTTGGCCCGCCGACGGGGGCCGCCTTCCCGCCGCACCACGCAAGCGGCGCCCACGTAGCCTGCGCTTGCCCTGGCAGGCCTGATCGAGGACCGGCACGATGGAGAACGCGTTCGATTTCAAGGGACGCCAGGCTGTCCTCTCGGAAACCGGGTGGGGCTTTTACGTATTCATCGCCGTCCTCGTCCTTGCCGCCGTCGCCTGGGTCGGCTTCGAGATCCAGATCCGCCGCATCAAGGCACGGGAAAGGGCGCGGCAGGAGGAACGCGAGCGCGACACGCCCGATGACGAGGGATGACGCGGGCAAGGCGGTGATGCCCGGCGCCGCGTTGCCGGACCCGGCCCCGGCATTCCGCCCATCCAGCCCCCCGAGGCACCGCATCGCCGGGGCATGCTCATGCGCGGCGGCCGTGTCGAAACGCTTGCCCCGGGGCCAAGGCGGTGACGTTGGGCAATCGCCGGAGTCGTGGTAAACTCGGGACACTGGGGCTGTGCCCAGACATTTGCCTGCACGCACTGGCCCCGTCCGCGGGAGGCGAAAATGTCAAAAACAATGAGCGTAGTTGCAAGCCTGTTCATGGTGTCCGGAGTGTTCGGCGGTGCGCCGGCTGGCGCGGAGGACGTCGATCTCGACGCGCTGCGCGTGGCCATGGAGAAGTACAAGGACGTGAATGTCGCGCTCGCCGAGGGCTACATCCGCGACCCGGCCGATCACTGCGTATCGGCAGAGAGCGAGGGACTGCCCGCCGCCTTGGGCAGCATGGGCATTCACTACATCCACCCCCAGCGCCTCGGGATCACGGGGACCGCGCCGCGCGTGAACGGCGTCGGCACACATACGGACTGGATGTCACCCTCGATCCTGATCTACGAACCCCAGGCCGATGGCACGCTCGCGCTCGTCGCCATCGAGAACCTCGTCTGGCAGAAGGCCTGGAAGGCCACCGGGCAGCCGCATCCGCGCGTCAACGGGCGCGCATGGGATGCCATGGCCGACGATCCTGCGACGGCCGCCGACGAAGCGCATGGCTTCGAGCCGCATTTCGATCAGCATATCTGGCTGTTCCGCGACAACCCCTCGGGGGCGCTGATGCCGTTCAACCCGTCTGTCAGCTGCGCCCACCACAGGGGCAGCTGACGGCCCCGGGACCGCACCCCGCCGGCAGCCTGCATACCGCGCCCGCGATCGCGGACGCGGGCCGTCCCGTGCGTGGACACGGCGGGCGGTGACCGCTCAGTCGCGATCCATCAGGAACTCGGCCACCGCCTGGTAGGCCGGCAGCGAGGTCGGATCGATGAAGCCGTTCTGGGCCCGCGGGTAGGACGCGAGGCGCACCAGGACCATTTCGGCGGTCGGGTCGACATAGATCGTCTGGCCATGCACCCCGCGTGCCGCGAAGGCCCCGTGATCGTTGTGGAACACCCACCACTGGCTGGTGTAACTGCCCTCCGGGATCGTCGGGAAGCCGGCGAATTTCGCCGGATCGCCGCCCGCGCGGATCGTCTCGACCACTTCGGCGGGGAACAGGCGTTCGCCGTTGATCTCGCCGCCGTCCAGCATCAACTGGCCCAGCCGGCCCAGATCGCGCAGCCCGGCGGTGATGCCGCCGCCGGCGAAGGGCACGCCCTTGCCGTCGACCGTCTGGTAGGCGTCCTGCTCGGCGCCCATCCGCCGCCACAGCCGCTCCGAGGCAAGCTCGGTCACCGATTTGCCCGCGACCCGGCTGATCATCCAGCCCAGCATGTCGGAGTTGATCGTCTTGTAGTGGAAAGCGTCGCCGTGGTTGCCGTCGGGCTTGACCTGCTGAAGGTATTCCCAGTAACCGTTCGGGCCCTCGTAGCCCTCGGGCTTGGGCAGCGGGCTGGCGGCCGCGGAATAGAGCCAGATATCGGCGTTCGGGTCCGAGTAATCCTCGGAATACTGCACGCCCGTCGTCATATCCATGACCTGCCGCACCGTGGCGGTGGCGAAGGCGCTCTCGCCGATCTCGGGGATGATCTCCGCGACCAGCGCGGTGTCGTCGAGCGTGCCCTCGGCCACCATGATCTCGGCCAGAAGCCCGGTGACCGACTTGGTCATCGACATGATGGCGTGCTTGCCGTCGTTCTCGAGGCAGCCGAAGTAGCGCTCGTAGACGACGCGGCCCTCATGCAGGATCAGCATCCCGTCGGTGTAGTTGGCGTAGAGCGACTCTTCCCAGGTCATCGGCGCGTCGGCGTTCATCGGCATGAAGGTCAGCGCGTCGATCGCCTGGCGCATGTCGGCGAACTCGGCCGGCGGCAGGTAGTCCAGCGGCACCGGCGCGCCGAGGCCCCGGCTGATTTCCTCGGTGGGCAGGAACTCGCGCAGGTGGCACACCGACCAGCGCAGGCGCGGGAAGCTGAAATAGACCGAGTCCGGCTGCGTGATGATCTTGTCCTCGGGGGGCGGGAAACCCTGCATCCAGCCCATCACCCTGGGATCGGAGTCCTGCGCCGAGAGCGGCGCCGTTTGCGCGGCGACGTCCCCGGCGGCGGCCAGCGACAGGGCAGCGCCGGCGGCAAGCGCGGCAAGGCTAGAAGTTGAAGACGACATTGACGAAACCTCCGGTCCAGTTCGGGACATCCCCGGCCACGGTCGTCTCGATGCCGTCACCCGGCAGGGAGACGCTGACGCCCGCGGTCAGGAAGGTGTTGCGGTTGATGATGCGGCTGTATTCGAGAAACACGTCATCGGCGAGATGCGCGTCGGTCACCCCCGACACCACGTTGGCGGTGCCGCCCGTCGTGTCCACGCGCGTCGCCTGCCCGAACTGGATCGGGCTGCGCAGCTCGTTGGCGCGGATATGCGAATAGCGCAGTGTCACCGTGTCCTGCTTGGTCGGTTGCAGGCGCAGCGCCAGCCCGTGCGACTGGACGTTGGAGTTGATCGACACCATCGACGACTTGGAGCCGGTGGCCCAGGCGCTGGGCGAGCCCTCGTAGTAGAGCGGGTCGAAGCGCTCCAGCTCCGGCGTGTCCGGATCGTCGCCCGAGAAGGTCTGGTAGGTATAGGTCAGCATCGGCGACCACGGCAGGCCGGCGAAGGTATACCCGGCCTGCACCCGCCCGCCCCAGGCACGGAGATCGATCTCGTCGTTCCATTCGTAGGCGTAGTCGGCCGAGAACATCCAGTTGGCCAGCGCCCCGTCGAACGGGTTGGTCCTGGCATAGAGGTTGATCGCGTTTGTCCCCTCCCGCGCGCCGGGCAGCACGGTCGGCGCGCCGATACCGCCGGGGGCGGCCTGAATGTAGGGCGACCCGGACTCGAGCACGTTCAGATAGGTCATGCCGGCATAGCCGCCGGCCGGATCGTCCCAGCGCAGGTCGAGACCGGCAAGCTCGTTTCCGCCGTCGCTGGCCGGGCGTTCGTTCGGATCGATGTAGAAGGCGGTGCCGGTCATCGCGCCGCCCGACAGCCGCGCGATCGCCGCCATCTCCCAGGCCTTGCGCGGCCCGAACTTGAGCGCCCCGCGCTCGAACCCGCTGGAGCCGCCGTTCGAGATCAGCATGCCGGTGCCCAGCTTCAGTTCGCGCGGGCCGACCGAGACATCGAGCGACGTCCCGCCCGCCAGCCCGGCCTCGAGGCCCAGATAGGCCTCTTCCAGCGTCGCCCGGCCGGTATCGCCGAAGTCGTAGGCATCGGTGCCGAAGGTGTAGGAGGCGACGCCGGACAGCTTGCCGTAGAGCACCGGTCCGGTGTCGAGCGCGGTCTCGAAGCTCAGCCCCGGCTTGACATAGACCTCCAGCCAGTCGGCATCCGGGTCGAAGCCGGAGCCGGGCGCGATCGTGTCGGAGAAGTTCCAGAACAGGTTCCGTTCGCTGACCGCGTTCACGCCGAACTGCAGGTGCATGCGAACCGTGGTGCCATCGCCCTCGTGCAGGAGCATCGGGTCGCGATCCTGCGCCGAAGCGGCCTGCGTACCGGTGAAGACGACGAAAACCGCGGCAATCGTACACTTAGGGCTAGGCGCCCATATCAATGGTTTCACGGCTGCAACTCCACCCTGGCCCGCAAATTGACAGAATAGGTTGCCGTTATCACACTACAACACTGATCCCGCCCATTTTGGGCGCTGATCGCGGCGCAGGGGCGGAGGGATGGCGATGCAGGGAAAAGCCTTTGTCGAGAAAAACTTCGGACAGATCTGGCCCGTTCACCTCGCCCAGTTCACGCGCCTGCTGGTGGAGTTGCGTTCAGCCTTCGACGGCGATCTCGACTTGCTGCTCGTCATGGCCGTGATCGGCGAGAGAACCCGGCCCGAAGGCTGGTCTCCCGAACTGCTGACCTACCGGCAACTGACGCGGGGCGATGCCGACGCGCATTACCAGACGCCGATCAATATCCAGTCGGTGGCGGACTATTCGGGCATCCCGCGCGAGACCGTGCGCCGCAAGGTCAAGGTCCTGCAGGAACGTGGCTGGGTGGACCGGGACGCTACCGGTCACCTGGGCATCTCAAGGCGCGCCGCGGAAGACCTGAACGCCGCGACAGGCACATCGATCAAGTATCTCGCCGCGCTCGCCGATGCGATCATCGTCCTGCAATCCCGGCCCGACGCCTGAGCGCAGGGCGCCCGTCACGCCCTGCCCCTGCCGACGAGATAGGCGTAACTCGCGATCGTCGCACCGCTGGCGAGCAGCTCGACGGCCAGCAGCACGCCAAGCAGTACCGCGGCCGATTGCGGCAGGTTGAAGAACACCATGAACGCAAGCACCAGCGAGATCGCGCCGGACCCCAAAAGCGGCCAGAACAGCCGGCTGCCGCGCAGCGAAAAGGCCACCGCCACCTTGGCGATGCCGCTGACGAGAAAGGCCGAGGCCACCACGATCGTCAGCGCCACGATACCGGCCAGCGGGTTGGTCAGAAGCGAGAGCCCGAGCGCCAGGAAGGCGACGGCCAGCAGGATGGCCCAGACCCGCGCCCCGCGCCGCTCGGCCTGGAATGCGGCGACGGCTTGCAGGATACCGGCCAGCACGAAGATCCACGCCGCGATCTGTTCGGCCGTCAGCGTCGCGGCCAACGGGTTCAGTAGCGCCAGGACCCCGCCCGCGATCATGACGCATCCCGCGACCATCCAGACGATCCAACTCTGCATTCCGTCCTCCAGCTTGAAACCGGTCCGGGCCGCGCCTAGCGCGCCAGGTGCAGGAGCGCCTGCCCGTCCTCGAAAAGAACCACCCCGCCGTCATCGGCGACGTCATGGCGCGTCACCCGCGACAGCGCGTCGAGAAAGGCGCGCTCGAGCCGCATCTGGGGATCCGGGCAGGCCATCATCGTGACACCCAGCTGGCCGAAGGACAGGCCTTCGCCGCCCAGGCGGTAGGGACCGATCAGCCGGTTGCACCCGGCATTGCCCGCGACACGATCCTTCAGGAACTCCAGCGTGATCTCCACCTCGTCGGGCACAGCGGCCGCGCCGATCCTCACGACGCGCCAGGCCGTGCCGCGCAGGACGTCGGCCGGCGCACCGGCGGTGCCGGTCAGCACGCGATCGCCGATACGCAGCTCTGCCCCCGCCGGGTAGGGCATCCCGGACATGTCGTCATGGGCGACCCCCTCGGTCACCGTGACCTGCAACAGGCCGCTCTCGTCGGAAAAGCGGCGCATGCCCGGCAGGCGAGCCGTCTCGCCGAGGCGGCCCTCGGCGCGGAAGGCCTGCGTGTAGCCGGCCGTCAGGACACCGACACCGTTCTCGATCCGCAGGGTCCATGGCGGTTCGTTGCCCCGGGCGACGAGCGGGCCGAGCGTGGCCTCGAGATCCGGCAGGCAGGGGGCAAGCGCCTCTCCGGCCAGGGTGACCGAGAGATCGTTTCCTTTCGTCCAGACCACGGTCTCGGGGCTGCCGCCATCGGAGAAGCGCGCCCCGGACGCCGCCGGAACCGGCGCAAGATCGAACGCCCCGGTTCCGCTGTGAAGCCGCGCGGCCCCGTCATGGACGGAGAGCCGGAGCCGTGTCCCGGCGCAGCGGAACGCCGGTGGCCGCGGCTGGATATCCGCCGGGCTCAGGACCAGCCGCCCGGCATCGACGGTCGCGTCCCCCTCGGCGACGGTGACCGGCCCGCCGGTCGCCTGCACCGGGCGCCCCGCGACGTAGAGCGCCGCGCGCAAATCCAGCGCGCCCTCCGGCACCGTCAGGACAAACGCGACCGGCGCCCCCGGCGCGGTGACACGCACCGGTGCGGCGTGGTGCGCGCGGCCAAGGGCATCCACGACTTCGACATACAGGGTTCCCGGCCGCGTGGCGTCCTGGTCGGACGCGACGACGACCGTGCCCCGAAGCTCGCGCGCCTGCGCCGTTCCGCCCGCCATCAAGGCGAGCATGCCGACGAGCATCGCCGTCACGCACCGTCCTGCCATTCCCATCGCACCGTGTCTCCGATCATGTCTCCCTGATATTCCTACATGACCGCGGCGGCGCATGACGACACGCTCTGCGCTCAAAATGGGCAAGACCCGCGCCGCGGCCCTGACGACCCCGGCCCGCGGCGGTGGCGGCGAAGGCGCGCATGCTGAAAGGAATTCACGCGAGGCTGAAAAAGCATCAATTGCGGCATGGGCCTCTCCGGCAGCACAGTAAATCCGTTGGAATGCCAAGATATTTTGGAAGACAGCTCATGCATTCGATCACACGCGCCGCTACCATTCCCACGCACATGGCCCGCATTTCAGCCATCGGCGGCCTGGCCCTGGCAGATGGCGACTGTCCGACCGAGCACAGGGGCCTCAAGGTCGCACGACTCGGCGTCATCCCGGCGGGCTCGATGGCACGGCAGGTCGGCCGCGGCAGTCACGTCCTGCTCCTGCGGCGGATCACCATTGAGCCCGGCGGGCCGATCGCGCATCACGGCGCGGCCAAGGTTCCCGGGGCCGTCTACAAGAAGAGCGGCGCCTGGACAGAGGGATGGGAAGGCGGCGAAGCCGTGCACAAGGCCGGCGAGACCTTCATCGAGGATGCCGACACGGTGCACTGGTGCCATAACCGCGGGGGCGAAATCACCGGGCGCCGCGACACCGGGGATCGGGCCGCCAGACATTCAAGGATTTGCTTTTCTGCGCGTCGGGCCGCCGAGATCCGACGCGACCGGCGCACCCGGCCGTTCTGCCCGGACAAACGCCGCGAAATGTGCTAAGAAGAAAAATCTTTCGTACCGAGTAGCCGAGGCAGCAGTCAGGCGAGGACCCTGGATCAAAAAGGGGGACTCAAGATGACCGGTGTGAAGACTCTGGATGGCAAAGTTACGCGTATCGATGCCGATGCGATCGAAGCGCTCTCCGCATCGCTGAGGGGAAATGTCTTTTCCGACGGTGACAGCGAATTCGACGAGGCGCGGACGATCTGGAACGCGATGGTCGACCGCAAGCCGGCGCTCGTCGTCCGGGCCCTGGGCGCCAGCGACGTGCGCCAAGCCGTAAACTTCGCGCGTGAAAACGGCCTGCTGCTCGCCGTCCGATCGGGCGGGCACCAGATCGCGGGCCATGCGGTCGCGGAAGGCGCCCTGTTGCTGGACCTCTCGCAGATGCGGTCGGTGCGCGTCGACCCGAACGCCAGGACGGCCCGCGTCGAGCCCGGCGCCTCCCTTGGAGACGTCGACACGGAAACGCAGTCACACGGTCTCGCGGTGCCCATGGGCATCAATTCCACGACCGGCATCGCCGGCCTGACGTTGGGCGGCGGGTTCGGCTGGATCACCCGCAAACACGGCATGACGATCGATAACCTCCTGTCGGCCGATATCGTGACCGCCGACGGCGCATTGGTCCGGGCCAGCGCGGACGAGAACCCGGACCTGTTCTGGGCCATACGGGGCGGCGGCGGCAATTTCGGGGTCGTGACATCCTTCGAATTCCAGCTTCACGACGTCGGCCCGGAAGTCCTGGCAGGGCTGATCGTGCATCCGCTCGCAGACGCGCCCGAGCTTCTGGGCGCGTTCGCCAAGATCGCCGAAACCGCCCCCGATGACCTGACGACATGGGTGGTCATGCGCAAAGCCCCGCCCCTGCCCTTCCTGCCCGAGGCCTGGCACGGCGAACCGGTGCTGGTCTTCGCGGTTTGCTATATCGGCGAAGAGAAGGATGGCGGCGAGGCCCTCCGGCAATTGCGGTCGCTCGGAACCCCGGTTGCCGACGTGATCGGGCCGACGCCCTTCGCCGGGTGGCAAACCGCCTTCGATCCGCTGCTCACCCCCGGGATGAGAAACTACTGGAAGAGCCATGACTTCGACGGCCTTCCCGACGACGCGGTGTCCGTGCTCTTGAACGCGGTGGAGTCGCTGCCGGACCCGAATTGCGAAGTCTTTATCGCCCATGTGGGCGGCGCCATGGCGAGAGTGGCGAACGATGCCACGGCCTATCCGCAAAGGGCGTCGCACTTCATCATGAACGTGCATACGCGATGGCAGGATCCCGCCGGCGACGATGCGTGCATCGGCTGGGCGCGGAAACTGTTCGACGACACCGCGCGGTACGCGACCGGAAGCGTCTACGTGAACTTCATGCCGGACGACGAGATCGAGCGGGTGGACGGTGCATATGGCGCCAACATGCGGCGCCTGGCCCGGGTAAAGGGCAGGTACGATCCGCTCAACCTGTTCCGGCTCAATCACAACATCCAGCCAGAGATAACGCCGCAAGCCGCGGAATGACCCGCGGCAGGGCCAAACGGGAGACCTGGACATGATGATCGCAAGATGGACCTGCGAAGCGAAATTCGGAATGAAAGCGGAGGCGCTGGCACTGCACAGGGAATGGGCGGAACAGATCGGGTCCCAGACCGACATCGACATCGCGAACAGCCGTGTCGTTACGGGCTCGGTCGGCGCGAAGGAGGCGATCATACAGGACGAGTTCCAAATCGCGAACCTGGCCGAGCTGGACGCTTTCTTCGACAAGATTGCCGGGATCGAGATGCATGCCGACTGGGGAAAGAAGATGGGCGATGTCATCGTGTCCGGCTCGACCTACTGGGAGGTCTTCCGCGTCGTGGACTGAGCCCGCGACGGATCGCGCCTGCCTTGTGACGGCGCGCACCCCCTCTCAGGGCGTGTCGGCCGCGATGGCGCCCTTTGCCCGGGATCCGTAATCGGCCCGCGCATGGGCCAGCAGCCACCGGGCGAACTTCTCGGTCGCCTCGCCGGTCTTCTTGTTGCGCTGCGCGAGGTGGAAGGCGTTGCGCGGGACGACGACGGGAAGCCCCGCCGACACCAGCGCGCCCGACGCGACCAGCTCCCCGGTGATCGACCGCCAGCCCAGCATCATCCCGTGCCCCTCGAGCGCGGCCTGCGTCGTCTGGACGTAATTGGTGAAGGTCTGGCCGCCCCCCCGGACGACGGGCCGCCCGGTACCGGCGAAATAATCCGGCCATGTCAGCCAGGACGTCTCCGCCGACCGGACATGCAGAAGCGACACGGCGGCGGGCGGAACCTCTGAGCCGAACCGGGACCTGACCGAGGGGGCGCAGACCGGTTCGACGACCTCGTCGAAGAGATGATGCAGAACTCCGTCGTTCCAGCGGCCGTGACCGTACCGGATCGCCAGGTCGATCCCATCCACCAGCGCGGGCACGCCGGACTGCGTCGTCACCACGTTCACCAGAAGGTCGGGATGGGCGCGGTAAAACGCCGACAGGCGCGGCATGAGCCAATAGGTCGCCACGCCCACCGAACAGGCCACCGTGACCGTCTTGGCCCGCTCGGACTCCGCCTGCCGGAGCGTGTCGAGCAGATCGGCGATCCGTGAAAGGCTTTCAGCCGTCGTTGCGGCCAGCGCGTATCCCGCCTCGGTCGGCCGCGCCGGCCGGCTGCCCCGGTCGAGCAGCGGGAGGCCTATGTGATCCTCGAGCTTGCGCACCGACTGGCTGATCGCGGGCTGGGTCACGTTGAGTTCCGCGGCCGCCGCCTGCACGGAGCCGGACCGGACCACCGCGGCAAAGGCGGTCAGCAGGCGGAGGGGCGGCAAATCGCGATCCATAGCATAACCATCATCTAATACTTTCTTTAGCGCAATCGCCGTATCGCGGCGGCCCCCGGGCCGATTAGCGTATCCATCGATGAGGCCTGCCACGAAGGGGGATTCAGTCATGGACGGCACGCAGATCGACCCGGTGACGTTGGAAGAGGACGGGTTGACCGTGGCCCTGCCCGACGGCCGCCGAGGTTATTTCAACGCATGGTGGCTTCGTGACAACTGCCCCAGCTCCTTCGACGCGGAAACGCGCGAGCGCACCTTCGACATATTCCACCATGCGACCACGCCGCGTCCTGCCGAGGCGCATATCGACGAGGACGCGCTGGTGGTGCACTGGGCGGGCGAGCACCATGTCTCGCGCTATCCGCTCGCGATGCTGGCCGCCTACGCCGCCGGCGAACGCCGCCATGATCCCGCCGACCTGCCGCGCCGGCCGTGGTTCGCCGATCATTATCCGGACCTCACCCGTGTGGCGCATCCGACCCTGCACGAGGATCCCGCGGAACGGCGGCGCCTGATGGAGGCGCTGTTGGTCGAGGGCGTGGCGATCATCGGCGACATGCCTGACACCGACGCGGCGCTGACCCGAACGGCCGGGCTTCTCGGGACGATCCGGCCCAGCTTCTTCGGCGCCTATTTCGACGTGCGCACCCATGTGAAGCCGACGAACCTCGCCTATACCTCCAAGGCGCTGGAACTCCACACCGATGTTCCGGCCGAGGAACTCGCGCCCGGCATCCAGTACCTGCACTGCCGGCGCAACAGCGTCGCGGGCGGCCTGAACCTCTTTCTCGATGGAACCGCCGTCGCCAACGACCTGCGCGAGGACGACCCGGAGGCCTTCCGCCTGCTCAGCGAGACCGAGATACCCTTTTACAAGGAGCATGACGGCATCGACATGCGCGCCCGCCAGCGGGTGATCGAGCTTGACCATAACGGCGCGGTCTCGGGCGTCACCATCAGCCAGCACATGGCCGACATCTTCGATCTGCCGCAGCGGCTGATGGACCGCTATTACCCGGCCTTCGTGAAGTTCGGACGGATGTTGCAGGACGAGAAATACGTGATGCGCTTCACCCTTCGGGCCGGTGAATGCATCTGCTTCGACAATCACCGGATCGTGCATGGCCGCGCGGCCTATGCCGCCACCAGCGGCGAACGCCACCTGCGCGGCACCTATACCGACCGGGGCGAGCTTCGCGGGCTTTACCGTGCACTCGTGTCGGAGGGGCGGTTCCACTGAAAGACACGTCCCCGGCGCGGCGCCCGCGCCGCGGCCGGGGCGCGAGATCATCATCGATGACGCGGGCGCGTTTCGCCGATCCCGGACCGATGCGCGATCGGGACGGGCCGGACTATCGCGATCGATACGAATCCGGCAAGGATGGGACCGTGGACGCGCGCCGGGCAAGGAGAGACACATGAAGGCAGGCTTCATCGGATTGGGCAATGTTGGCGGCAAACTGGCCGGGAGCTTGCTCCGCAACGGGAACGCGCTGCGGGTGCATGACCTGGATCCCCAGCTGGTGGCGGCTTTCGTGGCGCGCGGCGCCGAAGACGGCGGCACCCCCGCGGCGATGATGCGGGACTGCGACGTGGTCATTACCTGCCTGCCTTCTCCCGCGGCCTCTGCGGCCGTGATGGACGAGATGCTGCCCGAGATGGGGCCGGGCAAGATCTGGATGGAGATGTCCACGACCGATGCCGAAGAGGTCCTGCGGATCGGTGCGGAGGTCGCCGCGACCGGCGGCGTGGCGGTGGAATGCCCGGTCTCGGGCGGATGCCACCGCGCGGCCACCGGCAACATTTCGATCTTCGCGGGCGGACCCCGCAGCGCCGTGGAGGCGGTGATGCCCCTGCTGAAGCATCTCGGCCGCCGCATCCTGCACACCGGCGAGCTTGGCACCGCCTCGAAGCTGAAGGTGATGACGAACTACCTCGCCACGGTGCACCTCGTCGCGCTCTGCGAGGCGCTGACGACGATGAAGGCCGCGGGGCTCGACCTTGCGACCACCTACGAGGCGATCCGCATCAGCTCGGGCACCTCCTTCGTCCACGAAACCGAGAGCCAGTTGATCCTGTCGGGATCACGTGACGTGAACTTCACCATGGATCTCATCATGAAGGATATCGGATTGTTCCAGAAACTCGCCGACACGGGCGGCGTGCCGCTGGAGTTTTCGCCGATGCTCATCGAGATCATGGCCGACGGCCAGCGGCGCTGCGGCGACCGCGCGCAGTCCGACCGCATCATCGAGCGGCTCGAGGAGGCCACCGGCCTGGCGATCCGCGCGGACGGGTTCCCGATGACGCTGGTCGACGACGAGGCGGAGGAAGAAGGCTACGAGATCCTGCGCACGGCCCGCCCGTCGACGGCAGCCCAATGACGCCGGCCATGCGCCGCAACCCGGGCCATTGACGAAACGCGCGCACCGGCCGGAAGCCGCAGGGACACGGAGATCCTGGCGTCACCCCGGGCCGTCCATGCGCGCAGGGCTCAGCCAGTGGTCCGGCCGATGGGTGCGAGGCCGACGGCAATGCCACCAATGATGAGTCCCGCGGCCAGTACCGCCGGCCAGGTGAGGCTCTCGCCGAGCAGGAGCACACCAAGAGCTAGCGCGATGGCCGGAACCGACAGCTGGGCCAGGGCGCCCCGGGTCGCGCCCAAGGCCGGCAAAACGGCGTACCACAGGGCATATCCCAAGGCAGACGTCACCCCGCCCGAAACGGCCGCAAGGAACACGCCCTGCAGGCTCATGACCTGTGTATCGGGCCAAAGTGGCTGCACCAGGAGAACCAGGGGCAGGCAATACAGGAAGTTCCAAGCCGTGGCTTCCAGCGGATCCGTGACCTTTCGCCCGATCAACGAGTAAATTCCCCACCCGATCGCGGCACAGACCATCAGGAAAAGCGCAACCGGCGTCACGGCCACACCCGCTGTCGGAACGGACAGTATCGCCAGGCCCGACAGGGCCAAGGCCATACCGGCCCATCGTCTTGTCGGCGGGTTTTCACCCTCGGCCAGGGCGCCCGTGAACATGGTGATCTGAACCCCTGCAAACAGGACCAGCGCCCCCAAACCGGCATCGATCGACACATAGGCGAACGAAAAGCACAGCATGTATGCCGCAAGTCCCAGAACGGCCGGCATCCGCGGTGCCCGTGGCCTGGGCAGAGAGCGCTCCCGCAGCGAGAGCAGAGCGAGCAGCACCAAGGCCCCGGACGCGACGCGGATGAAGGCGAACCCACTCGGCCCGATCGCGTCCCCGGAGAGGGCTGCGCGGTTCAGAAGCGAATTGGCGGCGAAAGCCAGCATCGCGAGAACTGTCAAAGGGAAAAGCTTGATGCATGCCTCCGTCGGCTGCGGCCTTTCTGACCGGTCTCGAGTTTATGTCTTATTCCCGGAGCAGACCAACACTTTGCCGGCAGGGGGAAAATTGCGAGACAGACAGGAAATTGGTGCACTTCGCGAAGAGGGCCGCCACCAGGGACAGCCCTCTCGCGATTTGGCGCGTGATCAGCCCGGCGTTCGGATGATCAGTGCTGCGTCGCGCCATTATTTGACCGCCGAGACAATCTTGCTGCGAACCTCGAGGGTGGAGCCGCCCCCGTGAAGGATCTGGTTGAGAGCGGTCTTCTCGCTCTCGGTCAACTGGGTCACGTCGACATGTACCGCGTAGCCCCGCAGCTCGGACTGAAGAATTGCGTCGGAATTGTTCATGGCCGAGGCGGTACCGGCAGCTGCGGTGACGGCCAGGGCAGTCAGGATGGCGATCCGTTTCATGATGTAGTCTCCTTTCGGGTTTCAGTTTCCAGCGGCACGATCTGTGCTGCCGTGAACCCGATCTGGGGATGTCTGCCCACGGGCCGAAATAACGTTTTCCTCTCAGTGGCATCACGCGTATTTGCCCTTGAAGAGAGCGCCTTTCTTTCCGTGCAGGCGGCTCCGCGAAACCGGCACGGAAAAGGAAACGCCACAGGGCCAGGCCGTCCTGGAAAATCTGCGGCGAACCCGGAATGACGCGACCATCACGGCGTGGTGCCTGACCCGGGACAGGCCGGTCGAGCGGTTGCGTCTCTCGTCGCGGCTGTGTGACCCACAGGTCTGGCAAAACTCACGAGGACGCGAGCGTTTCGCCCCGGGAACGGTCCCGGCGGGACCGGCCGCGCGGCAGGTTGAACTGCCACACGCCCACTTGCCCTTATGACCGGCCTGATACACTCTTTCGCATGGAGGAGGATGTCCGTTCGCCAATCTCCTTTGCGGCGAACGGACCGGCGCGGCGTCATACACCGGGAGGAGCATGTCATGACATCCAGGGACCCAGCGTCCGGACCACCGGACGATCCGACGCCGCAACAGGGCTCGATACCCGAGGTCAACAAGGTGACGGCCGATGACATAACCGCCTCGCTCAAGGCGGGGTTTTCCGACTTCCTGGCGCGCCCGTTCATGAGCGGCTTTTTCGGACTCTTCTACGCGGTTTTCGGACTCCTGTTCGTCTGGACCCTGGTCTGGCTCAAGATGGTCTGGATGATCATTCCCGCGGTGATCGCCTTTCCGCTGGTCGCGCCTTTCGCCGCGGCCGGGCTCTACGAAATGTCACGCCGGCTGCAAAAGGGAGAGAGTTTCGGCTGGTCCGAAATCCTCACCGTCATGGCCAATCAACGCAAGCGCGAGATGGGCTGGATGGCCTTTGTCACCCTGTTCATCCTGTGGGTATGGTTTTACCAGTTCCGAACCGTGCTGGTGATCGTGCTGAAAGACTCGTCGTTCTCGGATCTGAGCGGGTTTTTCGACACCGTGCTCTTCACCGCGCCGGGCTGGACCTTCCTTGCCATCGGCTCCTGCGTCGGCGCATTCCTGTCGGCTGTCCTGTTCTCGGTGACCGTGGTCGCCATGCCGATGCTGCTCGACCGGGAAGTCGATTTCATCTCGGCCATGCTCACCTCCCTTCGCGTCGTCCAGGAAAACCCGGTGGTCATGCTCGGCTGGGCGGCGATCATCTCGGTCACGATGCTGCTGTCGCTGGTACCGGCGTTTCTGGGCCTGATCTTCACCCTGCCGATCCTGGGCCACACCACCTGGCATCTCTACCAGCGGGCCTTGCCACCCGTGGAGGCATGAGAGCCGCCCCGCCATCGCCGCGACCCGTTGCGTCCCCGTGTCGTCCGGGGCACGGCGGCCCCGCCCGCGGCGGATGCTCTCGCGACTGCTCTTGACGGACCGCGAGGGGCGCTGCCGGGATGTCGGCCAAAGCCGGGGCCCTCTGCCCGGTTCAAGCGGGGCTCTTCCAACGGCGGCGCTGGCGGAGGAGGTGGCCGCCATAATACTGTGTCAGCCTGTAGCGCCTTGGCGAAATTAGTCTCACTATAATAAATCTTTGGCAGAATTATGTAACGCAACCTGTTGCAACCTGTAGCGCCCAATGCCATCTGCAAAGGTAGGTAGGAAAGGCGGTGCACCATGCCGAGACTTGCGAAGGAACTGACGCCCTTGGAGGTGAAGCGCCTGGAACACCCCGGCGGAAAGAACAACAAGGTATTTAGCGTTGGCGGCGTGAAGGGGCTGGTATTGCAGATCACGCCAAGCGGTGCCCGCTCCTGGATACTGAGAACAAACATAGCCGGTAAGCGCCGCCATATCGGCCTGGGTGGTTATCCGACTGTCAGTCTTGCACAGGCACGAGAAAGGGCGCGGGAGGCGCTGGACATGATCTGGCGCGGGGTGGACCCTATCGCGGAGCGCAACGCCGCCCTGACGCAGCTTAAAACGGCTCAGCAGCGCGGCCTGACGTTCAAGGATGCAATGGAGCGTTTCCTCGCGGCGAAGCTGACGGAGTTCCGTAACGAAAAGCACCGGAAACAGTGGAGTTCGTCGCTGGATCGCTACGCGGTTCCCGTCATAGGCCACCAGCTGGTGGAGGACATTGGCGTGGCCGACGTTCTGCGGGTTCTGGAGCCGATCTGGCAGACTAAGACCGAGACTGCCAGCCGACTGCGCGGGCGGATCGAGGCCGTGCTGGCATGGGCCACAGTGTCCGGGCACCGCGAAGGCGACAACCCGGCCCGCTGGAAGGGCAACCTGGACGCAATCCTGCCCAAGCCGGGCAAGGTGGCGAAGGTGAAGCACTATCCCGCCGTGGCGCTGGCTGACGCTGCCGACTGGTTCCGCGATTTACAGGCGCGGACGGGCACCGCAACGCGTGCGCTGGAGTTCATGGCCCTGACAGCCGCACGATCCGGCGAGGTTCGCGGCGCGACGTGGGACGAGTTCGACTTGGACGCTGGATTGTGGACGATCCCCGCCGACCGCATGAAGGCCGGGAAGGAACACCGGGTGCCCCTGACTGCCGAGGGTGTCGAGATCATAAATAACATGCCCCGGATCAGCGAATACGTGTTCGCAGCGCCCCGTGGCGGGCAGTTGTCGGACATGGCGATTTCCGCTTGCATGAGGCGCATTAACGAGGCTCGGGCGGGTGGATACCTTGACCCGCGTGATGGCCGCCCAGCGGTGCCTCACGGGCTTCGCAGCACCTTCCGGGACTGGACTGCCGAGCGGACGGAATATCCCCGCGACATGGCCGAGATCGCGCTGGCCCACACGGTAGGTTCCGAAGTCGAGCGCACCTACCGGCGGACGGACATGCTGGAGAAACGCCGCCAGATGATGGCCGCATGGCAAAGGTTCCTGCGCGGCGAGGAAGGCGATACGGTGGTGAAGCTGGCGAGCCTGGCATGAGTTGAAAATGATTAACAAGCTCTGGTTCTTTCTATTTTCCAAATTACGCCGGACAGTTAAGAAAAATCCCTTTTCTGGTGTAAAAATGTGAACAGAATAGGGGGCACCTTGAACAAACAGGTGCTCTAATGGCTGAAACCTATCTTTCCGACACAGACCTCGGACACCGCTACGGTGTCACCCGTCAAACGATCTGGCGCTGGCACCGCAACCGCGCCGACTTTCCCCGAGTGCGCAAGCTGTCGCCGGGCTGCGCCCGCTGGCGTCTTAGCGAGATCGCAGCGTGGGAAGAAACTGCCGAACCGATTCAATGAAAACCGCCACGCCCGAGAAAGGCGCGGCGGAGGGTTGTTTCGGTGGTTTGGCGGACATTCGGAATATACCTGCTTACGCGCCTCGGAACAAGAACGAGGCAACAGCAGTGAAACAAATTCAAATCAAGTTACTAATGCGCCTCCATGGCGTGACCGAAGCACAAGCCAATGCGCTAGCCACCCTCATTTGGGGAGGTGCGCATGGCGGATAAGAACAGCATCAACCCTGAAGGTACACTCGTTGCACCTTCTCATCGCGAAGCGTCCGACAATTACGGGCGCGTCCTGGCCCAGCGCGATAGTATCCGCTTCATCCTCTGTCGGGATGGAATTCAATACATCATCCAGCGCCGCCGTGGAGCCGATTTAGAGTGTCGGGGAAACGCTTGGCACGCCTTTGGCTACTTCACCACCCGAGAGGCCCTCGAACGGCTGTGGACGCGCCATTCAGGCGCTCCTGATGACCTCCGCCACCTTTCCGAGTTTGCCCGTCAGATGGCTGCCCCGACTTGGAGGGGGCGCCATGGGGGGTAAGGGCTACAAGGGCAGGAAACGCGGTGGCCCCAAGTTCGTGAAGCTGGACCACTCGCTCATCAGTGAATGGGAGCGGCTTGGCGTATCCTGCGGAGCCAGGGCGCTGCACGTCGAACTTATCAAGCGCTACAACGGCGGGAACAATGGCAGGGTCTACCTGCCAACCCGCGAAGCAGCCCAGAGCCTCAGTGTGACGCGCAACACGGTATCGCGATACTTCGCGGAGCTGGAGGCGCTGGGCTTCACCGTAGAGACGCGTGGCCCCAGCCTTGGTGTCGAAGGAAAAGGGAGGGCCGCCGAATGGCGGCTCACCCACCTGCCATGCGATGACAGACCTCCAACGCTCGATTACCGAAATGCAGAACCCCTGCGCAAAAATCGTGCGGGCCTGGCGCAAAAAGCGAGCCAAGGAAGCCCTGCAGGCAAGGCCAAACCGGCTCAAAAATCGGGCCAAGCAGAGCGGAACTCCCGGCTCAAAAACCGTGCCAATCTTACATCTAGCCATGGGCCTAGAGCGTCAGAACCGCAGCGCCGGGCCGCCAATGGGCACGCATCGGCTGGCGCATCCTTGACTATCACGGAGCAGCCAAATCCGCCCCAACTCTTCAACGGAACGAAAGGCAGGAAAGCATGACAAAGAAATCCGACAAGCCGAAATCGGCGACCACTGAGACAGACAAGCGCAAGCCGCCCACTGCCTGCCTGGATTGGGAGAAAGGCGGGCCGCTGACGATAGAAATCCACGGCGACTATGCGCGCATCCGAGCCGCTACCGAAAACGATGCCGTCTCGGATTGGCTTATCGGCGAACTGGCTACCATTGGGTCACAAGGCAATACCGTCGATGAGCAGGCAACCGACTTCGCGCTGGGCTTCCTCGATGCCATGAAGCCAGAGGATCCAGCCGAGGCTCTACTGATTTCGCAAATGGCGGCTGTTCACAAGGTGACCATGGTGATGGCCCGACGCCTGACCCACGTTGACCAGATACCGCAGCAGGACTCCGCAGAGCGGGCGCTCAACAAGCTTGCCCGCACCTACGCGGCGCAGATGGACACGCTTAAGCGATACCGCACCAAGGGGCAGCAAACAGTGCGCGTCGAGCGGGTAACGGTCGAGGATGGCGGCCAGGCTATCGTTGGAGAGGTGCACTCTGGGGGGCGGGGGCATGAAGAAAAGTGACGCTTACCCCATGCACAGCGCGCCAAGATGCACGGCGACTTCAAAGCGCTCGGGAAAGCGGTGCAAGAACCCGGCTGTGAGGGGCTGGCACGTCTGTCGGATGCACGGCGCCGGAGGCGGCGCCAACTCCGGTAGGGCCCATCCGAATTACAGACACGGCGAACGGAGCGGCGAAGCCGTAATGATACGAAAGCTGGTCGCTGCAGTGGGCCGGCATGCAAAAACTTCTGGGCAATGAGACCTGCAAGAAACGCCGGCTCCTAAAAAATGCATGGTTTCAATGATTTGCGGTCACAGCATCGCGGGGCACAAAGGACACGCTGCATGCAATGCTCTGTACGTGCCGAACGCTTCCGCTCCAAACTTTGACCGGGCACACTGATTCGCGGTACCGTGTAATCGTCAGTCCTTTTTTTAAGGGAATTGGGCCGGTGCCGCCTAATAGGAGGCCACAATGGGCGCTCGTATCCTTATGGCCATTCTTCTGGTTTGGGTATCAGCGGGCATGGCCTCAGCACAAAGCTTCGAAGGCATCCGTCTACCAAAGTCCCCGATCGCCCCGACCCTTCAGGATTGTGCTCAGCTCAGTAGCAAACTGCTTGAAGCTTCAAATTTCTACATGGACGCGTACGAATCCTGCGCACGCAGAAACCGATCTGGGGCGACTATCGCTTCTTTTAGAGCGTGTGGGCGTTATGAGGGGACAATTCGCTCCGTGTGTGAAGGCGCGGCCAAGGCGAAGCTCTGCGCACAAGAGAGATTTTATGAGGAGACCAAGATCTGCCGAGAACGGGCGAGCGCCCTGCTTAAAGTAAAGCGGGCTGCCAAGAAATCGGCAACGGAAGTTACACGGAGATCGATAAGGGGTAATGCACCCGCAGGCCTGCGCAATGCTTATGACAGCTACAATGATTTCCGGAAGCGTCTCGAGCGCGGTCAACTCTTTGGTGCAAACCTAAAGAACGTCGCCGATAAGCGCGCTGGCTGGCGCTCGCGCAAGGATTCGATTTTCGGACTTGCCTCCGAGGCGTCGGACTTTGCCCTCCGGAGCAATCGTTTAAGTCGGAACCTTGTACGAAATAACCTTCGGCGTCTTCAGGGGGTAATTGACGATGCGCAGGGCCGGTTTGACAAGGCTTACGAGGACTTCGACAGCAAGCCAAGGGAAGCACAATGGTCGCCGGGGATGAAGGATTTTGAAGCGGAATTTGCGCGCATCGAGAGCCGAGTTAAGTCCGGATCGGGCGATTTTGGAGCGGTCTCTGGTCAAGGTGACGCGGAGGCGACGTTTGACGACATCGTAAGGCAGATCGAAGCCGCCACGGCTGCGCGCAAGTCCGAGAATGCTGCGGTAATGGCCGCTGCCGCGCGCGCGGCTCAGGCTCGACGGCAGGCGGAAGCAGCGCGCCAGGCGCAGATTGCCCGGCAACGCGCACAACGCCAGGCGCAGCAGCGTGCACAGCGCCAGGCTCAGCGTGCACAGAGGCAAGTGCAGAGCTTTGACCCGCCCACGCCAACATCTTCCTGTGGAGCCATGGGCTGTGGATTCAACGAGTGGCTCTATACAAACACCATGAATGCGTACAACCAAGCTATTCAGCAGGTACAGCGGCAGCAGCAATTACAGGGGAAGCGGCCAATTGATAGTCAATGTACCGGGGAATATGCCTGTGGGATACCCGGAGGATAGTGATTTCAGAAGGAGTGCCGGCACTAAGGTCTTTTCCTAAAGCTGGAGGTTATCTCCCTTGAGGCTTAAGCCTTAAATTGAAGGGTAAGAGAGATTTTTCCAAATGGATTTTTTTGTCTTTTCGTGGATGAATTCTGATGAATAGGTTTTTGCTTGCCTCTGTTATTTTTTTTCTCGCGCCGTCTGCCTGGGCCGCGAGCGAGGAGGATTTGGCGGACCTCATTGCCCAGGGGGATACTGAGGCTTTCTCGACGGAACTTACCGAAAGCTCTGACCAGCTTGAGGCGCAGGCATTGCAGCGTCTTCTTGGATTTGCGGCGAGCAGAGGTGATGCTGAGGCAATCGAGGCGCTGATTTCCTCGGGCGCGGCCCTCAATGGAGACCTGGATGGCGGATGGACGGCGGTCGCGATTGCGCTGGTGTCCGGCTACGAGGATCTGGCGGTTGATTTGCTGGCGCTCGGGGCTGATCCGGCGATACCGAACGACGACGGGATAACTGCTCTCGACGTCGCGATGTCACTGGAAGCAGAAGAATTCCTGTCTGCCGTGGATCAGCAAGACGTGGCTGGAAGCCCCGCAAATGCGGTCGAGAACCCCGACCTGCTGTTAATTGACGCGGCTTCCGCGCGGGACGCCCAGGCTGTTGGAGAAGCCCTGCAAGCGGGAGCGGACCCGAATGCCACTGACGAGCAGGGATGGCCAGTAATCGTTATCGCATCGCTGCAAGGTGACCTCGCAATTATAGAGCTGCTTATCGAGGGTAGTGCCGCCTTGGATGTTGTTACCCCGGACGGGATAACACCGCTACTTGCGGCTGTCGTCGGCGCGGAGAGCATAGATGCCGTCGATGCACTGCTGGCAGCCGGTGCTGATCCGGACTTCAGTCCTTCTGACAAGCAACCCCGTGCGCTTATCGCCGCGATTTCAGCGCAAGACGTCGACCTCGTAAACGCTCTGCTCTCCGGTGGTGCGGAACCAAAGAGACTCGAGAGCGATGCCGTCGCTCCTGCAGATCTTGCCCGGCAACTCGGATTGAACGTTGCGCAACTCGAGGCGCTCCAGCCCGTTAGCGTCGAGGACAAATTGGACGAAATTCTTGCGCGTCGCCCCTTTATGCCCTCTTCAAACCCCGCTGAACAAATTTTGTCCGAGTATAAAGGCAAAGGTGAAAACCGTGGCGCACATAAAAGAATACTATCGTACTTATTAAAAATAGCGTCAACAGAAAATAATAGTACAGCTGAAAGCCCAGAAAAACACAATGCAATTTCTCTTTTGGTCCACATGCTTTCGGAATCGGATGATTTTCTTAGTATTATTAGAACAAGCAATGAGTTTGAGCGCCAATTTAATAAGCTACGTGAAAACTATGCGCTGATTTTAAGTAAGCGGAAATATCAAGACCGATCATTTAAAATTGGAGGCCTGTCGCTTAGTGGAAATATTTTTACGAGCTTAGATGCCATATACTATTTTAATCTTTTTGAAATACCCAGGCAGCGAGGCCTTAATGGCCTGTTCTTTACTGCACTCAAGACTAAAGCATGCGCTCTCCCGTCAATTTTCATAGATAGATTGATTGCCGGAGATTTTAGCGATGTATATCAGGTTCCATTTTGGGAATACAGCCGTTCCTCAATTGAAAGGGCTAGTCAGGCAATACGTAAGGTCAATTTATATGCAGTTGGGAAGGTTAAGTCTAATGAAGGGATTGGATTGCATTGGGCGTCATTCCTCAGTTGCGAATATAAGGACTTCCTACAAATTGCTCAGAAACTGGACAAGCTTATTCTTGAAAAAGCCGAAGGTAAGTCTGAGAAGATAATCGATCAGAGGATCCTTGTATATCGCGATATACACCTTGTCGACGCACTTATAGCGGAAAAAAAATTTGAAGCTCTAAGATATCTTCCGCCACCAATGTTGCCAAGAATTGAATGGCGCGGCAAGAAAAACACTATTGCAAGCCTACAGAAAGCTCTAAAAAAGCGGGGATATTATGCTGGCGCTATTGATGGCATTTCCGGCTCGGGCACAATAAACGCGATTGATCAATACTGTACTTATCTGCAGGATGCTTATTGGAACTTACTGGATGAGTATTCTTATGATAATTTGAAGCGCAATAACCTTAACAAAATCACTCCGCTTGGTTGGTCTTTTAAACAACGGTGGAGACATGGTAAAATTTCGCTTTCATCATATTTTGACTTCATGTTTATTGAAGGTAAAAATTCTGATTTTTTTCATGTTTCTATATCATCGGATCTTCCTGGTTATCTTGGGACTGTTTCTAGATTCTATTTAAGCTTCAATATTCATAAAAGTCAGTCAGTAGAGAGAAAAGAGTGCGCTTTCAATATTTTCAATAGTAGGCATGAAAACTATCTGCTAAAACTGACTCACAGCCAAAAAGAAACCTATTTCGGTCTAAAAAAAGTTTTGGTAGATAAAGAGTATACGAATTTTTACTTACGTTAGAAATTTGCGAAATTTAAGTGCGCTCAAAGATATGATCGGGAAAGTGGTGCAAAAACCCGGCTGTGAGGGGCTGGCACGTCTGTCGGATGCACGGAGCTAGAGGTGGCGCCAACTCCGGTAGGGCCCATCCGAATTACAGACACGGCGAACGGAGCGGCAGTGCGGTTAGGCTGCGTTACTTACTGGGTGCATTAGCCCGGCTGAGGTGCGAATGACCGATGGTTGCCTCAATGACTGACGGCGCATCACGATGGTCGCATTGAAGGAAATACTTACTGTGTGAATTATGATGCAAAGGCTACCGCATCACAGTCGGCTATCCGCTTGAAACTCCAAAAACCTCGAATCGAGGGCAGTCAATCTCGCCAGTGAAACGCGAGGGGCAATGCAGACTGAGAATGACAGCGAAGAGACTTCTGAGCAGCGCGCCGAGCAAGCCTATCAGCGGTCATCCGCCCTGTTCTCGGCAATGGACAATGAGGTGGGCGGAGCAGGTTGGCTTGCGGAAGACAATTCCAACGTGGCGCTGGGTCAAAATGTACTTCGCGAGGAAATTGGCTTTTTTGGTCCCTATGAGGGGCCGGAATATCACTTTTATGAAGAAACACGAAACCGGCTGATTGCGCATGGGCGGCAAGACACAGCATCTGCGTTCGCAATGGCAAGGTCTGCATTTCGGGAAGCATTTTGGGCACGACGCCTCGCATCTCGCGCGGTTTTTATGTTGATGATTAGTATTTTTCTTAACATTGTTATTTTGCTAATGCTTTGGTGGAAATAAGGAATGCCAGCATTGTAGCCTTCCGGATAAAAAAACATCAAATACTCGCATTGAGTGAGGCCTTTTCATATGCTGGATTGATTAGCTATGCGGAACCGACACAGCCTAAAAATTGCAGCTGCAGTGGCAGGAGTAATGTCCATACCCACCAGTTCATTGGCAGTTCAAGATTACCCGCAGCTTCAGGACCACGTACATCAACAGCTCTGCACCTGTGCCTTTGTTATTGAGGATCCAAATGAACGGCTCCGATGCTTTTGATGAGACTCGGTCTATACGACCTGCAGCCTGACAGCTTACCAGATTTTTTTGAGGAAGAATGGTGTCGAGCGCGGGGCCATCGTTTACCAGCAACACCAAGACTGAAGTCACACGCTGGTGACTTAGTCCTGCCCCTAATAGCTATAGATACAGATGAATATTATGGCACTAGGATGCCGCGTCGGTGACAATGTGTCTTCAGCTTTCGCGCGATGTCACCAGCCCGCTCGAAATGCTGCTTCATCATATCATCATCGAAGCCGGACTCTTCCCACTGCACGAACCAGTTATCCTCAATCTCACGCATATGCTCGTACATTTGAACAAGCAATGAATTACTTGCTCCATCGATAACGTGAAGTAACCCGTCATCTTCCAGTCCACACGCCCGTGGTTCCTCGTCAATTGAACTCAATATATATTTCTCTATATAGTCGAGCCCGTTCATAAAAACCTCCAAGGCATCGGATTTGGCTAAATACTATAGGTCAATTGCTTTTCGGAGAATTAATTTCCTTTCAGGCCAAAGATAACGGGCAGGCTCCATTATTAATTGCCCAAGCGCAAGAGCGGTGCTAGCCGATTAAAGTGTCAGGCACATGTGTTGGGTATGCCCTCTTGAACAATGCTTTGCCAATCTGGCCCCAAAATGGCCCTGGCGGAAAGTGCGTTATTGTACCCGCGCTGTCCTGGCTCAAGCATCTGGACAACAAGCGATTGCTCGTTGCTGTTATAAGTCTGGAAGCCAGTGTAGTAGTTATAGGTCGCACCCGTGACCCGACTCCCGGTTTGGCTTGAGACGAAGACGAACTCGTCACCACCTCTTCGGATGACTTCTATAGCTGCGGCCTGATTTGCGACCTCTCGCGCTCCGGTTCTCCCGCATGCGGGGGCTGCTGTCGTGGCAATCTCAAATGAGCTTGCTGTTAACGGCTGGATGTCCGTTGTTGCGCAAGCCGCCAACATGGAAGCGACTCCTAATGAAGCAATGACCGGAAATCTCTTCATATCAAATCCCTGACTGAAAACCTCTCATGTTGAGAGCGTGAAATCCAAGACGCCGCGCGTCAACCCATCCGTTAGCGAGACTTGGCCGCTTGCCTGGCTTCGCGGGAATCGGACAACGTGGTAGAGTAAGGGCGTTCATCTTACTCCCGTCTCTTGGACAGAGGGGTCAGTCTAGTGAGCTAAGGCTGGCCCCTTTTCGTCAGCGGTGCCATTGTTAGCGAATGACCACGACACTTGCCGCCATCCCGAAGCTGCACCTGTCTCTGGAATGCGGTCTCTGTGGTCACCACCGCCTGCTGCCCGTGGCTGCCCTGCTGTCAGGCCTAGACCCAGAAACCACCGTTGCTCAGGTGGCCCGCTCCGCTCGATGCCAAGGCTGCCGGGGCAAGGGCTACGGGAAAGCGCAGGTGGTCTATGTCGGAGCGTCTGAGTATGCGCTGGACGGCGCGCGGGAGCGCGATTGAGCTTCAGCCGGGGATCGGTTTTGCGGTAAGCGTGCGGGAAGGTAGGTAAAATTTGCACGCATCAATTAAAACTATAAAAAACAAATACTTATTAAGAAATTTGGCGGAGGAGGTGGGATTCGAACCCACGGTGGGCTTTCACCCACGCCGGTTTTCAAGACCGGTGCATTCGACCACTCTGCCACTCCTCCGCGGCCGCAACCGAATAGCGCCCCCGGCACGATTCTGGAAGCGGGCTTCGCGCCCCGGGGTCACGGGCCGTGGCGGGAACCGGCCGGCGGGGCGCCGCGGCGGGCGGCGGCCACTTTCCACGCGGGTCGAGTGCCGCTAGGATATTCGCCAAGGCCGGCGGCGAACCGGCAGGATGCGAGCAGGCCGGGCCGAACGGCTCGGAACAGGGGACACGGCATGGCAAGACCACGGATGCGGACCGCCCTTTTTCTCTGCGGGGCCGTCGGGCTCGTCGCGGGCTGCGACGAACTGCGGCTGCCGATCGGCGGCGGCGGCGGCGGGCAGGATCGCTCGACCGAAGCGCTTGCGCTGCAGACCAA
This sequence comes from Rhodovulum sp. YNF3179, assembly GCF_050586465.1. Classification (NCBI taxonomy): domain Bacteria; kingdom Pseudomonadati; phylum Pseudomonadota; class Alphaproteobacteria; order Rhodobacterales; family Paracoccaceae; genus Rhodovulum; species Rhodovulum sp. YNF3179. The sequence goes on along the minus strand of NZ_JBOCEG010000003.1, from coordinate 25,281 downwards.
GACCCGGCTCGTCGCGCGCGACGTCGAGGCGCCGGAGGTCTTCCAGATGACCGCCGACGGCAGTTGGGACGGCACGCCCTCCAAGGGCGGCGTCTGGGTCGCCCACCCGGCCGTCGACGAGCCCGAGCGGGTCATCATCCGCTATGCCGGCACCGGCAGTTTCGTGATCGGCGCCCTTTTCCCGCGCGACGATGCCGCCGGCGCCGCGCGCTTCGAGGTCTCCTCGGACGCGGCCGCCGCGCTGGGGCTCGCCCCCGGCATGCCGGCGCCGCTCGAGGTGACGGCGCTGCGCCGCGAAGAGGTGGGCGAGGCCGCCATGGCGGCGCTGGAGGCCGTGAACGCCGCGTCCGCGGCCCCGGAGCCGCGCCCGGACGCCGGCGCACCCGACGCGGCGGCGGCGCGTCCGCCCGAAGATCCGCGCACCCCGCCCCCCGCACAGCCGAGCACGCTGGCCAAGCCCTATGTCCAGATCGGCTTCTTCAGCGTCGAGGCCAACGCCCGGCGCACCGCCGAGGGGTTGCGCCGCGACGGAATCCTGCCCACGGTGCGGGTGCAGGAAACCAGCGGCAAGACCTACTGGCGGGTGATCGTCGGCCCTGCCGCCGACGCCGAGGAACGTGCCGCGCTGCTCGAGACCGTGCGGGGCCAGGGCTTTGCCGATGCCTATTTCGTGACGAACTGACGAATGGATATCTGAAACCTATGAGACAGTTGCGACCGACGACGCTTTTCTTCCTCCTGGCCGCGCTGGTCCTCTCGGGTCCGGCGGCCGCCTTCGACACCCAGGCGCGCGCGGCCTATGTGGTCGATCACGGCACCGGCACCGTGCTGCTGGAAAAGCGCGCGACCGTGCCCCTGCCGCCGGCGTCGATGTCCAAGCTCATGACGCTCAACATGCTCTTCGAGGCGCTGGCCGACGGGCGCGTCACGCTGGAGACCGAGTTCCGCGTCTCGGCCCGGGCCGCGGCGATGGGCGGCTCGACCATGTTCCTCTCCGAGGGCGAGCGGGTGTCGGTCAAGGATCTGATCCCCGGCATCGTGGTCAATTCCGGCAACGACGCCTGCGTGGTGGTGGCCGAGGGGCTCGCCGGCACCGAGGACGCCTTCGCGCGGCTGATGAACGATCGCGCCGTGGCGCTCGGCATGGAGAACTCGACCTTCGCCAACGCGTCTGGCTGGCCACATCCCAACCATCGCATGAGCGTCGAGGATCTCGCCATTCTCTCGGGGCACCTGATCTCGGAGTTCCCGGAATATTACGGCTATTTCGCGCAGGAGGAGTTCCTCTTCGACGGGCGCGCACCGGCCAACAAGAACAACCGCAACCCGCTGCTCGGCATCGGGATCGGCGCCGACGGGCTGAAGACCGGCCACACCGAGGAGGCCGGCTACGGTCTCGCGGCCTCGGCCCGCCAGGGCGACCGCCGGGTCGTCTTCGTCATCACCGGCCTGCCCAGCGCGGCCGCCCGCGCACAGGAGGGCGAACGCATAATCAACTGGGCCTTTCGCCAATTCATCGAGAAAACCCTCGCCGACGCCGGAGAGGAGATCACCCGCGCCCCCGTCTGGCTGGGTGAAAAGCGATCGGTGACGCTGGTCCCGCGCGAGGACGTGACCGTGATCGTCCCGGCGCTGGTGCAGGACACGCTGGAGGCCCGCGTCGCCTATTCCGGGCCGATCGAGGCGCCGATCGAGCAGGGCCAGGAAATCGGCCGCATGATCATCGAAGTGCCCGACCTGGCGCCCTACGAGGTGCCGCTGGTCGCCGCCGAGTCCATCGGGCGCGGCGGGTTCACCACCCGGCTCCGGACCGCCGCACAGGTGCTCTTCGACCGCATGATCGGCGAGGCGCTGCAGGCGGACGGGTGATGGACGGCGCCGCCCGGTTCATCACCTTCGAGGGGATCGACGGATCCGGGAAATCCACCCAGATCCGGCGGCTCTCCACCCGGCTGGAGTCCGCGGGCATCCCCCATGTCATGACGCGCGAGCCCGGCGGCTCGCCCGGCGCCGAGGAAATCCGGCGGCTCCTGGTCGAGGGCGATCCGGAGCGCTGGTCGGCCGAGACCGAGATCCTGCTCTTCACCGCGGCCCGGCGCGACCACCTGGAAAAGACGATCCGCCCGGCCCTGGCAACCGGGCGCACGGTGATCAGCGACCGCTTCGCCGACTCCACCCGCGTCTACCAGGGCGCGACGCGCGGCGATCTGCGTCGCACGGTCGACGTGCTTCATGCCGAGATGATCGGCCGCGAACCCGACCTGACCTTCATCCTCGACATGGATCCGCGCGCGGCGCTGACCCGCGGGCTGGGGCGCGGCAATGGCGAGGAACGCTTCGAGGAGTTCGGGCTCGACTTCCAGGAACGGCTCCGCGCCGGGTTCCTCGACCTGGCCGCGGAATTCCCGGAACGCTGCCGCGTGATCGACGCCGGCCGCGATGCGGAGGCCATCGCCGACGACATCGCGCGCACCGTGCTGGAGGTGCTGGCATGAGCGCGGACGCCCCCCGCCCCGAACCCGATGCGGTGGAAGGCGCGCCGCACCCGCGCGAGACGCGCGTGCTCCATGGCCAGGCCGCCGCCGAACGCGGCTTTCTCGACGCGTTTGCCGGCGGGCGGCTGCACCATGCCTGGCTGCTGACCGGCCCGCGCGGCGTCGGCAAGGCGACGCTCGCCTGGCGGATCGCGCGCTTCCTGCTGACCCAGCCGCTGCCGGGCGGCGCGGCGGGGCTCTTCGGCGCGGCGCCCCCTGCCCCGGACAGCCTCGACACGCCCGGCGATCACCCCGTCGCGCGGCGTGTCGCGCAACTGGCCGAGCCGCAGTTGTTCCTGCTCCGCCGCGGCTGGGACGACAAGGCCAAGCCACCGCGGCTTAAGACCGTGATCACCGTGGACGAGGTGCGCCGGCTCAAGAGCTTCTTCGCCCTCTCCTCGGCCGATGGCGGTCGACGGGTGGTGATCGTCGACGCGGCCGACGAGATGAACGTGAACGCCGCCAACGCGCTTCTGAAACTGCTGGAGGAACCGCCGGAGAACGCGGTGCTGCTCCTGGTCAGCCACCAGCCCTCGCGGCTTCTGCCGACGATCCGCTCGCGCTGCCGCGAATTGCGGCTGGGCACGCTCGGCCCCGGCGACATGGCCGCCGCGCTGGACGCGGCCGGGGCCGAGACCGGCGCCGACCCGGCCGCGCTGGCCGAACTCTCGGGCGGGTCCGTCGGCGAGGCGATCCGGCTGACCAATCTCGACGGTCTGGAGACCTACGCGAAACTCGTCGCGCTCTTCGCCCGGTCGCCCGGCATGGATCGCGCCGCCGCCCTCGCCCTCGCCGAAAGCTGCGCCGGCCGCGAGGCGGAAACCCGCTTCGACCTGATGCTGCGGCTGGCCGGTCTCCTGCTGCACAGGCTGGCCCGCACCGGCGCGAGCGGGCCGCCGGCGGCCGAGGCGGCCCCCGGCGAGGCCGGCGTCCTGGCCCGCCTGGCCCCTGACCGGGCCGCCGCGCTGCGCTGGGCGGGGCTCGCCGACGCGGCGCTCGGGCGCGCGCGCCGCGGCAAGGCGGTCAACCTTGACCCTGCGGCGCTGATCCTCGATATGTTCCTGCGCATCGACGAAACGGCGGCGCGGCACGCCGCCTGACAGGCAGGGGCGCATGACCGAGCAGCCAGAGATCACCGACAGCCATTGCCACCTGGATTTCCCCGATTTCGAGGGGGAACTCGACGCGGTCGTGGACCGCGCCCGCGCCAAGGGGGTGACACGCATGGTGACGATCTGCACCAGGCTTCGGCTCGAGCCGCAGGTGCGCGGCATCGCCGAACGCTTCGACGGCGTCTTCTACGCGGCCGGCACCCACCCGATGAGCGCGGCCGACGAGCCGATGGCCAGCGTCGCCGAGCTGGAACGGATCGCCCGGCACCCCAAGATGGTCGGCATCGGCGAGAGCGGGCTCGACTACCACTACACCGCCGAGTCGAAACCCGTGCAGCAGGAAAGCCTGCGCATCCATATCGAGGCCGCCCGCCGCACCCGCCTGCCGCTGATCATCCACGCCCGCGACGCCGACGACGACATGGCCCGCATCCTGGCGGAAGAACACCGGGCCGGGGCCTATGGCTGCGTGATGCACTGCTTCTCGTCGGGCCGCGCATTGGCCGAGGCCGCGCTGGATCTCGGCTTCTACCTCTCGATGTCGGGTATCGCCGCCTTCAAGAAGTCCGACGCGCTGCGCGCGATCTTCGCCGACGCGCCGCCCGACCGCATCCTGGTCGAGACCGACGCGCCCTATCTCGCGCCCCCGCCCTATCGCGGCAAGCGCAACGAGCCCGCCTACACCGCCTACACGGCCGCCGTGGGCGCAGAGCTCTTCGGCCTCGACTACGCCGATTTCGCCGCCCGCACCCAGGCCAATTTCGAGCGGCTCTTCACCAAGGCCGCCAGGGGGCGGGGCTGATGGGCGTGATCCGCTGCACGATCCTCGGCTGCGGGTCTTCGGGCGGCGTGCCGCGGCTCGGGGGGCATTGGGGCGACTGCGACCCCGACGATCCCAGGAACCAGCGCACGCGTTGCTCGATGCTGGTCGAGCGTCCGGGTCCCGCGGGCACGACCCGGGTGCTGATCGACAGCTCGCCGGACCTGCGCCAGCAACTGCTGCGCGCGGGCGTCGGGCATCTCGACGCGGTGGTCTACACCCACCAGCACGCCGATCACGTGCACGGGCTCGACGACCTGCGCATGATCGTCTTCAACCGCGGCGCGCGGCTGCCGGTCTGGGCCGACGGTCCGACCCAGGACGCCCTGCTCGGCCGTTTCGGCTACGCCTTCGTCCAGCCCGAGGGCAGTGCCTACCCGCCGATCCTGGATCTTCACACGCTGGACGGGCCCGTGACGGTCGCCGGGCGCGGCGGCGAGATCACCCTCACCCCCTTCGAGGTCGAACACGGCAATATCGAGGCCCTCGGCTTCCGGATCGGCGATCTCGCCTACCTGCCCGACGTCTCGGCCATGACGCCCGAGGCCTGGGAGGCGGTCCGGGATCTCGACGTCTGGGTGCTGGACGCGCTGCGGCGCAGGCCGCACCCCACCCACGCGCACCTGGCGCTATCGCTGGAATGGATCGAGAGCGCGCGCCCGCGCCGGGCGGTTCTGACCAACATGCATGTCGATCTCGACTACGCCACCGTCGCCGCCGAGACCCCGGATCACGTCGTGCCGGCCCATGACGGCATGGTGATCGAGATCGGGGACTGAGGTGCAGGCGCTTCTCGAGGTCACGCTCCCGGTCTTCATCGTCATCGGCTTCGGTTATGCCGCCGTCTGGCGCGGACTGTTTTCCGACGCCGGGGTGGCGGGGCTCATGCGGTTCACCCAGGGCTTCGCAATCCCGTGCCTGCTGTTCCGTGCGATCTCGACGCTCGACCTGTCGGCCAGCTTCGATCCCGCGCTGCTGATCTCCTTCTACACCGGCTCCGGCACATGCTTCGCACTGGGACTGCTCGGCGCGCGGCTGCTCTTCGGCCGCCCCTGGGAAGACGCAGTCGCGATCGGCTTCTCGGCGCTCTTCGCCAACACGGTGCTGCTCGGCCTGCCGATCATGGAACGGGCCTACGGCGCCGGGGCGTTGCAGCCCAACTACGCCATCATCGCCGTCCACGCGCCGTTCTGCTACGCGCTCGGCATCACCGCGATGGAGATCGCCCGCAGCCGCGGCGGCGGCGCGCTCGCGACCGCGCGCGCCGTGTTCGGCGCGATGTTCCGCAACGCGCTGATGATCGGCATCGCGCTCGGCTTTGCGGTGAATCTCACGGGGCTGCCCCTTCCCGGGGCCCTGACCGGGGCGATCGACCTGATGATCCGCGCCGCGCTGCCGGCGGCGCTTTTCGGGCTGGGCGGCGTCCTCGTGCGCTATCGCCCCGAGGGCGACCTGCGCGAGATCGCCTGGGTCATGGCGCTCTCGCTCGTGCTGCACCCGGCCATCGCCTACGGGCTGTCGGCCCATGTCTTCGGGCTCGAGACCGGCAAGGTTCGCGCCGCGGTGGTGACGGCGGCCATGGCGCCCGGCGTCAATTCCTACATCTTCGCCGATCTCTACGGCCGCGCGCGGCGGGTCGCGGCATCCGCCGTGCTGCTGGGAACGCTGGGCTCGATCCTCTCCGTGACCGCCTGGCTGGCGCTGCTGGCCTAGGCGCCGCGCGTCATCGTTCCGGAAATATCCCCGCCGGAGGCAAAACGCGCGCCCGAAGGGGCGCGCGCTGAAGGCTTGGCGGGCCGAAGGCCCGCCGCGATATGACCACCGGGGTCAGCCCGGCGACATCCCCCGGATCTTCTCCGACCGGCGGCGCAGGATCTCCACCGTGGTCAGCAGCGCGATGGAGATCGCCACCAGGATCGTCGCCACCGCCAGGATCGTCGGGCTGATCTGCTCGCGCAGGCCGGTGAACATCTGCCAGGGCAGCGTCTTCTGCCCGGCCGAGCCGACGAAGAGCACCACCACCACCTCGTCGAAACTGGTGATGAAGGCGAACAGCCCGCCCGAGATCACCCCCGGCAGGATCAGCGGCATCTGGACCTTGAAGAAGGTGCGCACGGGGTTCGCGCCCAGGTTGGCCGAGGCCCGCGTCAGGCTTTCGTCGAACCCCACCAGCGTCGCCGTCACCGTGATGATGACGAAGGGAATGCCCAGCGCCGCATGCGAGAGCACGACGCCCCAATAGGTTCCCTGCAGGCCGATCCGGCTGTAGAAGAAGTACATCCCCGCCGCCGAGATGATCAGCGGCACGATCATCGGCGAGATCATGATCGCCATGATCGGCCGGCGGAAGGGCACGTGCTTCTGGCTGAGCCCGATCGCGGCCAGCGTGCCGAAGCTGACCGACAACAGCGTCGCCACCGGGGCGATCGCGACCGAGTTCCGCAGCGCCTGCTGCCAATCCGGGTTGGTGAAGAAGTCCTCGTAATGCTTCAGCGAATAGCCCTCGGGGTCCAGCGCCAGCATTTCCGGCGTGAAGGTGAAGAAATCCTCGGCGTTGAAGCTGAGCGGGATAATCACCACGATCGGGGCGATCAGGAAGAAGAAGATCACGCCGCAGATCACGCGGAAGGAATAGTACCAGACCCGCTGGCCCGTGGTGGCATATGGAGGAAGACTGCTCATTGGATCACCCCAGCTTCACGTTATCGATGCCCACGATCTTGTCGTAGACCCAGTAGAGAACCAGCACCACGATCAGCAGGATCGAGCCCAGCGCGGCCGCGAGGCCCCAGTTGAGCGAGCTGGAGATGTGGTAGGCGATCCGGTTCGAGATGAAGACGCCGGTGGTGCCGCCGACCAGCTCGGGCGTGATGTAGTACCCGATGGACACGATGAAGACGAGGATCGCGCCCGCGCCGATGCCCGGCACCGATTGCGGGAAGTAGACCCGCCAGAAGGCCGTCCAGTTGGTGGCGCCCAGCGACTTGGCCGCGCGCAGGTAGCTCGGCGGAATCGTCCGCATCACCGAGTAGAGCGGCAGGATCATGAACGGCAGCAGGATATGCGTCATCGCCACGATCGTGCCGAACTGGTTGTTGATCATGATCAATCGGTTCCCGTCGCCGATGATCCCGATCCAGACGAGGATATCGTTGATCACCCCCTGTTGTTGCAGCAGCACCTTCCAGGCCGAGGTTCGCACCAGCAGCGAGGTCCAGAACGGCAGCAGCACCAGGATCATCAGCACGTTCGCCGTGCGCATCGGCAGGTTGGCGAGCAGCCAGGCCACCGGGTAGCCCAGCAACAGGCAGCTGAAGGTAATGGTCAGCGACATGAACATCGTGCGCCCGAACAGCAGCTTGTAGATCTGTTCGTTCTCGGGCTTCACCTCGACCCCGTCCGGCGTCTTCTCGAGATCGACGGAGGCGAGGAAATAGCCGGTGGTGAATTCCGGCGCGAAGACCTTGATGGTGGCCCAGACCTCGGGATCGGCCCAGTCCGACTCGGCCTCGATGAAGGCCTCGCGGAAATTCACCGTCTCGAAGTCCGGCACGGCCGCGGCCGCTTCGGCAAGCAGCGACGCGGTATCCCCGCCGAAGGCCGCGGCCGCGTCGGGATTCGCCATGAGATCCTGGTAGAGCCCGGTGTAGACCACCGGCCAGGGTTCGTCGTCCGCGAGGCTGTCGCGGCGTGCGGGCTGCACGACCTCGGCGAAGGCGGTGTAAAGCTCGGTTGTGCGCGGCAGGGCCTCGCGCGCGGTGGCCGAAGCGACGAAGGCGGGCGGGTCACGGCCGAAATCCTCGCCGGCCTCGTCGGCGGCGTCGCGCGCCGCGATCCAGTCGGCATAGTCGGCCTTCCACGCGTCCGAGCCCATCATCGCGACCCAGGGCTGCGGCTCCTCCCAGAGCTCATTCAGATCCTCGAACTGGTCGAGATAGACCTCGCCGATATCCTCGACGTCACGGCCGGTGCGGCGGAAGAGCGACGAGATCCCGGTCATCTCGTAATTGAGACGGGTGCCGAGGCGGGTGTGCTCCTTGCGCTGGGCGGCGATCGCGAAGTCGAAATAGAAGGTCTCGAAGATCGCCTCGCCGGGCGCTTCGCTCTCGTCTTCCCAGTCGTCGAGCGTCTGCACGGTGCGCGGCAGCGTATCCGAGACGATCTGGTTCTCGATCGAGCGGAACAGCATGTCCGCGATCGGCGCGATGAAGGTGACGAGGATGAAGATCAGCAGTGGCGCGATCAGCGCCAGCGCGCGCAGTTTCTCTCTGCGCAGCGCCCGGTTGAGGCTCTGCTTCAGCGGCCTGCCGTCTGCGGCCAGGACCGGCCCGGACTCGGTCGTATCGCTCATCGTCCCCCCGTCGGGTTGTTCTTGTGAAAATGCTTTAACGCATGCGGGGTGGAGGGGGCCGCGCGGCCCCCTCCGGTCGTCTCAGACGATCACTGCGCGAGCCAGGCCTGGAACTTCGCGTCGATGTCGTCGCGATAGTCCGCCCAGAACTCGTAGTTGTAGAGCAGCGTGTTGGCCGCGTTATTCGGATCGGTCGGCATGTGCGGCGCCATCTCGATGCCGAGCTCGGCATGGGTCGAGACGAGCGGCGCCGAGGAGGCGCGCGCCGGGCCGTAGGAGATGTACTTGGCCTGGTCCGCCAGACGCTGGGTGTCGGTGGCGAAGTGCAGGAAGTCCATCACGCGGGCCAGGCGCTCATCCGGCAGGCCGGCGGGAACGATCCAACCGTCCAGGTCGAACACCTGCATGTCCCACATCATGCCGACGGGCTGGTCCTGCTCCTCGATGACCGAGAAGAGGCGGCCGTTATAGGTCGAGCCCATGAAGACCTCGCCATCGGCCAGCAGCTGCGGCGTGTCGGCGCCGGCCGACCACCAGACCACGTCGTCCTTGATCTCGTCGAGCTTGGCAAGAGCGCGCTCCTGGCCTTCTTCGGTGGCGAGCACGTCGTAGATCTCGTCCTTGGCCACGCCGTCGCAGTAGAGCGCCCATTCCACGTTGTTGATCGGGCGCTTCTCGAGCGACCGCTTGCCCGGATAGGTTTCCAGGTCCCAGACGTCGCAGATGTCGTTCGGGGCCTCGGCGCCGTCCGGCACCATGTCGGTGCGGTAGCCGAAGGTGGTCGAGTAGACGATCTGCGGGATGAAGCAGTCGCTGACGATCAGGTCGCCGAAGTCGTCGGAGGCGTCGGTGCCGTCCGGCGCGGGCGCCAGCGCGTCGTCATGGTCGATTTCCATCGCCAGGCCCTCGTCGCAGAGGCGCATCGCGTCGGCCGCGACCACGTCGACGATATCCCAGGTGATGTTCCCGGCCTCGTCCATCGCGCGCAGCTTGGCGACGGCCTCGGCGGAGCTCTCGTCGGTGACGACCTCGAGCTCGGGGTGCATTTCCTGGTAGGGCTCCACGTAAGCCTTGATCTGGCTGTTCTGGTAGGCGCCACCCCAGGACACCATGGTCATGGAGTCGGCCATGTCGCCATGATTGTCGGCGAAGGCCATCCCGGCTGCCACGGTCATGGCCGTGGTGGCCATGAGGGTCTTTGTCGTCTTCATTGCATACTCCCTATGCTCCCGGTTGGACTTGAGCTCCCGGTTCCCGGGAAGTCCCGGGGGCCCTTGCTGTTGGCCGGCGGCACCCCGCCGCCGGCATCTCTGGTCACGCAGGCTCAGGCGTCGAGCGCCCGGCAGTCTTGCGGCAACCAGCCGATCTCGATCTGCTCGCCCGGCTTCAGGCGCCGCTGGTCGGGCGCGTTCCGGGTCTTGATGACGAAATCCTCCTTGCCGGCCACCTTGAGGCGGGTGCGGAAGATGTCGCCCATGTAGATGAACTCCAGCACCTCGGCCTTCAGCGTATGGGCGTCGGGGCTGAGGCGCTCCTTGTTGTACTCGACGCGCTCGGGGCGGATGGACACCTGTGTCCGCTCGCCCGGCTTCGACACGTTCACCGGCTTGGCGTCGATCAGCTCGCCGTCATCGAGCTTGATCAGCGCGACGTCGCCGTTGATCTCCTGGACCGTGCCTTCCATCGTGTTGTTCTCGCCGATGAACTGGGCGACGAAACTGTTTTCCGGCTCTTCGTAAAGCTGATCCGGCGGCGCGAGCTGCTGGATCCGGCCGTCGTCGAACACCGCGACCCGGTCCGACATGGTCAGCGCCTCGGTCTGGTCGTGGGTCACGTAGACCGTGGTGATCCCCAGCTGGTGGGCCAGGTTGGTGATCTCGAACTGCATGTGTTCGCGCAGCTGCTTGTCGAGCGCGCCGAGCGGTTCGTCCATCAGCACCAGCTCGGGCTCGAAGACGAGCGCGCGGGCCAGCGCGACCCGCTGCATCTGCCCGCCCGAGAGCTGGGCCGGCCGCCGGCCACCGAAGGCTCCCATCTGCACCATGTCGAGCGCGCGCTTGATCTTCGCCTCGCGCTCGCTCTTGTCCATGTTCCGCACTTCGAGCGGGAAGGACAGGTTCTCGGCCACGGTCATGTGCGGGAAGAGCGCGTAGTTCTGAAAGACCATGCCGATCCCGCGCTTGTGCGGCGGGATGTTGTTGATCGGCTTGCCTCCGAGAAGGATGTCGCCATGGGTGGCGGTCTCGAACCCGGCGAGCATCATAAGGCAGGTCGTCTTGCCGGAGCCCGAGGGGCCAAGCATCGTCAGAAACTCGCCCCGTCCGATATTCAGATTGAGGTCTTTCACGACCAGCGTTTCGCCGTCGTAGCTCTTCTGCACCTTGTCGAAAACGACGAATCCATCACCAGATGCTTCGCTCACGCGTTATCCCCTCTGCTGGTCGCCCATGCGGCGTTCTGTTGTCTTTGCCGGGTTCTTTGCCCGCGTCGGTCAGAACGGTAACATGCTCGCTCCGAAGATCAACGCGGAAGTTTCACGAAACTTAATGCGCGTTTTTTTATTTATAAACAGATATTTAGGATGGTTTTTGCTTGTGAAACCCGCTGTTTCTTGGGCAGCGCCGCCAGAGAGGCGCACAATATTTGGGCAAACGTGAAACACGCGGGCCGCGAGACGCGGACGTCCGGCGCATCCCAAGCGCAAGGGCGACTACGGGGATTCGAAAGCGTTTTTTCGGGAGCGCCGGGGCAAAGATGGTGCGGTCGAGAAGATTCGAACTTCCACGGGTGTTACCCCACAGCGACCTCAACGCTGCGCGTCTACCAATTCCGCCACGACCGCACAGTCTCTGGCTTGGTGAGGCCGCTATTTAGCGGCTCGGTTCGGGGATGTGAAGGGGTATATTCCGGATTCTTGCCAGTCTTTTCCGAACCCCGGCCGCGCATCCCGGAGGCGCCGGGAATCGCGTTGTGGCGGCTCGCGTCCCGTCGGATAATGCGCGCGCCCGCCACGCCGGCGGGCACGGGCGACAGGGATCGGTGGGCGGCGCAGGCATGGTGGAATGGATCATCTCGGACAGACCGGTCGATTACCGGGCCGCGGAGCGCGAGATGGAGGCCCGCGCCGACGCCATCGCGCGGGGCGCGGCCGGCGAGGCCGTGTGGCTGCTGGAACATCCCCCTCTCTATACCGCCGGCACCAGCGCCCGCGCCGAAGACCTGACCGATCCCGACCGGTTCCCGGTCTACCCGACGCGGCGCGGCGGCGAATACACCTATCACGGCCCCGGCCAGCGCGTGGCCTACGTCATGCTCGACCTGAACCGGCGCGGGCGCGACATCCGCGCCTATGTCCGGGCGCTCGAGGACTGGGTCATCGCGACCCTGGCCGAGTTCAGCGTCCGGGGCGAGCGGCGCGCCGGCCGCGTCGGCGTCTGGGTGGTGCGCGACGACAAGCCGCTGACCCCCGCCGGCCATCCCCCCGAGGACAAGATCGCCGCGATCGGCGTCCGGGTCCGGCGCTGGGTCAGCTTTCACGGCATCTCGATCAACGTCGATCCCGACCTCGATCATTTCGAGGGAATCGTTCCCTGCGGCATCCGCGAGCACGGGGTGACGAGTCTCGTGGATCTGGGCCTGCCGGTGACGCTGACGGATGTGGACGTGGCGCTGAAGCGCACCTTCGACGAGGTTTTCGGCCCCGCGCGCCGCTGACCGCCCCCGCCTTTCGAGGGTCAGACCCCCCGATCGGACGGGAAAAACCCCGCACGACATATTCAATATTTGATCTGTGTCAATTTTTCCCACGGAAACCGGGTATCAGCGATTGCCCTGACAGCACGCGGCGATTAAAAATCGGACCTGATAACCGCGCGCGGGCGGGAAAGCCGCGACGTGGACCAGACCAAAGGAACGGGAGTACGTGATGGCCGACGCAGCCATGCATGCACATGACGAGCACGGGGAGAAGGGTTTCTTCACGCGCTGGTTCATGTCGACGAACCACAAGGATATCGGGATCCTTTATCTCTTCACGGCCGGCCTGCTCGGCTTCATCTCGGTGGCCTTCACCGTCTACATGCGCATGGAGCTCATGGAGCCCGGCGTCCAGTACATGTGCCTCGAGGGCGCCAGCCTCGTCGCCGCGGCGGCCGAGAACTGCACCCCGAACGGGCATCTCTGGAACGTTCTGATCACCGGCCACGGCATCCTGATGATGTTCTTCGTGGTGATCCCGGCGCTGTTCGGCGGCTTCGGCAACTACTTCATGCCGCTGATGATCGGCGCGCCGGACATGGCCTTCCCGCGCATGAACAACCTGTCCTACTGGATGTACGTGGCGGGCTCTTCGCTGGCGGTGGCGTCGCTGCTGGCGCCGGGGGGCAACGGCCAGCTCGGCACCGGCGTGGGCTGGGTGCTCTACGCGCCGCTCTCGACGCGCGAGGCCGGGATGTCGATGGACCTCGCGATCTTCGCCGTGCACGTCTCGGGCGCGTCGTCGATCCTGGGCGCGATCAACATGATCACCACCTTCCTCAACATGCGCGCGCCCGGCATGACGCTCTTCAAGGCGCCGCTCTTCGCCTGGTCGATCTTCGTCACCGCCTGGCTGATCCTGCTGTCGCTGCCCGTGCTGGCCGGCGCGATCACCATGCTGCTGACCGACCGTAACTTCGGCACCACCTTCTTCGATCCCGCCGGCGGCGGCGACCCGGTGCTCTACCAGCACCTGCTGTGGTTCTTCGGCCATCCCGAGGTCTACATGATCATCCTGCCGGGCTTCGGCCTGATCAGCCACGTCATCGCCACCTTCTCGCGCAAGCCGATCTTCGGCTACCTGCCGATGGTCTGGGCGATGATCGCGATCGGGGCGCTGGGCTTCGTGGTCTGGGCGCACCACATGTACACCGTGGGCATGAGCCTGACGCAGCAGTCCTACTTCATGCTGGCGACCATGGTGATCGCGGTGCCCACGGGCATCAAGGTCTTCAGCTGGATCGCCACGATGTGGGGCGGTTCGGTGGAGTTCAAGACGCCGATGCTCTTCGCCTTCGGCTTCCTTTTCCTCTTCACCATCGGCGGCGTCACGGGCATCGTGCTGTCCCAGGCCGGGATCGACCGGGCCTACCACGACACCTATTACGTGGTGGCGCATTTCCACTACGTGATGAGCCTCGGCGCGGTCTTCTGCATCTTCGCCGGCATCTACTACTGGTTCGGCAAGATGAGCGGCCGCCAGTACCCGGAATGGGCGGGCCAGGTGCATTTCTGGACCTTCTTCGTGGGGGCCAACCTGACCTTCTTCCCGCAGCACTTCCTGGGGCGCCAGGGCATGCCGCGCCGCTACATCGACTACCCGGAGGCCTTCGCCTTCTGGAACGCGGTGTCGTCCTGGGGCGCGTTCCTGTCGTTCGCCTCATTCGTGTTCTTCATCGGCGTCGTGTTCTACGCGCTCTTCGCCGGCCGCAAGGAGACCGCGGACAACTACTGGGGCGAGTCGGCGGACACGCTGGAATGGACCGTGTCCTCGCCCCCGCCGGAGCACACCTTCGAGACCCTGCCCACCCAGGACATGTGGGACAGGCCGGCGCACCACTGATGCCGCTGGAGCATGTGACGCATGGGGGGGCTCCGGCAGATGCCGGGGCCCCTTCCGCTTCGGAGGCGCCGTTCTACCAGGTCGTGCTGCGCCCGCACCGGTCACTGCCGCCCGAAGGCTTCGCCTGGGTGATCGCGGTGGCCTGCGGGTTCCTGCTGATCCCGCTGATCGCGCTGCTGGGCACGCTCGCGCTCTGGGCGATGCTGCCCTTCCTGATTGGCACGGTCTGGGCGCTCTGGCACGCGATCCGGCGCAACACGGCGGACGGCGCGCTCTACGAGCGGCTGGAGATCGGGCATGACCTGATCCGCGTCACCCGCCACGAGCCGCGCGGCGATGTCCGGGAATGGGCGGCGAACCCCTACTGGACCAAGGCCACCCTGCACGAAGATGGCGGGCCGGTGCCCAAATACCTGACGCTGAAGGGCGGCGGGCGCGAGATCGAGCTCGGCGCCTTCCTCAGCCCCGAGGAACGCGCGGGCCTTTTCGCCGATCTCGAACGCCTGCTGGCACAGGCCGCGCAGCCGCCGAGCCCGTCGCCGCCGCCGGCCTGACCGGGCCGGCCGCCGCGGCGGCCGGGACTAGCCGAGCCGGGCCTTCACCTTGGGCCCGACCACGCCGAAATCCATCTGGCCGGTATACCTGGACTTGAGCACGCCCATGACGCGGCCCATGTCGCGGATCGACTCGGCGCCCACCTCGCGGACCGCGGCCTCGACTGCCTTGTCGACCTCCGCCTCGGAGAGCTGGCGCGGCAGGAATTCCTCGATCACCTCGACCTCGCGCTGTTCGCGCTCGGCCAGGTCCAGCCGGCCGCCCTCTTCATAGGCGCGGACGCTCTCCTGGCGTTGCTTGACCATGCGCCCGAGGATCGCGAGGATCTCGTCGTCGCCGACGCCGTCGCCGCGCCCGTCGCTGCGGATCGCGATGTCGCGGTCCTTGATCGCCGCGTTGATCAGGCGCAATGTCGACAGGCGGTCCTGGTCCTTGGCCTTCATGGCCTCTTTCAGCGCCGCCGTGATACGGTCTCTCATCTCCATCGGCTTTCTCATCCCCATGAGCGTGGTCGAAGTTCCGACAATACTTGCCCCGCGCAGCGGAGACAACCACCCGCGACCATACTAAGTCATTGTTATGAAAGTGTTTGTTTTTCCGTATCTTACTTGACGCTTCCTGCCCCCGATCATAGGTTCGCCCCGATCCAGCCGCGAGACTCGCCCATGCCTGCCGACACCCAGCCGATGACGACCCGGGACACCGCCACCGCCTGCATCGCGCTCGCGGATGGAACCATCCTCTACGGCAGGGGATTCGGCGCCACCGGCGACGCCGTGGCCGAGCTCTGTTTCAACACGGCGATGACCGGCTACCAGGAGATCATGACCGATCCCTCCTATGCCGGGCAGATCGTGACCTTCACCTTTCCCCATATCGGCAATACCGGCACCAATGCCGAGGATGACGAGACCGCCGACCCGGTCGCGGCCGGGATGGTGGTCAAGTGGGACCCGACCGAACCCTCGAACTGGCGCGCAGAGGCGCGGCTGGGCGAATGGCTGGCGCGGCACGGCCGCATCGGGATCGGCGGTGTCGACACGCGCCGCCTGACCCGCGCGATCCGCCAGCAGGGCGCGCCGCACGCGGCGATCTCGCATGACCCGCAGGGCAATTTCGACATCGAGGCGCTGGTCGCGCGGGCGCGGAGCTTCCCCGGGCTCGTCGGGCTGGACCTCGCGCGCGACGTCAGCTGCGTGCAATCCTACCGCTGGGACGAGATGCGCTGGGCCTGGCCCGAGGGCTACAGCCGGCGCGAGACGCCGGGGCGGCGCGTCGTCGCCGTCGATTACGGCGCCAAGCGGAACATCCTGCGCTGCCTCGCCAGCGCGGGCTGCGACGTGACCGTGATGCCGGCCACCGCCACGGCCGAGGAAATCCTCGCCCAGGAGCCCGAGGGGCTGTTCCTGTCCAACGGGCCGGGCGACCCGGCGGCGACCGGCGAATACGCCGTGCCCATGATCCGCGAGATCATGGACAAGACCGATATCCCGGTCTTCGGGATCTGCCTCGGGCACCAGATGCTGGCCCGCGCGCTTGGCGCGACCACCGTCAAGATGAACCACGGCCATCACGGCGCCAACCATCCCGTGAAGGATCTCGAGACCGGCAAGGTCGAGATCACCTCGATGAACCACGGCTTCACCGTGGACAGCCAGACCCTGCCCGGGGGCGTCATGGAAACCCATGTCTCGCTCTTCGACGGGTCGAACTGCGGCATCCGCATGACGGATCGCCCGGTCTTCAGCGTGCAGTATCACCCCGAGGCGAGCCCCGGACCGCAGGACAGCTATTATCTCTTCGAGCGTTTCGTCGCCTCGATCGAGGCCCGCGGCTGACCCGCGCGGCAGGGTAAATCCCCGCTTAACCACTTTTTTACCGGCGGCTTGCAGGCTGACCCTGCAACCCGGAGGCCGCCGATGACCCGCGCATCCCAAATCCGTCCCGTCCCGCGGCCCGCGGCCACCGGATCACGCCCGCGCCGCCACCGCCCCCGCGGGCTTGGCATGCGGCTGGTACAAGCCGGGCACCTCACCCACCAGCAGCTGGCCGAGGCCACGACTCAGCGCAACCGTTCGCATGCGCGGCTGTCGGACATCCTGGTGGCCCGCGGCGTGATCCACCGCGCCGAGATGGACCGCCTGCTGGCCGCCGACTCGGGCCTGCGCAGCGTCGATCTGGCCCGCCGGCCGCCCGTCGCACGGATCGCGCGCAGCCTGCCCGCGGCGCTCTGCCTCGCGCACGGGGCCGTGCCCTGGCGCCGGATCGGCTCCGTCACGGTTCTGGCGCTCGCCCATCCCGACCGGGCCGAGCCGCTGCGCCGGGCGCTGCCCGCCGATTTCGGCGCCTATCACTTCGTCTTCGCCCCCGACTCGCAGGTGCAGAAGGCCATTGCCGACGCTCATCGCGGCGATCTCGCGCAACGCGCGGAAACCCGCTGCCCGGCCGAGATGAGCTGCCGGGACTGGGCCGGCCCCAGCCGCGCGATGATCCGCGCGCCGGCGCTGGCGACGATGGCGCTGGCCGGCCTGACCTTCCCGGCCGCCGCCGCATGGGTGTTGATGGCGATCGCGGTCACCGCGCTCCTGGCGAACATGACGCTCAAGACGCTGGCGGCCCTGGCCACGCTGCGCGCCCGCGCCGCGGCTGCGGGCGCGGCCGACGCCGCGCCCCCGCCCGCCATCGCGCGTTTGCCCAGGGTCTCGATCCTGGTGCCGCTGCATCGCGAGGCCCGGATCCTGCCCGATATCATCCGGCGGCTCGGGCGGCTCGACTATCCGCCGGAGCTGCTCGAGATCCGGCTGGTGATCGAGGAGGATGACGCCGTCACCCGCGCCGCCCTGGCTGCGACGCCGCTGCCGCCGTGGATGGCGGTGACCCTCGTGCCGGACTCGCGCTTGCGGACCAAGCCCCGGGCGCTGAACTACGCGCTCGATTTCTGCCGGGGCAGCATCGTCGGCATATACGACGCCGAGGATGCGCCCGAGCCCGACCAGATCCGCCGGATGGTCGCCCGGTTCCATGCCAGCAAACCCGACGTCGCCTGCCTGCAGGGCATCCTCGATTTCTACAACGCGCGCATGAACTGGCTGTCGCGCTGCTTCGCGATCGAGTACGCGGTGTGGTTCCGGATGATCCTGCCGGGGTTCGAGCGGCTGGGCCTGCCGGTGCCGCTCGGGGGCACGACGCTCTTCTTCCGCCGTGACGTGCTCGAGGCGATCGGCGGCTGGGACGCGCACAACGTCACCGAGGACGCCGATCTCGGCATGCGGCTGGCCCGCCACGGCTATCGCTGCGAATTCGTGCCGAGCGTCACCTACGAGGAGGCCAACTGCCGCCCCTGGGCCTGGGTGCGCCAGCGTTCGCGCTGGCTCAAGGGCTTCGCGATGACCTGGGTCAGCCACATGCGCCGGCCGGCGCGGCTCTGGTCGGAACTCGGGCCGCGCGGTTTCACCGGGTTCCAGGTGCTTTTCCTCGGTACGCTGGCGGCCTTCCTGACCGCGCCGTTCCTCTGGTCCTTCTGGCTGCTGGCCCTGACCGGCACGGTGCCTTTCCTGATGCACCTGCCCGACGCGGCGCTGGTGGCGCTGGCCGCGCTTTTCGTGGTGTCGGAACTGGTGGGGATCGCCATCGCCCTGGCGGCGACGTCCGGCCCGAAACATCGCTTCCTGATGCCCTGGGTGCCGAGCATGCATCTCTATTTCCCGCTTGGCGCCCTCGCCGCCTGGAAAGCGGTCTACGAGATCGTCGCGCGGCCCTTCTACTGGGACAAGACCGATCACGGCCATGCCAGGCCGGGCCCCGGCGACCCGATGGCCGACGCCTAGGCGCCCTCGGCCTTGCGCACCTCGCCGGCGTCAAGCTTCAGCCGCGTCTCGAACGCCTTGGAGAGGTGGCGCTTCAGCGCGTCGCAGGCCCTGTCGCCGTCGCGGGCCTCGATGGCGCGCACGATCTCGAGGTGTTCGTCGAGCGCGGTCTCGCCGCGGCCCTCCACCGCCAGCGAGGTCGTCGCCAGGAGCGCCATGAAGCGATGCACGAGATCGAGCTGCTGCACCAGGTAGCGGTTGTGGCTGGCCAGGTGGATCTGCTTGTGGAAGCGCCGGTTCGCCCGGCTGAGCGCCTTCGGCTCGTCCACCAGCTGGCGGTCATCCTCGACCATGTCGTAGAGAACGCGGATCTCTTCCTCGGCGGCGTGCTGCGCGGCGAGCCGCGCGGCCAGCCCCTCGAGCTCGTTGCGGACGGTATAGAGCTCGGCCAGCTGGTTGTGATCGAGCGACGAGACGATCAGCGAACGGCCGACGCGGGTCAGCATCGACTGGGTCTCGAGCCGCTGCAGGGCCTCGCGGATCGGGGTGCGCGAGACGCCGAAGCGTTCGGCGAGTTCCGATTCCACCAGCCGGTCTCCCGGTTTGAAGACGCCGACATCGATCGCCTCCAGGATCAGGTCATAGGCGTCTTTCTGCGCCGGTTTCACGTCGCTCATCGGGGTCTCCTCAAGGATCCGCCGAAGCCTATCCCCGGAGCCGCGCGGCAATCAATAGCCCGGGCGTTGCCGCGGCCGGGGGCGCGCAGTAATGTCACGGCCATGGTAGCCCATCACTTCACCCATGTCCGGCACTGGGTCTTCGACCTGGACAACACGCTCTACCCGCCCGCCGCGCGGCTCTTCGACCAGATCGAGATCCGGATGACCGATTTCGTGATGCGCGCCACCGGCGCCGACCGCGCCGAGGCCGACCGGCTGCGCCGGGTCTACTGGGCCGAGTACGGCACGACGCTGGCCGGGCTGATGGCGGTCCATGGCGTCGATCCGGGCCCCTATCTCGACGAGGTGCACGACATCTCGCTCGACCACCTGGAACCCGACCCGGCGCTGCGCGCCGGCATCACCGCGCTGCCGGGCCGGCGCATCGTCTATACCAACGGCTCGGAGCCCTATGCGCGCCGGGTTCTCGCGGCCCGCGGGCTGGAAGACGCTTTCGACGCGCTCTACGGGGTGGAACATGCCGGTTACCGGCCCAAACCCGCGCGCGCGGCCTTCGAGACGGTCTTCGCGCTCGACGGTGTCGAGGCCGGCGCCGCCGCCATGTTCGAGGACGATCCGCGCAACCTCGAGGCGCCGCACCAGATGGGCATGCGCACCGTCCACGTGGCCGACGCCCCGGCCCCGGCGCAGCACATTCACCATCACACCGATGACCTCGCCGCGTTCCTGGCCCGGCTGACGCGGTAGGTTGCCGCAGCCCTCTGAACAGGGCGCAGCGGCGGAATATCTTTCGTCCTGAACGCCTTACCACCCAACCAGGATGACTTCATGACCTCGACGCCCCGACTTCCCCGCTGGCAGCGGCTGCTCTTTCTCGTGCCCGTTTTCGGCTGGATGCTGCGCGACGTGATGTATGGCGATGCCGACAACATCTATTACGCGCTGTTTTCGCTGGTGGCGATCTGGATCATGGCGATCATGGCCTTCGGCTATCCCGCGATCATCCTGCCCGCGCTCGCGCTGGTCCCGGTCTGCTTCCTGATCCTGTTCCTGATCACCAAGGGATGACGGATTGCCGCTTTGCCCCGCCGGCTGCGCGGACTACTCTCCGGCCCGAGGAGGCGGACCCATGGCAGACGGCAGCACGACCCATCACGACATCCTCGTATCCGGCGGCGGCGTCGCCGGGCTGACGGCGGCCTGCGCCTTCGGCTCGGCGGGGTTCTCGGTTCTCTGTGTCGATCCGGCCCCGCCCGTGACCGAGGCCGCGGCCGACGGCGCCGACCTGCGCTCCACCGCCTTCCTGCAGCCCTCGCGCGCGGTGCTGGAGGCGGCCGGGCTCTGGGACCGGCTCGCCCCCCATGCCGCCGACCTGCAGGTGATGCGCATCGTCGAGGCCGGCGGCGATCCGCCCGAGGCCCGGTCCGTGCGCGATTTCGATGCCGCCGATATTTCCGACCTGCCTTTCGGCTGGAATCTTCCGAACTGGCTCCTGCGCCGCGAGATGGTGGCGCGCATCGCCGAGTTGCCCAACGTCGCGTTCCGCCCCGGCGTGGCCACCGCGCGGCTTTTCACCCGCGAGACCGAGGCGATCGCGCGGCTTTCGGACGGGACGCGCTGCCGCGCGCGGCTGGTCGTGGCCGCCGACGGGCGCAACTCGCCGGTGCGCGAGGCCGCCGGGATCGGCGTGCAGACCATGCGCTACGGGCAGAAGGCGCTGGCCTTCACCGTCACCCATCCGATTCCGCACCAGAACGTCTCGACCGAGATCCATCTTTCGGGCGGGCCGTTCACGCTGGTGCCGCTGCCCGATCTGGACGGCCGGCCCCATTCGGCCGTTGTCTGGATGGAGGAAGGCCCCCGCGCGCTGGACCTGGCACAGATGGATCGGGCCGCGCTCGAGGCCGAGATGTCGGCGCGGTCCTGCTACCACTTCGGGCCGCTGTCGCTGGCCAGCCAGATCACCGTCTGGCCCATCATCAGCCAGATCGCGGATCGGCTCGACGGCGAACGGGTCGCCCTGATCGCCGAGGCCGCCCACGTGGTGCCGCCCATCGGCGCGCAGGGTCTCAACATGAGCCTGGCCGACATGGGCTGCCTGCTGGAGCTGGCCCGCGCCCGCCCCGAGGGGCTGGGCGACGCGGAGATGCTGCGCGCCTACCATCGTCGCCGCTGGGCCGATATCCGGCTCCGCGTGACCGGGATCGACGCGCTGAACCGCGCCTCGATGGCCGGCGCACCGGCGCTGGCGGCGCTCCGCGACCGGGCGATGCGGCTGCTGCATGACGTGCGCCCGGTGCGGCGGACCCTGATGCAGGCTGGGCTCGGCGCGCGTCCGGCGCGGACGGCGGACGGCGCGCCGGCCCCCTGACCGGGGATGCGGGGCCGTCAGGCCCCGGCGGTGACCTTGTCGAGTGCCGCCTCCAGGCGGGCGACGCTGGCCTCGACGTCGTAAAGCTTGTCCAGCCCGAAGAGGCCCAGGCGGAAGCTCTTGTAGTCCGGGCCCTCGTCGCATTGCAGCGGCACGCCCGCGGCGATCTGGACGCCTTCGGCGGCGAAGGCGCGGCCGGTGTGGATCTCGGCATCGCCCGTGTAGCAGACCACGACGCCCGGGGCCTCGAAGCCCTCGGCCGCGACGGACCGGAACCCGCGCGCGGCCAGCGCGGCGCGGACACGGCGGCCCTGTTCCCACTGGGCCTCGCAGAGCCTGTCGAAGCCGTAATCCCGCATTTCCTGCATCGTGTCGCGGAAGGCGCGCAGCGCATCGGTGGGCATGGTCGCGTGATAGGCATGCCCGCCGCCGAGATAGGCGTCCATGATCGAGAGCCACTTGCCGAGATCGATGGCGAAGCTGGTCGACCGCGTCGCCGCGACCCGTGCCCGCGCGGCGTCGGACAGCATCACGAGGCCGGCCGAGGGCTGTGCCGACCAGCCCTTCTGCGGCGCAGAGATCAGAACGTCCACGCCGGTCGCCTTCATGTCGACCCAGGCGCAGCCCGAGGCGATGCAGTCGAGGACGAAGAGCCCGCCGACCTCGTGGACGGCGTCCGCCACGGCTTTCAGGTAGGCGTCCGGCAGGATCAGCCCGGCCGAGGTCTCGACATGGGGCGCGAAGACGATATCCGGGCGATCGGCGCGGATCCGGGCGACCACCTCGTCGATCGGCGCGGGGGCAAAGGGCGCGTCGGTCGCGTTGCCCGCGCGCCGCGCCTTCATCACGGTCTCTTCAGCCGGGATCGTGCCGGCCTCGAAAATCTGCGTCCAGCGGTAGGAGAACCAGCCGTTCCGGATCACCATCGCCCGGGCATCGGTGGCGAGCTGGCGCGCGACGGCCTCCATCGCGTAGGTGCCGCCGCCGGGAATGACCGCGACGGCATCGGCCTTGTAGACCTCGCGCAGGGTGGCGTCGATATCGCGCATCACCTGCTGGAAGGCCGCGCTCATGTGGTTCAGCGAGCGGTCGGTGAACACGACCGAGAACTCCAACAGGCCGTCGGGATCGATATCGGGATTGAGGGCGTTCATGGCATGTCTCCTTCGGAATGCTGCCAAAGCCCTAGCGCAGCCCGCGCAGAAAGCCAATTCCTCAGCCGAGCGGGCCGGACAGGCGTTCCTCGCTCAACAGCACGTTGGCCTCGACCTCGCCCACGCCGGGCAGCGCCATGATCCGGCGGCGCAGGACGCGCTCGAAGTCGGGCAGATCGCGGGCGACGACGCGCAGCCTGTAGTCGTAGAGCCCGAGCACGTGCTGGACGACCTGCACCTCGGGGATGGCGGTCACGGCGCGCTCGAAATCCTCGAGGCTGACGCGCCCCTTGGTGGCCAGCTTCACGCCGAGGAACACCGTGACGCCGAAGCCCAGCGCCGCGTGGTTCAGCCGCAGCCGGCGGCCTGCCAGGATCCCGGCCTCCTCGAGCCTGCGGATGCGCCGCCAGGTGGCCGGCTGCGAAAGCCCCAGCTGGCGGCCGAGCTTTCCGGCGCTGGCCCGCGCGTCGCGCGCAAGCGCGCGCAGGATCTGGCGGTCGGTCTCGTCGAGATCGGTCACAGCGGCAGAGCCTCGCGGTTCTGCACGGTCGCCACCAGCATCAAGGCCTCGATATCGGCGATATGCGGCAGCGTCAGGATGCGGCTGCGATAGATTTCCTGGTAATGCGCCATGTCACGGGCGAGCACGTTCAGCCGCACGTCCACCCGGCCCAGGAAGGTCTGGATCTCGTTGACCTCCGCCACCTCGCGGGCGGCGGCGAGGAAATCGTCGAAGGCCGCGCGTTCGGTCTTGTCGAGGGTGACACGCAGGCTGACCTCCACCGCGTAGCCGAGCGCGCGCCAGTCGATCGCGGCCTCCATGCCCTCGATCACGCCGGCACGCTCGAGCTTCTCCAGCCGCCGCCAGCACGTGGGCGCGGTGATCCCCGCCCGGTCGGCCAGATCGGCCGTGGACAGCGTCGGGTCCGCCTGCAGCTGGCGCAGGAGCCGGCGGTCGGTATCATCAAGGCTGTGCATGACTCGTTCGCAAATCTGGATTATTGCGAATGATTTTTCGCGCATTCATGACAGAAAGGCAATACATGAGCCGGAAATCGATGCCAGGTCGCTATGCTGGCGCCCGACACGACCGAAAGAGGGGACAGAACCATGCGTGTGTATTACGACCGCGACTGCGACATCAATCTGATCAAGGACAAGAAGGTGGCGATCCTGGGCTATGGCAGCCAGGGCCACGCCCACGCGCTGAACCTGCGCGATTCCGGCGCCAAGAACGTCGTCGTGGCGCTGCGCGAAGGCTCGGCCAGTGCCGCCAAGGCCGAGGGCGAGGGCCTTCAGGTCATGGGCATCGCCGAAGCCGCGGCCTGGTGCGACCTGATGATGTTCACCATGCCCGACGAGCTGCAGGCCGAGACCTACAGGAAATACGTCCACGACAACATCCGCGAGGGCGCGGCGATCGCCTTCGCCCACGGGCTCAACGTGCATTTCAACCTGATCGAGCCGAAACCCGGCGTCGACGTGATCATGATGGCGCCGAAGGGCCCCGGCCACACCGTGCGCGGCGAGTTCGTCAAGGGCGGCGGCGTGCCCTGCCTGGTGGCCGTCGACACCGACGCCAGCGGCAAGGCGCTGGACCTGGCGCTCTCCTACTGCTCGGCCATTGGCGGCGGGCGTTCCGGCATCATCGAGACCACCTTCCAGCAGGAATGCGAAACCGATCTCTTCGGCGAACAGGCCGTGCTCTGCGGCGGGCTGGTCGAGCTGATCCGCATGGGCTTCGAGACCCTGGTCGAAGCCGGCTACGAGCCGGAAATGGCCTATTTCGAGTGCCTGCACGAGGTGAAGCTGATCGTCGACCTGATCTACGAGGGCGGCATCGCGAACATGAACTACTCGATCTCGAACACCGCCGAGTTCGGCGAGTACGTGTCGGGTCCGCGTGTCCTGCCCTATGACGAGACCAAGGCGCGGATGAAGGCGATCCTGACCGACATCCAGACCGGGCGCTTCGTGCGCGACTGGATGCAGGAATGCGCCGTCGGCCAGCCGTCCTTCAAGGCCACGCGCCGCATCAACGACGCCCACCAGATCGAGGCGGTCGGCGAGAAGCTGCGCGGCATGATGCCGTGGATCTCGGCCGGCAAGATGGTCGACAAGTCCAAGAACTGATAGCAGACTGGCACGGCTGTACCGGGGGGGGCCCCCCACCGCACGGTACGGGTGCCAGGGGAGGGAAAAAGACAGAAAGCAGGAGAAACAAACAAACCCACCCCCCCCCACCCCAGAAAGCAACCACTCCCCACACCCCCACCCACCCCACACAAAACCCAACACG